>JANNPX010000039.1:0-44264 GCA_031400455.1 Chloroflexota bacterium | reverse complement strand
CGGCGTGTTGGTGATCGTCGGCGTGTGCGTCGCGGTGTTGGTCGGCGTGTTCGTGATAGTCGGTGAGTGCGTCTCGGGGATGGTCGGCGTGTTCGTGATAGTCGGTGTTTGAGTCGCGGTGTTGGTCGGCGTGTTGGTGATCGTCGGCGTGTGCGTCGCGGTGTTCGTCGGCGTGTTGGTGATCGTCGGCGTATGCGTCGCTGTATTGGTCGGTGTGTTGGTGATCGTCGGTGTATGCGTCGCCGTGTTTGTCGGCGTGTTGGTGATCGTCGGCGTGTGCGTCGCAGTATTGGTCGGCGTGTTGGTGATCGTCGGCGTATTGGTCGGTGTGTTCGTCGGTGTATTCGTAGGCGTGTTCGTCGGCGGCACGGGCGTATTCGTCGGCGTGCGCGTCGGCGTGTTGGTGGGCGTCCGCGTCGGCGTCCGCGTCGGTGTCGCCGTCTGGTACGTCGAGATCATCACGTCGATCACGCAGTCGTTGAAGTCCCAGTCCGCGCTGCTGTTCGGAAGGTCTTCCCACTCCAGCCGCACGCCGCCGGCGATCGGCGTCATGCGCGCGTGCGCCTTGCCATCGGAGTTGCGCGATCCGGGGCCTGTCTTCCAGTAGTCGCCGGCCGGTGTATCGAGGTAGAAGATCAGTTCGACCGGGCCTGTGTAGTTGCCGGCGTCGACGGTGTACCCCGGCGAGACATCGAGACAACTGAAGTACGCGGTCGCGGCCCCGGGCGAGTGCCGGCCGAATTCGTTGTTGTAGCCGGCCGAAACGCTCACGAAGGTGACGTCGACCGATTCGTTGGTGAGTGTGAGTGTCTGTCCCGCGTTGTGCGGAATGTCTGTCGCCGCGCCGAGCGTGTACGCGTCGACGCCCGACCCGCTACCCCAGGTGGCAACGATCGATGCGCCGATCAGCGTGACGGCGGCGACAAGCAGCGCGGCTACGCCTGCATTTGCGGATATACGGAAACGCCGCATGACTCCCCGGTTCTGGAGCGCGTGATCGCCCAAGGCCGCGACTCGGGGGAACGGAAGGCGGGGGCGAGCCAACCCACCCCTCTTGTTGGCTCAACGCGATAGTACGGCGGACGGCTGGACCGCGTCAATACCTTACAGGTCGATTTCGTCGAGATTTCCGCGTCAAACATGAATGCCGAAATCTTGACGGGCGGTAATTGACGGACACATGTGTTAGGAGTCGGCCCCGCCGCGGTTCTTTATGATGACAGCGTCCGGGAGGTGTGTTAGCCTTCGGCGCTACACGACGGATGTCGTTCGTGGCGAGCGGAGGTCTGGTGGGCGGGAAGAGAATCGCACAAACTGCCGCGCGCGCGCTTCCTCTGTTAATGGCAGCTCTCCTGCTAGCCGCAGCGTGCTCGTCCGGCGACGGTGGTGCGAAGCCCACCGCAACGTCCGGAACGAGTGAGTCGCTGACGCCTGGCGCCACGGTCGTGCTTCCCTCGCCTGGTCCGGACGAATATCCCCCGCTGAATCCCTCGATCACACCGCGCGTGCCGCTATCCGACGCGCTCTCGCACGCCGACACCGCGTGGCAGGGTCCGCTTACGCCGTTCACTGCGACCGACGCATCGTTCACCATCAGCGTCCCAAAGAACTGGCGTGCCGAAGAGAGGGAGGGGCAGGACTTCCTCGCTCTCGTCTATCGTGATGAGACCGGCCTCTTCGCCGGTGTGCACGTGCAGTGCGTTGACGGCGCGACCCCTGATCAACTCATTGTGCTGGATCGCGACCAGATCTTCGCGCTCGAAATTGGGTACCGGGTGCAACTCCCGCGCACCACAACGATTGGCGATCGCACTTACCAGGAGGTGCGATGGACCGGCGGCCTTGGGGGGCTGATCACCGATAACGCCAGCTTCTACTTCGCGCAGGGAACCTGCACGTGGCGTCTCCAGTTCGGCTCGTACTATGGCCTGCGCATCGAGGATCACCGTCAGGATATCGAGGCGATCCTCGTATCGTTCAAACCGGCGTGAACGCCGTGCTCGGCGTGCGTATGTCCGTACCAAGGAAAGGTCCGAACGAGATGAATCGACTTCTGACGCTGGCGCTGGGATGCGCGCTGATCGGGGCGGCCGCAGCCTGCGGCGGTGACGGCGGCTCGTCGAAGACGCCGGCCTTTCCGACGCCCATTGGCACGGCCGTCGTGCCTGTCCCCGGCTTCAAGACGCCCACCTCGGCGGAGTCCACCGTGATCGCCGCCGACTACGCGCTGGAGCTTTACCGCCACGACGCCGTCCCGCGCACCCAGGGCACCGACGTCATCGACTTTCCCTACGACGTTCTGCTGCCGAAGGGCTGGCAGATCGATTCGTCTGGCGTCGGGCTGACGGTCTCGCTGCTGGCGCCGAACAACTTCCCGTACGTCGGCGTGTCCGTGGATTGTCGGCCGGGCTTGAGTGCGATCTCGATGCTCGCGAAGGACGGCTCGTCCGCTGAGGCGCTCGGCCTGGGGAGCCTGGGGAGCGAACCGCAGGCGGCGTATACCGTGGCGGGGCAAGCCGCCATCCGGGTTGACTGGGCCGGCGGCACGGCCTTCCCTGCCAACCACATCTCCATCTACGTGGACGGCAAGAGCTGCGCCTGGCGGCTTCAGCTCAACACGTTTGGCGCCATCAGGACCAGCCAGTTCGAGGCCTTCTTCCTGAAGATCGTCGATGCCTTCGACCCCGCCCAGGGCCTGCCCTAGGCTGCCACGCCCGCACCGCGCGGGCGCTCGACGCCGCAAGGAAGCAGAATCCCGCAAGGAAGCGTGAATCGGAAACGGCTGGGCGGCGCTCACGCCGCGGAAGCCGCCCGCACCTAGGTGCGAAATGAGCCTGGAAATAAACTTGATTGACGGGAAAACTGGTCCCCAAATAGCGCTGGGAAGTCTTGACAGGATCGTAACAGCGGGTGCAGAATAGCGGCTGACCCCGCCAGAGTTACATTCCCTCCAATTCCCGCCACGAATTGGGAGCAGCGTTATTGCTGTCCCTGCCTTGGACTGAACGAACGTCGCCTGACCCCTGCGGCGAACATGGTTCATGTAAGGAGGTTGCCCTACAGCATTCAGCCCAAAACGATTGAAATGAATCAATTGCCCTACAGAGGTCTCTCAGGAGGACTAGAAACATGAAGCTTAAGGCGCTCACCGCCGCAGGAATTGCGGTACTGACGCTCATCGCGGGAGTCGGATTGCAGTCGCAGTCCGCTTCCGCAACCACACCCCCCGGTCAGGATCACGCGTTTCACGTGACGCTCTCGCAAACCGTCGTTGGCTTGCCCGTCACGCTGAACGTCGACCTGACGCTCTGCACCAACGGCAACGGCGTCGGTGGCACGGCGAACGAGTGTGTCGCCGGCACGGCGGATGCACCGTTCTTCGACCAGGCGACGGCCAACTTCAAGGGCATCCTGGTCAACGGTGCGCAGACGGTCGGCGCTCGCACGGGCAGCACGACGTTTGACATCGAGACCAACGCCGGTACTATCGAGGGTGCCGGTCCTAACGCCGGCCAGCGCAAGACCTGTGGCACCACGGGCACGCACTTGGCGCCGCCGGCCTTCGACGTCTGGGTCGCCAACAAGACGGGCACCGTCGTCTCGATGGACCCCTCCGGCACGCCCCCCTTCTCGATTGACCAGCTTGACGACCCGGCGGAGCCCAACGGTGGCGACGTGCCGCAGGGCAACGGCTGGCCGGTGAGCATCAAGGAAGTCCCGGTAGTCATCGGATCGGTCAAGACCCTCGCCGGCATTCCCGACGCAGCGGTCATCAACCGCGGCACCGGTGTCGCCGTGGTCGTCGCGGGCGTGACGCAGACCTCGGTCAACTTCCTCACGATCAGCACCGGCGGTAGCCCCGGCACCGTCGATGCAATCGCCAACCTCACGCTGCTCGGCAACCCGCTTGGCGTTGCCAGCCCGGTGAGCCAGAGCACGACGACGTGCCCGCCGTTCTTCTCCAGCGTCACCTCGCTGGGTACGAACCTCCCTTCGGCCGGATCGAAGTCGATTAGCGGCGCGGTCCTGACCGGCGCTACCGACCGCACCGTGCCCGTAATCGGCGGCCAGGCCAACAACACCATCTGCAGCGTCGGCTGCGTGGCGGGCTACAACTACGGCATCCTGCTTTCGGCGACCGGTGACGACGACACAGACGGCATCAACAACACAGAGGACAACTGCCCGACCGTTCCGAACTTCAGCCAGGTGGGTCGAGCCGGCATCGGCACGGCATGCCTCGCGGGCGAGGGTTACGACAACGACAACGCCACTGCCCTCAGTAACCTGGCGGCGCCGGGCTGCGTCTCGACGCCCACCACCTGCACCGACATCGACAGCGACGGCTACCTGAACGCGGCCGACAACTGCCCGTTCGTCGCCAACGGCACTGCGCCCGATGATCCGGGCGGGTCCAACCAGAAGAACAACGACGGCGACGGCCGCGGCGATGCCTGCGAAGGCACCGGCCTCGACCCGACCGTTGCTCCGAAGAACAACCCGATCGCCAGCGTCAAGGGTAACGGCGACGGTTACACGAACGGCCGGCTCCCCGGCGTCACGACGAGCGGTCAGGTCGACGACCACAGCGACATCTGCCAGGTGGCCTTCACCACGGGCAGCGCGGTCGCTGTGACCCCGGCGACCGTCTGCCTGGCCTTCGGCCCGGGCGACTCACCTCCTGGCCCCGGCTTCGCCTGGCAGGACTCGAACAACGACGGTGTGCCGGACTTCCTGTGTGCGGGCGCTTGCACCAGCGGTCTCGTCAGCCGTGACCACAAGTCCGACGCAAACGGCGACGGCTACTCCGACGCCGACCAGGGCACGCCCGCGAACTGCGCTCCAGCAGCTAGCTGTGCCTCGATTCTGACCTCCGGTGGCAGCACCAGCGGCACGACGGCGGAGACCTTCTCCTGCCAGAACGCCGGCAAGTCCTGCGGCACCGGTGCACAAAGCACCTGGGACCCGCTTCGCCGAGCGAAGAACGCCCCGGGGGGGCCCGGTACGGGCTGTCTGAAGACCTTGGATGAAGTCGGCGCGGCCAAGACGCTCAACCTCGCCAAGGGCGACGTTGACTTGGACAACTCGGTCTCCATCCTCGACCTTTCGAAGCTCGCCGGCTGGTTCGGCAACGATGTTGGCGACCAGACGGACCCGCGCTGGGAAGGCAACCTGGACGGCGATGGTTCCATCTCCATCCTTGACCTCTCCGCGGTGGCGGCTAACTTCGGCCGCAACGTCGATGGGACCTGCGCCATTCTGTAAGGTGCGGACTTTCCGCCGGGGGCGCCGTGAGGCGCCCCCGGCGGGGACGAAAATTCAACACGGAGGTGGAGATGGCCTGAACCGGAACCTGACGTAGTACAGCCCTCAGAAGCCTTACACATCAGTGCTTGCCTGTTCCCCCGCCACAGGCCCTACGAAGATGATCGCCCGCCACCGGTCATCTGGAGGTTATCCAACACATGAAGTTCCGCTTCTTAGTAGCGGCGCTTGCATTGGTCATCGGCGGCGCTGCCATCTTCGGCGGCCGCGCGACGCCAACGCAAGCAGTAGCAGGTGGAGACATTCAGCTCTCCTGTCCGGCAATCGCCGTCCAGGGCTCGCCCTTCCCCTGTAACATCAGCCTGGGCACCATGCCCGACCCGGTCACGGGCTACCAGTTCGTGATCATCTACGACAGCCCGGTCGCGATCTCGGGCGCGCCTCCGGCCATCGGCACGATGATGCGCGTGCTCAGCATTACGAAGAACTACGGCGACCCGGCGGTCTTCTGGGGTCCTCCCGGAAACGGCGAGGCCTGTGGCCCGAACAGCATCAACGTTTCGAACGTGCTGCTCCCGTCGGGATACCAGGGTTCGGGCGTAGCCTGCACCGCGCTCTCCCCGGGCGTTGCGCCGGCGGCGGCGTTCCCGAACTTCGTCACCTTCAACATGAGGGCGGACGGCCTGGGCTTCGCCCCGGTCCACATGGTCACGCTGGCCGGTGGTGGCCCGTCATTCGGTACGTTCACCATTGACGGCGCCAGCACTCCGCACACCAACACCTACAGCTGCGGCAACGACCTCACGGCCCCTCTCCGACTTACGCAGCCGATCGGCTCGGCGTACGCGGCCAGTCTCTTGGGCCCGACCTTCACGCTGCCGCCGGCCGTCAACTGTGCCGCCACGGGAGCCATTTTCGGCGCTCCGGGCATGGCTGACGCGTGGGTGTTCATTGTTCTGCCGCCGCCGGACGTGACGCTCACCAAGACCGCCTCGGTGCCCAACCTGGTGCTGAGCCAGTCGATGACCTTCACCCTGACGGCCACCAACACGTCGACCACGACGGCCGCGCCGAACGTGGTCATCACGGACGTCATCCCCGCAGCCTTCACCGTCGGCGTTCTGCCGGCTGGCTGCGTCGAGGCTCCGGTCAACACCGTAACCTGCACGACTGCGTCGCTCGCGGCGCTCGGCGTTGCTTCGTTCATCATCCCGGTGACGGCCACCAGTGGCGCCGGCACCACGGTCAACAACTGCGCAAGTTCGACCAGCGGCTCCATCCCGGCTGACCCGAACGCGGCGAACAACACCAACAGGTGTGCGTCCGTTCAGATCATCCCGCCGGCGGTGGCATGGTCGAAGAGTCCCTCGATCCAGCAGGTCTTCCTCTGCGAGAGTGGCACGCCTCCGACCAACGGTTGCACCACCTCCGGCCAGACCGGCTCGGTCAACTTCGATGAGATCCTGACGAACCAGGGCGACCCGAACGGCCTCGGCGCGTTCGAGTTCACCCTCCACTTCGACAACCTCATCTTCAACGTCCCGACGATCTGCAACTCCAACCCGATCAGCACGTGCCCGGCTCTTGGTACCGCATCGTTCGTGGACATTGGCCCGGCGACGACGCTCTTCGCCGCAGCCGGTCGCACGCTCATCTGCAGCATGTCGCTCCCGCAGGAGACGCAGATCCACGTGGCCTGCGCTTCGACGGGTCCGATTGGCGTTGGTCCGGTGTTCGTGGGTGCCCAGATCATGGCGCACGTCTCCATGGACATCAAGGACTTCGTCCGCGGTAGCCTGTACCCCCACAAGGAGAACGGTATCGTCACTCGGTTTGACGACACCGGTACAGAGCTGGCCAACACCTGTGGCTGGCCGCTGAACGATGGCACGGGCTACATCGTCCCGGGCCAGACGACAGAGTGCCAGGGCGTTGCGCTTCTCGGCATTCTGCCGGGCGGTCTCGTCGCCGACAGCTCCTCCTTCGTCACCATCCGCCGCCTCGAGGCGGACATGGACAAGGACTGCGACGTCGACGTTGCCGACATGCAGGCCATGGCAACCCGCTACGGCTTCGGCTTCGGTAGCCTTCTCTACCAGATCTGGTTCGACCTCGAGCCGCACACCACGGGTGCCGATGGCGACATCGACATCAAGGACGTGCAGTTCGTCTTCGGCCGCTTCGGTAGCAACTGCACCGCGCCGATCCCGCCGCAGGTCCCGCAGCTCCCGGTCGACCCATAGACCCGCTGGTCTAGGGAAAATCGGATGAGATAGAGCGGATTGTGGGGGAGCGCAGCCGGTATTACCGGCTGCGCTCCTTCCTTTTCGCTGATATACATGGAATCTGTCAGCCGTTGAGATTGATACGGAAGGTCGCGGGGTAAGGGAGATTGTCTTGACGAAGCTGACACGCATAAGCCTGGGGCTCGCAATGGCGGCAATTGGTGGGGTAATGGCGCTGGGCGGCGGGACGCCGATCGAGGCCGCAAACCCGTCTGTAACCATCACGCCAGCCCAGCAGAACGTGGCGATTGGGGCCGGTACAGTGACCTTCACGGTGAACGTTGCTGATGTTGACAACCTCGCCGCGTATGGGTTCGACCTGAGGTTCGACCACTACGTCATGGAGTACCAGTCGACACAGAACGGCGACTTCCTCGGGAGTTCTGGGCGCCAGCTCTCGTGCGCCGGGCTGACCTTCCCACACGACGGCAAGGACAATGTAACGGTCGGTTGCGCGACGTTCGGAGACCTATACGCAGACGGCGCTTCCGGCTCGGGCGCCCTCGCGACAGTAACGTTCAAACTCGTCGGCGGCGGGACGTCGGCGTTGACGTTTACATCGCTCGATCTTCAGAGCCCGAACGCAGATGACGTCTGCGGTGATCCCGGCGATCCCGGCCATGCGCCCTGCGGAGCGGGTAACGTCCAGGGCAGCTCGATCACTGTCGACGGCCCGGTCTTGCCGCGGCCGACAGTCGATCCAAATACAACGGTTACCGCCACCGCGGTTCCGTTTGCGAGCCCGACCTCCGCGCCGGCCGGCGGCAGTACACCAGCGGCCAGGACGACGCCGAGTGTGGCGAGCACGGGCACAGCCGGTACGCCCGCTATCGGAACGACGCCGTCTGGGGGAGCGTTGGGGAGCGGCACACAGCCGGGCAGCACCGGCAGCGGCTCGTCAGCGGGCGGCGCGCAGGGCGCGGGCGCAAGCGGCGCCGGTAGCACGGGTGTTGGCCGGTTTGGCAGCGGGCCCGACGGCTACGCACAACACCAAGACAACTATCGCACGCGCGCCATCGCGCTTGCGGCGCTCGGACTCATGCTCATCGTCGCGGGTGTCTGGAAAAGACGGCTGGCGGCCAGTCAGGCGTAGATCCAGTCACCGGCAATAGTGCCGGCGAGATTCAGCGGTCAAACGGACGAGACCGCATCAACAATTGGACGAACGAAAGGATACGCACATGCGGTTCGGAGCTTTGCTGGGGAGCAGGGGGATCGCGTCGAGAGCAGGAATGCTCAGGATCTTCGCCGTGCTGGTGGTCGTGGGCGCATCCTTCGGGATCTGGCGCGCGACCACACAGGCAGTCGATACCACCACGCTGGCGCTGAGTCCCGCCACCAAGGTGCAACTCTACTACAATGCGACGCCGTTCACCGAGACGCTGAACCTCACCAACGCCACCAACGTCGCCGGCTATCAGTTCCGGCTCACCTGGAACCCCAACAAGATCCAATGGGTCAGTTCAGACTTGGCGACCCTCGGCCCGACGTGGCTGGGGAGCACCGGGCGCGGCCCCCTCTGCTCCATCATCTATGACGCAACCCCGTCGCCGACCGGCACGCCGCCGACGCTCACGCCGACAAACACTCCTGCTGTGCCAACCGCGACGCGCACGCCGACTGCGACGCCCGCCGGCAACATCACGTTCGGCTGCGCCAGCCTCGGCACTCCCGGCCAGATCGGCCTTCCGCAGGGCCCGAACGTCGGCGCGACGCCGCGCGCGCTGGCGAATTTCAATTTCAAGTCGATCGCCGTTGTCGAGGCGAGCGATCAGCTACAGCTGACGAATGTCGGCGTGGTAAACGCACTGTCCACGCCGGCCGTTGTCGTATCGACGAACGCCACCATCAGACTGGTCGGTTGTCACGATATGGACGGCGATGGTGTGATCTCCATTTTGGATCTCAGCAAGGTGGCCGCGCACTTCGGCTCGACGATTGCCGTGCCAACGCCGCTCGGCTGGATCTGGCTGCCGCTGTACGATACCGACAGCGACGGTTCGATTAGCATCCTCGACTTGGCAAGCATTGCCGCGGGGTTTGGCCTGACCTGCGCATAGCCGGCGGAATCCGGCCCAGCTAAGCGAGAACTACCATGATGGCGGCCGATTCGGCCGCCATCATGCTTCTCCGACCCAAGGCGACGCTCGGATCGGTGGAGCATAGCCGCCCTCGGCTGTGAGTCCGGGCGTCCTTTAGCGAAACTGGCCCAACTGAGGAGATAGACTAGCCGCAGTGAATATCGGTGCGAGCACCACTACTACTCGGGCGCTCACCGTCGCAGCAGCTGCGGTGCTGATCCTCGTCATGGGTGCCGCGTCGCACTCGCAGGTCGCTCTCGCGCAAATACCTCCCGGCCAGGATCACGCGTTCCACGTCACGTTCTCGACCACTGCTCCGTCCTCGCACCCGACGATGAACATGGAACTGACAATCTGCACCGACGGCACCGGCATTGGCGGCCTCGCACACGAATGTACGCCCGGCACGCCTGCCACGTCGTTCTTCGATGCGATGAGCATGAGCCTCAAAGGCATCGCCGTGAACGCCGCACAGCCGCTGGCTGCGCGGACGCACAGCGTCGCACTCGATGTCGAAACCAACGCCGGAGCCATGCAGGGCGCTGGTAGCGACAAGGGACAGCCCGCACCCTGCGGAACGGTCTTTCACGTCACGCAGTCGCCCTACGCCATCTGGGCAGCCGCGAAGACCGGCGCCGTTGTCTCGATGGACCCCTCGGGTACGCCCGGCTTCTCGTTCGATCAGCTCGACGATCCGGGTCAGGCCAACGGCGGCGACGTGACGCAGGGCAACGGCTGGCCTGCCGGCATCAGCCAGGTCCCGGCGGTCATCGGCTTGGTGCAGACCCTCGCTGGTATTCCGAGCGGCATGGTGATCGCGCGCGGGTACGGCGTGGCTGCGCTCGTCCCTGGCATGAGCCAGACCACCATTTCGTTTCTTACCGTCGCCACGGGCGGTGCTCCGGGCTCGGCCGATCCGATCGCTTATATCACGCTTCTCGGCAACCCGTTCGGCGCCGCCAGCCCGACCGCTTCCAACATCACGACCTGTCCGCCGTATTCGTCTAATCTGACCTCGTACGGCACGGCGCTCAGCTCGGCTGGATCGAAGTCGATCAACGGCACGACGCTGGCGGGTGCGACCGACTTCAACCCACCCGCGATCGGCCTGGATAACAACACGATCTGCGCCTCCGGCTGCACGGCCGGCTACGCGTACGACATCATGCTCTCCTCGACGGGTGACGACGACGCGGACGGTATCAACAACACCGAGGACAACTGCCCGACGATTCCAAACGTCGCGCAGACGTCACTGGCGGGCATTGGCACAGCCTGCGGTGCGGGCCAGGGATACGAGAACAACGACGCGGGCGCTCTGGCGGCACTGGCGGTCGCCGGTTGTGCTGCCGCTCCCACAACGTGCACGGACATCGACGCCGACGGCTTCCTCAACGCAGTGGACGACTGCCCGTTCGTCGCGAATCCGACGCAGAAGAACAACGACGGCGATGGTCGCGGCGACGCCTGCGAGGGCAACGGTACGGATCCGTCCGTCGCTCCTAAGAACAATCCGATCGCGAGCGTTAAGGGTGACGGCGCCGGCTACGCCAACGGCAGCCTCCCTGGTGTGGCGACCGTCGGTCAGCTCGACGATCACAGCGACATCTGCAAGGTCGCCTTCACGCCGGGCGGTACGTTGACCCCGCCCACGATCTGTCTGTCCTTCGGCACGATGCCGCTGCCTGATGGCACCACGGGCCTCGGCTACGTCTGGCAGGATTCGAACAACGACGGCGTGCCGGACTTCCTCTGTGCGGGCGCCTGCACCAGTGGCCTCGTCAGCCGGGATCACAAGTCCGACGCGAACGGCGACGGCTATTCGGACGCCGATGAAGGCACGCCTGCCAACTGCAGCGTGACGAGTTGCACATCCATCCTGACTTCCGGCGGCAGCTTGAACGGCGCCACCGCCGAAACGGCCTCTTGCCGCAGCGCGGACCGCAATTGCGGTACCGGCGCGTCAGGAACGTGGGATCCGCTGACCCGCGCGAAGAACTCCGTCGGAGGCGCCGGCACGGGCTGTCTGAAGACGCTGGACGAAGTCGGTTCGCTGAAGACGATCAATCTCGCCAGGTCCGACGTGGATCTTGATGGAGTTGACTCCATCCTTGATCTTTCAAAGATCGCGGGCTGGTTCGGCAACGACGTCGGCGACCAGACGGACCCGCGCTGGGAAGGAAATCTGGACGGCGACGGAGCCATATCCATTCTCGACCTCTCGGTCGCCGCCGCCAACTTCGGTCGCAACGTAAACGGGGACTGCGCGATCCTGTGACCGGTACCCCGCCCCGCGCCTGTTCCATCAACTGTCCGACATGCGAGCGTAGCCAGCGGCGCACTTACCTCGTAGCGCGGGCTTTCTAGCCCGCGCGGTGCTCGTTTCGGTTGCTCGCTCCCGTCTGACGCCGAGGCTGAATTACGTCATGTATGCGTGGCGTTTTCGGCGTCGGGCGCGGCACGATCTCCCCTAAGGACCGCGTCTTAGGGTTGACAGAAGCTTGACGGGAGGGCAAGATAGGGCGGATTTGTAACGAGTGGCCGCCCAAGGCGGCCACAACCGTGCGCGCGCGATCGGACCGATTTCGCGGAGGAGTATTGTTCATGAAGCGATTTATCGGATTGGGCGTGGCCGCCGTCGCTGGCATCGCGCTGACGGCACTGTTCTCCGTCGTCGGCGGTTCGCCCGGCGGTGTCCAGGCCGCAGGCACTGGTGGCACGATCTCGTTTGGTACCGTAGCGTCACCGGATGTACCGGTGAATACCACCGGCACCACCAGTACTTACGGCGGCTTTAACATTCACGTCGGCACAAACGTGAGTCCCGGTGTGACGCTCACCAGCATCACGGGCAGCGCCGTCGGTTCGATCGTTAGCCAGACCGGCGACCCATCCGACGTATCGGATCTCTTCTGCCAGTCCACCACTCCGGCGGTTGGCGAGCGCGTGTTCGCCTGTGTTGGGCTCGCCGGCCAGGCCATCACCACGGCGGGGTTGCTCGCCACGATGACGTTCAACGCAACCGGAAACGGATGCATCCAGGCGACATTGCTCACGAGCACCGTGGACGCGAACCTGGATACGTACACCGTGAACGCCGACGACAGCAGTGCGCAAACCGTTACGGTAAGCAGTGCTGTAGCCAACATCTTCATCGGAACCGGCGGCATCGGGGACTGCGGCACCGCTGCGCCGACCGCCACCGCGACGGCGACCGACACGCCCGCGCCGCTGGCGACATCGACTCCAACGCCGACGGCGACGCCTTGTTCGGGCGCCTGCCCGACGCCTTCGCCGACCCTCACGCCCGGACTGCAGATCGAGGGCACGTTGACGCCCACCGGCACGCCCGCGACGAGCACGCCCGCTGCCAGCACAACAGAGGCCCCGCCCGCGCCGGTCGGATCGACGCCGCCCGACAGTGGTACAGGCGCCGGCGCCGGTGCCCCGCGCTCGGGCATCAGACTCCCCGACACGGGCTCGGGCCCCGCGACGACGAGTGACGTATGGAGCTTGATCATCGTAAGCCTTGCCGCTGCGGCGCTTGGCATGAGTTTGCTCGGATTCGCGCGGCGCAATTCGCAGTAGAGAACGGAGCTGTGCCGGACGGGGGAGTTCGTAGCTGCCCGCCGACGGTGTCGAAAGAGTCGGATGAGGTTCGGCAGCGCCCGCGGAAGAGTCCGTGCGGCGGCAAGGAGGTTCAGAGGATGTTGAAGCGAGCAGTCCTACTGTCGCTGACCGGTGTGGTGGCCCTGGCTGCCAGCCTGACCATGGGCTCGGGCCAGCCTGCACAGGCGGGCAACGAGGACCCCGACTCCCAGATTCACGTAGTCATGTTCTCCGCCAGCATCTGCCTGGCGTTCGGTGGCGCGATTCCTTCTGACTGCTTCAGTCTCTGGCGCCCCGGAAATCAGCAGACGCTTGCTGAAATCGTGACGAAGGATGCGCAGCACACCTTCAAGCGCGACTGCGTTAACGGCAATCCCGCCACTGAGGTCTGCCGTCTTCTCCCGTCGGACTTCGAATCCCTGCGGAATCTTACCGGCGAGCAGCTTCACCAGGATGACCCCGGCACGAACAAGTCGTCGGGACCGTTCGAGGGTGTCTACGTCTTGGCGTTCGTGCCGGACGACCAGCCCATCGAAATCCGCACCAGCAAGGGTAAGTTCGTCCAGATCGACGACTCGCCGGGGCCGTTTGGTGGCACCGACGACAGCTATGTTTGCGACGGGCAGTTCGACGACTGCAACGATGACGGGGACATGCTTAAGGGCATGATCGCGATTCCACTCGGCGGCTACGGCGCGGAGCTTGGTCCGGGGCGTATCACCGTAAGCCAGGGGACCAAGCAGGCTGCGCTCGACTTCACTGTCGTTGGCGAGCCCGACACCATCTCCATCGAGACCTTTAAGAGCACCATAACCAACGGCATCGTCGACCTCGACACGCCCGGCGACCCGAACTACCGCAAGCTCAGCGCGGAAGACGAGTGCCCCCTGCCGACATCGCTCGAGGGATTCACGAACGCCCTCGGCCGCCCCGATAAGACGGTCCTGATCGGCCGCATCCTTGACGAGGCGGGTACGCAGATCACTCAGGGCTGGGTGCTCTGGGGCGGCACGGGCATTGAAGTGCCAAACCGGCCGATCGGTCCTGTTGCGAACCTCGGCGCACCGATAACCCCCACCGTAAACCTCGGCTCATTCGGATTCGGCGCACCCCAGGTGCTCTGCGGTACAAAGGGCACCGGGCCTATAACGATTACCGCCACCATCTTCAAGTACGCGACCGGCACGCCCGAGATACCCGGCCTGCCCGCTGACACCCAGGCACACACGGCGCAGCCCGCATCGCTGGACTTTGAGGTCATCGGACAGGTTGATTCGGTCACGGCGGTCGCGGATCCGCCGGTGGTGGACTGCAACGGCACGAACTCGGCGAAGGTCACGGCCACGGTGCTGACCGCTGATGGCCAGCCCATCGCCAACGGCCAGAGCGTCCAGTTCGACGTGGTCGCGCTTGGCACCGCCAACCCGATTATCTCGAAGACCGGCGGCGGCAAGGGCGAGGCAAGCACCGTCGTCACGCCGCTGAGCCCGGTTGACGAGCTGCGCGGCGTGACAGTCAACATCTCGACTATCCCGTCGAACAGCTCGGCGGATGTACTGACCACCGCAGTGCGCGTCGATTGCTCCGGCGCATCGGTGCCGGGCTCACCCGGCGCAAGTGCCGGTTCAGGCGCTGGTGCCGGCGCCGGTGCGGGCGCAGGCCCCCAGACCGGGGTCATCCGCGCCCCTGATACGGGTAGCGGGTCCGCCGCTGACGGTGGGGCGCTTGCGTGGTGGCCGCTGGTTATGCTGGCAGCAGGCGCCGTAGCCCTCGCGGGCGCACGGTTCGCCACGAAGCGCGACTAGGCGTCGCGAGTAGAGGAACATGCAAGTAGCGGCACTCGAAAGAGTGCCGCTACTGAGTTCCGGCGATGCTCCCGGCGAAAAAGGAAAACACGAAAAGGTACACGCTCAGATTCAACGAGCGTGACATAACTGTCTGTGATATTCGCGTTCGGCGTCCACGGCTCGCGTACGGGCGAGTCGCCCGGTCGCCTGGGCCGCCCCACGCCGGCGGAACGATTTCTCACCCGAGCCCCTGTCCACGTCGTGGAGAGGGGTGGCCGAAGGCCGGGGTGAGGTGCGGGTGAGGTGCGGTTGTCCAGAGAACCGAGTTGGCAACTTATCAAATAGGAAGCCCATCCAGAATCAATAAGGGGATACCACCCCGGTTTCAGGGTGGTGCAGGCACGGGTTTCGGTGATCCTCTCGCGGAAAATCCCCTGACAACGGTTAACCTTTTCCCGTTTGGGGGAGTTATACCCTCGGCGCCCGTATTGGTACGGCCGTCCATTCGTACGTTCGATCCCGCACGGCCGCGGAAAAGCAGACTCAGTTGGAGGGGAAGGAGGGCTGGAGCAGACCGGTGTGACGGAGAGGGTAAGGCCCATCACGTCGCCATAACTCGGCCGAGGACGACGAGACCAAGCCGGCCGGGCACGTTCGCCGGAACGCGGTAACACCAATCAAGAAGCGAAGAGATTGAATCGTAACCAGGGTGGGCTTCAGGAATATCCCGCCCATCCCATCAGGAGGAACACCTTGTTTAAGACTTTTGGAATCGCGGCTCTCGCGTCCATCGTCGCCCTCGTTGTGGGCTTCGGTGCGCTCGGGACCTCGACCCCGCCAGCTCAGGCCGAGACGACCGATGTGGTTGTCATTGGCTGTGAGTTCATTGCAAGCGCCGTAGACGGCGACACCACCGACGGCACGCCGTCCAGCGCGGACGTTCAGGCCGCTTGCGGTGGCGACTCGAACGCCCTCGCGGCGACAGGCTTCGGCACGTCGCTCCCGGCCACGGGCGCGACCAGCATCACCGCACTGGCGAACGCCATCGGCGACGAGGATGGCGAGCTTGAGAAGTCCGACTTTGCGGACATCGAGGGCTACGACGACAACCAGATCAGCACTGACTGCAGCAACGGGATCCTGCTGAACGACGAGCGCGGCGCGTCGCAGAGCCAGTTCCTGTTTGGTCAGGCCTGCACGCTGGATGTCTTTGTCTTCGTGAACGACGAAGGCCCGGTCAAGATCGATCTTCCGAGCGGTCTCGCGACGATCGAGAACGGCAACCTTGACTTCACATGCACCACCGACGTCGGCTACGGCGCGACGTCCCTGGCTGCCACCACGGCGATCGTAGACGCCGACAACTTGGCCAACGCGGTGCATATCATCACCGTTGGTAGCACCGCCGCCCTCGCGACGGGCGACGTCGTTACCATCGCCGGCCAGGTCAACAACCCTCTCGTCAACGGCACCTGGGCCATCACGGTCATCAACGCCACGACGTTCTCACTGAATGGCTCGACTACCGTGGCTGCGAACGATGGCAATGCCACCGGCACGGTGACGACCCTCGAGAACAGCGCTGCCGACATGCGTGTCGACAACGACTGCGCTGACGGCACCGACGCCACGCTTGGTACGGACACCAACGGCGACGGCGTTGTCCTCTTCCACGTCGTCGTCGACACCACTGGTGCTGGCGCTGGCGACACCAAGACCGTCTTTGTCAGCCAGGAAGCCGTTGAGCAGGACTTCGACATCAACGTCGTCGGCCCGCCGAACGACGTCAAGCTGACACTCGCTGAGAGCCTCATCGAGACCAACGGCAACACGTCGAACGTTGACGACTGCGTCGACAACACCGACGTCACCGAAGCGATCGACCCGCCGACCTCCACGGTCGCATGGGCCGTCGTCACGGACCAGGACGACACGCCTCTTGCTCGCGTCCCGGTCATTTGGGACATCGACCCGCCCGCGGGCACCGACATCGCACAGCTCGGTCTCGGCAACGCGGACGAGGACATCACGGGCAACACGCACTTCACCCTCGCTTCGGATGGTGTGCCGACGGCCGCCTACCGCACTATCTGCGGTGGCAAGAACACGGGCGAAGTGACGATCGACGCGGAGATCAACATCTTCCAAGGTCCGATCCTTTCTTCGACCGACCACAGCGCGAAGGACATCACCGTCGGTGGTGCCCCGAGCACCAACGTACTGACGGCCGAAGCCTCGACCATCAAGTGCGACGGCTCCGAGAAGTCCACTGTGACGGCGAAGGTCACGGACTCCAACGGCGACAACGTTGCTGACGGCGTACCGGTGAACTTCAGCGTCGTGGCGCTCGGCACCGCGAACCCGATCAACACCGAGACCAAGGACGGCGTCGCGACCTCCGTCATCACTCCGCTCTCCAACTCGAGCGCGGGCGTGACGGTCATCGTCACCGCTGGTGACAGTGGCATCAAGAGCGTCGTTCAGACGTCCGTCCGTGTGGACTGCGCTCTGCCGCTGGCATCGCAGGCCCCGCCGCCGGCGCCGACGCCCCGCGGTGGCATCGGTGGTCCGGACACCGGTAGCGGTGGGTACCTGGGTCAGAGCGACTCGAACAGCTTCCCCGCATGGGCGCTGATCGCACTCGCACTGGGCAGCATGACCCTCGTCGCCGGTGGCCTCGTTACGCGCCGCGCTGGCAAGTAACGTCTGGTCTACGGACTGACAAAGGACAGGATGTCCTGAAGCAGGAGGCCCCCTCGCAAGAGGGGGCCTCCTCTTTGCATCCGCGGCACCCACTCGGCGCGTAGCTTTACGTGGACGCCGTGATGGTAAGCCGAATCTGCGGATACCGAGGCTTGCCGGCACGGAATATGGCAATATATGGGGCGAGGCGGAGGCCTCAGCGCGAGCTAGGCTCGCGGGTGGCGGTTGGCCCCCGCGCGTTGCGCGGCCGGGTGTGAGAACGAGGGAACGGTATCCATGAACGAACCAACGAGCGGCGGCTTTCTTGCGCGCCTGCGCGAGAACAAGACGCTTCGCAAGCTGAGCGGCGGCCACCCCGAACTGATCATCTTCGGCGTGCCGGTGCTGCTCATTATCGCCATCGTTGCCGGCGCGGCAGTCGCGATGTCTGGCGGTGGTGATGGCAACAAGCAGGCAACGGGGAAGACCCCCACGGCCAGTGCCGCAACCGCGACGAAACCAGCTGGCACGCCGACGGCAGGTGCGAACGCCGGTCTCAAGACGCCCATCGCCATCAGCCCCGGCAGCGAACTGGCGCCGGGCGATCTGGCGGGGCGCGGAACGGGCACGGCCGGTCGCGGCGCGTTCACCGGCGTCCGCCTCGTCATACCGAAGATCGGTATCGATGCCGAGTTTTCGGTCAAGCAAGTAGGCACCGACGGGCAGATGCCGAACCCGAATGGCCCAGAGGACGTCGCCTACTACGATTTCTCGCAGTGGGATGGCCTGGGCGGGCTGCCGGGCAAGGGCGGCAACGTTGTGATGGCCGGTCACGTCGACTACATCAACTACGGCCCGGCGGTCTTCTGGCGGCTGCACGAGTTGGAGCCCGGCGACACCGTCGAGATCCAGCTCGAAGACGGCACGAAGGCGACGTACAAGATCGAGTTCAACAAGCAGATCGAGGCTGCGGCAGCGGACTGGACGCCGATCGTGCAGGCAACGGCGGACGAATCGATCACCCTGATCACCTGCGGCGGCGAGTTCGAGGCCGGCCACTACAACAACCGCCAGATCATCTGGGGACGGCGCGTGTAGAACCCCTACGCGGATCGCCGTAGGTAACGCCTGAACGACGTGAGTCAGGCGATAGCCTATGGGCCGCCCTGCGAGAGCGGCCGAACATAGGGAAGCATTGGGGAGAAGAGGGCTATGCCGGAATCCATCATCGCGTTGTGGCGCAATGCCAGCCCCTTGAAGCGGCTCGCCTTGGCGGGCGTGCCGGCCGTTCTGATCGTCTTGGCAGCGGTCGGTACCATCGTCGCGACGTCGAGCGGCGGCGAAGCCCAGAAGCAGGCCGCTGCGCCCACCCAGGCGCCCGCCACGGCCACCAAGGCGCCCGCAACGGCAACACCGGTACCCGTACCAACGGCGACCCCCGAACCGCCCGCCGCGACAGACGGCGGGAGCGATGGCGGCACGACCTACGAGTACGACGGCGGCGATTACGAGACCTACGAGGCGCCGGTTGTGCAGAGCGGTCCGGGGCCGATCCAGGGCACGAACTGGTCGCTGACGAGCGCGGCGATCGGCCTGAATGCGAGTGTCTACTCGCGCACGATTGGCGACAACGGTGCGATGGGCGACCCTAGCGGGGCCTGGCAGGCCATCTGGTACGACTTTGGCGCCAACAACTGGACCGGTCTGGGTGGCGTGCCGGGCGAGCCCGGCGCCAACGCCGTCTTCGCGGGCCACGTCGACTACATCGGCGTCGGCCCGGCGGTGTTCTACAGCATCGGCGACCTGCAGCCGGGTGACATCGTGACGATCAATACCGACGCCGGTTCGTTCAACTATTCGATCCAGTGGAGCAACTGGGCCGCGCCCGACGAGGACTTCACGAACTTCGTTGCACAGACGGGGCAAGAGAGCATCACGCTCGTCACCTGCGTGGGTTCGTTCAGCGGCGGGCACTACAGCAACCGGCTGATCGTGCGTGGCGTGCGCGTCTAGTAGCAGGCGAGTGGCGAGCGGTACGGGGAAGGCAGTGGTGTTCGGGTGAACCAGAACAAGCTCTCGCTCGCGCTCATCGCGGTCGGCGCGTCCCTGATCGTTGCGGCGATCGTCGTGATGACGTTGGTCGCCACGGGCAAGATCGGCGGCTCCGACGGTTACAGCAGCCTGGAGACCGTCGTCGGCTTCGGACAGTTCAGCACGCCGACGCCGGGCCCCGTGCCGACGCCTTCGAGCCAGTTCCCGCCCGGCTCTGACGCGCCCATCACGCGTATCCTGGTCGAAAAGGCGAAGATTGACGCGCCCATCGTCGAGAAGGGCGTGAACGAAGAGGGCGTCATGCAGGCGCCCGACAACGCCACCGACGTCGCCTGGTACAACTTCAGCGCGCATCCCGGTTCCGGCAGCAACGCGGTCTTTGCGGCCCACGTCGACTACATCAGGGTAGGACCGGCGGTGTTCTGGAATCTCAAAGATCTCGAGCCGGGCGATCTGATCCGCGTCCAGCTCGGCGACGGCACCCAGTACACCTACGCCGTTGATCTCAAGCAGCAGTTCGACGCGGCAACGGCGCCGGTCAACGACATCGTTGGGCCGACGGGGGAAGAGATCATCACGCTCATCACCTGCGGCGGCACATTCGACTCCGCCACGCACCAGTACGACAAGCGCCTGGTCGTGCGCGCCAAGCGGGTCCCCAACGACACGCCCGCCCCGCAACTCCCCGCCGGCACGTGAGGGCAGTTCGTGGTTCGTAGGCGGTAGCTTGTAGCCCTGGCCCGCCTTTGGCGAGCCGTGCGATTGAGTGTGCCCCTGCGGTCGCGGGATTCGCGAAACGCTTGTCGTTGCCGTAACCCGCCGCAACGATCAAGAATGCCGAGTGGCGGTTGGCACGCGGCGCGTTTTTGGAGGCTGGCATGACGTTCAACATCGCATTCATTCTGTTCCCGGAATTCGAAGAGCTCGACTTCGTGGGGCCGTACGAAGTGATGGCGATGGCGTCGAAGTACATCGATACGGACTGGCGCGCCTACAGCGTCGCGGAGACGCCGACCGTGCGCGCCTTCCATGGCCTGACCGTCGTTGTGGATCATACATTCGCGGACGCACCCAAGCCCGACCTGATCTGCGTGCCGGGCGGCTTCGGCACGCGTCCCGGCATGACGCACGAGCCGCTGATGTCGTACATCAAGCGCACGGGGGCCGAGGCGCAACTCGTCACGTCCGTCTGTACCGGGGCGATCCTGCTCCACCAGGCGGGATTCCTCGAAGGGAAGCGCGCGACCACGCACTGGGGCGCCAAGCAGGAGTTGCGCGACCTCGGCGGCAATACAGTAGTTGTCGATGGCGAGCGCTGGGTGCACGACGGAAACGTCGTCACGGCCGCCGGCGTTTCGGCGGGCATCGACATGGCGCTCTACCTCGTCGGCCAGCTCAAATCGCCAGAGGATGCGCGCAAGGTGCAGTCCTTCATGGAGTACCAGCCCGCGCCGCCGTACGCGGAGCTAACGCCTTCGGCGTAAGTGCCGGACCGCCGTGCTCGGGGCGCTCAACCGGGGTGCTCGTGACGGCCAGGATCCGCTCGTCTGCGAAGCTACGAACAGCCCTCTAGCGGTGGTCTTAGCGTCGATCAGCCGGTAAACTTCGTGCGTAGGATCGACCCGGCTCGCTGCATCTACGCGGGCCGTTGTGCAAGAGCAATAACCATCGCATGACCACCGATTCCGGCGCCGGCAACATCCGTAACAGGGGCATCGAAGACGAGATGCGCCAGTCGTATCTCGCCTATGCGATGAGCGTCATAGTGTCGCGTGCGCTGCCCGATGTGCGCGACGGCCTCAAGCCCGTGCAGCGCCGAATCCTCTTCTCGATGCACGAGATGAACCTGCGCCCCAACACGGCGTACCGGAAGAGCGCGGCCATCGTCGGTGAGGTGATGGGTAAGTATCACCCGCACGGCGACGCGCCGATCTATGAAGCCATGGCCCGCCTCGCCCAGGACTTCTCGATGCGCTACCGGCTCGTCGATGGCCAGGGCAACTTCGGCAGCGTCGACGGCGATCCGCCCGCGGCCATGCGCTACACCGAAGCCAAGATGACGCGCATCACGGAAGAGTTGCTCGCCGATATCGACAGCCGCACCGTTGATGAGTATCCGAACTACGACGAATCGCGCATGCAGCCGCTGGTGCTGCCGGCGCGCGTCCCCAACCTGCTGATCAATGGGGCATCCGGTATCGCCGTCGGTATGGCGACAAACATCCCGCCGCACAATCTGAACGAGATCTGCGACGCTGTGACGCAGCTTCTCGTGAACCCCGCAACCACCACCGACGAGCTCGCCGAGATCGTCAAGGGGCCCGACTTCCCGACCGCGGGCATCATCTTCCGCATGCGCCGCGACAGCGCGCTGGACGATGAGGGCAAGCGGCATGATTTCATGCGTGATGCCATCAAGGAGGCGTACGCCGACGGGCGCGGCCGCATCATCATGCAGGCGAAGGCCCGGATTGAAGAGATGGCGCGCGGCAACCGGGAGATGATCATCGTCTCGGAGCTGCCGTACCAGGTGAACAAGGCCACGCTGATCGAGAAGATCGCGGACCTGGTGAAAGATCGCAAGATCGTTGGCATCAGCGACCTGCGAGACGAATCGGACCGCCACGGCATGCGCATCGTCATTGAGTTGACACGCGAGGGTCAGGCGGCCAGCGTGCTGAACCAGCTGTACAAGCACACTGCGATGCAGTCGTCGTTCGCGATGAACATGGTGTCGCTGGACGGCGGCCAGCCGAAGACGATGGGCCTCAAGCGCATGCTCGAGGCGTACATCGAGCACCGACGCGATGTCATCCGCCGCCGCACAGAGTACGAACTGGAGAAGGCGCACGAGCGCGAGCACCTGCTGCTCGGCTACCTGATCGCGCTGAAGGATCTCGACAAGATCATCGCCCTCATTCGTGGCGCGGCATCCGCCGACGACGCCAAAGAGAAGATGATGGCGAAGCCGTGGGCGATGAGCGCGATCCAGGCGCAAGCCGTGCTGGACCTGCAGCTCCGCCGCCTCGCGAAGCTCGAACGCGACAAGATCGAGGACGAGTACAAAGAGCTGATGAAGCGCATCGCGTACCTCGATGATCTGCTCAAGAACCCTTCCAAGATCGACGGCCTGATTCGCGAGGATCTTGCCGACGTGAAAGAGAAGTACGGCGACGACCGCAAGACGCAGATCGTCGAGTCGGGTGCAGAGACGATCGCGGAAGAGGACCTCGTCGCGCACCAGGAGGTCGTCGTCACGCTGTCCAACCGGGGCTACGTGAAGCGGCTGCCCCTCGAGACGTACCGGTTGCAGCGGCGTGGGGGCAAGGGCATCACGGGCATGGTGACGCGCGAAGAGGACGCCGTGCGGCGCCTCATCGTCTGCGATACGCACGACAACGTCCTGTTCTTCACCGAGCGCGGCCGCGTCTTCCAGTCGCGTGCCTACGACCTGCCGGATGCCAAGCGGCAGGCAAAGGGCATCCCGCTGGTCAACGTCATCGATAGCGAGCCGGGCGAGCAGGTGACGGCACTGGTGACGATTCGCGACTACGACAAGGACTACATGGTGATGGCCACGGCCGAGGGCGAGGTCAAGAAGACGCCGCTCGCCGACTTCAAGGAAGTTCGGCGCAACGGCAAGATCGCCATGGACCTCGAGAAGGGCGATGAGTTCATCGCCGCGAAGTTGGTACACGAGGACGACGAGGTCGTGATGATCACGTCGAACGGCCAGGCGACGCGCTTCCCGGTGAGCGAACTTCGGTCGGCCTCGCGGACGTCCGGTGGTGTCCGCGGGATCAAGCTCGCCAAGGGTGGCAAGGTCGTCTCACTGGAAGTGGTGACGCCGGGCCACGAGCTGTTCAGCATCACCGAAAACGGCTACGGCAAGCGCACCCCGTTCGACGACTATCCGGCGCACCACCGCGGCGGCCAGGGCGTGCGCAACTACGAGATCACGAAGAAGACCGGGCCCGTCGTCGCGTCTCGCACGGTGAATGCCGCGCAGGAGCTGATCGTGATCAGCCAGGACGGCATCGTCATCCGGACACGCATGGACAGCATCCGCATGACCGGCCGCTCCGCGCAGGGTGTGTCGGTGATCAACGTCGGAACCGGCGATATCGTTGCTTCGCTCGCGACCATTGATATGGGCGCGGACAAGCCGGGTGGTGACGACAGCGCGAAGCAATCGGCGCTGGACGGCATGGAGACGGACGCTGGGGAGGCC
Source organism: Chloroflexota bacterium (assembly GCA_031400455.1). Taxonomy (GTDB): domain Bacteria; phylum Chloroflexota; class Dehalococcoidia; order DSTF01; family JACRBR01; genus JANXYW01. The sequence continues at coordinate 20,272 of JANNPX010000039.1, read as the reverse complement.
GACGGCGATGAGACGGCGAAGCGCGGGAAGAAGCCCACGCCCATCCGGCCGAACAAACCAGCGCGGGCCGCAGCACCGGCCGGTAAGAGGGCGACGCCTGCTATGAAGAAGCCGCCGGCGAAGCCGACCGCGAAGAAGGCCGCACCGAAGTCGGCACCGAAGACCGCGGCGAAGAAGACTGCGCCGAAGCCGGCCGCCGCAAAGAAGACCTCAAAGCCCGCCCCCAAGAAGCCAAAGCGATAATCACGTGAGCAGTGGCCGCCCCGAAGCGGTGATGCCTGAAGATCTCATCGCGTATTTGCAGGGGGGCCGCCTCGTCGTGGGTGCCACGATCGAAGCGAACGGCGAACCGTACACGATGGTGATGAACTCCGTCGTCGCCGTCGACGACCACACGATCCGCTTCTGCCTCGACCATCGCACGCACACACTCACCAACCTGCGTGCGAATAGTCGGATGATGCTCGAGGTCATTGGCGATGGCCTGGTCTACGGCGTGCGCGGTGCCGCGAAGATCATCCGCGATCAAATGGATCACGCGCCGATTCCGAGTGCGCTCGTCGAGCTTGTCGTGGAGACTGTGAAGCGCGACCTGCCGCCGGGCGTGGAGGTTGACGCGCCCGCCTTCCGATGGGGTGCGCTGGGCGCGTACATGACCAACGTAGAACCTGCGATGTTCGAGGAGATCCGCACCTACGGCCGGTAAGCGCTCGCAACCTACTCGAACACCCACACATCCGTGTCGCGCTTCCACGCGACGGGCGGCATGTCGCCGAAGAAGAGCGCGATCTCTCGCTTGGCGCTGGCCGGCGAGTCAGAGGCGTGCGTGAGGTTGCGGCCCTTCTCCAGACCGAAATCGGCGCGGATGCTGCCCGTGGCCGCTTCGAGCGGGTTGGTCGCGCCCATGGTTTGGCGCGTTCCCTTGATGGCGCCGTTGCCTTCGAAGACTGCCGCGATGATCGGCGACGACGTGATGTACTCAACGAGCCCCTTGAAGAACGACTTGCCGTCGTGCTCAGCGTAGTGCTGCTTAGCCAGAGACGTGCTGACCTTGAGCATGCGGATGGCGACGATCTTCAGGCCGCGGCGCTCCAGCCGCGAGATCACCTCACCGGCGAGTCCGCGCTGCATCGCGTCGGGCTTAATCAGTACGAGCGTCCGTTCCAAGAGCGGTCCTCCGTCGAATGTTCGCGGGCTGAGACGTCCGCGCTGTGCTAGCCGTTTGATTGCGGCCCGATGGCGGGCGCCCGCAAGTATAGGGGCACGAGCGTCGTAGGATCATCAACTCGCCCCGCGGCCAGGCGCTGATGCCCGAGCGCGGCGAGTGCAACGACGCGGTGCGCGTTCGATGATGCTGCGGATGCCGCGGCTTCCGTGAGCGTGCCGGCCAGTTCGTCGTCGATGTCGCCTGTTACGACGTCTCCGCGCTCGATCGCCAGGTGCAGATCGGCCGCCTTCCCGATCCGCGGCGGAGACACTTCGCGCCAACCGCCGGCATCATTGACGTACGCCGCCCATGCCGCCTCGCCACGCCCGGCGCGGTGCACCGCGACGATACGGCGCGCGCCTGCGTCGACCGCGACTGCGTATGCATCCAGCTCCAGCCGCCCGATACCGACGATCTGTACCGACAGCCCATGCGAGAGCGCCTTCGCGACGCTGACGCCGACGCGCAGTGCCGCGTAACCCCCCGGTCCGAGGTCGACGAAGATCGCCTCGATGTCACCCTTCGTGCGCCCAGCCTCGCTCAGCAGGCGGTCGATATTCGGCAGCAGCTCGACGGAGTGATTGCGCTGCGTGACCCACGACGCCGTCAGCGCCGCCACGCCATCAACTGCCAGCGCGATCCCGGGTTCATCATCAGCAGCGTCGATCGCCAGTTGCATCTCTGCTAGTACCCACGCGCGGGATCGACGACATTCTCGAGCGGCTCGTCGGCCAGATATCGCTTGAGGTTCGCGGCGAATATCTCCACGGCGCGCTGGTTGTAGATCTCGGTGCCGCCGCTGATGTGGGGCGTGACGATGACGTTCTCCATATCCCAGAACGGAGACTCGGGCGGCAGCGGTTCCTGGTCAAACACATCAAGCGCCGCGCCCGCGATCCAGCCTTCCTGTAGCGCACGGATCAACGCCCCCTCGACGGTCACGGGTCCGCGCGCGATGTTGATCAGCACGGCGCTCGGCTTCATCGCGCGCAGTTCCGCTTCGCCAATCATGCCGCGCGTCTCCGGTGTCAGCGGCATGCTCAGCACGACAAAGTCGCTTTCTCCGAGCAGGCGATGCAGGTCCGCAGCTGGCATGATCTCGTCGGCGAAGAGAGCGCGATGCGATTCCGTCGTTGAGCGCTTCGTCGCGATCACGCGGCACCCGAAGGCCTTCGCGAGCCGTCCCACCTCGGCGCCGATATGCCCGAGCCCCACGATGCCCACGGTCTTGCCCGAGAGCTCGCGCGGCGCGAATCGCGACCACTCGTGCTTAAGCTGCGCGCGCATCGCCTGCGGCGCGCCCTTCGCGAACATCAGCATGGCACTCAGCACGAACTCGCCGATGGGCGTGGCGTGCAGTCCGCTGACGGTCGTAACGGTGACGCCGCCCTCGATGAAGCCGCTGTTCAGCAGGCGATCCGCTCCCGCGCTGGTGAGCTGGATCCACTTAAGATTCGGCGCCACATCGCTTAGCGATGCGGGTACGTTGCCGCCCATCGCTGTCGCGTCGATGAGGGCGTAGTGTAACTCCGTGCCCCAGAATCCGAACACAACGTCCGCGTGCTCGAATGCCCCGTGCAATCCTTCGGCGACGGCCTCGCGCTCGCGCTCGCTGGGGTACTTGAACCCCCGAAGCAGCCGCCGCTGATCCTGTCCCAGCACCTCGATCTTGATCTGGTCCGGCGCGACGGCGCGGATCCGCTCGATCAGTTCAGGCTCCAGCGCGAAGGTGATGAGGATTCGAAGGGAGTTCATAGTTCACAGTCCACAGTTCGCAGTTCGATCTTGCTGATAGCGTGCGGTTCACTGTGAATTGTCCACTGTGAACTGTCTACTCCTCCCACACGTCCGTCGCCAGCAGATCGGCGTATGTCTCGCGCCGCCGGACGAGCTTCGCCTGGCCGTCCTTGACGGCGACGACGGCAGGCTTCAGCGCCATGTTGTAGTTGCTGGCCATGGTCAGGCAGTACGCACCGGAAGCGGGCAGCGCGATGACGTCGCCGGGCCGCGTCGGCGGCAGGTGCGCGTCCTTCACCAGGATGTCACCCGACTCACAGTACTTTCCGGCGATGGTGACCGTCTCGGTCGCGTCATCATCGGCCCTGTTGACGACGACAGCCTCGTACTTCGCGTCGTAGATCGCTGGCCGGATGTTGTCGGCCATGCCGCCGTCGACGGACACCCAGGTGCGTAGCCCTTCGACTTCCTTGCTCGATCCGACGGTGTACAGCGCCACGCCGGCGCGCGCGACGAGCGATCGCCCCGGCTCGACGAAGAGGTGTGGAAGTGGCAGGCCGTTCTCGGCGCATCGCCGCTTGAAGGACGACACGATCGCCTCCGCGTAGACGTTGATATCGGGCGCTGGCTTCTCGCGGACGTATTGCGAAGCGAATCCCCCGCCGGGGCTGTACTCCCGCAGGTTGAGCGCGTGCTTGCGCGTCATCTCCGCCGCGAACGACAACATGACGGCATTCGCCTCGTCGTACGGCTCAACGGTGAACAGTGGCGATCCGAGATGGCAGTGCACGCCGACGAGATCGACGCCGCTGATCCGCTGCGCGTCGGCCACGGCCTGTTCGGCGGCGCCGGTGCTGATCGGCAGGCCGAACTTGTTGTCGAGTGTGCCGGTCGTCGTCTTGGCGTGCGTGTGCGGATCCACGCCCGGCGAGAGGCGCAGGATGATCGGCTGCACCTTGCCCATGGTGCGCGTGAGCGCATCGAGCAGCTCTAGCTCGTGGAAGTTGTCGACGATGATGCGGCCGATACCTGCTTCGATCGCTTCGCGCAGTTCATCCTCGCCCTTGTTGTTGCCGTGGAAATGGCAGCGCGCCGCGGGAAAGCCCGCAGAGAGCGCCACCGCCAGCTCGCCGCCCGAGACGATATCGAGGCCGATGTGTTCGTCGCGCGCCACGGATGCCATGAATCGGCTCAGGTATGCCTTCGACGCGTAGGTGACCTCCGTGTCGGCGTAGCGCGATGTGAATGCCTGCACGTATTCGCGGCACGCGGCGCGCATCTCGAGCTCGTCGAAGACGTAGAGCGGGGAGCCGAACTCGCGAGTCAGCTCCTGGGCGTCGCGGCCGCCTATGCTGAGCCGGCCGCCCCGCACTTCGGTCGTGCGTGGGAATATCGATGCGTAAGCCGGGTCGAACATGATGCTCCAGCCAGGGGTGGCGGCGGTCGTGTACGGTCGTGCGGGTTGGGATGAGTATACGAAGCCTCGCTGCCGTGAAAAAGCGCTGGGCAGCCGTGCCGCACGCCGCTGCGCCCGATACGATACCGCCATGGCACGTGCCGCTACGACCACACCTCGAATGACCCGCCAAGTCCGTACGGAGCCGGAGCTGACCGCGCCCGCCGATCTCTGCGACGCGCGTGGCGCCCTCAATCCGGCCGCGATCGGCTGGTCGCGCCATCCGCTGCACACCTGCAACGTCAGCGGGCGCGCACCGCGGAAGAAGCGCTGGAACTACTGGTGCCTGAACACCGACAAGATGTTGTTTTCGGCCACCATCGCCGACGTCGATCACTACGTCCTGGCGTTCGTGTACCTCTTCGACTTCGAGACGGGCGAGCTCGTCGAGCGGACGGCCATCCTGCCGCCCGGCGCGATCGAGCTGCCGCCGCAAGTTTGCGCGGATGCCGTGTTCGAGCAGGGCGGCCGTCGCGTCGCGTTCACCGAGGAGAAGCGCGGAACGCGCATCGCGGTGACGTGGCCTGACTTCGGCGGCGTACCGATGTCAGTGGATCTGCTCGTCCAACGCGCACCATCGCACGAGACGATGAACGTCGTCATCCCGTGGAGCCGCGATCGCTTCCAGTTCACTTCGAAACAGAATTGCCTGCCCGTCACCGGCTCCATCGTCGCCGGGAGCGAGGCGATCAAACTGACCAGCAAGGATCGCGCTTTCGCGTGTCTCGATTTCGGGCGCGGCGTGTGGAAGTACCGCACCGCCTGGAATTGGGGATCGGCATCCACGACGCTGTTCGACGGACGCGCGCTCGGGCTGCAGCTCGGAGCGAAGTGGACGGACGGGACGGGGATGACAGAGAACGCGCTCTTCCTCGACGGCCGCATCAGCAAACTCAGCGAGGACATCCCGTTCACCTACGACGAAAGCGACTTCATGCAGCCGTGGCGCATCCGCGCGAAGTCGAAGCGTGTCGACCTGCGATTCACGCCGTTCCACGAACGCGTCGCGAAGGCGAAGACGGGCCTGCTTTCGTCCGAGGTGCACCAGATGTTCGGCTACTACGATGGCGCTGTCGTGGTCGATGGCGGCGAGCGTGTAGCCGTAGATCACGTCTTCGGCTGGATAGAAGAACACAAGGCGCGCTGGTGAGACCCGTAGCGCAGGCTCTCAGCCCTCGCGCCGCGTGTGGTCGACGATCACGGTGTGTCCGCGAGGTGCGCGATCGCCGCGTCGAGCTGCGGGTCGCGCCCATTGGCGATGTCGTCCTGCGTCCGCGCTACCGCCTCATCCGGCACGACACCGGCGCCGTTCAGCGCGCGGCCGCTCACCGGCCCCAGGTTCACGTGTGTCGTCACGGCCAGCGATGAGCCATCGCCCAGCGGCTGGACGTCCGTGAATCCAACGCAACCGTTCGTCGTGCCGCCGATCAGGTACGCGACGCCGTGCTCCTGCAGGGCAGCCGCGAAGATCTCCGCCACTGACCCCGTGCGATTGTTCACCAGCAGCACTGTCGGTGGCTGTGAAGCCAGAGCGTCGCCGGTCGCGGACTCCTCCTCCAGCTTTCCGTCGCGGCCCCGGTCGCGCACGACCACGCCGGACTTCACGAAGAGACTGGCAGCGGGCGTGTCGAGCCTTCCGCCGGGATTGCCACGGATGTCGATGATGTAGGACGTGGCGCCCTGCGCATCGAGCGCCGCCAGGGCATCCCGCAACTCCCGGGCGACGCCGCCATCCACGAAGTTACGTACGCGCGCATAGCCGATGTGGCCGTCGATCACGCGCGATTCGATGTTCTTCGGCACGACGCGCGCGCGTACGGGTGAGACTTCCACCGCACCGACCGACGGGCGCTGCAGGACAAGTTGGACTGTGGTTCCATCGCGGCCGTTCAGCAGATCGAACGCGCCGGCTGGTCCAAGCGCGGTCGCGTCCGTACCGTCGATCGCACTGATCCGATCGCCGACCAGCACGCCTGCGCGAGCGGCAGGCCCGCCGTCGATCACCTCGGTCACGAGCGGTGGAACGCCCGCCAGATCGACGCCAATGCCGACCGAGCCATCGCCCGCTCGCGTATCGATCAGCGTGTCGGCCGCTACTGGGTTCAGGAAGAAGGTGTGGCAGTCCTGCAGCGTCGCCGCCATCCCCTTGATTGCTGCGTACCTGAGTGGCGTGGCCTCCGGCGCCGACGTGACGAATTGCACGTACGCCGTTCGGAATAGAGCGAGATCGCGTGTGCGATCGTCGTTGAAGGCCGGTTTCTCGGGCAACGACAGCCCTTCGATATCGGCCCGCTGACGGAGCGATGTCCAAGCCGCATCGAGCAATCGCGACGAATCGACGGGCTCGATGTACTCATCCATCAGCCGCTCAAATGCGCTCTCGATGATGGCGATGCCGCCGTTTTCGAGAAGCACCTTCGGGTCGGGCGTCGGCGTCGCTGCGGGGCCCGCAGGTGTTGCCGTGGCGGGCGGAACGGTCGGTGATGCGGGGGTCGGCACCCGTTGCGTCGTCGCAACACCGCACGCGGCTAGCATCGCGGCCAGCAGGAACGCAAGCATCGAGGAGAGCAGCAGCCGGGATCGCGTGGGGCGCTCGTTCATGGGGCTTGTATCCCAAGTGTAGCGCAGGCGTCAGCCGTTCGAGGGCTCGGCGCCGCGTCCGTCGCTGCCGCGCGTCACCCATGCGTCGCGATCGCGAATATCGCGGTCGTAGGCGAGCCGGATCAGCCACACCGCCGGGCGTGCGTACGCCGGACCCGGCGGCCCGTTCGCCATGAGCCGTTTGAGCATCGCGAGCGCAGCCAGGGCCGCGCAGCCGGCGACGACCGTCGCAGGCTGGCCCGCGATCGCAGCCGCGATCGGCGTGGCGGCGAGCGCGATGGCAACGAACTGCGGGATGGCTCGAAGCGCCACGCCGGCGATCGCAACCACGATGAACGCCGCCAGCACCCACGGCGCGAGGACGAGCAGCACGCCGATTGTCTGTCCCACGCCACGCCCACCCGCGAGTCTCAGCCACGGATTCCAGTCATTCGCGAGTACCGCCGCGATCGCCGCTGCCACCTGCACGCCTGTGCTCTGATCCGCGCCTCTCGCAATCAGTACAGCGCCGGCGCCCTGCGCGATCTGTGCGATCCCCACGGGCACGACGAGCGATTTCGACACGCTCTGCCAGACGTTCGACGCCCCGACGTTTCCGCTGCCCAACTCGCGGATGTCGACGCCCTTCGTGAGCCGCCCGGCGATGTACGCGACCGGTATGGAGCCGATGACGTAGGCCGCGGCGATCGTCGCAATGACTGCGACCATCAAGGCGAAGCGACAGGCATGCGCGCGATCCAGAGGCTGCGGGCATGCTCCAGTCCGTGCTCGATCATGTGCTCGATGCCGCGCCGCGTTGCTTCTTCGATCCCGTGATCGTGCTCCGCCAGGTGGACGAGGATCTGCGCCCGCGACCAGCCGCCGTCAATCGGCTGCAGTAGACGCGCGTCTTCGACGTCACCGAGCGCTGATTCGCGCGCCTCGTAGATTGCGCGGAATGCCCGGCGGTGTGCGTCGTCCGCCTTGAAGTGCTGGATCAGTTGTTCGTGAGCGCCACGCACGTCTTCGAGCAGTCGTTGGGCTTCGGGGCTGAGGTACATGCGGCCTCCGCTGTTATCCGGGCTTCGGCGCCAACTCCTCTGCGGCGACGGCGATCATCCTCGCCGCGACCGGCACGCTGATGTGGCCGGCGTTGATCGCCATGTCGTACTGTTGCGGGCTGTTGAACTCGACCTTGAAGTAGCGGCGGTGGAAGGCCTGGCGGTTCGTGTCGCTCTTTTCGATACGTTTGTCGGCGTCATGCGCGCTCATGCCTTCGTGCTCGACGAGATTTCCCTTGCGCCATTCCTTCGAAGCCGCGACGTAGACGTGCAGCGTGCCGGGCCGATCCTGCAAGATCGCCTGCGATCCGCGCCCCAGCAACACGACGTTGTCGCGCGCCGCAACACCGGTGATTACCGAACGCAGCGTCTTGATATAGCGATCCTCGTCGAGTTGCCCGCGGGCGGCGCCGCTCGGCAGGTCGGCCGCCTCGCCGTAGGTGCGCGTGAGCACCGTCTCGAGTCCCATGCCGCCGCCGCTCACCGGATCGAAGGTGCCGACGGCCGCGGACCGCTCCATCAGCGAGTTCAGCGCTGCCGCGACCCGTTCGCTGATCGTGCTCGCACGGTCGTCGCGTCCCTCCACGGCGGCAACGCTGACGCCAAGCTCGTGCGCAGCCTCAACCAGGATCGCCTGGTCGACAAACTCGAGCTGAAGCTTTTCGGCGACCGCGAGGGCGATCTCCCGCGCGCCGCTGGCCAGATATCCCGAGACGGTGATGACGGGCATGGGATGCCTCCCGGTGCCAGCGCTGCCGGCCGTACAGGCCGCGTCCGCATTGTATGACGGAACGGACAGGCGCGTATAGCGGAGTGGGAGATGGGAAGCGACGAAGCGGGAGGCGAGACGCGGAGCACGAGTTGATGATCGGCTCGTAGCGCGGGCTTTCGAGCCCGCGCGTCGCTCGCTCTGGCACGGAGGATTGGGAACGTGCCCGCTTCCGTCGCTCGCTCTGGTGCGAGCACCGTGGCGGCGCTCCCGTTCCGTAGAGCGTGGGCTTTCAGCCCGCGTGGCGCTCGCCCTGGCACGGAGGATCGGGGACGTGCCCGCTTCCGTAGCGCGGGCTTTCCAGCCCGCGTGGCGCTCGCCTGGCATGAGCACCGTCACGTGCATGCCGTTCTGCGCTCGCGCCTCGGCTGCCGAAAGCTCTACTGTCATGCAGAGCGAAGCGAAGCATCTACTCCGATCGGGGAAGATCCTTCGGCTACGCCCAGAATGACAGCATCTACGATGGCCGCCACCGCAGAACGAAAACACGCCCGCCGAATTGGCGGGCGTGTCCGGTTGCAGCGACGAGCGCGCGACGTTAGACCGGCGTCACCTCACGGCGTTCTGTGCGGTTGAGCGGGATGCTTGCGTCGACGTCGTGAGGGTACTCGAGGCCGCGCTCCAGCTTGTGGACGCGCGTGCTCCTCAGCGAGAACGCGTCGACGATCTTGTCAATAGCAGGGATGTCGTCGAAGGCCTTGCAGGAAAAGATGTCGACCCACACTTGGCCGTGCTCCGGAAACGTGTGGACGGCGATGTGGCTTTCGGCGATGAGCACGAAACCCGAGACTCCCCAGTCTTCCGGCTTGACACCCGCATATTCAAAGACGTTCGGTACCGATATCTTCGTCATCCCGATTTCGTCCGGGTAGCGGTCGAGAAGGTTGCGGACCAGCTCAACGTTGCCGAGCTGTGCGGGGTTTCCGCCGAACCCATCGATCGTAACGTGCATTCTCGTTTCCTCTCTTACCGCGGGGTGAGCGCGGCGGAATGCCCGGGACGAAACCCGGTACGCTAGGTGAAGCCGCTCAGTTTGTTGCTGTCCATCTCTCTCTTTGACAACGCAAAAGGCCCCCGGCAACATCCGCCTCGTTTCTGCGGATGCTGCCAGCCAGGCCCTGGGTCGTCTCTCCTGTAGAGCGCTGTGGCCAACTTGTGATCTCGCGGTCTTTCGGACACGCAGGAGGGATCTTAGCAGCGTCCGCGACGATTTGCAATGCGGGGAGTTGTCACGGCCCCGGACGCCCTGCCCGGCCACCGAATCGCCGCGATCTCGGCTTGTAACACGAACGTCATCATCAGGCCGAATCGCGCCAAAATAGATGTGATACGATAAATACGGTCTATGAATTCCATTCACGTGCCGAATATGACGGAGAGGCCACCTGCCATCGCGGGCGTCGCAGCTTCGAGAAGGAGTGCCGCCGTATGAGCAGCAAAGCAACCGGGCTGAAGGGCGTCGTCCTTGACGAGACGCGCATCGCGCTGATCGATGGCGACGAGGGCAAGCTGGTCTATCGTGGCTACAACATCCACGATCTGGCGCCCCACGCCTCGTTCGAGGAGGTCTGCTACCTGCTCCTCTATGGCACGCTCCCCGACGGCGGGCAGCTCAGTGCGTTCGATGCGCAGCTCCGAGCGTCGCGCGCCATTCCGCAGACCGTCATCGACATCATCGAGCGGTTGAAGGCAGCGAACACGATGGACGTGATGCGCACCGCGGTATCCGCGGCCGTTGCGCTCGATGAAAACAGCGACGCCGCGACCGTTGATGTAGCCCTGCCCGCCGGCATCCGCCTGATTGCGCAGGCGCCGACGATCGTCGCGGCGATGCACCGCATCCGCAACGGCCTCGATCCCGTCGCGCCGCGCCACGATCTGGGCCACGCTGCCAATTTCCTCTACATGATGTTCGACCAGGAACCGTCGCCCGAGGACGCGCGAATCGTCGACCTCGACCTCGTGCTGCACGCGGAGCACAGCTCGAACGCGTCGACCTTTGCGGCGCGCGTCGCTGCCGGCACGGCGGCCGACATCGGCTCAGCCATCGTGGCCGCGATCGCGACGCTGAAGGGCCCGCTGCACGGTGGTGCTGCCGAGGCGGTGCAGAAGACCGTCGAAGAGATCGGCGACCCGGAGCGCGCCGTCGAGTACATCAAGGACAAGATCGAAGCCGGCGAAAAAGTGATGGGCTTCGGCCATCGCGTCTACAGGAACGAAGACCCGCGCGGTCAGGAGCTGAAGGGCATCGCGCGAGACCTCGGCCATAAGCGCGGCAACGACCGCTGGTTCCAGATCCTCACGCAGGTTGAGACCGCCATGGAGCCGTACCGCGCGAAGGGCATCTACCCGAACGTCGACTTCTACGCCGGCGCCGTCTACTCGCTGCTGGGTATTCCAGAGGAGCAATTCGTCCCAATGTTCGTCGTCGGCCGCATGCCCGGCTGGGTCGCCCACGTCCTCGAGCAGTACGAAGACAACGTGCTCATCCGGCCGCTGCTGGAGTACACCGGCCCGCGTCACCTGCGCTATAAGGCGATCGCGGATCGCTAGCACCGGCGGTCTTACCCTGAAGGCGCGAAGATCGCGCAGATATCGTTGTAGAGGCACTCCGTAGAGTGCCCTGCTCGTGACAGCTCGAATCCCCGTGCAGCCACCACGACATGGAGCGCAGGCCCCTCTTGTACCCTCGCCGCATCACCGCCGAGTCTCACGAACACACTCGCGGCTGGCGCTCATCTCTTGGGCCAACTAATCGAAGCTCCGCGTCCTCTGCGTCTCTGCGGTGAAGGACCTCACGAAACGGCTACAATCGGCCATGCAACCCGCACCGCCGATCGATGTGATCGATCTCTTCCCCGACCTGCATCAGCACCTCCTCGACTTGCTGTCGTCTCTGACTCCGGACGAATGGGCCGCCCCAACCGTCTGCGCGCCGTGGTCGGTGAAGGACCTCGCCGCACACATCGTCGGCGACGATCTCGGCCACCTCTCGTGGCAGCGCGACCATCACGAGTCTGCCGCCGGACCCGACGGATGGGACGAACTCGTCGCGTTCATCAACCGGCAAAACGAGCAGTGGGTAGAAGCGATCCGCCGCTTCAGCCCTGCCGTCATCATCGACATGCTCCGCTCATCTGGCGACCGATTCGTCGCCCACCTCCGCACGCTCGATCTGGCGTCCACCGGCCCCACCGTCGACTGGGCCGGCCCCGGCCCGCACCCTATGTGGCTGCACGTCGCACGCGAGTACACCGAACGCTGGTCGCACCAACAACAGATCCGTGACGCGGTTAACAAGCCGGGCCTGAAAGACCGCCGCTTCTTCGCCCCACTGCTAGACGCGTACGTGCGCGGCGTCCCACACGCCTTCCGCGAGATCGAAGCCCTGGAAGGCACTCACGTGCGCATCGAGATCACCGGAGAAGCAGGCGACACATGGTCGCTCGTCCGCACAGACGGCTGCTGGGCGCTGGGCGTAGGCGTCGATACGCCGCCGGACGCCACCACGACGCTCGATCAAGAGACGGCGTGGCGGCTCTTCACGAAGGGTGTGACGCCGGACGAAGCGCGGGTGGGCGCGGTGCTATCGGGCGACATCGCGTTGGCCGAGCAGGTTCTGCGCACGGTGTCCGTGCTGGCATGAACGTCCTGGGCACAGTCCTGATACGCTGCTAGCGATGCGTTCCATCGCCCTCTTGCTCGGCTCCGCATTCGTTGCCGCCGTGTTCGGTGCCGCACTCTTTGCTCTTGCGCGCAGCGAACCCCGTGCCGATGCGCTCCCGTGCACCAACTTCGCCACGGCGACTGCGATCGCGGTGGCCAATCAGGCCGAACGGGACTTCCGGATCCCGGATACCGAACTGCAATGCAGGATCCGGAGGAGTCTGCTAACACCAGGGGATCTCGGATCCGGCTGGGTGGTCGATCAGAGCGATCGCTCCCACGGCGACGTTGACGTCGCTTCCAATCCTCCGTCGATATGTGGCGTCCCGAGTGTCGGCGGAATTGCCGCATTGTTTCGTGTTCTCGACCGAGCGCCGGACCTGGCTGACGACATCCCGATCATCCACCAGATAACCGTGTTCGGGCGCGGCTACGCCGGAGACTTCATGACCGGGGTGCGACAAGCGTGTGGCTTATCTGCGCCGTCGGGGAGCTCAACGGCGTCACGGGAGTATGAGATCCCGTTCGAGCAGCTGGGTGACGAGAGCATCTTGCTTGCTTCGGACGGGCAAGACTTCAGCCAGCGCCACCTTGTAGTGAGGTACGGCAATGCAATTTCTGAGGTGTACCACAACGCCGGCGACGGCGAGGACACCGCCATTCCTTCGTTTGCTGCCCGAGCGGTTGACACCAGGATGAGGGCGTTCGGTGACGCGCTGCACGACGATACGGTGGATCACGGTTTGTTCCTGGTTAAGCAGCCGCGGAGAGGAACGCTCGAAGAAACACTCTCCGGGGCATTGTTCTCGCGCGATGATCTTGGCAATAGCTGGCTGCGCGTATCGGCGCGAACGACTGGAGACGATGGCGGGTTGTGTGACTCGTCGTTTCTGGGCTTCACTGTAGAACCGTACCGCGAAGTCGGAGCGCATTACTACCACGGCCGTTTTGAGGCACTTGGTGTGACGGTCGCGCTGTACGTGGAAGGCGAAGCCACCCGAATCGTCGCCGCACTCGCAAGTCTGAGCGCTACCGGTCGCGAGTGCACCAAGACCATTCGGACGCAATACCTGGATGCCGACGGCCGACCCGAAATCGATGAGATCGTCGCCGCGGTGTCGATTTCACCCCTTCCGTTCAGGCAATTCGGCGATGCGTCAGCCGCGTATCGTGCGCGAACACGGTCTAAGGGTTCGACCCTGTACCAATGGGATTTCGTGATCCAACGCCGTGGTGACCTCTTGGCAGGGCTCGCCTACCGCGGCGGTTCGTTCACGCGGCCAAGCGCCGATGGGGAGCATGCCAAGACACTGGAGTTGGCGGAGCAACTCGAACAACGCCTTGATCGCGTATGGGGCTCGCTGACTGCACACTGACGCTCAACCCGGCAACCACGCACCCGCTGCGCGCAGCGCCGACTGCAGCGCACCCACATCCATGCCCTGCACCGGCGACGACGCCCGCAGCGCCTGCACCGCGGCGATCCCCGCCGCCTCGCCCGTCGCGAACGCCGGCGGGATCTCCTTCGTCGCGTGGTGCACGCGGTGGTCGACGCTGATGCAGCGGCCGGCGACGAGGAGGTTCGTCACGTGCTGCGGCAGCAGGCTGCGATACGGGATGTGGTAGACGGCACCGTACTTCGTCCAGTGGCCCGTCGACGCGATCGTGTCGTCGAAGACGTGATTCGCGTCGTCGCGCGCGAGCGTGTACGCGCCGTCAAGACGGCGTGACTCCGTGACGCCGAGCGTCAGCGCGACGTCGGTGAGATGTGCATCCTCGAAGCCTGGCACCTGCGCGCGCAGCCGGTCGACCTCATCCATCACCATGCGCCGGCACTCGACCTCCGCGAACGTCAGGTCGTCGGGGTCCGTCGCGTCGATGCGCCGCTCGATGCGCTCCGCCGCACCCCACGGCATCAGCACCTGCCCGGGCTTCACGGTGCGGAAGAAGAAGCCCTTGCGCGCCGACTGCGCCGCATCGACATCCTTCACGCCCGACATGCGGAACCACAGCCACGGGTGGATCTGCTCCTTCTCGGAGCTTTCGCCCGCCATCGTGAACACGTCGCCGTCGCCCGTCGCATCGATCACGTACGCCGCACGCACCGCTTGCCGCCCCGCCTTCGACGTGAAGACGACGTGCGTGATCGCGTTGCCGTCGCGCACGACGTCCGTGGCCCAGCGGTGGTACATCAGCCGCACCTTCGACTCGCCGACCCACGTGTTCGCGACGAACTTGAACTCCTCCGGATCGTACGCAACGGAGTAACGTACGCGGTGCGGCCCCGCGCCCCAGACGAGACCCCAGCGCCGGTACTTCTCGACGAGCGCCTCGTCGTAATTGCCCCACTCCTCCTGCGGCGGATAGAAGCACGCATTGCGCGCCTGCAGCCGCTCGACCAACTCCTGGCACTGCCCGGCGATGATCTGGTTGCCGTCGCCATCGTCCAGCGTCAGCAGCAGCACAATCAGCCCGCCCGAAGCCAGCCCGCCGAGATACCCGTACCTCTCGACCAGCACCACATCCGCGCCTTGCCGCGCCGCCGCGATCGCCGCCGACATCCCAGCCGCGCCGCCGCCCACCACAAGCACGTCGCACTTCGCGGTGACGGGCACGCGCTGTTCGGGCAAGGTGATGTAGTCGGGCATGGCGTGATCGTACTGCTGGGGGATGGAAGCGGGAAGCGAGAAACGGGAATCGGGGATGATGGAGCGTGAGCCAGCACAACAAGAAGTACCCGCGGAGCTTCAGCTCCGCCCGGTGCCAGCTTGACGCCGATGATAGGATCGACACGATGATCGACGCGCGTACCGGACAACCACACCCATGCCCAATCTGCGACTCAACTGACGTCAGATGGCGGAACAGACGATGGTACGACGTAGTTCGTACGACCGTACGTTCCTGGTTCGAAGGACTAGCGCGTGTATTCGGCGCTGGCCGTCCCACGCGCGTGGCTTCGGGGCGCGGCGTCATAGCTCGAGTCAGACAATCGAGCGCGAACTTCGACTCGGCTTCGGATCAGACGAGGAAGTGGCCGAAGTCGCGGCGGAGATGCGATACGACGTGCGGCGCGACGCCTACAATGCGCGCGTTTCGATGACGACGGCGGATCGCTTGTGGTCCTGCAACGCGTGCGGGCGCAAGGGAGAGGTGTTCGATGACGCGCAAGAACTCCTCGCCGACCGCGCCGAACTCGCCGCGCTGGAGGATCAGATGAATGCCGAACCCGGCAAGATCGCGCGTCCGATTGATCGCACCGGACTTCAGTAGTCTGAGTCCGCGGATCAGGGTTTCGGCCTCACGAAACAAGGCGTTCGTCCACCGATCGCAAGGGATTCCGCCGTTAACCCGTGCGCCGGCGAACTCGTATCGTGGACGCGTGTCATGAGACGACGGACCATTGGTTCAAGGAGGTGTCTGTGAAGAAACTCATCGCGCTGGTCGGAATCGCCGCCGCCGTCTACGGGGCGAAGAAGATCCTCTCCGGGAAGGACGAGGAGACCAGCCAGACGTTCGGCACAACGGAGTATGCCTCGAATGGCTACACTCCGCGGTCGCAGGACGAACAAGCAGCCTAGACGACAGCTTGACCGATAGCAGTACAGCCCCGAATGGATTCGGGGCTGTGTTGTTGAGTGCTAGGTTCTGGGTTCCAGATTCTGGGTTCCTGGCTGGGCGAACAGCGGCGTCTCAAGGCCGGCCGGAACGATGACTGTGAGTGCCGCCGGCCAGATCTCGAATCGCGTCGGCGTCGTGCCGTAGAACTCGCCGTCGAGCTGCACCGGCAGCCCCGGAGTTTCGATCTCGATCGCGCGCACCTGCAGATAGTCGATGTTGTCCGAATGCTCGTGGCGCTTGCGGAGCACGCGGATGCCGTCGACGATCATCCGCCACGGACCGCCGCGGTGCATGATCGCTACATCGAGCAGTCCGTCATCGACCTGTGCGCGATGCATGATGTCGGTGAACCCGCCGTACGAGCGCGTGTTGCCAACGATCACCCAGTACACGCTGATGTCGCTCGGTGCGTCGTCGATGCTCACGCGCGCCACGACGGCTTTCGCGCGAAACACGGCGATGACGCCGGCGATGACGTACGCGAACGGGCCGAGCAGGCGCTTCCGCCATCCGCCCACGCCCGGCACAACCGCGCCATCGAACCCCACACCGGCCATCAGCAGAAAGCAGCGTCCGTTCGCCCGCCCGACGTCGATGCGCCTCCGCTCGCCGCCCACGATCTGCCGCATCGCCTTCACGGGATCGCGATCGATGCCGATCTCGCCCGCCCAGACGTTAGCGGTGCCGCCGCGCAGCGTCGCGAGCGCAGTCTGCGTACCCGCGATGCCGTTGATCGCCTCGTTGATCGTGCCGTCACCGCCGTTGACAACGATCACATCGACGCCGCCCGTAGCCGCATCACGCGCGATCCCCGTCGCGTGCCCCGCGCGCTCCGTGACGGCAACCGACACGTCCCATCCCGCACCGCGCGCGACATCGATCGCCGCCTGCAGACGATTCTCGTCGAGGCTGCGTCGCGATACGGGGTTGCGGATGACGAGACACGTAGTCATGTTGCGCGCATAGTAGGCGCCTGCCCGCACCGCGGGCAATCGATAGCTGAGCGCTGATAGCTAGCCGCTACTTCAACCCCTCGCTCGCCGCGCCGACGAGGATCGACATATTGCCGTCGGGGTTGCGCCCCTCGTGCATAAGCTGGTGCGCGATCCCTGTCTCCGCGAACGGGAAGACGCGCGACAGGCATGGATCGATCTTACCGTCGAGCACCATCTGGTTGAAGCCGTTGGCCTGTTCATCGTTGGCGAAGTGTGAGCCCTGCAGGCGCTTCTGGCGCATCCACAGGTAGCGCAGATCGACGTCCGCATTGAAACCGCTGGTGCCGGCGCAGATCACCACCATGCCGCCGTTGTCGACGAGGATCGTCGATGTCGGCACGGTGTCTTGGCCCGGGTGCTCGAAGACGATGCGCGGACTGCGGCGCTCGCCCAGCACGTCCCAGAACGCTTTGCCGAACGCGCGCACGCCCTTGATCCACTCGTTGTACGCGGCGTCGTCGGTCCAATCGGGCATGCGTCCCCAGTGCGTGAAGTCCTTGCGATTCAGATAGCCGTGCGCGCCGAGCTTCTTGCAGTACTCACCCTTCGCATCGCTCGAAACGACGGCGATCGGGATGCCGCCGAATGCGCGCACGAGCTGGATCGCCGCAGTGCCGAGGCCGCCCGCGCCACCCCAGATCAACACGACATCGTTCGGGCGCACGTTGTGCGGTGTCCAGTTCGTGAGCATCCGGTACGCCGTTGCGCCAACGAGCGTCGGCGCCGCGGCGGCCTCCCACGTCAGGTGCTTCGCCTTCGGCATGAGCTGGTGCGCCCACACTTTCGTGAACTGCGCGAAGCTCCCCCAGTTCGTCTCGTAGCCCCAGATCCTGAACGACGGCGCGAACATCGGATCATCGGCCGCCTTCACGTCGGCCGCTTCGGGATCCCACGCGCCACAGTGCGCGACGACCTCGTCGCCGACTTTCAAGTTCGTCACTTCCGATCCGACGGCGTAGACGATGCCTGATGCATCGCTGCCGCCGATGTGGAAGCCCGTCGTATCGCCGCCTGCCGCGCGCGCTTTGATCACGTCGACCGGCGACCCGAGCGCGGCCCAGACGTTGTTGTAGTTGATGCCCGCCGCCATCACGTAGACCAGTGCTTCACGCGGTCCGATCTCTGGCACCGGCACGACCTCCGGTTGGAACGCATCTTTCGGCTGGCCGAAACGATCCTGGCGGATCGTCATCGCATGCATCGTCGGCGGCACGTGCCCCAGCGGAGGCGCCTCGCCGAGGGCGTAGAGATCGTTCGTGACGGTGCTCATGGTTGGCCTCCGGGCGCGGGCACGGTGGATGCAGACCCTCCTGGCGGGCTGTCCGCGTGCCGAATCTGACGGTGTTGCGTTGCGACAGCATAAACGAACCGCTGCGGTGGTGCAGTTGCGAGTCGTGCAGATACGAAAGTTGCCATAATGCTACTCGCTCGCCGCGAAACAGAATTGCCGGATCTTGACAACGCTGTTACGATCCGTTGAGTCGCACGGCGCGAAACTGCCGATCCTGCTAAGGAGGTGTGCCGAGAGCGTACCCGTCTGGGGTTGGACCCCATCCCGCCGAGTTGGAGTACGCGGGGCATCCCCGCCCCGTACACAGGGAGGAATGTATGAATATTCGAAGCAGGAGGTTCCTGCTCTTGGCCGGCCTCATGTCGGCGACGTTGGTGCTTGCCGCCGCGTGCAGCAGTGACGACGACAAGAAGGACAAGACGCCCGCAGCAGGCACGACGCCGGCCGCAGGCAAGACGACCACGACGACCGGCGGCGACCAGGCCCCCGCCGACGAGCAGAAAATCACCGTCCAGTCACCGGAGCCTCAGTATTACGACCCGCACCGCTCCAGCTTTGAGCAGGACATAGGCGTTGAGCGCGCGCTCTTCCGCGGTCTCTACAACCTGACGGATGATGGCAAGGGTGGCGTGAAGGTCGAACCGGGCCTGGCCGCCGCCGAACCGGTGATCGCCGGGAACGTCTACACCGTGAAACTCAAAGACGGGCTGAAGTGGTCCGACGGCGCGGCACTGACCGCTCAGCACTTCGTCGACGGTGCAAAGCGCGGTTGCGATCCTGCGGTCGCGGCGGACTACGGCTACCTCTGGGGTCCCGGCTACCTGGATCTCGTCGGGTGCGAAGAGTCGCAGGCGAACACGGACGCCGCGCAGAAAGCAACGCTGCTCGCGAAGCTTGCTGCGCGCGCGGTGGACGACAAGACCGTGGAGTTCACGCTTAAGCAGCCGAACGCGCGCTTCACGACGCTCATGGCGATCTGGGTCACCTTCCCTGCGCGGCTCGACGTAATCGAGGCGCACGGCGACCGGTGGACGGATCCGGCCAACATCGTCACGAACGGTCCCTTCACGCTCAAGGAAGTGACGCCCAAGGATCACGCTACGCTCGTCCCGAACCCGAACTGGACGGGAAAGAAGCCCGCGTTGCAAGAGATCACGATCAAGTTCATCGACGACCTGTCTGCCGCCTTCAGGGCGTACCAGTCCGATGAGCTGGACATCACCCGCATCAGTGCGACGGATATCGCCGTCGCCGAGGCCGACGCAAGTATCAAGGACGAGGTGTTGATCGATCCGACCGGGCGTATTACCGCCCTACAGATGAACACGGAGGCGCCCTCGAAAGTTCTGGGAGATTTCAACGTGCGTCTCGCTCTTGCGCGCGCCGTTGACCGCGAAGCACTCAACGAGGCGGTCTTCAACGGCACGAATGTCGCAGCTACCTACTGGGTGGTGAAGGGGCTGACAGGTCACCAGGGCAACGAAGCTTTCGACTCGACAATTGGCTACAATTCCGAAGCCGCGAAGAAGGCGTTGGCTGACGCCGGATACGCTGGCGGCGCTGGCTTCCCCGAACTGGGCATCATCGTCAACACGCCCGAGCGAAAAGCAGTCGCGGAGTTCTTGCAGCAGCAATTCAAGACGATCCTCGGTATCAATATCCGGGTGGACCAGGTGGATTCACCGACGCGTTCGGCGCGGTTCCGGAGTGAGGACTTCGAGCTCTTCATTGGGGGCTGGCAGATCGACTACCCGGACATCGAGAACACACTCTTCGGTCTCTTTGAGACCGACGGTGGCAACAACCACTACAATTGCTCCAACGCAGATGTCGATGCGGCACTGAAGCGAGCTCTTGCCGCCACGTCGGAGGATGCGCGCATCAAGGCA
>JANNPX010000026.1:0-15432 GCA_031400455.1 Chloroflexota bacterium | reverse complement strand
CGGCGTTGCCGATGAAGTTCGCGAAGTACATGAGAATCGAGCGAACGTAGTCGCGCTTGCACGTGTCCCAGTCGTATTCGCCGCCGCGCGTCCGCACCTCGGTCAGGACGTTGTGGTACTCGCGCAGGAGTCCCATCTCCTCGGCGCGCCGAAGCGCCGGGTCGAGATTGGTGCCCAGGAAGTAGGCGACATCGTAGAGCGCCCAGCCCTTGTTCGTGATCTGCCAATCGATCACGGCGAACTCGTACGGCCCGCCGGGATGACCGAAGAACATGTTGTCGAGGCGGTAGTCGGCGTGCATGATCGTCAACGGCGCCTGATCGAACTCGTCCATCATGGCGAGCAGGCGCTCGTTCAGCGCCGGCAACGCGTCGCGCTGTGCCTGTGTCAGGAGGTGACCGAACTGTTCGAGGCAGATCTGCCACGAGACCGGATACGCCTGGCTCATCGACATGCGGCCGAGCGTCGTGCCGAGCGGCAGCCACTCCATCACCGCCAGCCGCGGATCGTCCCACCACGACGCATGCAACTTCGCGAGCTCGCGCACGGCGATCCGCGCGTCGTCGGCCGAACATCCCGCGACCTGGTCGCCCATCCGTCCGCCAACGCCGAGGTCCTCGAGCAGCAGGAAGAACGTCGTCGCGTCGTCGCTGATCGCGCTGTAGTAGCAGCGGGGTGTGCGGATGGCGACGTGCGGCGTCAGGTGGCGGTAGGCGTTGACCTCGCACGCGTAGAAGCCGTACATGGCGGCCATCTGTCGGGCGTCTTCGTTGGCGCCCGGAAACTTGCCGATGACGGTCCGCGGCGCGCCCTCTTCGGCGACGTCATAGACGGGCGTGATGCGGGCGATCTGTCCGAGAAAGCCGACGCCCTCGCCGATCACGTCGTACGTCAGCGAGACGACGCGCGCGTCGCGTATGCACCCGCCCTGGCGGAGCGCATCGGTCAACCACTCAGGCGTGACTTCTGGTGGATGGAGCGGAAACGGCTGCGCTGCGCCCAATGTGTGCTCCCTCTGCTTACGGTGATGTGGATGCTGCTCTACCCGTCGAACCGGACGCCGTACACCGTGTGCATGCCGCTGAGTCCCTTGAGTTCCACCTCGCGCGGCTCGACGAACGTGTCGCCGCCGACGCTGCTCTCGACAAGCGACCGCACAAGCGCCGACACGAGTATCTCGCCGCCCATCGCCTTGCCCGCGACACGCGACGCGAGGATCACGTTCTTGCCGTAGAAGTCATCGCCGTCCTTGACGACCTCGCCCGCGTGGAGCCCGATGCGGACCTTCACGGGCGGTGAGAGGTCGGAGGTCGGAGGTCGGGCGGGTTGATCGGATCCCGACTTCCGATTTCCGACTTCTGACAGCCCGTCGGCAAACGCGCGTTGGATCGCGATGGCGCACTCCAGCCCTTTTCGTGCGGACTGGAATGCAACCATGAAGCCGTCGCCCATGGTCTTTACTTCGAATCCGCCGTGCGCCCGGAGCTGCTCGCGGATGAGGGCGTTGTGTTTGTTCAGAAGATCCTGCCACGCGCCGTCGCCGAGGCGCTCGGTGAGCACCGTCGAGTCCTCGATGTCGCTAAACATGATCGTGACGGTGCCGTCAGGGGCGGCGTGCGTGGCGATCTCCGGGCGCTCGCGTCCGACGCTCTCCGCCACGACGTCGATCGAGGTGTAGATGTCGGTGGTCGTGCTGATGCCCTGATCCTGCAGCTTCAGTGCGACGAGCTTGTCGATCAGCGGCCGCATGCCGAGCTTCTGCGCGTGGCCCAGCGCCTCGTCGACCAGCGTGCGCGCCCGCTCGCGGTCGCCCGGATCGTCACGGTGGAGGCGGATGCGGGCACAGTCGTACGCCGCCCATGACCAGAGTGGCCGGAACCCGTAGCCTGTCTGCGGCCAGGCCAGTGTCGCCTCGATTGCGTTGAGCGCATCGTCGATTTCGCCCAGCGTCTCGAACATCAGCCCGCGCACGTGGTCGGTCGTGAGGCCCCATATGCAGTACCCGGCGAAGCGCTCAAGGCGCTCGAGTTGTTCGCGGGCCGCCTCCCGGTCTGCCATGAGGAACGCCCGCACCGCGAGACCCATATACGCGAGGCTTGCGGCAGTAGGTGTGGTGATCGCGGCGTCCACGACCATCTGTCCGATCTGTTCTATCTGCGCGAGGTGCTCATGCGAGCCGGTCACATATGCGTGCATCCCGAGGCAACTCGTGAGGTCCGGGAAGGCCGACAGATCGCCGGTGCTGCGTGGCGAGTTCATCACTTCTTCAAGGCGGGCGCGATACTCCGCGGCCTTCGCGAGATTCCCCGTCTGCAGCTCAGTCTCTGCGAAATAAAGGAGGTTGTTCGTCGAGCGGGCGTCGATCTCGAGGCCCCGGCCATTCGCCTCGCGTGCGGTTTCCCAATCACCGGCCAGAACGGCCACCAGACCCTGGCACTCGGTGGCCGTCCGGATCATCCTCCAGTTGCGCGAACGGTCGGCCAAGCCACGTGCCTCGCGCGAATGCTCGCGTGACTCGTCGCGCAGGGCAGCGTCACAGTTCCACGCGCAGTACCAGTGCGCCCTCCACTCCGAGTGTGGCCGGTTGAGTTCACGCGCAAGCGCCACAGCTTCAAGAGATCTTCGATACATGTCGCGGGGCCGGAAGTGATGGAAGTCCGCGTAGGCTTCGTTGAGGAGAATCGTGAGCTGGAGGTGCTTGAGTCCGTGTTGCTCAGCGACTGCACGAGCACGACTGAACGCCGCCTGCGCTGTCGCGTCGTCGTTGCTGAAGATGAGAGAATCTCCCAGCGCGGCGTTGAGGTCACCATATTCGGGCGAACCCTCTTCGACCAGCGCCAGTGCCCGCTGCAGCATCCGAGTCCAGCTTTCGCCGGAGTCGCTGCCGGGAAGCTGGGCTGTCTTCACCGCAAGCGCAATGTTGCGAGTCTTCTCATAGTAGTCGAACGCCTGCCGCGTCGAACGCCACCCCTCGCGGCCCTCGTTCGTCGCGAACGAAGCACGGGCGTAATCGGCTAGCAGCGCCGCCATTTCCTCGTCGATCTCTTGTCCCTCGCGAGCGGAGAGCGCGGAGCGGAAATGACGTGCCGCTTCGGGGTACGCCGACTGCGCGAGCGCCTGCCGTCCGGCCATGGCGGAGTATTTCGCCGCTTTCTCGCCGAAGCGCGGCGAGAGCGTCGCGGCCTCGCTGAAGTGCATCGCCAGGCGGCCGGCGCGCTCCTCTGCGTTGGCGCCGTAGCGCTTCTCGAGCGCCTCGCCCACCTGACCGTGCAGCCGCACGCGGCGCGTCGTCGATAGTTCGGCGAGCAGCGTCTCCTGCATCTGCGCGTGTGTGAAGCGGTAGCGCCCCGGCTGATCCGTCTCTTCGATCACGCGCGCTTCGAGCGCCTCTTCGATCATCTTGAGCAGTGCGTCGTCCTCGCGTTCGCCGAGCAGCGTCAGCGTGTCGTAGGTGAAGTCGCGCCCGATGATCGCCGCGATCTGCAGCAGTTCGTTCGTCTCCTCGGACAGCCGGTTGAGTCTGCGTCCCAGCGCTTCGCGCACGCCATCGGGGATCGCGATATCCGAGATCGACGTCTTGGTGAGCGTGCCTTCCTGCGCCATGAGGTTCACGACCTCCGATAGGAAGAAGGCGTTGCCCTCCGTCTCCTCGAAGATGCGGTCCAGCACGTCCTTGCGCGGTTCGACGTTGGCGCGCGCCTTGATGTACGCCGCCACCTCGTCGCGCGAGAGGCCGCGCAGGACGATGCGGTCGAAGCCGGACTCACGGTTGAGCGACGCCAGCGTCTCGGAGAGCGCGCTCTGCCGCGTGATGTCGGTGTCGCGGTAGTTGCCGACGATCAGCACGCGCATGCGGGACAGTTCGCGCGCGATGTGCTGGAGCAGTTGCAGCGTCGGCTTGTCGGCCCAGTGCAGGTCATCGAGCGCGATGACGAGCGGCGCCTGCGCGGCGATGGCCCGCAGATACTGCGCGTAGGCGTCGAACAGCTTGAACTGCGCTACCTCGGGATCGGAGATCTCGGGCGGAGCAGTGACGTTCACGCCGGTCAACAGCCAGGGGAAGATGCGCGTCAGTTCATTGATCGCGTCCGGCGTCATCTCCGGACCTATGACGGTCGCGAGATCATCCTGGTGCGCGGCGGCGTACTGGTTGCCGGCTTGAATCCACGGCCAGTACGGTGGCGCCCCGGCGGACTCGTGCGTGCGGCCCCACAGCACCTGGGCGCCGCGCATCTTGGCGTAGGTCTCCAACTCCTGCGTCGTCCGCGTCTTGCCGATGCCGGGCTCGCCCACGAGCATCACCAGCCCGCCGTGGCCCGAGACGGCATTGTCGAACGCCTTCCGCAGCCGCTCCAGTTCGCTCTCGCGTCCGACGAATACGCCGAGCGCGAGCCGGTCGAGGACGTTGGAGTCGGAGTGCGTCGCCGCTTTCCCCGCCGGGTCGATACGCTCCAGCATCGCGAGCACTTCGTCGGCGGACGCCGGGCGCTCGGACGGATCTTTCGCTAGTAACCGCAGCACGATGTCTTCGAGCTCCTGCGGACAGGCGTCGCTGAGCCACGACGGCGCGACCGGCGGCGTGTTGATGTGCTGGCTGATCACAGCGGTCGGATTGTCGCTCGTGAATGGCGGCTTGCCGGTGATCAGCTCGTACAGCATGCAGCCCAGCGAGTAGAGGTCGGCGCGCGGCGTGACTTCCGAGCCCAGCGCCTGCTCCGGTGGCATGTATGCCACCGTCCCGACGAGCATGCCGTGCATAGTCAGCCGCGACTGCTCGAACGCAACGGCCAATCCGAAGTCGCCGATCTCCGCCGTGCCGTCGGCGGCGAGCCACACGTTACCCGGCTTGAGGTCGCGGTGGACGACGCCGTGCTTGTGTGCGTGCGCGAGCCCGCGGCACACGCCCTTCGCGATCTCGAGCGTGCGCTCGATCGGCAGCGGCATCTCGAGCGTATCGACGGCGCCGCCGGACATGTACTGGCTGACGATGTAGGGCTGCCCGGCGTCGTCGCCGACGTCGAAGATGGTGACGATGTTCGGCTGGTCGCCGAGCTTGGCCATCGCCTGCGCTTCGCGATTGACCCGCGAGAGCCCCTGCGCGTCGAGCCCGTCGGTCTTGATCACAGCGACGGCGACATCGCGCTTGAGCTTCTCGTCGTGCGCCAGGTACACGCGCTTGCGCCCGCCCTCGCCGAGAAAGCGCCGCACCGCGTACCGCCCGCCCGCGAACGATGCGGGAAGCGGACGAGCAGGTGCCGCTTCCGACGCGGCTGCGGGCGCCGATTGGGCCGCAAGCGACGCGCCGCACTCGCCGCAGAACTTCAGGCCCGCGGCGTTCACCGTCTTGCACGCCGGGCACGTCAATTCCTGGCGAAGTGCGGCTCCGCACTCACCGCAGAACTTGAAGCCTTCCGGGTTGTCGCGCCCACAGGCCGAACACTGCATCGCCGTCACTCCACAGCCTAATCCCGGGGACGCCGCCCGGGAGCCTTACTATAGGGAAACCCGCGGGCTACCGGGAATCAGGCGCCGTCAAGAGTGCGCGCGGTGCCGTGGCTGGCGGGGCGGACTCGACGCGCGGCGCTTAGAAATCAACGCTCCCGCAGAATCCTCAGGCAGAGCATCTTCGAGATGTTCAACAGCAGGTGTGCCGCGACGGCCGGATCGCTCTTGATCATCAGGCGCAGATTCGCCTCGCTGAGGCTGAGGACGCGCACACCATCGGTGACGGCGTAGACATCGCGCGTGCGTGGCCGCTCCAGCAGGAACGCCATCTCACCGAACACGTCGCCCGCGCCGAGTACCGCATGCACGGTGTCACCTTCGCGCACCTCGAGCGTGCCGTCGAGCACGACGAAGAGATTGCGCGCCACGCCGCCCTGCTTTAGCACGCGATCCCCGCTCTGACATTCGATGATCGTGCTCTTCTCCAAACAGCGCGCCGCTTCGTCCTCAGTGAACCCATCGAGCGCGGATATGCGGTTCGCCTCCAGCTCGCTGAGCGCGCTGTGCACCTCGCCCCAGTAGGACGCCGAGGTCGTGTGGCTGCGGCTCATCACGGCACTACCTTCGGCGAGAGCGCGCTGGATGCAGGCGGGGATACGCGCGTCGTCTCCGAAGTCTCGCATCGACTCGAGTAACGGCGAGTTCAACTGCCGCATGTACGCGACGTCCTCAATCACCAGCACGAGAGGGATCAGGTAACCGGCCTCGGCGCTGTTGACGTTCGTCTTCGAGTAGGTGCGCTGACCGAGACCGAGATAGAGATTCAGCAGGTGCGGCTCACAGTCGCCAAACACGAGCTGGATGCGGTTCTCGTTGGCGAACTGCATGCCGCCGCGCATCAGCTTCAGCAGCAGGTCCGTGCCGCGCAGGTGGGGCCGCACCATCGCCCGCTCGCCGACCGCGATCGCCGAAGCCGGCAATTCGGCGAGGAACGGCGCGAGTCCGTACTGATCGATCATGCGCTGCGGAATCGGCGCATCGCCGCCCCACGTCAGGCGCGCGGTCGCGACGACCTCGCCATCTATCGCGGCGTACGAGATGCGGCTGTGTGCGTCGCAGTCCTCGTACAGCATGCGCTGCTTGTGGTCGGCGACGGTCTGGTAGCGTCCCATCTCCTCTACATAGACGTCGTAGCGAAGGCGGTAGACCGCGCGCTTCTCTTCCTCAGTTTCAGCGATGCCGATGTGCATATGTAGGAGCTCCTGATCCTGTTACCAGCTGACCGTGCCCGGCCCGCCATCCGCCGCGCCGTGCTGCGAGCGCACGAGCATCATGCCCGCGGCGCGCACCGACCCGTGACCGTCGGCCGCAAGCCGGAAGACTTCGCTCTCGAATGAGCCGCCTCCGCCGACGAACAACTCGCCGTCTCGTACCGGCTCGACGCCGAGCAGACGCAGGTACGCGAGCAATGGCGCCGAGTGGCTGTGCATGTTGTTCACGGGGAACTGCTGCATCGACAGCATCTCGGTGCCCCACGTATGCCCCGCGCGTGGCGATTCGGGCGAGTTGTACGCGTCCGGGCCGGAGAGCGTGCCTTCCCAGATATCGGGGTACGCCGCCGTGTGCGCGGCGAGCGTCATGCGCCGCCACTCGTCCCATGCCAGCTCGGGCATCAGGCGCGCCGCCGCCCACACGAGCGTCATGTTGATCGAGAACCAGCTACCGCCCGCGGTGCCCTCGCCGGGCGGGCCCATGATGTCGCCCTCCGGCGGCACCGGCCATCGCAGCCGCGCGCCCAGTGGTGCGTTCGTGCGCAACTGCTGATCGATCGTGTGCAATAGCTCCCGCGCACGCTCGTCGTCCGCGGCACCGCAAAGGATCGCCCACGGCTGCACTTCCAGCCAGCAGTCGTCATCGCCGAGCGCGCCTTTGCCGGGGACGTACGCGCGGCGGAACCAGCGCCCGTTCCACTCGCCCGCGACGCGCTCGCGCAGCTGCTCGCCGAGCGCGCGCGCCTGCGCTGCCGTGGACTCGTCGCCCAGCCGCTCGCACAGCCCGGCGTACACCGGCAGCGCCCACGCCGCAAAGGCGGAGTTCAGTACAGACTCGCCGTTCTCAATCATCACGCGGCGGCTCACGCCGGACAGCGCGATCGCCGCGTCGTTCCAGTCTGCGTTGCGCATCTTCACGTGCCCGTGCTCGCCCGTGCCGATGATGTCCTTGAAGTAGAAGAACTGCCGCCGCAGATGCTCCCCTAGCGATACAGTCGCGGCGTCGTACGCCGGGTGGTAAGCAAGTGGCGCATCGAACGCGCGGAGATCGCCCGTCGCGGCGGCATACTCGGCGGCGAGCCACAGCGCCCACAGGTTCTGGTCAGACGGCTGGAACAGCTCCGTCGACAAACGCTTCGCCCCGTCGAGCGCGTACGGCATGTCACCCTCAGGCGTCGCCCACGAGCACGTGTTGCGCAGCACCGATAGCGCCAGGTCGGGTTCGATATACACGAGTGGCATCGCGTGCTGCAGCGGGTCGCGCGCCGCGCCGTTGAACCCCATCCGGTACGCGTACGCCGACCCCTGGTTCAGCGTGTGATGTCCCAGCACCTCGTCCCGGCAGGCGCCACCGCTCAGGATCGCGGCGTGCCACGGGATCTCGCGTTCGGCCTCAGCGGCGTTCGACGATGCCGCGCGGGGCAGCCGGCGCTTCAATCGCATCATTGAGTCAGCCATCACCGCGGCCGGGTCGCCTACTACGGTTCCGTCCTCCGCGCCGAAGCGGAACCAGAGGGTCGCCTCGGCGCCGGGCTCGAGGACGACCTCGCTCGCCAGCGCGAGGATGGGATGCGGCGCATCGGAACGCATGGCTCGTGCCGCGGTTTCGCCGAGCGGCTCGAGTACGATCGTCAGTTCCGGGCCGAATACGCGCGGAAAGCGGTGCTCTTGCAGCGCCGCCGCTTCGGGCGTGCGCTCTTCGACGGCGGCCAGCCCATCACCTTGCGATTCGACGCGAAAGCGCACGCCGGCGCGTGCGTGATCCGTGCGCTGCTCCGGACGCGCACCAATGTTCACGAACTGTGGTACGACTGACCAGCGTTCGACATGCTCGACGCGCCGGGGCCGCCCGCTCGTGTTTCGCAGCTGCACGCGCACCAGCACCCAGGGTGCCTCGCCCTCCGGACAGAGCGTCCTCCGTTCCAGCACCAATCCGTCGTACTGGCACGCGACCTCGAACCATGTTGGGCCGAACGTACGCACGGGCGCCGTGCCGGATGGCCACTCGCCGCTCGAGCTGCCCCATCGCTGGCCGTTGGCCTCGGTGATGCTCGAAGATCCGGTGCCGGACGGCTCGCCCAGCGTCAGCCAGCGGCCGCCGTGGCGCTCGTCCCACAGCCCCGTCGTGCCATCCGCGCTTGCGCAGAGCTGGATGCTGCGATTGCCGACGAGGAGGTGCTGAGGTTCGCTGGCGGACGCCGCGCGATAGCCGAACGCCGGCAGCCCGTCGCGCGTGACCCATTCGCCAAAGCTGCTCATCGGACGAATGTACCAGAGCCAAGCTCGGCGCAGGATGGAGTATGCCGGCGGCGCCCATGGACCGAGGCGAATGTGATCCTTCCGGTAGGCTGTAACGTAACAACTGCGACCCCACCCGGTAGCGGCAGGTTCGCGGGACGTCCGCTCGGTTGAGCGGGAACAAGAGACACGGTCAGGCGCGGTGCGGGATGCAAGCACCAAAGCGCCGAAGCGAAGGGAGTTCGGGATACCGAGCCCCCTTTTTTTCGTGGCGCAGATTCGGGCCGCAGAGTCGAAGCATTTGGAGGCGAAGGTCGTGGCGAAGCGGGATCGCGAGCGAATAGCGAAGCTGCGTACCATCATCCGGTACCTGCTCGATCGCGGCGCTCTCGCGCCGGGCGACCAGTCGCGGCTGGCCGAGCACTTCAGCCTCACGCGCCAGCGCGTCCATCAGCTCGTCGGGGAAGAGCGGAGATCGATCGCGTCGACACCTCCGACTTCAAAGCAGGAACGGCACCCGGTCCAGGGGCCCTGACGCGAGCCTTAGCGGCTCAGCACTCCATCCCCCATACTCACGATCGTCTGTGCAGCGGGACGCGGCGCCTGATGTAGGCGCTCGTTGGTGCGTGCGGTTGGGAACCTGATATGGGCACGGCTGAGATGTTCGATCTATCCGGGAAGGTGGCGCTGGTCACGGGCGGCAGCCGCGGGCTGGGGCGCGAGATGGTGCGCGCCTTCGCCGCCGCGGGAGCCGATGTCGTCATCGCCAGCCGCAAACTCGACAACTGCGAAGAGTTGGCCGCCGAGATCCGTGCCAGCACCGGCCGCGACGCACTCGCAGTAGCTTGCCACGTCGGCGAATGGGATCAGCTCGATCGCCTTGCGGAGACGGCGTACGCGCACTTCGGGAAGATCGACGTGCTCGTGAACAACGCCGGCCTTTCGCCCATCTACGATCACGTCAGCAACGTCACCGAGGCGCTCTACGACAAAGTGCTCGATGTGAACCTGAAAGGCCCGTTTCGCCTCAGCTCCATCGTCGGCACGCGCATGGCGCAGGGCGATGGCGGCTCGATTATCTTCGTTTCGAGCACGGCATCGCAGAGTCCGAGCGCGAACACGATCCCGTACGGCGCGGCCAAGGCCGGCATCAACAACATGACCGTCGGCTTCGCGCGAGCGTTCGCACCCAAGGTGCGCGTCAACTGCATCGTGCCCGGACCGTTCCTCACAGACATCTCGAAGGCGTGGGATATGGAAGCCTTCAAGCAGCAGGCCTCGCGCAGTATCCTCTTGAGACGCGGAGGCGAGGCGGAAGAGATCGTCGGCGCCGCGCTGTACTTCGCGTCGGATGCATCGAGTTTCACGACGGGCTCGCAGCTTGTCGTCTCAGGTGGCACAACAGGCTAGCTCCGCGGGAACGCGGCATATGGAGGAAGCAGCATGATCGACTTCGAGATCCCGGAAGACGCAAAGGCGGTCCGCGAGCGCGTCCGCAAGTTCGTCCACGATGAGTGCATCC
Source organism: Chloroflexota bacterium (assembly GCA_031400455.1). Taxonomy (GTDB): domain Bacteria; phylum Chloroflexota; class Dehalococcoidia; order DSTF01; family JACRBR01; genus JANXYW01. The sequence goes on along the minus strand of JANNPX010000026.1, from coordinate 4,956 downwards.
CGGCGGAGAAGCAGCTTGAGCAGCGCCCTTATAAGGAAGTGCTCGGCGAGCTTCGGACGAAGGCCCGGTCGCAGGGCCTGTGGTGCCCGTTCATTCCCGTCGAGCACGGCGGCATGGGCCTCGGCCCGCTCGCGAACGCGCTCGTCCAGATGGAACTGGGCGAGAGCTACCTCGGCGCGTTGGCGATGAACACGCAGGGCCCCGACGACGCGACGATGCTGACGCTGCTCGTGCACGGCACGCCGTTCCAGAAAGAGAAATATCTCAAGCCGCTTCTCAACGGCGAGAAGCGCATCTGCTACTCGATGACCGAGAAGGCAGCGGGTGCCGACGCGACCGGCATGCAGACGCGCGCCGTCCGCGACGGCGACAACTGGGTGATCAACGGCGAGAAGTGGTTCAGCAGCGGCGCCTCCGTCGCCGATATCGCGATGGTGATGGCGAAGACGAGCCCTGATGCGCCGCGCCACCAGCAGTTCAGCACGTTCCTCGTCGAACTGCCGAACCCGGGCTACGAAATCGTGCGCAACATCAAGACGATGGCCGGCGAAAGCCGCCTCGGCGAGATCCTCGGTGGCGGCCACGCGGAGATCAAGATCAAGGATCTGATCGTGCCGAACGAAAACATCGTGGGCGGCGAGGGCCAGGGCTTCAACATGGGGCAGCACCGCCTCGCCTACGGCCGCCTGCGCCACGGCATGCACAACATCGCGATGGCGCAGCGCGCGCTCGATATGGCGACCGCGCGCGTCACGGAACGCTCGACCTTCGGCAAGCCGCTATCGGAGCGCCAGGGCGTGCAGTGGATGCTGGCCGACTGCGCCAGCGAGTTGTACATGGCGCGCCTGATGCTGCTGCACATCGCTTACAAGGCGGAGAAGGGCCTCGACTTGCGGCAGGAGAACTCGATCGCCAAGGTGTTCCTCGCGCACATGGTGCACAAGGTCGTCGACACCGCGATCCAGCTTCACGGCGCGCTGGGCTACAGCGAAGACACCCCGCTCGCCCGCTGGTACACCAGCATCCGGTCGCAGCGCCTGGTGGACGGCCCGGACGAAGTGCACCGCTGGACGGTCGGTCGCAACGTCATCAAGGCGTACAAGGAGTTCGGCACCACCGCCTCCGCCGCCGGCGGCGACCTGATCTAACCGATCGCGCCGCTCGTCGCAAGAGGTAGGGGCACGCCGTGGCGTGCCCACGGCGACTGCGCACGCTACTTGGTTCACTAGCCGAGTCGTCGTTCGCTGTCATCCTGAGCAAGGCGAAGGATCTTCCCCGGCCAGCCCGGAAGTACCAACCCGAGCAAGATGCTTCGCTACGCTCAGCATGACAACCGCGGCGCGACCCTCGCCCGTGTCCCCGGACCGGAGCCCCTGTCAGCCTGAGCAACGCGAAGGATCTTCCCGGGCCAGCACCGATGCACCAACCCGAGCAAGATGCTTCGCTACGCTCAGCATGACAGCGCCCGCTCAGCGCGACAGCGTCTCGAACCGCATTCGGACGCGTCTCGCGCGAGACGCTGATACCCTACCCCCATGGCGCACTTTCGATACCGCACGCTCGACGAACTCCGCGCCGACATCGCCGAACGCAGCCACAGCATCGGCGTCTCAGACGATCTCACGCGCATCGCCGACCCAGTTCGCATCGGGACGCGCACGGTGTCGAATCGCATGGCCGTCCACCCCATGGAGGGCTGCGACGGCAACCTCGACGGCACCCCCGGCGAACTGACGTTCCGCCGCTGGCGACGTTTCGCGCAGGGCGGCGCGGCGCTGCTCTGGGGCGAGGCGACCGCCGTCGTCCCGGAGGCACGCGCCAATCCGCGCCAACTCCTCATCTCGCCGCACACCGCGCCGGCGCTCAAGCGTTTGCTCGATGAGACGAGCGCCGCCCGCCGCGAACGCTTCGGCACCGATGACGGCTTCCTCGTCGGTCTGCAACTCACCCACTCCGGCCGCTGGTCGCATGCCGGCCCGATCATCGCTCAGCATGGATCGGCGATCGATGCTGTGCGCACGTCGGACGATCTGATCACGGATGACGAGTTGGAGCAACTCGAAGATCACTTCGTCGACGCAGCGGCGCTCGCACGCGATATCGGCTTCGACTTCGTCGACATCAAGCAGTGCCACACCTACCTGCTCAACGAACTGCTCGGCTCCCGCACGCGCGAAGGCCGCTACGGCGGCGACTTCGATGGCCGCACGCGCTTCGTCCGCAACGTCTTCGCGAAGGTGCGCGCCCGCGTCGGCGATTCACTGATCCTCGCGACGCGCATGAACGTCTACGACGGCGTACCGCATCGCGCCGGGGGCGACGGCATCGGTGCGCCGACCGAGGTCAGCAGCCCGTATCTCGACGCATGGGGCACAGACGGGGCCGATCCGTCGCGCGCCGATCTCGTCGAGCCGCTGCGCCTTATCGGCGAGCTGCGCGACCTCGGACTGGCAATCGTCAACGTCACGATGGGCAGCCCGTACTACAACTCACACATCGGCCGCCCGTTCGACAAGCCACCGATCGACGGCTACATCCCGCCCGAGCACCCGCTCGCCGGCGTTGAGCGCCACCTGCGCCTGACGGCGGCCGTGCAGCACGCGCACCCCGATCTGCCGGTCATCGGCACCGGCTACTCCTGGCTGCGCCACTTCGCCCTCAATGTCGCGGAGGCGAGCATCGCTTCCGGCAACGTCACGATGGTCGGCCTCGGCCGTGGCGCGCTCGCCTATCCAGACTTCGCCGCCGACGCGCTCGAACACGGCGCTATGGAGCGCGACAAGTCGTGCATCGGCGTCAGCTACTGCACCGCCCTCATGCGCGCCAAACACAACGACCTTGGCCAGTACGCAACGGGCTGCGTCCCTCGTGACCGTCAGTACGCCGTCGCGTTCAAGGAGGCCAAACACACCGAAGGCTGGCGCTGACCGAGCCACACGACGTGTTCAGCACACTGATCGATGCCGTCCCTCTCCCCCTGAGGGAGAGGGTGGCCGAAGGCCGGGTGAGGGCACCGTATACTTGTCCGTGATGACCGAACTGAACCTCCGTGGCCTCATCCCGGCGACGCTCTTGCCGCTCACAGCCGGCGCGCAGATCGATGAGCCTGCCCTGCGCGCCTACATCCGCTGGCTGCTCTCTTTCGAGGGCCTCGCCGCGCTTGCCGTCAACATGGACACCGGCGAAGGCCCGCACCTCTCGCGCGAAGAACGCCGCGACGTCCTGCGCATCTACGCCGACGAGGTGGCGGGTCGACTGCCACTGCTGGCCGGCATCAGCGCGCGCTACACGTCCGAGGCGATCGAACTCGCGCACGATGCGCAGGCAGCCGGCGCGAGCGGTCTCGTCATCTTTCCGATCCCGGCGTTCGTCGGCGAAGGGCTCCCGCCCGACATCCCGTACGAATACCATCGCGCCATCGCCGACGCCGTGCCGCTACCGATGGTGCTCTTCCAACTCCAGCCCGCGCTCGCCGGAGTACTGTTCTCGCGCGAGACGCTTCTGCGCCTGATCGAGATTCCGACGGTCATCGCGATCAAGGAAGCGTCGTTCGACGCCGTGCGCTTCGTCGAGACGCGCCGCATCCTGGACGAAGCGCCGCGTCGCATCACGCTGCTCACCGGCAACGACAACTTCATTCTCGAGTCGTTCGTGCTCGGCGGCGAGGGAGCGCGCATCGGCTTCGGCACGATCGCCATCGCCGAGCAGATCGAGATGTTCCGCCTGCTCGCCGCCGGAGATGTCGAGTCCGCATCCCGCATCAACGAAGCGGCCGTTCGTCCGTTGGCCGATGCGCTCTTCGCGCCACCTGTACGCAACTACCGTGCTCGCCTCAAGGAGGCCCTCCGCCAGATGGGCGTCATCCCCAACGCCCACATGCGCCCACCCCTCCTCGATCTCAACGACGGCGAATGCGCCGCCGTGTCGAAGGTGCTCGCCACCGTGACGCTCGCCGACGGAACACGCGCACCCTCGTCCTCCCGCGCCTAGAACCTACAACCCACAACCTATAACCTTCCCACATGGCAGATCGACTCGGCATCGGCATCATTGGCGCGGGTGATATCGCCCACAGCCATCTGCTCGCCTACCGCAGCCGCGCCAATCGCGACCAGGCGCGTGTCGTCGCGATCGCCGACGTGGACGAGGCGCGCGCGACGGCGCAGGCTGCGACGTACGAGATCGAACGCACGTACACCAGCGTCGAGGATCTACTCGCCGATCCTGCCGTCGACGCGGTGAGCATCTGTACGCCGCCGTTCCTGCACGTCGAGCAGAGCGTCGGTGCGCTGCGAGCCGGCAAGCATGTGCTGTGCGAGAAGCCGGTATCACCGACGCTCGCCGGCCTCGATGCCATCGCAGCAGCTGAGCATGACAGCGGCGGCGCGATCTTCTCCGGCGTCTTCCAGCACCGCGTCGGCCAGGGCGCTCGCCAGGTGAAGACGCTGCTCGATGCCGGGCGCTTCGGCGCGCTGCGCTTCGGGCTGTCCGAAACGCTCTGGCAACGATCGCAGGCGTACTACGACGTCTGGTGGCGCGGCACGTGGGAGAAGGAGGCGGGCGGCGTCTCGATGGGTCACGGCATTCACAGCATTGACATGCTCGCATGGCTCATGGGCGAACCCGAGTCGCTGTTCGCCGATGCCGCGACGGTGAAGCTCCCCATCGACGTCGAGGACACCTGCGCTGCTACGGTTCGTTTCCGCAGCGGCGCCATCGGCCAGATCATCGTCACCGTCAACGCACAGGACAACCGCAGCCGCCTCGAGATCTTCGGCGACGAGCTGCAGGCGGTCTCGTCGGAGTCGCCGTACGATCCGACGCGCGAGGCGTTCCGTTTCACCTCGCTCGATCCCGCCACGGCCGGGGGCGGGCGGGGCGCGGGGGGCCCCGGCGGCCCCGTCCACCACAACCGCCACCACCGAGAGAAGGTGGGGGGCAGGCGTGCAAGGCAAA
>JANNPX010000023.1:0-11909 GCA_031400455.1 Chloroflexota bacterium | reverse complement strand
GTTCCACAGCGTCGTCGTCCCGCTCAAGGCGGTGGTGATGAACCTGCTCTCAATCGGCGCCTCGTTCGGCGCGATGGTCGCCGTGTTCCAGTGGGGTTGGTTCGACTTCATCGTTGGCCAGGGGAAAGAAGGACCGATTGAAGCGTGGGCGCCGATGATGCTGTTTGCCATTGTCTTCGGCCTCTCGATGGACTACGAAGTGTTCCTGCTCACCTGCGTCCGCGAGGAGTACGACAAGCACGGCGATAACGCCCGTGCTGTCGCCGACGGCCTGGCGGCGACGGGCCGGGTGATCACGGCCGCAGCGGCGATCATGGTATGCGTGTTCGGCAGCTTCGTCCTCAGCGATTCGCGCGACCTCAAGCTGTTCGGGTTCGGCCTCGCGTTCGCCATCTTCATCGATGCCACCGTCGTGCGGCTCGTGCTGGTCCCGTCGGCCATGGAGCTCATGGGGAATGCGAACTGGTGGGCGCCCGGCTGGCTGGTGCGCTACCTCCCGACGATTCGCGTCGAGGGTTCCGGCGATCACGTGCCGGCGGCGGGTCCGGCGGGCGGCGCGTAGGGACGCTGAAGCGCACGATCGCAAGATGGGCGCGCTCGATCTAGATCGGGCGGCGGGTACGCACGGCGCTGTACATCGCGGCGCTCGTTGGCTCTCGCCACAACCCTAGCAGAGGCGACGTCCGGCGCTGATGACCTACACTAACGAGCGATGTTCGGACGCAAGCCGAAGGCCAAGCCGCAGCCCATCGATGATGCACCGAAGTCGCTGCGACTCTTCGTCGCGGTCGACATGCCTCCCGACGTGAAGCGCACAATCATCCTCACGATCGACGGACTGCAGCGCACGCTACTGATGCCCGCTCTGCGCTGGGTACGGCCCGAAGGCATCCACGCCGCGCTCGAGTTCCTGGGTGCCACGCCGGAGGATCGCGTACTGGACATCAAGCGCGCGCTGGCCGGCTGCGCCGAAACTGTCGCGCCGTTCGACCTCACCCCGCTCGGCGTCGGATCGTTCGGCGGGCGCGATGTACGGGTCATCTGGATCGGCCTGGGCGGCGACGAAGGCGCGCTTTCCGATCTCGCGGAGTCTGTCGAGCACGCGCTGGAGCCCCTCGGTTTCGATCGTGGACAGCGCGACTTCAACGCGCACATTACGCTCGCTCGCGTTCGCGACGAAGCGACGCCGCAGGATCGCGCCCGCCTCCACGACGCGCTCGGGCGCTTCGACGCGCCGCAGTTCCCCACGTTCCGCGTCGGCGAGTTCGTGCTACTGCAGTCGATCCTCGGCGAGGACGGCGCGCACTATCGCCCGCTGGCGACGTTCCGCCTCACGGGCGAGTGACGCCGCGAGCGGTTTGGTACGATCGCAGCATGCCTGACACGATCGAAGTACTCATCGAGATCCCGCGCGGGAGCCGGAACAAGTACGAGTGGGACGATAAGCGCGGCGTACTGCGGCTCGACCGCACGCTGTACTCGTCCGTCCACTATCCGACGGACTACGGCTACATCCCGAACACACACGCCGACGACGGCGACCATCTCGACGTGCTGGTGATCGTCGAGGAGCCGACGGTCCCCGGGTGCTACCTGGACGCGCGGCCGATCGGCGTGCTCCGGATGCGCGACGACAAGGGCGGCGACGACAAGATCATCTGCGTGCCGATAGCGGACCCGCGCTTCAGTGACGTGCACGAGTTCGCCGACATCGCGTCGCACTGGCAGCGCGAGATCGACCAGTTCTTCCGGACGTACAAAGCGCTGCAAGGCCTCGAGGTCGACATCTACGGCTGGGGAGATCGTGCACAGGCGTGGCAGATCATCGAAGCGGCGCAGGCGGCGGCGCGTTGACGCGACGGCTCGTCATCGCGACCAACAACCCGGGGAAGCTGCGCGAGTTCCAGCAGCTCCTCGACGGGTGCGGCTTCGAACTGGTCACGCCGCGCCAGCTCGGTGTCAACTTCGACCCGGAAGAGACCGGTAGCACGTTTGCGGAGAATGCTACGCTCAAAGCGGTCGAGGCGGCGCGGGCCTGCGGGCTACCAGCGTTTGCGGATGACTCCGGGCTGGAGGTGGACCACCTGGGTGGTCGCCCGGGAATCTTCTCCGCGCGATATGCTGGTGGTAACCGGACGGACCCGAACATCTCCGAGGCGCGGCAGCTCGAGCTGCTTCTGGAAGAGATGCGGGGCGTGCCCGACGAGCGGCGGACGGCGCGCTTCCGCTGCGTGATCGCTATCGCCCGGCCCGGCGACAGCGATGTGCAACTCGTCGATGGCGTCTTCGAGGGCCGTATCGCGCACGAGCCGCGCGGCGAGAACGGCTTCGGATACGACCCGATATTCGTGGTGCCGGAGCGCGGCGTGACGAGCGCGGAACTGTCGCCGGAAGAGAAGAATCGCATCAGCCACCGCGGCGCCGCTGCCGCGAAGGCGTTGGTGCTGCTGAGAAAGATGTCCGATGACGAAGCAGCGGGATGATGTGACGGACAACGGCCCGCTCGACCGCATGGGCCGGCGGCTGCACGACCTCCGCATCTCCGTAACGGACCGCTGCAACTTCCGCTGCCGCTACTGCATGCCGCGCGAGGTATTCGGCGCTGACTTCGCGTTTCTGCCGCGCACGGAGATCCTCTCGTTTGAAGAGATCGCACGCGTCGCGCGGATCTTTGCGGCACAGGGCGTGCGGAAGCTGCGCCTCACCGGCGGCGAGCCGCTGCTGCGCCACGGACTGCCGTCACTGATCGCGATGCTGGCGGAGATCCCGGACATCGACATCGCGCTGACGACGAACGGATCGCTGCTCGCGGCGCAGGCACGGGAGCTGGCCGATGCCGGCCTCAAGCGCGTCACCGTCAGCCTCGATTCGCTGGATGATGCCGTCTTCCGCTCGATGAACGACGCCGACTTCCCGGTCGCGCGCGTGCTCGAAGGCATCGACGCTGCGGCTGCGGCCGGGCTTAGCCCGATCAAGATCAATGCGGTCGTGCGGCGAGGTGTCAACGATCATACGGTCGTAGACCTGGCGCGACACTTTCGCGGCGCCGGCCACATCGTGCGCTTCATCGAGTACATGGATGTCGGCCATAGCAACGGTTGGCGGCTCGACGACGTCGTGCCGGGCGCGGAGATCGTCCGCATGATCGGCGCCGAGATGCCGCTGGAGCCCGCGGACGCCAACTATGGCGGCGAGGTCGCACGGCGATGGCGCTACACCGACGGCGTCGGCGAAGTCGGCGTCATCACGTCGGTGACGCAGCCGTTCTGCGGCGACTGCAGCCGCGCCCGCATCTCCGCCGAAGGCAAGCTCTACACCTGCCTCTTCGCCACCGAAGGCACGGACCTGCGCGCTCTCCTCCGCGACGGCAGCGACGATGCCACGATCACGGCAGCCGTCACGGACGTCTGGCATGCGCGTGAAGATCGCTACTCCGAACTGCGCTCCGCTGCGACGGAGAAGCTGCCGAGGATCGAGATGTCGTACATCGGCGGGTGAGCGATCGGCGCCCAGAACCCTAGTAGATTGTCATGCTGAGCCTGCACGTTGTCATCCTGAGCGTAGCGAAGGATCTCCTGCATGCGGGAAAGATGCTTCGCTTGCTCAGCATGACATCGGTGTGTCGCGCTCGCTCCGCCCGAAGCCCTCAGCCCGGCCTTCGGCCACCCCTCTCCCTCAGGGGGAGAGGGAACGAGTGGATCATCATCGCCGGAGCGGGCGGACGGCGCGGCAGATCCCGTGATACCCTAGCGCCATGACCGACTCCGACGAAGCATTCGGCACACTCTCCCACATCGACGCCGCAGGCCGCGCGAAGATGGTGGACGTCTCCGCGAAGGACGATACGAAGCGCGAGGCGACGGCGCGCGGGCGCATCGTCATGCGGCGCGAGACGCTGGCGCTGATCCAGCAGTCCGGAATGCCGAAGGGCGACGTGCTGGCGGTCGCGCAGATCGCCGGGATGATGGCGGCGAAGCGCACGCACGAGCTCATCCCCATGTGCCATCCGCTGCTGCTTACGGGCATCGACGTCGCGCTGACGCCGAACGAAGCACGCGCCTGCGTCGAGATCGAAGCGACCGTGCGCACGACGGGCAAGACCGGCGTCGAGATGGAGGCACTAACTGCCGTGACGGTCGCCGCGCTCACGGTGTACGACATGTGCAAGGCGGTCGACCGCGCGATGCGCATCGAGCAGGTGCGGTTGGTGCGGAAGTCCGGCGGCAAGTCGGGCGAGTGGACGGCGCCCTCGACCGTTGCCGGCGCCAAGCCGTCGCCCCGATCGAGGTAGCGGCGCAACTTGTTGCGCCCGCCCCATCCCGGACGCCCGAGCTAGGCTACTCGGGGCCTTTGTGTTCGTCGCGCCTTGCGGTGAACCGCCGGGGCTACGGGCGAGGGCGCCCGCGCTCCATCCGCCCGATCTCGAACCGCCGGTAGATCCTCAGTGCCCTTCGTGTTCTCCGGCTATGAACGCGAACCGTACTTGTCACCGATCGGCCGGAGTGGCACGATACCCCCGGCGGGCGCACCACACGACGGAGGCAGCATGACAAACGACGCATCGGCGCAAGCCGCACAGCCGCGCAAGAGTCCGAAGCTCCATTTCCCGCTGCAGGACGACGAGCGCGTACTGACCGTCTCTCGCAAGCACTGGATCTATCTCTGGCCGCGCACGATCTTCATCGCGCTACTGGCCTTCGTGCCGGTGATTGCGGCGGCGGTGTTCGTCTCGAAGAGCGCTGGGCTCGATGGGAACGTTGCGAAGGGCTTCTGGATCATTTCGGCCGTCTACATCCTCTACTGGGCGGTCCGCGCGCTGCTGAACTGGTACCGCTACCACAACGACGTATGGGTGATCACCAACCAGCGCATCGTCGACAGTACGAAGACCACGCCCTTTAATCTGAAGATCTCCAGCGCGGACCTGATCAACGTGCAAGACATGACGGTCGAGCGCAACGGCATCCTGCGCACGACGTTCAACTTCGGCGACGTCGTTTGCCAGACCGCCGCGGACGTTCAGGAATTCCGCATGGCGGGCGTGCCCGACCCTCAGCAGATCCAACTGCTCGTCGACAAAGAGCGCGACCGCGAACGCACCCGCGGCCGCTGATCGCAGACGACAGTGCCAGGACTCGCATGACGCGCCCCAACATCGTCTTCATCCTCGCCGACGATATGGGGTACGGCGACTTCGGCTGCTTCAACGGCGGTATTTCGCAGACGCCGACGCTCGACCATCTCGTCGATGAAGGCATCTGCCTGACGCAGCACTACTCCGCGTCACCTGTGTGCGCACCCGCCCGCGCGGCGCTGCTCACGGGCCGATATCCGCACCGAACCGGCGCACTCGATACGCTGGAGCAGCGCGGGCTCGATCGCCTCGCACTGCGCGAGCGTACGATCGCCGACTACCTCGGCGCAGCCGGTTACGCGACGGGGCTCGTCGGCAAGTGGCACAACGGCGCGCTCGACGCGCGCTACCATCCCAATCGCCGCGGATTCGATGAGTTCGCCGGATTCAGCGGGGGATGGTCGCACTACGTCGAGTATCGCCTGGACCGCAACGGGGCGATCACGACGAGCGACGGCCGATACATGACGGACGTGCTCACCGACGCCGCGGTGCAGTTCATCGAGCGCCAAGCGGCGGAGCCGTTCTTCCTGACGCTGGCATACAGCGCGCCGCACTTCCCGTTTCACGCGCTCGAAGACGACCTCGCGCCATTCCGGGACACCGGCAAGTTCACAACGGCGGTCAGCCACATCTACGGCATGATCCGCAGCATGGACCGCGGCGTCGCGCGCGTGCTCGATGCACTCGATCGGCTCGGGCTCACCGAGAACACGATCGTGCTGTTCACCAGCGACAACGGTCCGCAGTTCACGGGCAGCGGAGAGATGGACTCGCGGCGCTTCAACTGCGGCTTCGCCGGCGCAAAGCTGCTGGTGTTCGAGGGCGGCATCCGCGTACCGATGATCGTGCGCTGGCCTGCGGGTTTCGAGGGTGGCCGTGAGGTCGATGACATGGTGCACTTCACGGACTGGCTGCCCACGCTGCTCGCGGCCGCTGGCGTCGAACCACCGCGCGACGTGCACGTCGACGGCGTGGACATCTTGCCGCTACTGCGCGGCGATGCGGCGAACGTGCCGCTGCAGCGGTTCTGGCAGTGGAATCGCTACACACCCGCCGGCGAGTGCAACGCTGCGATGCGGGATGGGCGCTGGAAGCTCGTGCTGCCGGCCATCGACGAGCTGATGCGCGTATCGCCTGCGGATCTCCAGATCGACATCCTGTCGAAATCGCAGCCGGAGCAGCACCTCGAGTTGACACGCACGCCGGAGCCCGAGCGCAGCCCCATCTCGCCGCCCCCACCGCAGTTGTTCGACATCGACGCCGACCCGCAGGAGCAGCACGACCTCGCTGCCGAGCAGCCTGCCCGCGTCCTCCGCATGCGGGCGGAGCTGGCGGCGTGGTTCGAGGAGGTGGAGGCGGACCGCCTCAGCATCGACGACGTTTGGTAAGCGGCGTGGGTCGAAGCCCACGCCGTCGGCCGGCAGCACGTGTTCCGTACCGGCGAAGCCGTGCGGCGTGCCAAACCGGACAAGGTCCTTCGCTTCGCTCTGGACGACATGTCTCTGGACGACCTGTATGGAGGGCTTGCGGATGACTTGAGCGGCGACCGAGGCGCTAGGCTCGTGCGGGCAGTCACGATCTTGCCCGTCCCCGGCGGCGCCAGATAGAATCCTGATGGGCGGCATTCCCTGAGATGCCGCTTTCATGTTTTGTGGCTGCCCCCGGCCCCGCAGGAGAGTATGCCAAAGTACATCTTTGTCACCGGCGGCGTCGTCAGTTCCGTCGGTAAAGGCATCACCACCGCCGCCCTCGGCCGCATCCTCAAGAGCCGCAACGTCTCCGTCTCCATCCAAAAGCTCGACCCGTATCTGAACGTCGACCCGGGCACGATGTCGCCGTACCAGCACGGCGAAGTCTTCGTCACCAGCGACGGCGCCGAGACCGACCTCGACCTCGGCCACTACGAGCGCTTCATCGACGAGGAGTTGACGAAGGCCAGTTCGGTCACCACGGGCCAGATCTATCAGTCGGTGATCGCCAAAGAGCGCAAGGGCGAATTCCTCGGCGGCACGATCCAGGCCATCCCGCACGTGACGAACGAGATCAAGTCGCACGTGCGCGCGATCGGCCGCGACGCGCAAGTGGTGATCATCGAAGTCGGCGGCACCGTGGGCGACATCGAGGGGCAGCCGTTCCTCGAAGCGATCCGCCAGATCCGGCGCGAAGAGCGCACCGAGGACACGCTTTCGATCCACGTGACGTTCCTGCCGCACGTCGGCTCCACCAACGAACTGAAGACCAAGCCGACGCAGCACTCCGTGCGCGAACTGCGCAGCGCCGGTATTCAGCCGGACGTCATCCTGTGCCGCGCCGACCACGAGGTGACAGCGGACTTGCGCCGCAAGATCGCGCTGTTCTGCGACGTCGAGGAGCGCGGCGTCATCTCGCTGCCCACCGTCGACAGCATCTACGAGGTGCCTATCGTCCTGCAGGACGAGAACCTCGGCGACTACGTCATCGAGTTGCTGCACCTCGACGCCGCGCCGCGCGATCTCGCGCCGTGGCGCGAGATGGTGGAGCGGCTGCAGAACCCGCAGGGCGCCGTTGAGATCGCCGTCGTCGGCAAGTACGTAGAGCTGCACGACGCATACCTGTCGATCAAGGAAGCACTGATCCATGCCGGCATCGCCCACCTGGTGAAGGTGAACATCCGCTGGGTGCACAGCGAGCGCCTGGAGCAGGAGCCCGTTGGCTCGCTGCTCTCCGGCGTTGACGGCATCCTCGTCTGCCCCGGTTTCGGTGGCCGCGGCATCGAAGGCAAGCTCGAGGCCGCGCGATACGCGCGCGAGAACAAGATTCCGTACCTGGGTGTCTGCCTCGGCCTGCAGATGATGGTGATCGAATACGCGCGTAACGTCCTCGGCCTCATCGGCGCGAACTCCACCGAGGTGAACCAGCAGACACCGCACCCCGTCATCAGTATGCTCAGCGAGCAGCTCGGCATCGAGGACAAGGGCGGCACGATGCGGCTGGGCGGCTATCCGTGCAAGCTCGTCCCCGGCACAAAAGCGGCGGCCGCGTACGGCGTCGACGAGGTCATCGAGCGCCACCGCCATCGCTACGAGTTCAACAACGCCTACCGCGATCAACTCGAGGCCGCGGGCCTCATCGCGAGCGGTACGTCGCCGGACGGCAGTCTCGTCGAGATCTGCGAGATCGTCGACCACCCGTTCATGGTGGGCTCGCAGTTCCACCCGGAGTTCCGCTCGCGGCCGGACCGGCCGCAGCCGCTGTTCCGCGACTTCATCGGCGCGGCGAAGCTGTTGCGAACCGGTGTTGATGCGGGCATCCTCTCCGCCGAGCGGCCACGCGTCGCGGCTGGCGGCGCGTGAGTACCACTACCCAGATCATCAGCGCGCTCCACTTTGCATCTCTCTTTCTGATGATGGGCGGCCTCGGCGCCGTCATGGTCGCCCTCTGGCGCGGCTGGCGCGAAGAAGACTTCGACCGCCAGCTCCTCGCATTCGAAGATGCGAGCACCGGCCACAAGTTGTTGCTGCTACCCGGCACGATCCTGGTAGGCGCGACGGGCGTTTTCCTGGCGGCGGACGCCGAGTTCAACTTCTTCACGACGGGATGGCTGCTGGCGCTCGAGGTCTGCTACCTGGTCATCCTGTTCGCCTGTGTCCCGATCCTCGGTCATGCGCTCAACCGCGTACAGATCGAATCGCTGAAGTCGAAGAAGCAGAAGAAGACCACCGATGCGCTGCAGGGGCTCCTCGACGACAACGTCCCCATCGTCATGTGCCTGATCATCCTCTTCCTCATCCCCGTGATGATCTGGCTGCCGGAATTCAAACCCTTCTGACGCGCTACTTCCGCCTGTCTCCCGCGGCGACTCTCCGATCAGCCACCTGATCCGGGGCGCTGTGCTTCTACGACTCGGTCATGCAAACTGACCGCATGATGCGCCGCGAACCCGATCTCACCGGCATCACCATCACCACGAAGCCGACTACGGAACTCACCGACACCGACGTCGCGACCATGATGGCGCTCTTCGACATCGCGTACCGTGACGCGAACCACGCCTACCTCCAGAAGTCGTTCGGCAACCTGCGTTTCGCGGCAATCGCCATGCACGGCGATACGCCCGCCGGCTTCGCGCTCAGCGACATGCGCCTGCTCGATCTGCCACGGCTGCCAGCTACGGTCGTCAGCCTCGCGGGCATCTGCTGCATCGCCGACGACTTTCGCCGGCGCGGGCTCTTCGTGGCGCTCGAGAGCGCGGCCGCGCGAAGCGCCGGCGTCACCCCTTCTGGCCGATTCATCACGTGCGGCCGGATGGCGCACCCGGTGAGCTTTCGCCTGATGACGCAGAACCCGACGCACGTCCCGAAACCGGACGCCGAACCGACCGAGTGGCAGCAGGAAGTCGGCCAGGCGATCGCGGACGCGTACGGCGTGCCGCAGTTCGACCCCAAGACGTTCGTGTGCCACGGCTCTGGCGTGCCGATCGGTTACCCGCGGCTCGAGATGGAGCTACAGCCGGAAGAATGGCGCGTCTTCGAGCACGTCAACCGCGACGCCGGCGATTCGCTGCTCGGCATGGCCTGGGTTCCCGACGGCCCGGAGGGTTGGTAGCGACTAGCCTTCTCGCCCCTCCGAGCGCCGCTTCAGCGACTCGGCTTCGGTATCGACGTTAGACCTCGACATCCGCGCCGCCAGCCACCCAACGAACGGCGCCGCAGGACCGGCAGGGATGATCGACAGCGTCACACGCGATCCACCATCGGCCGGCTCGATCACGTGCGACGCGATGATGCGCAGCCCGATGCCGCCCTGACCTTCCCAGGTGAACGAGCGGCCGGGAGAGAATTCCGTGACTGTCAACACGCTTTCGGGAAACCCCTTCGGCTTCACCTTAGCGGTGCTGCCGAGGCCGAAGGCACCGGTGCTCTGAAGCACGACGCTCAGGATCGATAGCGTCCACTCGGGCCACCCCTCGACGTCTTCCAGCACCGACCAGACGATGTTTGGCGGCGCCGCGATCTGTATGGAGCGATCGTATCGGGCCATCGCGGTGTCTCCTACTGCGCGCGCTTCCGCACGTGCCATTGCACCGTCATCGTCGCAACCGTGACACCCTGCTCATCCGTCAGAGCGATCTCCGCGTTGAACTCGGCGCGCCCGTCCGCGGTCAACCGCGCTGCGATGGCGTCCGCCGACTCGGCGAGCCGGGCAGTCGCGAGGATCGGGCCCTTCGCGAGCTTCTTGTACTGAATGCTCGCCCCGGCGGCGAGCGGCGTCGCGTTCGCGAGGTGCGCCGCCAGCGCGCCCGTCATCGCAGCGCCGGAGGCGAACTCCGCCGCCGCGAACAGGCCGGCGGCGTGCTGCGAGCCGACGTGGTTGAGCATCCGTGGGTCGTTCGGCAGCCGCACGACGCCGTGCCCGTCCCCGACTTCCAGCAGCTCCAATCCCAGGTACGTGTTCATCGGCACAGCCTTCGACAGCCCCGCCTTGATCCCCTCGTAATCCAATTATTTCTCTCCCTGTCTACGGATTCTTGATCGCGCTAGTCTCGCACAATCACTGTCTTCACGGTGTGATGCGCCAACGCTTCCGCGGCGTCATCCCACGCAACCGTCGCGCCCGTGACGTGCTCCGGGTGGATGCGACCATCCGCGACCAGCGCGAGCACGTCGGGAATGCACGCCCGCGCGTGCACGCGACTCGTCTTGAAAGTGATGCCCTTCGTGTACATCTCCAGCAGCGGCACCGGCGTCGTCTCGCTGAAATAGATGCCGATGCTCGTGCAGATGCCGTCCGGCTCAGTCGACCGCAGCGCGCACGCCAGTCCCGCCTCCTGCCCGCTGGCGTCGACCGTGATCGGGTAGCGGCCATGCTTGCGCGGCGGCGGGCCTTCCAACACGGACGCGCCGAGTGACGCCGCAAGATCGAGTCGCCGCCGGTCGGTATCGATGTAGTCGACGCGTCCCGCGCCAAGCGCACGGGCGATATCGATCGCGTAGAACGGAATGCCCGCGGCGCCGCCACCGACGATCAGCACATCGGCGCCCGGCCGCTCAGCGAGCTGCGGCGCCACTGTGCGCCACCCATCGGGAATGTTGTCGCTCGCACTGGCGATCGCCGCCGGAACGACTCCGTCCGGTGCCCGGACCAGCATGTGATCCGCCCGCGGCACGCGCAGCAGGTCTGAAAGCATGCCGGCGTTGTTGCGCCCGAGCGACCCGAGTCCGTACGCCGAGCCTGACGGCACGCTTCGGCAACTGCCGGTGTTGCCTCGCGCGCAGCTCACGCACGTCCCGCACGAAAGCTGGAATGGCACCACAACGCGGTCGCCGGGCGCGAAGCCGCGCACGTCCGCGCCAACCTCGACCACCTCAGCAACGCACTCGTGCCCGAACGGAAACGGCGGCGATGCGGGCGCGCGACCGGAGAGCATCGCCGTATCGAGATCGCACGTCGCCACGGCGATTGGCCGCACGATCGCATCACCCGGATCTTCGATGACGGCATCGGGTACGTCCTGCCACTCGAGTTGATGCCGTCCGGTACAGGTGAGTTGCCGCACGCTGCCTCTCTTTCGGTATCCAGAATATGCAGCCTTTACGTCTGAGGCGAGACGCCTTGCCGGCAAGTCTCGTTCCATCGTAATATAACGATGGTATGGCGACGAACAAACTCGATATCGATAGACTTGCGACGATGCTTCGTGCGCTCGGCCACCCCGTACGGATCGAGATGATTCGCACCATGGCGGAAGCGGGCGACGCGAACTGTATGGACCTCACCCGCCACGTCGAATTGG
>JANNPX010000006.1:0-120204 GCA_031400455.1 Chloroflexota bacterium | reverse complement strand
CCCGGCAGGAAGCCCGGGACATCGACGAACGTCAGGATCGGGATGTTGAAGGCGTCACAGAACCGGACGAAGCGCGCCGCCTTCCGTGACGAATCGATGTCCAACACGCCCGCGAGATATAGCGGCTGGTTTGCGACGATACCGACGCTGTGCCCGGCGAGGCGCGCGAATCCGACCACGATGTTCTGCGCGAACTGGGCGTGCACCTCCATGAAGTCGCCAGCATCGACGACCTTGTTGATCACCTCGCGCACGTCGTAGCTCTTGGCGGCGTCGTCCGGCACGATGCTCAGCAGGTCGTCGGAGCGGCGTCCAACGTCATCGCCAGTCTCCACGGAGGGCGCTTCATCGACGTTGTTCAGCGGCAGGAACGAGAGCAGACGGCGGACCTCCAGCAGGGTGTCCTCCTCGGTCTCGATAGCGAAATGCGCGACGCCGCTGCGCGACGCGTGTGCGACGGCGCCGCCGAGTTCCTCCTGCGTGACGTCTTCGCCCGTTACGGAACGGATCACATCTGGGCCCGTGATGAACATCTGCGAGGTGCCCTGCGTCATGAAGATAAAGTCCGTAAGCGCCGGGGAGTAGACGGCGCCGCCGGCGCACGGTCCCATGATCACGGAGATCTGGGGGATCACGCCGGAAGCCAGGACGTTACGCAGGAAGATATCGCCGTAGCCGCCGAGGCTGGCTACGCCTTCCTGAATGCGCGCTCCACCCGAGTCGTTGATACCGATGACGGGCGCGCCCGTCTTGAGGGCCAAGTCCATCACCTTCGACATCTTCTCGCCCATCGCCTCGGATAGCGAACCGCCGAAGACCGTGAAGTCTTGCGAGAAGACGAAGACGCCGCGACCGTCGATCTTCCCGTAGCCGGTCACAACCGCGTCGCCGAGGAAGTGCTGCTCGTCCATGCCGAACTCAGTGGCCCGGTGGATCATGAGCTGGTCCAGCTCTTCAAACGTGCCGGGGTCCAGAAGGATGTCGAGGCGCTCGCGGGCGGTCAGCTTGCCGCGATCGTGCTGCGCCTGGATGCGCTTGAGCCCGCCACCAAGGCGAGCCTGATCCTTCATTTCCAGCAGTCGTTTGAGCCGTTCTTCGTTAGCCATGCGGGGATCGTAGCAAAGGCCGATTTCTGGCGGCAGGGTGCGTTTGTACCATCTCGAGGCCGCCGGTCTCCGCCATCTCGCGGACCGCTACACTTCGGCACGGAGGCGCACCGGAATGCCAGATATGCTCGTTCGCCTGTACGATCTGCCGGATTTCGCGCAGTACGACGTGCGCACGGCGGCTAGCGGTATTGCCGTGCGCCGGCTAGACGCCTGGGATCGCGCGGCGCTGCGGGCGTTCGTGAAGCAGCATTTCGGCGAGAACTGGGCGCCGAGGCGGACTTTGCGTTCGGCAGCGGCCACCCGATCACGGGGTTCGTCGCCATCGAGCGAGGCTCGATCGCCGGCTTCGCCGTGTATGAGAGTAGCCGGCGCGGCTTCTTTGGCCCGACGGGCGTACGCGAAGACCTGCGCGGTAAGGGCGCTGGAGCGTCGCTATTGTTCCGCTGCCTCGAGAGTATGCGCGAGATGGGGTACGCCTACGCGATCATCGGCGGCGTTGGCCCGGCGGATTTCTACACGAAGGTCTGCGGAGCGCAAGTGATCGAGGGCAGCGAGGCCAGCATCTACGCCGATCTGTACCGCGAGATGCGCGCGCGTTCGGCGGACCGGACGTAGGTACGCCGTTCGCGTATCGATGCAGAATCGATCGGGTGCTACCATAGAGCGTGAGGACGAGACCCCCTCCGGCAGGGGGTTTCCGCTTGTGTGAGAGATGTTTGACCGACTCGAAGCCACGGAGCAGCGCTACGACGAGCTGACGGCCGAGATGGCACGCCCGGAGATTACGGGCGACTACGAGAAGCTCCAGGCGTTGGCGAAGGAACGCGCCTCGATTGACGAGGTGGTGGGGCTCTATCGTGCCTGGGCGGCGAACGGCAAGGCGATCGACGAAGCGCGCTCGGTGCTTGGTGACTCCGATCCGGAGATGTCGGCGCTTGCGAAGGAAGAGATCGCCCGGCTGACGGCCGAGCGGCCCGGCATCGAGGAGAAGCTGAAACGCGCGCTCGTACCGAGGGACCCGCGCGATGAGCGCGACGTCATTGTCGAGATCCGCGCTGGGACGGGCGGGGACGAAGCGGCGCTCTTCGCCGCGAACCTCTACCGCATGTACAGCCGCTACGCCGATCGGCGCAAGTGGACGATCGAAGTGCTGTCGGCCAACGAGATCGGGATCGGCGGCATCAAGGAAGTGGTCTTCGAGGTGCATGGGAAGGGCGCGTACTCACGCCTGAAGTACGAAAGCGGAGCGCATCGGGTGCAGCGTGTGCCGGCCACCGAGGCGCAGGGGCGCATCCACACGTCCACCGCGACCGTCGCGGTGCTGCCTGCCGTCGAAGAGGTAGAGATCGACATCAATGAGGGCGAACTCAAGATCGATATCTTCCACTCGGGCGGCGCCGGCGGCCAGAACGTCAACAAGGTCGCCACTGCCGTTCGTATGACGCACTTGCCGACGGGAATCGTCGTCGTCTGCCAGGACGAGCGTTCGCAGTTGAAGAACCGCAACAAGGCGATGGCGGCGCTGCGCGCCAAGCTTCTGTACCAGAAGCAGAGCGAGCAGGCCGACGAGATCTCCGGCGCTCGCAAGCAGCAGGTCGGTACCGGCGAGCGGTCCGACAAGATCCGCACATACAACTTCCCGCAGGATCGCCTCACGGACCACCGCATCGGCCTCACCGTGCACAACCTGCCTCGCATCATGGACGGCGAGATGGACGACATCATCGACGCAGTTTCGGCGAACATGCAGGCGCAGGAGTTGGAGGAGAGCGTCGCAGGAGGCGTGCGATGACGGCCTACCAGGCGACGCCGGACGAGAAGCCGCGGCTGGAGATCGAATTTTGCACCAAGTGCCGCTTTCAGGGGCGCGCGTTCTGGATGGCACGCGAACTCTTCGACGTGGTGCCGGAGATCGTCGGAGAGATCGCGCTTGTGCCGTCGTCTGGCGGCGTGTTCACAGTGCGGTACGGCGGCGCCATCGTCTGGGAGCTGGCGACGAATGGCCGCTTCCCGGAGCCGAAGGACATTCGTGAACTGATGTTGACCGCTGCGGGGCTACCACCACGCGAGAAGCACCACTGAGCGCGGGCACGCCCATGCGTATTGCCGAACTGCTCCACGATGCCGCGTCGCGCCTCAGTGCGGCATCGAGCGACGATGCGCGCCTCGAAGCAGACGTGCTGCTGGCGGATGTGCTACGCACCGATCGTGCGCACCTGCTCGCCCGCCTCGATGACGCTGTCGACGGCGATGCGCGGGCGACCTTCGACGCGCTGCTCGCGCGCCGCCTTTCGCATGAGCCGCTGGCGTACATCGTCGGTCACCGCGAGTTCTATGGCATCGATATCCTGTGCGGCCTCGGCGCACTGATCCCGCGCCCGGAGACCGAGATGCTTGTGGAGATAGCGCTCGAGGAAGTGCGTAGCCGCAGCGCCACGCGGATCGCCGACGTGGGCACGGGCAGCGGCGCCATCGCTGTTGCCATCGCAGCTAATGCGCCGGCGGTGCGCGTCACCGCCATCGATGCTTCGGAGGCCGCGCTCGCCATCGCACGGCGCAACGTAGAGCGGGCTCGTGTGGAGACGCGCGTCGATCTGCGCGCGGCTGACCTGCTCGACGGGCAGGGCGTGTTCAATGTCATCGTCGCCAATCTGCCGTATGTGAGCGCCGCCGAGTGGAGCTCGCTGCGGCCGGAGATTCGCGACCATGAGCCGCGAGAAGCTCTCGTCGCCGGTCCGGCTGGTACGGAGGCCATTGAGCGGCTGCTGGAAACCGCGCCTGCGCATCTTGTGCCGGGCGGGATACTGGCGGCCGAGATGGGCTCGACGCAGGGCGCGTACCTGCTCGCCGCCGCGGGTCGGTGCTTCCCCGACGGGCAGGCGTGCGCTAAGAAGGACCTGGCCGGACTCGACCGGGTGCTCGTAGTGCGGATGGGAGGCTGAGTGGGGGACGAAGCATCACTGCGGCAGGCGGTGGAAGAGCAGGCGCAGGCGCGCGTGGCGGGCGACTTCGCGAAGTTTGCGTCGTACATGACTCCGCAGGCGGTGCTCCGGATGCATCGCCAGGGTGAGTCCCTGCGTGGCCGCGGCATCCGCTGCTACGAGATCGTCGATCTGTCCGTGAGGGGCGCGGTCGGCGACAGCGACGTCCGCTACATCGGGAGCGGCAGCTACGTGATGCGCACACGGTGGGAGTGTCCGGATGGGCACTGGAAAGCCGTGATGGTGGAGACGCCCGCTGACTCCATCCGCAGTCCTTGGTGGCGCCGGATGTTCGGCCTTGGCCCGCGACAGGATCCGCCAGCGGCTGAGCGGCGGGACCTCCGATGAGCGCGCTCGAAGAGCGCCGCATCACCGTTGCCAGCGGCGAACTCAGTCTCGAGGCCGCGATTCACGACGGTGATGGCGCGCTCGCAGCGCTCGTTTTGCACCCGCACCCTCAGTACGGCGGGGACATGGACAACCACGTCGTAACCGCGATCTGCGGGGCGATGGCCGATCGCGGCGCGACCACGATGCGGTTCAACTTCCGTGGCGCCGGCCGCAGTCAGGGCACTTACGACAACGGGCGCGGCGAGGCCGACGACGCGCGGGCCGCGCTCGAGGCGCTCCGTGCGGCGGCGCCCGGCGCAAAGATGGTACTGGCCGGCTACTCCTTCGGGGCCATGATCGCGGCCGGTGTGGCGGTCGATGCCAAACTCGCTGCGCTCGTGCTCGTATCGCCGCCGGTGGGGTCGGCGTTGCTACCGCCGTTGGACCCCGAACTGCCCACGCTGCTCGTGGCTGGCGATCGGGACGGGATCGCGCCTGCTCCGGCCGTGCAGGCATTGGCGGCCGGGCGGCGACAGGCGGTCATCGTCGAGGGCGCTGACCACTCCTGGTGGCCCGGGTTGGATTCACTTGTCGCCCAGATGGGCACATTCGTCGAATCGTTGGCCGTCTAGGGGCGAAACCCCTTAGGGGATATGCCGACAATCCATGCATGACGTCGGCAGCGACCCTTTCCGAGGAAGCTCGTCGTGAGGTGAGGCGGCTTGTGCTGATTGCGCGCCTTGCGGGCGTTGTGGTCGCGCTCGCCCTCGCCGCCGGCTCCTTCGTCATCCACCGGGGACACCTGACATCGCTCGCGTCTGTCTCGCAGCTCGCCACGGTTGTCGTTGGTCTCGGCTCCTTCGTCGTGCTGTCGACGCTCACGCGCATTGGCCACGCACGGGTACTGGAGCGGAGCCTCGACGAAGTGGCGCACTTGACCGAGCAGCTGCGCGCTCTTGCTGACCGCGACCCCCTCACCGCGCTCTATAACATGCGGGCGTTCTACAACTCGCTCGACGCTGCCCTGGTCCAGGCGCAAGCGACAGGCGATGAGATCAGCGTCGTGGTCGCTGACCTCGACAACTTCAAAGTGCTGAACGACTCATTCGGCCACCAGTTTGGGGACCGTGTGCTGATCGAGACCGCTGCTGTGTTCGCACGCAGCGGTGGTCCCGATGCCGTCGCGGCTCGATTGGGTGGGGACGAGTTCGCGCTGTTGCTCACGAGCACATCGCGCGCCGAAGCCGTCGAAATCGCGCGCGGGATCGAGGAGACATTGCGCGGCGTGAAGATCGATGATCGTCAGCCCGCCATGCTTGGGAGCTTCGGCATCGGCACGTACCCCGGGGACGGCGAGAGCGCACAGTTGCTGTTCGCCGCCGCCGATAGCCGCATGTACAGCGAGAAGCACAGCCGGAAGTCCGAATCGCGGTCGGCCGTATCGCTTGCGTCGTGGCGCTTGTTCGTACGCGCGGGACGCGCGCTCAGCTCCGGCCGCACGCCGCAGGAGACCCTCCACGATATGGCCGCCGCGGCACGTGAGGAATTCGCGCTCACCGCATGCATCATCAAGCTCGATTCCGGCGACGGAACCAGCACGCCGACGGCGGTCGTAGCCGTACATGATCCGGCTCTCGAAGCGCCGCTCGCGCGGCTCGCCGAGCGTGGAACGATGGATGCTGCGGCGATCGCCGGCGAGATGCCGAAGGACGCATGGCTCGTCGGCCAGCCGATAGGCACCTCGCCAGGCGCGGGCGGCACCGTGTTGCTCGTGGGCCAGCCCCCGACATCGTTCCGTCCGGACGCCGCTGTCGTCGTCGCGCTCGCCGATCTGATATTCAACGTCGTAGCGGAACGCCCGGTGTGGAGCGACGCGCTGGACGACGCCGATATCGCCCGCGCCGCCTGATCTCAGCAGCCCATGGTCCTACGCTTGCTTGCGCTCCCGAGCGAGTGTTCGGCGCGCTATCTCTACGCCCGCCAGCTCGTCGAGCGAGCCTTCGACGACGCTGCGCTGACGCTCCTCGGTCACGTGTAGGTAGATCTGCGTCGTGTTCGGGTTGCTGTGGCCGAGCAGCTCTTGTACGACGCGCAACTCCGCGCCGCCGTCGAGTAGATGCGTCGCGAAGGTGTGGCGCAGCAGGTGAGGATGCACGCGCGTGTCGATGCCCGCAGCGAGCGCGTAGTTGCGCACGATGAGCTGTATGCGGCGCTGCGAGAGGCGGGTGCCGTTGCGGTTGAGGAAGAGTGGTTGGTCGGTGGTCGGGGTGCTTAACCCCCTGGCTTCCTTCCCTGTTAGAGAAGGGGGGACGACATTTCGGGAGGAATTCTGGAGGAATTTGCCGCGACCGTTGCGGATGTAGCGGTCGAGTGCGGCGCGGGCCGGTTCGCCTATGACGACGAGGCGCTGCTTGTTGCCTTTGCCGCGCACGACCATCGTCATGGCGTCGAGGTCGACGTCGTGGACGTCTAGTCCCGCAGCCTCGCTGACGCGGACGCCGGCGGCGTACATGGCTTCGAGGAGGGCGCGGTCGCGCAGGTCGGCGGGCTTTGGGCCGTCGGCGGCGGCGATGAGGTTGGTGATGTGTTCGAGCGTCATGATGTGCGGCAGGCGCTTCGCCTGCTTGGGGCCGCGCACGGCGGCCAGCGGGTCGTCGGTCATCACGCCGTTCAGCCGCAGCCAGCGGTAGAACGACTTGGCGGTGCTGACGCGGCGTGAGACGCTGCCCTGCGCCACGCCGGCCTGCTGCATCGACGCGAGGTAGCCGCGGAAGAGCACGCGCGTGACGGCGAGCGGGAGGATGCGCTGCTCGTCGAGGTACGCGAAGTAGTGGCGCAGGTCGGTGTTGTAGTTGCGGAGCGTGAAGCGCGAGAGGTTGCGCTCGCCCTCGAGCACTTCGAGATACCGCGCCAGCAGGGCGGCGATATCCGGAGTGGTGGGCGGGGCGGCGGGTGCGAGCGCGGTCATAGTGCGATCTTCGCACGTGGGCGGATGGTGCAGCTATTGGGGAGAACACCTACGTCAGCTCGGCGACCGTCAGAGGCAGAATCCGCCATCCTTAAGTATCAGCCGGGAGTATCGGTGTGAATCGTCGAAGACGAAGAAGGCTATGTACGCGTTTGTGCAGAAATCCGGAGTCCATACCCCCGAGTTCCAGACGCGGGCGGTTATTTCGATGACCCCGGGCGCGATGCCCTGATCCACAAGAGAACATGGCCGAGGGCTGCACTCCTCTTGCAAGACGACTTCCGCGGGATAGTGCTCTATGACCGCCTTGTCATCACGGTCTTCCGCCTTGAGCGCGTCAAGAAATGAGACGACGTCCGCTTCTGTCGACGACCCAGTTCGCAGGCTATCCGCTACACGTCCACGAAATTCATCTTCGCCCAGTGTGACGCGATCGTTTCGGACGCGAACCAAGCCGATGCAGCCCCCGACCACGGCGACGAAGGCGACAACCGCAGCCACGATGAGCCGGGTTTTCATGTCGAGAGTATCGGGGCCCGTGCGGTACCGACGCATGGCGCGAATGAACTATCTCGGGGCAGTCATTTCGTCCACGGTCCGGCTGCGCCGAACGCACAGCCGGGGGCGGCTGTGCTCCGCGCGTCGCGCCTCGGGTGGGATGTGCGCGTAGCGCTTGGTGGCGTGCGCGGTAAGGTAGCGTGATGAAGGTGCATCTTATCGACGGGACGTACGAGTTATTTCGGCACTACTTTGCGGTGCCGAGCCATGTGGCGAGTGATGGGCGGGAAGTGGGGGCGGTGCGCGGCGTCGTGAACTCGGTGTTGTACATGCTGAAGGACGGGGCTACGCATATCGGCGTGGCTACGGATCATGTGATCGAGTCGTTCCGGAACGACCTATGGGCCGGGTACAAGTCGGGCGCGGGGATCGATCCGGTGTTGTTTGCGCAGTTTCCGTTGCTGGAGGAGGCGATGGAGGCGCTCGGAGTCGCGGTGTGGGCGATGGTGGAGTACGAGGCCGACGATGCGCTGGCGACGGCGGCGGCGGTTGCGAGCGGCTACGCCGAGCAGGTGCTGATCTGCACGCCGGACAAGGACCTGGGGCAGTGCGTTGTGGGCGACCACGTTGTGCAGTTCGACCGGCGCGCGCGGAAGATACTCGACGCGGACGCGGTGCGGGCGAAGTTCGGCGTGTCGCCGTCGTCGATCCCCGACTATCTGGCGCTGGTCGGCGATAGCGCGGACGGCTTTCCGGGGCTGCCGGGCTGGGGCGCGAAGTCCGCATCGGCGGTGCTGGCGAAGTTCGAGCACATCGAGTCGATCCCGGTGACGGCGGCGGAGTGGGATCTGCCGTCGCTGCGCAGCGCGGCGGTGCTGGCGCAGACGCTCGACCAGCAGCGTGAGCTGGCGCTGCTGTTCAAGGACCTCGCGACGCTGCGGAGTGCGATCGACATCGCTGCGGATGCGGAGTCGCTGCGGTGGCGCGGACCGCGGCCGGAGTTCGCGCAGATGGCGGAGTATCTCGGCGCGCGGCACATGTTGGAGATGGCGGGGTCGGTGGAGGTGGGGTAGAGGCTAGTTCGGTTCGTGAAACTTGATGCCGCGAATGATCTCGTGGAAGTTCGCGGCGTCATCCTTTGGGGAGATAGGGCTCTGCGACTGGTTGAGCAGTTGAACGAGTCGCCCATCGGCAAGGCCAGCCACCAACAATCGCGTCTGGGGATGCTCGCCGCCCACCAGCACTCTGCTGGTTCCTACGAACTGTAGTGCTTCGCGTCCGTCGACTATGCGTGGATCGATGACAAGCGATGGTTGGGAATCGGGCTCGAGTCGATCCGAACGGAGTCGATCCGAAAAATAGTCGACCATCCAACGTTCGCGGACGGATGCGATTCCTCGGGTAGCGTCGTATCCGAATCTCGAACTTGTTTCAGCTGTGAAGATCCACACGTAGTATCGAGCCGAAAATGACTCAGGGAACTCTACTTCGCGATGGTGGTCGCAGATGAGGTAGTAGTAGTCCGTCTGTGATCGTGGGCTTGCCTCGCAATAGTCGTACCCCGGCGGTAGCCCTACTCGCATTGGCGGATCCGGCAGCTCGGCATAGCGATGATCTATCGACCGACTTGCGAATAGAAGGAGCACCGTGAGCATCCCGGCGAATGCAAGCGCAGCGGCAAACGGCCACCGCGCTGCGTGTACGATCCCGTCGCGTTGCACCGCCGCTAGGTGCTCGCCGCTACGCGACGCCCCGGCAGATCGAGGTCCGGCGGAGGCGGGGCGGGGTTCACGAGTCCGTACATGAGTTGCGCCGGGACGAGGTCGCGGAGCTCGTCGATGGTCCACAGGCCGTATTTGTTGATCTGGCGCATCGGCGACTCTTCGTGGGCGAGGGCGATGCGGCCGCCGTTGACGTAGAAGATCTTGCCGTTGACGTTCCACGCTTCGTCGCACGCCAGGAATACCGTCATCGGCGCGACGTACTCGGGTTCGCGCATGGGCGGGACGGTCGATACGCGAGGCGCTTCCTGCACGACGGGCGCGGTGCCGGCGCGGGCGCGGAGGGCGCCGGTGTTCGAGGGGATGGTCGCCGTCATGCGGGTGGCGGCGCCGGGCGAGATGGCGTTGCAGGTGACGCCGTAGCGGCCGAGGTCGCGGGCGACGACGCGCGTGAAGCCGGCGATGCCCGCCTTCGCCGCGCCGTAGTTCGACTGGCCGGGCAGGCCGCCGAGGCCGGAGATGGACGAGAAGTTGATGATGCGGCCGTATCGCTGCTGGCGCATGATGATCGATGCGGGCTTGGTGGTGCAGAAGTGGCCCTTGAGATGGACCGCGATGACGTCGTCCCACTCCTGCTCGCTCATGTTGAAGATCATGCGGTCGCGGAGGATGCCGGCGACGTTGACGAGGATGTCGAGGCGGCCGAAGTTGTCGAGCGCCGTCTTGATCAGATTCTCGCCGCCCTCCACGGTAGCGACGGTGTCCGCGTTGGCGACGGCCTTGCCTCCGGCGGAGCGAATCTCCTCGACGACCTGCTCGGCGGGCTCGCTGCTGGGCGCGGAGCCATCGACGGCGACGCCGTAGTCGTTGACGACGACGCTCGCGCCTTCGTCGGCCAGCATCTTCGCGACGCCGCGGCCGATGCCGCGCCCGCCGCCGGTGACGATTGCTGTGCGTCCTTCGAGTCGCTTTGTCATTTTGCAGCCTCAGGCGCCGGGCGACCCGGGATCTCGAGATCCGGAGGTGGCGGCGCTGGGTTCGGGATGCCCGCGAGCATCTGTTTCGGCACCAACTCGCACAGTTCGTCGAGGGTCCACATAGCGGGTTTCCAGAGTGTGCGCATGGGGGTCGGGTGGTGTGCTAGGCCGACCATGCCGCCCATCACGTGAAAAATCTGGCCGTTGATGTTCCAGGCGTCGTCGCTGGCGAGATAGCCCGCCATCGGCGCGATGTACTCCGGGTCGCGCAGCGGTGGCATTGCCGGCGCGCGGTTCGCGGCGGCGCCGCTGATGCCGGCGCGGGCACGCAGTTCGCGCGAGGCGTCGGGCACGGTGGCGGTGAGGCGCGTCGCTGCGCCGGGGGCGATCGCGTTGCACGTCACGCCGTAGCGGCCGAGATCCTTCGCGACGACGCGCGTGAAGCCGGCGATGCCGCTCTTCGCCGCGCCGTAGTTAGCCTGGCCGGGGTTGCCGATGATGCCGGAGGTAGACGACATGTTGATGATGCGGCCGTATCGCTGCTGGCGCATGACGATCGAAGCTGGCTTGGTGCAGTTGAAGTGGCCCTTGAGGTGGACGGCGATGACGTCGTCCCACTCTTGCTCGCTCATGTTGAAGATCATACGGTCGCGGAGGATGCCGGCGTTGTTGACGAGGATGTCGATGCGGCCGAACCCGTCCAGCGCGGCCTTGATCATCGCCTCGCCGCCGTCGGCAGTGGCGACCGTGTCGTAGTTGGCGATGGCGTCGCCGCCGGCGGCCTTGATCTCGGCGGCGACCTGGTCGGCGGGTCCGTTGTCGTGGCCGCTACCGTCGGTGCTGACGCCAGGGTCGTTGACGACGACCTTCGCGCCTTCTTGCGCGAAGAGCAGCGCCATGCCGCGGCCGATGCCGCGACCGGAGCCGGTGATTACGGCGACCTTGCCTTCGAGAGCGCCCATGTCCCTAACCCCCGGCCCCTTCCCCGCGGGGAAGGGGAGCTTGCGTGCGGCGTTCGGACTTCTGTCGGCGATCGCGCGGACTGAAGTCCACGCTACGATGCCAGGAGCGGCGGTCTATCCCTTGCTGGGCAGCGCTACAGTTGCGGTGCCGGGCGTGGTCTTCTTGCCCTCGGCGTCCTGCGTCCAGATGTCGAGGTCGACGAGATTTTCGCCGCCCTCCTGACGCTTGGCGGTGACGACGGCGCCCGCGGTGATCTCCTTGTTGAGGAGATCCATGCCCCGGTAGCTGACGCCGAAGTTCTTCACGCGGCCCTTGTAGCCGGCGAAGGACGAGACGAGGCGGCCGACCTGCGCGTACTTGAAGCGGCCGTGCACGATGTTCTCGGCGAGGCCCATCGCCTTGAGCATGCCGAAGTTCTCGTCGAAGTGCAGCGGGTTGAAGTCGCCGCTGCCGGCCGCGAACTTCACGAGCTGCGACTTGTCGGGCGTGATCTTCAGGGGGGCGAGCTCCTGCCCTTCTTTGACGTCTTCGAAGTAGTTCTGGTCTGCCATGTTGTGGTCTCCGTTCCGGGCATTGTTGCCCGCAGCGGGCGCAACGGGTTGCGCCCCTACAATTGCCGCGACCGCCGTGCAGTCGCGACAGTTATCGCGCGATCACATGTGGATGGATGTCAGCTTCTGCTTGGCGACTACCTTGCCGGTCGCCTTGTTCTTGTAGACGGATTCGTTTGTGACGAAGAGCATCTTGCCTCGCATCTTGAGGTCGGCGAGGTGCGATGTCTCTTCAAGCACGTCGCCGGCGCAGATGACGTCGAGGTACTCCGTCTCGGTGCCGCCGTCGAGCAGCCCCTTGAACGGGATGTTCAGGCGCGGCCCGCCTTCGCGTCGGGGGAAGCCGAACGTCGGGTCGTTCTTGCCGGGCAGGAAGACCGGTGTGCCGAGGTAGCCGAGCGGCGCGACGATGCTGCGAAAGCCCTGCGCTTTCGCGAAGTCGACGTCGTAGTGGATCGGGTCGTCTGAGCCGATGCCGCGCGCGTACATGCGGACGCTGGTGGTGGTGACTTCGTACGTCCACGGCGCGCTGTCGATGCCGAACTGGGCGCGCATGTCGTCTGTGATCTCGAATTCGTCAGCCAATGCGGTGCTCCTTGCTGTGCGGGGACAGGTCTGAAGACCTGTCCGTACCGTGTGCGTGGCCCATATGGGCCCGTGTTGCCAGATCGATGGCGGGCGGGGCGAGCGCCGCCCCTACACGCGCGGCGTGCTCTGTCCTAGTTCTTGCTCGGCAACGTCACGAGGGCGGTGCCGGGCGATGTCTTCTTGCCTTCAGGGTTTTCGGTCCAGATGTCGAGCTCGACAAAGTTCTTACCGCCGTCGCTGTACTTTTTCTTCACGATGCCGCGGCAGAGGATGTCCTGGGTCGGGTAGTCCATGCCGCGGTACGCGCAGCCGAACTTGCGCAGCGTGCCCTTCTCGCCGATCCAGTCGTGCAGGAGCTGGCCGAGGAAGGCGTTCTTGAGCGCGCCGTGGACGATCAGGCCGGGGAGGCCGGTGCCCTGCGCGAAGTCCTTGTCGTAGTGGATCTGGTAGAAGTCGCCGGAGCCGGCGGCCCAGAGCACGAGCTGCTGCGTCGAACAGTTCTTCTTGAGCTGCGGGATCTCGGCGCCTTCTGAGATGTCTTCGAAGTAGACCTGTGGCATAACGGTTCTCCCAGAATGTGTGCTCGCAGTCGGGCGCAACAGGTTGCGCCCCTACAGGCGCTTGGCGTCAGTACTGGATGAGCGTGCCGTACATCTTCGCGACGACTTTGCCGTTCTGGTTTGTGTACGTCGTCTCGCGCTTCGTGATGAGCATCGGACCGAGGCTGCCGCTCGCTTCCTCGAAGCCGGCGATCTTCGTGCGGGCCGTGATCGTGTCGCCGGCGCAGATGACGTCGCCGTCGGGAGCATCGGGGAAGTACTCGTAGTCCGTGCCGCCGTTGAGAATGCGTTTGTACGGCACGGCGAAGCCGCGACCGCCCATCTCACCGGGCGCGCCCGCGCCGCCGCTGCGCGGGTTGAAGATCGGTGTGCCGAGGAAGCCGGGCGGTGCGACAACGCTCCGGTAGCCGCGCGCCTTCGCTGCGGCTTCGTCGTAGAAGATGGCGTCGGTGTGGCCGACCGAGCGGGCGAACATGCGGCTGTTCGTCTTCTCAATCTCCATCACGGAGGGCGGGCCCTCGACGCCGATTGCGGCGCGCATCTCGTCGGTGATCACGGATTCGGCGGTGGTCATGTGACACCTCGCTTCGCTTGCGGTGCGGCGGCGTACAAAGCCTCACGTACACGTCAGGGTGACAGCTTCACGATCATACGTCCGGGCAGGTTTACCGTCAACGAGGGTGGTATGAGGGGGCAGCGTCTGCCGGGATGCCACGGCTGAGCGTTACTGGGGGAACTCGCGGATCGAGACGCGCGCGTTACGCTTGGCCAGCCACCAGATGGACATCGAGGCCCGGCGCCGCGAGCATCAGTTCGTCCGCCAGCGACCGGCGGAACATACGCGCGAGACTGCCTCGTCTGCGGTGCTCAAGGACCAGGTGGTTCACGCCCTCCGCGCGCACAAGCGGTGCAAGCGCTTTGCCCGCATCCTCGGCTTCCAGCGCGATCACGCGGGCGTTGAGGTCTTCGGCCAGCTCCAGGGTACGCGCCAAGTCGCGTGCGGCATCGTCCGAGAGATCGCGCTTCAGGTACGAGACGATTAGGTCGGCATGCAGACCCTGCGCAATGCGCCAGCCGCGGCGGATCAGCGTGCGCGAGAATGGCGAGTGGTCGACGAACACGAGCACGTGCTCGTCGACTTCCGCGCGGCGCTGCGTGATCTCGCGCATGTAGGTGTCGAGCTGCTCATCGACTTCCTGCGCTGTGCGTCGGAGCGCGATCTCGCGAAGCGCGGCGAGGTTCTCAGGGCGGAAGAAGCTCTGGAGCGCCGCCTTCGCTTGCGCGGGCGGGTAGATGTTGCCGTGCTCCATGCGGGCGCGCGCCGCTTCCGGCGAGAGGTCGATGAGGATCAACTCGTCCGCTTCGTCCACGACGGAGTCAGGGATGGTCTCGCGTACGCGGATGCCCGTGATTGATTCGACCGTGTCGTTCAGGCTCTCGATGTGCTGGACGTTGAGCGTGGACACCACGCTGATGCCCGATTCGAGGAGCATTTCGACATCCTCATATCGCTTCTCGCGCTCGGATCCGGGGGCGTTGGTGTGCGCCAGCTCGTCGACCAGGCAGACCGCGGGGTGACGGCGCACGATCGCGTCGACATCCATCTCCTCGACGACGACGCCGCGGTAGTCGACGCGCTTGCGCGGGATGATGTCGAGCCCTTCGAGCATCGCCTCGGTCTGGGGACGGCGGTGCGTCTCGACGAAACCTACGATGACGTCCTCGCCGTACTTCCGGCGACGCTGCGCCTCGTTGAGCATGGCGTACGTCTTGCCGATGCCGGCGAACGCGCCGAGGTAGATGCGCAGCGTGCCGCGCCCGGACGCGCGCCGATCCTCACGGCGCTGGCGCGCGAGCAGCACGTCCGGATCGGGGCGCCCTGGCTCCGTACTATCGTGCATCGACCAACGCTGGCTTTGCCGACATGGCGATCAGGGTGGCGACCACGACGACATCCGCGTCGTCTGCCGAGAGGATCGCGCCACCGTGCGCGCGAACGATGCGGGCGAGCGCGGCGGACGGAGGCCGCGCTGGCGTGACGCACAGGATGCGTGTCTCCGGCAAGGCCGACATGAGTTCGCGCACTTCGGTTACGGTTTCCGTACCGTCCAGTGTCACCAGCATCGCTGTTGGGTGCAGCCCGCACGCCATCGCTTCGCCCAACGCGTTCTTGCGTGCCCGGATCACCGTGACG
The DNA here is from genome assembly GCA_031400455.1 of Chloroflexota bacterium. Taxonomy (GTDB): domain Bacteria; phylum Chloroflexota; class Dehalococcoidia; order DSTF01; family JACRBR01; genus JANXYW01. The sequence goes on along the minus strand of JANNPX010000006.1, from coordinate 104,764 downwards.
TCGCAGTTCTTGCCCTGAAGCGCTACGGAGAGCGCGAGCATCCGGTCGAAGGCAGACCCAACAAACACCACTTCGTCTCTCATGTGCACGCCTCCATTATTGCGCGGTGACGGGGAAAGCGGCGTCCAGCGCCAGATTGAGCCGTAGCACGTTGACGCGCGACTCGCCGAGCACGCCAAACGTGGCACCGTCCGTGTACTGGTCAGCGAGCTTGCGTATCTCGGTTTCGGCGACGCCGCGCTCCTTGGCGACACGCGCGACCTGGATGTCCGCGTACGCCGGCGTGATGTGCGGGTCGAGGCCGCTGGCGGATGTCGTGACCGCGTCCACCGGCACCTTCGCGTCGGTGGCGAGACTCTCCTCCTCGCGCAGAGCGCCGACGCTTTCGGTCACGCGGTCGGCGAGGACCTGGCTGGACGGGCCGAGGTTGGAGCCTGATGAGGCTCCCGCATCGTAGCCCTCCGCTCCGGCCCCGGACGGCCGCGGGTGGAAGTACGCCGCGCCGGTGAAGTTCTGGCCGACGAGCGAGGAGCCGATAGGCTCGCCGTTCCGTTCAATCATGCTGCCGTTCGCCTGGCGGTTGAACACCGTTTGCGCGATGCCCGTGAGCGCGTACGGGTACGCGAGTCCGGTGAGCAGTGTGAAGGCGATGAGCGCGATGATCGCAGTGCGGAGGTCCTTGAACGTGTTCTGAAGCATGGTCTTCTCTTTCCTTCGCTTCTAGTCGAGCTGCAGGAGCACGAGGAGCATGTCGATGAGCTTGATGCCGATGAACGGCGCGATGAGTCCGCCAACGCCGTAGATCAGCAGATTGCCGCGCAAGATCTGCGCCGCGGGCGCCGCTCGATACGAGACGCCGCGCAGCGCCAGTGGAACGAGGGCAATGATGATCAGCGCGTTGAAGATCACAGCCGACAAGATCGCGCTCTCCGGCGTGGAAAGCCGCATAACGTTCATCTTGTCGAGCTGCGGGTAGATGCCGATGAACATGGCCGGGATGATGGCGAAATACTTCGACACGTCGTTGGAGATGCTGAACGTCGTCAGCGCGCCCCGCGTCATGAGCATCTGCTTGCCGACGGCGACGACCTCGATGAGCTTCGTCGGGTCGGAGTCCAAGTCGACCATGTTCGCGGCTTCCTTCGCAGCCGCGGTGCCACTGTTCATCGCGACGCCAACATCTGCCTGCGCGAGCGCGGGTGCATCGTTGGTGCCGTCGCCCGTCATCGCGACGAGGCGGCCCTTTGCCTGCTCGTCGCGGATCAGCTGCATCTTGTCTTCGGGCTTCGCCTCGGCGAAGAAGTCATCGACACCGGCCTCCGCCGCGATTGTGGCCGCCGTCAGCTTGTTGTCGCCGGTGATCATCACGGTGCGGATGCCGGCGCGGCGCATCTCCTCGAACTTCGCCTTGATGCCCGGCTTGACGGTGTCCTTCAGGTAGATGACGCCGAGGACGACCGTGCCGTCGATGACCGCCAGCGGTGTCCCGCCCTCCATCGCGATACGCGTCGAAGCGCTGTCGAGGTCCGGCGGTACCTTGCCGGAGAGCTTGACGACGGCGTCCACGGCGCCCTTCATGACGCGCCGCCCGCCGACCTGGATGCCGCTCAGGCGGGTTTCGGCCGTAAACGGGATGAGCTCCGCCGACGGGTCCGCCACACCGCTCTCGTATCCCATCCTGTTTGCGAGGGCGACGATCGACTTGCCTTCCGGCGTCTCGTCCGCGAGGGACGACTGGAGCGCCGCCAGGGCAACCTCCTTCTCGCTGTGACCGCCCACGGGGATGAACTCCGACGCGAGGCGGTTACCGAAGGTGATGGTGCCCGTCTTGTCGAGTAGCAGCGTGTCGATGTCGCCGGCCGTCTCGACCGCCTTGCCGGACATGGCGAGCACGTTGCGCTGCACCATGCGGTCCATGCCGGCGATGCCGATAGCCGACAGGAGGCCGCCGATGGTGGTGGGGATCAAGCAGACGAGGAGCGCCACGAGCGCCGTCGTAGTCACGTCGCCGCCGAGATAGTTGGCGAACGGACGGATGGCGCCGACGGCGAGCAGGAAGATGATCGTGAACGTCGCCAGCAGGATGTTCAGCGCGATCTCGTTCGGCGTCTTCTGGCGCGATGCGCCTTCGACGAGCGCGATCATCCGGTCCAGGAAGCTCTCGCCGGGGTTCGCCGATATGCGGATGCGGAGGAAGTCGCTGACGACGGTCGTGCCGCCAGTGACGGAGCTGCGGATGTCGGTGCCGGGCTCCTTGAGCACCGGAGCGGACTCACCGGTGATCGCCGCCTCGCTGACGTAGGCGATGCCTTCAATCACGTCGCCGTCGCCGGGGATGTCGTCGCCAGCGACGACGCGAACGATGTCGCCCATCCGCAACTCGGACGACGAGACCTGCTCGATGACGCCGTTGCGCTCTCGCTTCGCCATCGTGTCGCGCTTCATGGCGCGGAGGGTATTCGCCTGCGCTTTGCCGCGGCCCTCGGCCATCGCTTCGGCGAAGTTGGCGAAGAGCACGGTGAACCACAGCCAGACGGCGACGGCCGCGGTGAAGAACTTAGGCTCCGTGCGGGTGCCAAGTACTTCGTCGACGAACATGTACGTCGTGACGGCCGCGCCGATCTCGACGACGAGCATGACGGGGTTGCCGAGCAGATGGCGCGGGTTCAGCTTCTTGAACGAATCGATGATCGCTTGCTGGATGATCGGGCCGTTCCAGATCGACGTATGGGACTTGCGCGCCTGGGCGATCTCGGATCGGTGCTCGGTCTGGTCCGCTTGTGGCACGTTTGGGTCAATCATGTTCGCCCTCCCTATGACAGCACGCCGGCGTGCACGAGGAAGTGCTCCGCGATCGGCCCCAGCGCCAGCGCCGGGAAGAACGTCAGTCCGCCCACGATGATCACGACGCCGACCAGGAACCCGACGAACAGCGGCGAGTTCGTCGGCAGCGTGCCGGCGGTCTCCGGCACCTTCGTCTTCTGCGCCAGTGCGCCGGCGAGCGCCAGGATCGCGACCATCGGGAAGAAACGGCAGACCAGCATGCTAATGCCGAGCGTCGTGTTGTAGAACGACGTGTTCGCCGTCAGTCCGCCAAACGCGGAGCCGTTGTTCGCGCCGGCCGATGAGAACGCGTACAGGATCTCCGTGTAGCCATGCGCTCCGGCGTTTAGCGGGCCGATCTGCCCTTGCTTCACCGAAACAGCGATGGCGGTCGTGATCAGCATCATGGCGGACGTGATCAGGAAGTAGATGCCGGCGAGCTTCATCTCCTTCGGCCCTATCTTCTTCCCGAGGTACTCCGGTGTGCGCCCGATCATCAGTCCAGCAATGAACACCGAGATGATGGCGAAGATCAGCATGCCGTAAAGACCGGAGCCGACGCCGCCGAACACAACTTCGCCCAGGTGCATGTTGAAGAGCGGGATCAAGCCGCCCAGCGGCGTGTAGCTGTCGTGCATCGAATTCACGGAGCCATTGGATGCATCGGTCGTGGCGACAGCCCAGATGGCGGAGTCGGCGATGCCGAATCGGACCTCTTTGCCCTCCATGTTGCCGCCGGCCTGCGCCGCGTCGCCGGTCTGGTACGACTGGTTGACGCCAGCGTCGGCGAGCGTCGGGTTGCCCGTCTGCTCCGCGCCGTACGTGAAGAAGGCGCCTGCGAGCAGAATGAGCGACATCGCGGCGAAGATCGCCCAGCCCTGGCCGGTCCTGCCGACCATCCTGCCGAAGGTGTACGTCAGTCCCGCGGGGATGAGGATGATCGAGACCGCCTCCAGGAAGTTGGAGAACGGTGTCGGGTTCTCGAACGGCACGGCCGAATTGGCGTTGAAGAAGCCGCCGCCGTTGGTGCCGAGCTGCTTGATGGCGATCTGCGAGGCCGCCGGGCCCATCGCGAAGATCTGCTTCGCGCCCTCGACCGTGGTGATCTCCTTGTAGGAGCTGAAGTTCTGGATCACGCCCTGCGAGACCAGCAGGATCGCCAGCACGAACGACAGCGGCAGCAGGACCCAGAGGACGCAGCGCGTCAGGTCGACCCAGAAGTTGCCGAGGTCGTTCGTCGTCTTGCGGGCGAAGCTGCGGATGAGCACGAGGACGACGCAGATGCCGACCGCGGCCGAGACGAAGTTCTGGACCGTGAGCGCGACCATCTGCGAGAAGTAGCTCATGGTCGACTCGCCGCCGTACGACTGCCAGTTGGTGTTCGTCGTGAAGCTCGAGGCGGTGTTGAAAGCGAGGTGGCCCTTGGTACCGGGCAGATCCTGCGGGTTCAGGGGTAGGTGGCCCTGCGCGCGCAAGATGGTGTAGACGGCAAACATGCACAGCGTGCTGAAGATGATCACGCTGACCGCGTACCGCTTCCAGTCCATCGCCTTCTTCTCGTCGACGAAGAAGGCGCGGTAGATTACACGCTCAACCGGCGCGAAGAAGCGCGTCGAAAGGGTGCCCTGGCCCTCGAACACGGCGTGCATGTACGCGCCCAGCGGCTTTGTCAGCGCCAGGACGACGACGAAGTAGAGGAGGATATGGACGATGCCGATGACTGTCATCGCGAGCCCCCTAGAACCATTCCGGGCGGATGAGCGCCAGGATCAGGTAGAGCATGACGATGCTCGCGCCGACTGAAAGCAGGACGTTTTCCATCTCTCCCCTACACCTTCTTGAGCGCCCAGATCGAGACGATCATCAGCGCGAACAGGAGCGCACTCAGCGCAACAAACACGATGTCCGGATTCATGGCCCCGCCTCGTCAGACCAGTTCGCAACGAGGACCGCGAACAACGCGACACCGATGATCAATTCGAGGGCAATCCTCTCCGCCACGATTCCTCCTTGGTCTCCGCCACCGACGGCTGCGCCAGCATGCGCACCAGCGCATCGATGGGAAACGGCTTCTGCAGCGTGTGCTCCGGCTTGAACTCGTCGATCCGCTTCTGCGAGATCGGGGCGGCGGACACGACGATCACGCTCAGCTTCTGGCGGTCCGCCACGCTCAGGCGGCGGAGGATGTCCCAGCCGGTGAGGTCGGGCAGGTTCACGTCGAGGATCATCGCGTCGGGCCAGGTCTGCGCCATCTCCAGCAGCGCGGCTTCAGCGGTCGCGGCGATGGTGACATCGTGATGACGGGCACGCAGATTGCGAGCGATCACGTCGGCCAGTGCGGGCTCGTCTTCGACGAGAAGAATCCTCATGCAGGCATGCTAGTGCGAGCGCCGTCAGGGCCGCATGCAGGACATCGTGCCAGGACGTAAGGGAAGTGTCAGGATTCCAGCTCAGGATCGAGGAAGCGATAGCCGACGCCGGGATCGGTGCGGATGAAGCGCGGTGCGCCAGCGTCGTCGCCCAGTTTGGCGCGGAGCTGGTTGATGTACGTGCGCAGTACCTGCGGGTCGTCGGCGTACTCGGCGCCCCAGACGGCGCGCAGAATCATCGGGTGCGTCAGCACCCTGCCGGCGTTCGTTGCGAGGTACTTGAGCAGCGAGAACTCCGTCGGCGTCAGGCGCACCTCGGCGCCCGCAAGCCGAACGTCGCGCGTTTCCAGGTCCATCGACAGATCACCCGCGACGACCTTCGCGCCTTGCGCGCGATCGCCGCCGCTGTGGCGCAGCGCCACGCGGATGCGGGCCAGCAGTTCGCCGGTCGCGAACGGCTTGGTCAGGTAGTCGTCGGCGCCTTCGTCCAGCGCCGCCACTTTCGTCTTCTCGTCGCCGACGACAGACAGCACGATGATCGGCGTGGTCGTTCGCGCGCGCAGCGCGCGGCAGACATCGACGCCGGTCATGTCGGCGAGGACGAGGTCGAGCAGCACAACGTCCGGCTTGAATGTATCGAACAGCGCCAGTCCCGCCGCGCCGTCTTCGGCATCGCGCACGTTATAGCCGTGGCCCTCCAACGCTCGCCTCAGTGCGAGCCGCAGTTGTGCTTCGTCGTCTACGACGAGGATGCGTGCGCTCATGCCGACGCCCGGGCGGGCTCGGCCGCCGGCAGGGTGATGATGAATCGGGTGCCCGCGGGCGGACTCTCGACACGGACAGAGCCGCCGGAGAGGCCCGCGAAGCCCTTCACAATGGCCAGCCCGAGGCCGCTGCCCTTCACGCGGCGGCTCTGATCGGTCGCGCGGTAGAACCGTTCGAAGACATGCGGCACATCCTGCGGCGCGATGCCTGGGCCGTCATCCTCCACGGTCAACTCTACGGCGGACCCGGCACGGGAGGCGCGCAGACGGATCGGACCGCCGGGAGTTGAGTACTTCGCCGCGTTTTCGATCAGGTTGACGAGCGCCTGCGCGATCAGCGACTCGTCAGCGTCGACGGCGATGTCCGGCGGCGCATCGATGACGACTCCGCGGCCAACGGTGGTGATCGCCGTTCGCTCCTTCGCGTCCTCGAACAGCGAGCGGACGAGCACCGGGTGAAGTACGGGAGCGATCACGCCGGACTCGATGCGGTTGAGATCGAGAATGTCGCTGATCACGCGGTTGAGCCGGTCGGCCTGCGAGTCGATCGTGGCGAGGAATGCCGCGCGATCCTCGTCAGTCCAGTCCACCGTGGCGTCGAGGAGGCTTGTGACGGCGGTCTTGATCCCGGCCAGCGGCGTCTTCAGGTCGTGGGAGATCGAGGTCATCAGTGCCGTCTTCATCTCGTCTGCCTGCCGCAGGGCATCTGTGTGCGCAGCCGCCTGCGAAAGCTCGGTGCGTTGCACTCCCAGCGCCGCCTCGCTGGCGAACGCCGCGAGTAGCCGCTCCGGTTGGTCGCGGAACGGCGTCTCGCCGATCGGTCCGTCGAGACGCAGCACACCCAGCGTACGCCCTCCGACGCGCAGCGGCACGAACGCGGCGCCGCTCGCCATCTCGGCGACCCGTTTCGAACCGGCGGGCTGCACGATGCGGATGCGGCGCGACGTGCCCAGCCCGGTATGTCCGAGGCCCATCACAGTCCCGGTCTCCGCAGCTCGCTCGACCATCGACCGCTCCTGCGTGTCGGGCGGCCGTCCGGCGTCGGCGCGTCCGGCCGATGCCAGCACGCGCCATCCGCCGGCGACCGCGCTGAGCACGCTGGCGCCCGGCGCATCGAACGCCCCCACGACTTCCTGGCAGAGCGCCTCGAGCGCATCCGCCGGATCCGTCTGGCCGATCATGGTGCGGCTGAGATTCAGCAGTACCTGCGTTTCGGCCTCGCGTCGTCGCGCCTCCTCAGCGGCGACGCGGGCGTTCGAGAGCAGCGTGCCGCCGACGACGGACACGACCAAGAAGACGACCAGACCGAAGACGTTCTGCGGGTCCTGCACCGCGAAGTGATGTAGCGGCTCTACGAAGAAGAAGTTCAACGTGAGATTCGCCACAACGGCGGCGAAGGTGCCGACCCGGTGTCCCCAGGTGCCGGCGGCCACCAGCGTCAGCAGCAGGAAGATGAGGCCCTCGTTGAGGAGGCCGACCTCGCGCTGCCAAGGGGCCATCGCGGCCGTGGCAACGGCGGCCGCGCCTAGAGTCAGCGCAACGCCCGCCACCTCCGTCCGAAACCCGCGCGACCTGGTACCCATGTGGGAATGATACGCCCTTGGTCGCGCGTGCCCGGACGAACCGGATGCGGGCAAGATCGTCGCGCTTCTTGCTATCCCGACAGAGCGCGGGCTGCATCCTCGCCTTACGACTATAATGCCGTTGGTTCACGCGGCTGAACGCTAGATGTCGCGTGCTCGTTGTGGACGCGCCCATCATCCGGAGCGGATGGCTCGCGTCCGTCCGGCGGCCGCAGCAAGCCCGGATCCACGGGAGTGCCTGTTGGACGCGAAAAAAACGAAACAGCGAAACGGTACGCGATTAGATTCAAATCGCTCGACATAACGATTTCAGATGTACCCGGTGAGCACTGAATCCGGCTCGCGGGCGATTGGCGCCGCGGGCAGGGGTGGACGGCCGCGACGATCTCGCTGCTGGTGCGCGACGACACCACCAGACTGTTCGCCCCGAAGGACCAGCAGCGCGGCGCGGTTTCTTGCCCGTCACGGGGTCGCGCGATAGACTTGGCCGCTCTGACGGAGGTGCGCGGCGCCTCCGTTTGTGTGTCCGCGACATGACGCGACTCGCTGTTGGCGGGTGGGAGGAGACGACCGATGACGTTGGTATGGATGGTCCCGGCTACAGGCCTGGCAGCGGTGCTGTTTGCCCTGTGGCTGGCCCAGGATGTGCTCAAGAGAGATACGGGCACGCCGGCGATGCAAGAGATCGCCGGCATGATCTTTGAGGGCGCCATGGCGTTCCTCTCGCGCCAGTACAAGACCATTGGCGCGCTCGCGGTCGTGACGGCTGTCGCCGTCGCCCTGATTGTTGGCACGATCTCGGACGGCGTGAAGCCGATCCAGTTCCAGGATGGCCAGGTCAGCTTCGCGACGGGAACCGTGATCGGCCGCTGGGAAGAAGGACTGCTCACCGGCATCGCCTTCCTCGTCGGCGCGATGTGCTCGGGCCTCGCGGGGTACATCGGCATGTTCATCGCGGTGCGGTCGAACGTCCGTACGGCCGCGGCGGCGCAGAAGAGCCTCAAGGACGCCGTGACGGTCTCGCTCCGTGGAGGCGCGGTCTCGGGCTTCCTCGTCGTGGCGCTCAGCCTGCTCGGCGTCTCGAGCATCTTTCTCGTGTACAGCCGCATTCTTGACAACCCGCCGGAGATTGCACCGTTCCTGATCGTCGGATTCGGATTCGGAGCCAGCTTCGTGGCGCTGTTCGCCCAACTCGGCGGCGGTATCTACACGAAGGCCGCTGATGTCGGTGCCGACCTAGTCGGCAAGGTGGAAGCGGGCATCCCGGAGGATGACCCGCGGAACGCCGCCGTGGTCGCGGACCTTGTGGGCGACAACGTCGGCGACTGCGCCGGCCGTGGCGCCGACCTCTTCGAGTCCATGTCCGCCGAGAACATCGGCGCGATGATCCTCGGAGTCGCCATCTTCTCCGTCACCAAGGACATCGAGTGGATCATGTTCCCGCTGGTGCTGCGATCATTCGGCATTATTGCCGCGATGATCGGTCTCATTTCGGTGCCGTTCTTCACGGACGCCAGCCCGAAGAGCGAGCAAGATCCGATGACACCCCTGAACCGCGGGTTCTACGTCGTCTCGGCGTTGTCCGTGGTTGGACTCGCTATCTCGACGTACGTCATGCTCGGCGACTCGTGGTACTGGTTCTTCTACTGCGGCCTCGTCGGTATCGCGACGGGCATCGCCTTCGTCTACATCACGCAGTACTACACAGCGGGATCGTGGCGGCCCGTGCAGGAGATCGCAGAGGCATCGAAGACTGGCCCGGCAACGAACATCATCATCGGCACGGCGGTCGGCTTCGAAACCACGGCGCTTACGGCGATCGCCATCGGTGTGGCGCTGATCGGGTCGTTCGCGCTGGGCTCGCAGGCTGACATTGACCCGGCGATTCCGGCGTTCACAACAGGCATCTTCGGCACTGCCGTTGCCACCATGGGCATGCTCATGTCAGCGGCGTACATCCTCAGCATGGATACCTTCGGGCCCATCACCGACAACGCCGGCGGCATCACGGAGATGTCCGGCGCGCCGGAGAGCGCCCGCGAGATCACGGACAAGCTAGACTCCGTCGGTAACACCACGAAGGCACTCACAAAGGGATACGCAGTCGCTTCTGCCGGACTTGCGGCGTTCCTGCTGTTCTCGGCCTACCTCGACAAGGTGAAGGAGCGGCTCGAGATTCCGCTCACGGCTGAATTGCCAATTGACCTCTCGAAGGTCGACGTGTTCGTCGGCGGGCTGTTGGGAGCGATGCTCGTCTTCCTGTTTAGCTCGCTCGCAATCCGCGCGGTCGGCAACGCTGCCGGCGCAATCATCGAAGAGGTGCGGCGGCAGTTCCGGAGCGACCCGGGCATTTTGGCCGGGACGTCACGTCCAGACTACGCCGCCGCCGTCGACATTACGGCGAAGGCGGCGCTGCGCGAGATGGTGCTCCCCGGCATTCTCGCCGTGGGCTTTCCGGTGGCAGTGGGCCTGATCTTCCGCTACGCCCGTCACGAGGATGTGGTCACGACGCTGAACGGGGTCACCTACACGGCGCACGACTCATCCGGATGGCTCGCCGTCTCGGGCACGCTCATCATCGGCACGATCGTTGGCATTCTCATGGCGACCGTGCTCAACAACGGTGGTGGCGCTTGGGACAACGCGAAGAAGTTCATCGAATCGGGTGGTCTGAAGGACGACAAGGGCAACACGCTCGGCAAGGGCAGCGAGGCTCACAAGGCCGCCGTTGTCGGCGACACCGTCGGCGACCCGTTCAAGGACACGGCGGGTCCTTCGCTCCACGTTCTGATCAAACTGCTGGCGACCATCACGCTCGTGCTCGCGCCGCTGTTCATTAAGAGCGGTTCGGTTGATCGCTGCCCGCCGACGTGTGAACCGGCCACTCCTGGCACGACGATTGAGCAACATACGCCGGGCTTCGCGTCCGTCGACGCACTCCAAGACGCGCCGCAGGTTGTTGCACCATAGCGGTATCTACGAATTCGAATATGCGAACAGAGGGGCTCCCGATTGGGAGCCCCTCTCACTTGTTCAGCCTGTAGCGGCCCGGCCGCCGGATCGAGGCTACTCTGCCGACGAATCCTCGTCAGAATCGTCCCCACCTGGCGTGGCCGCTGCGCTGAGGTGCTCCGCCCATGACGTCTCCCAGTTGCGGGGATCGAATGTGTAGCTGTCGGCGATCTGGCCGCGTGCGATCTTGCGTAGAGGTACGGTTCGCGGCAGAGGGATGTCGGTCAGCATGAAGTCGGTTGGGCGCTTGTAGGCCGCCACATCGTCGGTGTTGACATCGATCTCTGCGCGGATGATGCGCCGGACGGCATCTTCGGTGGGCGGCTCGCTGCCGAGGTGGGCGATGACGTTGTCGCGGTTCGGATAGATGACCGCCCACGCCTGCGTCTTGCCCCGGATCTTGCGTCCGATGATCGCCACGTCTTCGATCACGTCGCTCCGCTGGAGCTTCTCTTCAATCTCGTCCGGGTGCACTTTCTCGCCGGAGTCCAGAACGATGACGAACTTGCTGCGGCCCGTGATCCAGACGTTGCCCTCGTCGTCGATTCGGCCGACATCGCCCGTTCGCAGCCATTCGCCGACCCGCGATGCCGCAGTCGCCTCTTCCGATCTCCAGTAGCCGGGGGAGATGTTCTCGCCGCGTGCGACGAGTTCGCCCTCGCCGTGGAGATGCACGTAGAGTTCCTTCTCGGGCACGTCGATCAGCGCGATTTCGACGCCGGGGACGGCCTGGCCGACCGTGCCAAAGTGCTCCTCGTAGTAGTTCGACATGTAGAACTTGCGCGGGTTCCAGCGCTGGTCCGTAAGGACCGGCGACGACTCGGTGAGACCCCACCCCTGGATGATGGGGATGCCGAGGCGCGCGAACTTGAGCGCGACCTGCGGGTTCAGGGCAGCGCCTCCGCTCACCATGAAGCGCAGGCTGCCGCCGAGGCGCTTGTGGAGCTCGCGGAAGACGATACGGCCGATGTTCACGCCCGTACGCTTCTTGGTCGCTTCGACGATGCGCAGGCCCTTTTCGAAGGTCTCAAGCCGGCCCTGCACCTCGATCCCGTGAACGATGTTGCGGTACATGACCTCAAAGAGCGCGGGCACACCCAGGAACAGCGTGGGCTTCACCTCGGCCATCCGATCGCGGATGCGACGCAGGTCATTCTCGAACGTCAGCTCTCCGCCGATCGACGGAGCTACCGCCATGCCGACGATGAACGGGAATGCGTGGTGCATGGGCAGCACCATGACGATGCGATCTTTTTCGTTGAACGGTATTGACCGCCGCACGGACATCATGTTCGCCATGAAGTTGCGGTGTGTGAGCGTCACGCCCTTCATGCCGCCGCTGGTGCCCGACGTGAAGACGATCGACGCCAGGTCGTCGGCCTGCACGGTGGTGGCAGCGAGCTTGTCGCGGCTCTCGGGGGTAGCGCGGGCTGCCGCTTCACGGAGCGTCAGGATCTCCGGCTTCGCGCGGCGAAGGAAGCCGCCCGGAACGCCGTCGCGGCCTCCGCCCTCGTCTCCCAGTGTGATAACCGTGTGGACGCGAGAGACGCTGGATTCGAACCGGTCGAGCTCCTTTGCTCCGACGAGCGCGAGCTTCGGGTCGGCGCGCTCGACCATCTCGCCGACTTCCGACGGCTTCAGGTCGTAGTAGATCGGCGCCGCGACGCCGCCAGCGACGACGATGGCGTAGTAGCCAACGACCCAGTCGAGGCTGTTTTCTCCGATGAGCACGACGCGGTCACCGTGCTGAAGGCCGAGCGCCACAAGGCCGGCTGCGAGCTCGTAGGAGCGCGCGTAGATGTCGGCGTGGGAGATGCGCTGCCATTCGCGGCGCACCTTCTGCTGGAAGGCGACTTTGTCGCCCCAGGCGCGGCGGTTGTCATCGAGGAGGTCGGGGAACGTGAGTGGCGCGCCGTCGGATGCGCGGGGCGCATCGCTGCCGTCGGACTCGGTAGGCGCGCCGACCATCCTGAGCTTGCTCAATACCATCGTGTGTGCGTCTCCCGGGCCTGCGGGGGCCACTCTCGTGATGAATGCGGCTGATTCGGCACCCGGACGCACCGCGTACCGGCGTACATGCGGCGCGTCTTCCAAGTATAGCCACCGTAGAGGGCTGAGAGGGACATATGTTCTGTCAACTGGTGGCTGCCGCGGCGCGTCCGAACCTTCGCTCGGATCGTAGCGATCGGACGACGCTCGCGGGAGGTACGAATGCACCATTCGTTCCACTGGGGTTGGTGGGGCAGGCTATCGCGGATGCTTACGCTTTCCGGCAGACGTAGTAGGCGTTTACGATGTCGCCTTCTACGTGCTCCGCGTCCACTCGCTTGAATCCTGCTTCGGCCAGGAGTTCCCGCGCCATCTGATCGCCCCACATCGTGCCCAAGCCCTCGCCGCCGAGGGCGAGCGAGACGGTCATGCAATGGAAGGTCGAGACAGCGTAGAACGCCGTACCCAACGGGTGATCCATGTTACCGGCGTGGCTGCTGTCTCCAGCGATGTCGACACAGAGAAACGCGCCTTCGGGCCTCAGGGCATCGTGGATGCCCTTGAGCACGTTACGCGGATGCGCCTGGTCGTGGATGGAGTCGAACGCGGTGATGAAGTCGTAGTTCGCTGGCGCGTTGAGGGTCGCCACGTCGACCGCTTCGAAATGGGCATTGGTGAGTCCCCACTCCTTAGCCTCCGCGCGTGCGCGCGAGAGTCCGATATCGGAGAAGTCGTAGCCCGTGAAGCGGCTGTTGGGGAACGCCCTGGCCATCAGATTGATGGCGTGCCCCGAACCGCAGCCGACGTCGGCGACGTCGATGCCTTCCGCCAGCCGCTTCGGCAGACCATCGATGAGCGGAAGCGTGACGTCGATGAGCGTGGCATCGAAGACCTGGCCGCTCTCCTGCGCCATGAGCTCCTGGAAGGTCGGGAAGGCCGAGTAGGGAACGCCACCACCGTTACGGAAGCACTCGACGATCTGATCCTCAACGTCGCCCATCATCGAGACATACTGGGACATCGTGGCGAGGTTGCCGGGACCGGCTGCGCGCGTGAGCGATGCGGCGTGCTCGGGCGGCAGCCAGTATGTCGCATTCGCGGCGTCGTGCTCGACAATACGTGCCGCAGTCATGCCGCCGAGCCACTCGCGGACGTAACGCTCGTTGAGGCCCGTGGCCTGCGCGATCTCGGCGCTCGTCGACGGTGCCATCGGGGCGAGTTGGTCGAAGAGCCCGGTGCGATGTCCGACGCTGACGAGCAACGCGCCCATGGCATTGTTCAGCATGCCGATCATTTGGCCGGCAAACACCTCTGCCTTTGCTTGGTCAATTGCTTGCGTCGTCATGACTGTCCTCCGTTCCTATGCGCGCTCGATTGCTGGGTCCTGCTCATATGGTGCTCGTCCTGGCTTGGACGTTACGCGGCCGTTTGCAAGTTTCTCTGTGTCGCATGCTCGGAGCGGCGGAAACCGCTAGGTGGGCTGCGTCCGCCAGTCGCGGAAGGCCCGCAGCAGCGCGTCGCGGGCCTCCGGCGCGATGTCCGCTTCGCGCAACTGCCCCACAGCAGAGATGGTGGTGCGCATCTGATCCAGGTGCGCGGTGCAGGCGCCGCACGCGGCCATGTGTTCGTCGAAGCGGAGCCGCTCGGGTGCAGGGAGCGCGCCCTCCAGGTAGTCGGTCACCAAGCGCACTAACTCGCTGCAGCGCATACCCCTCCGGCCGCTCATACGCTCACCGCCAGATGCGGCTCGATCGCACGCCGCACTCTCGCCCGAGCCCGATGCAGCAGCACTCGTTGATTGGTGTCGCTGAGGCCCAGAAGGTTACACACTTCATCGGCCCCGAATCCTTCGATGTCGCGAAGCGTGATGACTTCCCGTTGCTGGGGCGGTAGCGCTGCGACGGCGAGCAGCACCGCTGTGCGAGTCTCAACTGACAGGGCGTGCTGCTCGGGGTCGTGCTGCCAGCGGGTGGGTGCGTGCAACCAGTGACCTCCTCCCGGCAGCCAACCCGGCCGGAACCGGCGTGGTTCGGGATCGCCGTCATCGCGATCGTCCGTCGTGAAGGCAGCTGAGAACGGGATGGACCGCGAATCCTTACGCGAACGCGAGCGGGCGCAGTTCATGAGGATGCGGAAGATCCATGTCTTGAGCGACGATCGTCCTTCGAAACGAGGAAGGCTTTGCAGGAGCCCTATCCACGTTTCCTGCACGACATCTTCGGCCGTCGAGCGGTCGGTCACATACACCATCGCCAGACGCTGAAGAGCGCCATTGTACTCGTCAATCAGTTGGGAGAACGCTGCTTCATTGCCCGCACGTAGCGCGGCTATGACGAGCGCGTCATCCTGTTGCACAGGCGGCTCGAAGGAGGTCATGCCGGACTATAGATCGTCGAGCGCCGGTGGGCGACGACCGGAGGGCCGGCCGTCCAGAACGCAGCCTGCGGGCAATCTGCTAGAAGTCGCCCTCGCCGCGAAGCGTGGCGTTCGAGCGACGCAGCTTCTCGAGCGCCTGAGCTTCGATCTGGCGGGCACGCTCCCGGGTGACGCCGAGTTCGTTGCCGACGATGTCCAGCGTGCGCGGGCGGCCGTCCTTGATGCCGAAGCGCAACTCGATCACTGTGCGCTCACGCGGCGTTAGCACGTCGAGTGCGTTTCGCACGCGCTCACGCAGCAACTGGCGCCCCGCTTCTTCCTCGGGCGACGGCGCCATGACGTCTTCCAAGACGCTGCCGAGGGTGCCTTCTTCCTCTTCGCCGACCGGTGTCTCGAGCGACACGACGGACTGCCGCAGCGCGCGCGCCGCTTCGCGTACCTTGTCCGGCGGCATGCCCATCAGCTTCGACAGCTCGGCCGTCTTCGGCTCGCGGCCGAGACGCTGGAACAGACGCTCGCGCGCCTGCGAGTACTTCGAGATCAGCTCGGTGATGTGGATGGGCAGGCGGATCGTGCGGCCCTTGTCGGCGATTGCGCGGCCGACGGCCTGGCGGATCCACCACGTCGCGTAGGTGCTGAAGCGGAAGCCGCGCCGGTGCTCGAACTTTTCGACCGCGCGCATGAGTCCGCCGTTGCCCTCTTGGATGAGGTCCATCAGCGGCATGCCGCGACCCGCGTACTTCTTTGCGACGCTCACGACGAGCCGGAGGTTGGCGTTGACCATGTGCTCTTCGGCACGCTGCGCGATTTCGCGCGCCGTGCGGACGTGCGGGACGAGCACCTTCAGCCTCGCTGCGAGCGAGCGGTCTGTCGGACGGGTGGTTCCGTTCTTGACGAGCTGTAGTGCTTCTTCGAGCGCCTTGTGTGCCGACTCGGGGAAGCCGCGCTGCGCAACTGCGATTGTGATCAGCAGCGTCCGCACCTGCGCCGGACTCCGTTTGGTCGACGCGACGACCTGCGCTTCAAACTCTTCGTCCATCCTGTCCTGAATGACGTCACGAAGCGGCTCGAAGTTCAACTGATCGACGAGCGCGCCGCGTTGCGGGAAGCCCTTCAGCGCCTTTGACCGGCGGACGAGGCCGGCGGCTTCGACCAGTTCCTTGAGCAGACTGACGGTGAGCTGCTCCATCGTCGGGACGGTGAGTTGCTCCTCCATGAAGGCATCACTCAGCTCATCCAGGATGCGGCCGCTCTCGATCTGCTTGGCCAGCGACACCTCTTCGTCCGGGCGCAGCAGCTTGTAGCGGGCGATCTCGTTGAGATAGAGCTCGACGGAATCTGGCGTTTCGCCCAGCGGCTCCTCGACCTCAGGCTTGATGGCGGGGACGCTGCGCGTGCGATCCTTCGGATCTGCTGTCTTCTCCGGCACCATGTCTGACAGGCCGTTCCGGCTGCGTTCCTTTTGCTTAACCATTCCTCACCCGAATATCACCACTTGTGTACCCACGTGCGCATTTCGCGTCCGCAGGGCAAGCGTCAAAGACCGTGTATGGACTGCTTTGCCGGGGACGGCTGAGGCGTCAGACGACGTCCGGCAGAGGCCATTTGAGGTCGCAACTCAGACATCGTGCCTGGACCATCACCCCGCCGCTCCAATAGCTCGCCGTGAACTGTTTATGGCAACGCGGACATTCCGGCTCGCCCAGCCGCACGTCGCGAAGAGGGGGCGCCGGGCGGGTTTCGTTGCCTTCAGGGGCGTTCATGCACCACTCCAGTCGTATTGTACAACGGCTCCGGCTTGCCTTCTATAGCTATTGGACGTTCATCTGCGACAGTTTGATGCGCGGTATAGAGGCGGTGGATACTCAGGGGCTGCGACTACGAATCGCGGCTATCGTCCCCGAGTTCGTCGTCGTCGACATCGTCCTCATCATCTCCGGCCGCCCATTCCCGGAACGTGATGCACTCTCCGTCGCGTTCCGGGTGGCTGATGACGAACTTGCCCTGACGCAGCAGGTTCACCATGTGCCACTCGAAGCCGACGAGCGCCTCGGCCTCGTCGTCCGTGCCGATCTTGTCGAGCGCCACCGGGTAGGGAGCCGGCAGAAAGCGCTTTCGCGCGAGGCCGCCGACGTACGCGCCGCAGCGATCGCATACGAGTCCCTCGCGGATGGCGTCGATGAATTCAGCGAGTGTTCTGGGTTGCTGCACCATGCACCGGCCATTCTACTCGCATCATCGCTTACGCTCAGCCCTAAAGCTGGGGGCGCCGACGCCGACCATTCACGTAAGGGGGTTCACCTAGGGGTGGACGCTTCGACGCGACATAAGACGCGAGCGACTAACTAGCTCGTTCGTGGCGGGGGAGTACGTGAAGAAGCTTCGGGCGGCAATCATCCGACTGCGCGACGAGCGCGGCGTCACCGGACTCGAGACAGCCATCATCCTCATTGCCTTCGTGGTGGTGGCGGCGGTGTTCGCGTTCGTGGTGCTCAGCACAGGCCTCTTCAGCTCCGAGCGGGGGAAGGAGGCCGTCTACGCCGGCCTCGCCAAGACCCGCGGCACGATGGAGCTTTCAAGCAGCGTGATCGCCGCGTCGAACGGCACGAGCATCACGACGCTCGACTTTGACATGACGCTCGCCGCCGGCGGCGACTCTGTGAACCTCGATCCAGGCGCCGTGACGAATCGCACCGTGATTACGTATATCGACAGCGCCACGGTGATTCCCGACCTGGCCTATACGGCGACACCGATCACCGGCAACGCGAACACGTTGCTGGAGCCCGGCGAGTTGATCCGGATCAGCATCGACCTCGCAGGTGCGGGGCTTACCGTCGGGACGAACCAGTTGTTCACGCTCGAGGTGAAGCCGCCGACGGGGTCCTACATGGTCATCCAGCGCATGACCCCGCCGGCGCTGCAGATCATCAACAACCTCAACTAGCGTCTTCCTCCGCGATCCAACGCGCGTATAGTTTCTCCAACCGCGATCGATGCTGCTCGAGCAGCGTCGCAGCGCGCGTGCCCTCACGATGATCGCCCCGCGTGAAGGCGTCCGAGGCGCGTTTCTCCAGCGCGGCCCGCTCGCGTTCAGCCTCCTCGATCCGGGACTGCAGCTCGCTGGTACGCGCCGTGCGGGCGGGCGCACTCGTGCGCACTGGCCGCTCGCGCTCCTGCCTGCGCGTGCTGATGCGGCCGGCGCTGGTGGCAGGAGTGGCGTGATGCTCCGCCCAATACTCGGAGAAGTTCCCCTCGTACGATGCGAATCCGCCGTCGCTGACTTCGACGACGCGCCCCGCGATCTTATCGAGGAAGTAGCGGTCGTGCGACACCGCGAGGATCGTGCCCTGGAAATCCATCAGCGCTTCCTCAATAGCCTCGCACGCCGGGATGTCCAGGTGATTCGTGGGCTCGTCGAGGATCAAGAAATCCGGCTGTTGCGCGATCAGTCGTGCGAGTTGCAGCCGATTCCGTTCGCCGCCCGAGAGGGCACCAACGCGCTTATCCAGGTCGTCGCGTACGAACATGAACTGGCGCAGCAGGTTGAAGGCGCGGTCGCGGCTATTCACCCCGTCAGCGATCATCTGGCCCAGCACCGTGCGGTCGTCGTCCAGCACCTCCTGTTCCTGCGCGCAGTAGCCGACCCGCAAACTGGGGCCGATGCGCAGCGTGTTGTGGTCCCATGCGCCGTCGGCGACGATCTCCCGCAGCAGCGTGGTTTTGCCGCATCCGTTGGGACCGAGCATCGCGACACGCTCGCCGCACTTGATCTCCAGGTCCGCGCCGTCGAAGAGAACCCGCTCGCCGAACGCCTTACGGTAGCCGCGTACCTGCAGCGCGATGTCCGCGCGGCTGGCCTCCGATGTGAAGTTCATGCGTATCTTTGAGGCTTCCGACGTTGGTTTCTCGGTGGCGTCCTCGCGCGCTCGCTTGAGCTGCGACTTGCGCGCGCGCAGTCGTTTGCCCCAGGCCGGATCCGCCGTGCGCCTTGCGAACTCTTCGAAACGCTTCACGAGCTCTTCGAGTTGCGCCAGGCGCTTCTGGTCGGCAACGTAATCGGCGCGCTGCGCGAGCTTGGCTCGCAGGACCGTCGCCCGGTACGCAGAGTAGTTGCCGACGTACGCCGTGACGTGCCCATCTTCGAGATGCAGGATGCCGCCGACGACGCGATCGAGAAGATAGCGGTTGTGCGAGATCAGAAGCACGGCGCCGCGGAAGCGGGCCAGAAACCCTTCGAGCCAGGCGATGCCTGCGAAGTCCAGGTGGTTGCCCGGCTCGTCCAGCACTAACAGGTCCGGCTCCGCAAGTAGCGCTTGCGTGAGTGACAGCACGTTCTTTTCGCCGCCGGAGAGCGCGCCGACGAGCTGATCGCCGCGGCCCGCGAGCCCGAGCGCATCCAGCATGGCTGATGCCCGCGCTCGTAGCCCTTCGCCGCCGGTGCGCTCGTACGTTTGGCGGGCGGCCTCGTAAGCATCAATGGCGTCCTGGATCTTGTCCGGCGCCGCGTGCTCCATGCGCTGCTCATGCGCGCGCAGCACGGCGAGCGCGCGCTGCTGCTCGGCGAGGATGCTGTCGAGAACCGTCGCCGCCGCGTCATGTTCGACGTGCTGGCGCACGTAGCCGATGCGCAGTCCGGCAGCGCGCGTGATCGCGCCGCCGCTGATCGCGGCATCGCCGGAGAGGAGACGCGCGATCGATGTCTTGCCGGCGCCGTTCGGGCCGATCAGGCCGACCTTCTGGCCTTCGTTGATGCGAAAGCTGACGTCGGTAAGCACGTCGCGATGGCCGTAGTCCAACTGGACGTTTTGGAATCGGAGCAGTTCCATGGTTGTTACTCGTCAATGCGTCGCGACCGTCGCGAGTTCCGCACAATGAAAAGAGGGCTCCCACATGGGGAGCCCTCGTGCATCGCTTGCCGGCGCCTCGACCTACATACGGTCGTCGGCGTCCAGTGTGATGTTCGATTGGCTTCCCCAGGCGAGTCCGGGCGGACCGAGCTTGGGCTGCGGGCCTGGCGCGTCCTTCTGCTCCCGGATGTCCTCGACGGGCTCTGCTGCCGGCGGGACATCGTTCGAGGGCGGCGGTTCGAGGTCCAGGCCGTCCAGAATGCGCTTCAGGTCGTCGCCTTCGATGTTCTCGACTTCGAGCAGGATCTTCACTAGCCGGTCGAGGCGATCCCGGTTGTCGATCAGCAACGTGCGGGCGGTCTGGTAGGCGTGGTCGACGAGGCGGCGCACCTCTTCGTCGATCTCTTCGGCGACCTTCTCGCTGTAGTTCCGCTGTTCGCCAATCTCTCGACCCAGGAACACGAGCTCCTGCTTGTTCCCGAATGTACGCGGACCGAGCCGCTCGCTCATGCCCCACTGCGTCACCATGTTCCGAGCGATGCTCGTGGCCTTACTCAGGTCGTTCGAGGGGCCGGTGGTCGCCTCGCCGCCGAGGATCAGCTCCTCCGCGCAGAGTCCACCCAGTGCCGCCGCGAGCATCGCCTTGAACTGTGAGCGCGAGCGCAGGTGACTGTCTTCCTCGGGCAGGTAGCGGGTAAAGCCGCCCATCATGCCGCGCGAGACGATGCTGACCTTGTACGGCGGGTCCGAGTCGACGAGCAGGTGTCCGACGAGCGCGTGACCGCCCTCGTGGTACGCGATGATCTGCTTCTCCTTGGGCGTGATGACGCGGCTCTTCCGTTCTGGACCGGCGATGACGCGGTCAACAGCTTCGTTGAACTCGCTCATGCTGATCTTCTTCTTGTTGCGCCGCGCCGCGAGAATGGCCGCTTCGTTCACCAAGTTGGCCAGATCGGCGCCCGAGAACCCCGGCGTCTGCTTGGCCAGCGTCGGCAGGTCGACGTCCTTCTCGAAGGGCTTGCCCTTCGTGTGAACTTCCAGAATCATCGCGCGGCCCTTGCTGTCCGGTGCGTCGAGGATCACCTGGCGGTCGAAGCGGCCCGGGCGCAGCAGTGCGGGATCCAGGATGTCCGGCCGATTGGTCGCCGCTATGACGATGACGTTGGTGTTGGTGTCGAACCCGTCCATCTCGACCAGGATCTGGTTCAGCGTCTGCTCGCGCTCGTCATGCGAGCCCCCGAGCCCTGCGCCGCGCTGGCGTCCGACTGCGTCGATCTCGTCGACAAAGACGATGCAGGGCGAGTTGCGCTTGGCCTGGTCGAAGAGGTCCCGTACACGGCTGGCGCCGACGCCGACGAACATCTCCACGAACTCCGAACCGCTAATCGAGAAGAAGGGCACGCCCGCTTCACCAGCGACGGCGCGCGAAAGCAGCGTCTTGCCGGTTCCGGGAGGTCCGATGAGCAGTACGCCTCGCGGAATCCGCGCGCCGAGAGCGGCGAATTTCTCCGGGTACTTCAGGAACTCGACGACTTCGGCGAGTTCTTCTTTTGCCTCGTCAACGCCGGCGACATCGCCAAACGTCACGGTTGTCTTGTTGCCGGTGAACATGCGCGCGCGGCTCTTGCCGAAGCTCATAGCCTGGCTGTTCGAGCCTTGCGCCTGCCGCATCATGAAGATGAGAATCGCGCCGAAGACCAGGATGGGGGCGAAGGTGATGAGCAATCCCGTCCAGGCACCCCACTGGGACGGCTCTTTGTACTTGAGTTCGACGGACTTGTCGCCGGTGCCGCCGATCGTCGCGCCGTTGTCACTGAGCACCTGCTCGACGTCGGTGTTCTTGCCGATGCGCGTCGTGTACTTCGTGTCGGGTTCGCTTCGGAGCTTGGGCGTTGCGTTCTGCCCGTTGATCTCGAGGCTCTTAAGCGTGCCTGCGCGAGCGTTTGACAGCACCTCGCCCCAGCTCATGGTCTTGGGGCTGTCGCCGTTCCGGAAGAACGAGAACACGATCGCCACAACGGCGACCAGGATCAGCAAGTAGATGAAGCTGTTCCGCAGCCAGCGAGAACTCATGGGTTACCCTAACCTTTTTCCCCGCAAGGGCCGTGGGGGCGCCGGGGTGTGTCGAACCAGTATAACAGAGCTTCCGAAGGCGTACCGGCAGTGCGAAGAAGCGTCCCGCCTCCTGTCTAGTACGCGCGTCGACGCCAGTCGTATCGTCATGGGCGCCACGGGTTCAGTATCCGCGCATCCGCGAGCGCATCCCATCGGCAGAACCCTTAGTCTTCCTCAGAAGCGAGCTTGCCACCCTGGGCCCAGTCTTCGCGCGCGACCTCGCTGAAGATCACAATGGTTGCGTCGGGTGTCGTCAGTGCGATGTTTGCCACCGCCTCGGTGATGGCGCGTGCGAGCTCCTGCTTCTGCGCGTGCGTGCGTCCCGGGAACATCTCAACCCGAACAATTGGCATCGAACGACCTCCTCATCCAATCAGGGCACCGCACCCCGCTCTACGAAGTGTAGGCGCAACGCGCCGCGTTGACCGAGGCTCGACACGATTGAGCGACCACAGACCATAACGAACCCGCGTCTTTACACCGTGCGGCGGGCGGTGCTAGCATCGACTCGATGGGGCTCTATCAGGCGGTGCCCACGCTGAGCGCCGAGCTCTCTGCATGGAGGCAGGGCTACCGGAACGTCGCCGGCGTGGATGAAGCCGGCTGCGGACCGCTCGCAGGCCCGGTCGTCGCCGGCGCCGTCGTACTCGACCCCGGGCTTGCCCGTGTGTGGTGGTCCGATCTCCGCGACAGCAAGATGCTTCCAGCCGACGAACGCGAGCGATTGGCCGAGGAGATCCGAAGTGCATGCGCCTGGGGCGTCGGCATCGCGTCGCACGAGTACATCGACGAACGCGGCCTCACTGCGGCACGCAAGTACGCGATGCTGCAGGCCATCGAGGCGCTGCCGTGCCGCCCGGACATGCTGCTCATCGACGCGGTCTCGCTGCCACGTTATCGGCACCGCGCGATCATCCACGGCGACGCGCTTGTCGCATCGATTGCGGCCGCGTCGATCGTCGCGAAGGTTGCGCGCGACGCGATCATGGCCGAGTACCACCCGATGTATCCGGCATACGGCTTCGATCACAATGCCGGCTACGCCACACCGGAGCACAAGCGCGCGCTTGACGAGCATGGGCCGTGCGCGATTCACCGGCGCCTGTTCGCGCCGGTGCGCGCGGCGCTGAAGGCGCGCGGATTGCCGGTACCGATGACGGCTTCCGTCGCGCAAGCTGCGGAGCTCGCCGCGCTTGCCTAGCGAACGGCAGGCGCTCGGCGACTTCGGCGAGCGCACGGCCGCGGCGCACCTCGAGGCGAAGGGGTACCGCATCGTCGGGCGGAAGTTCCGCGTGCGCGATGCGGAGATCGACCTGATCGCGCGCGATGCGGATGCGCTCGTTTTCGTCGAGGTGCGAACGCGGCGCGGCGCCTATCCGGGGATGGCGGCACTGTCGATCACCCGCACGAAGGCGAAGAAGCTGCTGTTGGCCGCAGATCGCTACGTCGAGCAGCACCCTGACGCTGCGGAGTTGCCGCTGCGCATCGACGTTGTAGCGATCGAGCTGGCTGCGGACGGGCTGCTGCAGAACATCATCCACATCGAAGATGCCGTGCGGCCGGATCGCTGAGAGTTGCTGGTAGCTCCGTGCGTGTGTTATCTGGATTGCGATGCCGATCTACGAGTACCTCTGCCTAGCCTGCAAGCGCCGGACGTCCGTGTTCGTGCGTAGTGTCTCCGCGCCTGTGCGAGCGAAGTGCGAACACTGCGGCAGCGCGCGGCTCTCGCGGGTGATGTCGAAGTTCGCGGTGCATGGCGGTCGCATCAGCCTCGACGATCCTTCGAGCATGGACGGACTTGATGAGAGCGATCCGAAGTCAGTGGCTCGCTGGGCCCGCCGGATGGGGGACGAAGCCGGCGAAGACCTCGGACCCGAGTTCGAAGACATGGTTTCGCGCATCGAGCGCGGCGAAGACCCCGAATCCGTCATGTCGGGCAGCGGCGATGATGATGACTTCGGTGGGGACGACGACTTCTAGTTGTCGCCTCACCCCGGCCGTTGGCCCACCCCTCTCCACACTGTGGAGAGGGAGCGACTGGTAGGGCGCTCTGTTTGGAGGAGGCTCTCGGGTGGCACGCAGCTCCTCGATATACTGACTGCATGCCCATATACGAGTACAAATGCAAGAAGTGCGCTCGCCTGACGAGTGCGTTCGTCCGGAACGTCGAACGCGAGGTGGTTCCCGCCTGCCAGCATTGCGGCGGCAAGACCGCGCGCGCTCTCTCTCGATTTGCGGTCGGGAAGGATGCGGCGCGCGTGCGTAGCGACTTCGGCACGCCGCCTCGTAGCGCCGACGACTACAAGGACCCGCGCCAGATCGGACGTTGGGTGGAGAACCAGTTCGAGAGCTACGGCATGGATCTGCCGGATGAAGCGCGCACGATGATCGACGCGGCGCGTGACGGTGAGTTGCCCGACGCGGTGAAGGACTTGTGAGTTCATGGTTGCCAGTTTGTAGTCAGCAGTTCTGTGAGGATCCATCGCGATGATTGAGCGCGTGTCGGAGTTCCTTCGGTATTTCGATGCTGTGAACCGCCGCGCGCTGCGCGACATTGGCGCACTGCCGTCGGAGGCGGACGGCTGGGCGCCAGCGATCGGGCTCGGCGAGAAAGCCTGGAGCATCAACACGCTCGTCGGGCACATCGGCTGGTCGCGGCTCTACTTCGCGAGCGCGTATCGAGGTGAGGGCTGGATCAGCCCGCCGCCGGCCGACGTCAGCCGCCGTGAGCTTTGGTTGCCGGCGATCGAGGAAAGCGCGCGACAGCTGCACGCCGCTCTCGAATCGACACCTGATGCATGGCTCCAGCGCAAGGTCGGCATGATCGACTCTGACGGCGCACTCTCGGGCTGGCGCATCCTGATGATGATGCTGGAGCACGACATCCACCACCGCAGCCAGATCGACACGTACGCCGGGATCAACGGCTGGGATGTGCCCCAGATCTATGGCCGCAGCGCCGAGAGCATCGGTGCGCTGCAAGCATCCGAGCGCGAGAAGCACTCGAACTGAACTGGGAACCGCATGCGGTGAACTGTACACTCACGTCATGACCGACATATCCAAGATGCTTGACACGATCATGGAGCGCGTACGCGACGACTTCGCCGCGAAGAACGTGGCGCGGGAAAAGGCGCTGCCGCTCTGCCGCGAGGCGATCCGCTTCTCGGCGAACGCGATCCGCGCCGTCCATCGCAACGACTTCGTGACGGCGCAGGACCTCGTCGGCAAGGCCGGTACGCAGGTGGCGACGGCGAAGGCGAGTCTTGCGGGCCATCCCGATATCTATCACGCGGGGTTCGTGCACGATTCCCAAAAAGAATTTGCCGAGGCGTCGATCACACTTGCGCTGATCTCCGGTCGCGAGCTGCCCACACCGGAGTCGCTGGACGTCGAGCTGCCCGCGTACCTCAACGGCATGGGCGAGGCAGTGGGCGAGCTGCGCCGCCACCTGCTCGATACGCTGCGCTCAGGCGATGTCGAGCAGTGCGAGACGTGGCTGCGTGACATGGACGAGATGTATTCCGTGCTGGTGACGGTGGACTACCCGGACGCAATGACAGGCGGACTCCGACGCACGACCGACAGTGTCCGCGGGATCCTCGAAAAGACGCGCGGCGATCTGACGCTATCCGTCCAGCAGCGGCGGCTTGAGCAACGACTTGAAGAGTTCGGGTCCAAGCTCGGATAGTCGCTCGTTCGGGCGCGCTATACCTTCGCCATTTCGGCGATCTTCAGAACTGTGTTCCAGTTACGGCCGGTGCTGCGGGTGCCGAGTCTGTCCTCGATCAGCTTGTTGGTGAGCTTGGAGCGGCCGATGCCTTCCGAGTACACGGCGTAGAGTTGCTTTTCGACGACGCGGATGATCTCAGGACCTTCGATCGCTGTGCGCAGGGCTTCAATAGCATCCGGCCTCGGTGCGTCCTTCAGGAACAGCACGACGAGGTGCCCTGGATCGCTCGCGGTTTCCTTTGGGAAGGGGTTGCTCGCGATCGTCGCGCTCCACTCGTGGGCCGTACGCACGATGAACGTCGTATCGAGGCGGAGGCGCCGTTCTGCCTCCGACTCCAACAGCTGCTCGAGCGCCGTGCCGGTCTTCGTGCTTCCGCTGAAGACGAGGTTTCCGGTCTGCAGGAGCGAGCGCACATCGTTGAACCCCAGCGCCTCCACAAACGATCGGAGGTCCGACATGCTCACCATGTTGCGTCCGCCAACATTGATGGCGCGAAGCAGCGCGATCTGCGTTGTCATACAGCCGGCCCGCGCGTCGTCGCGGCGGACTGACGCCCCAGTTCGGTGCAGGGTGGCGCGCCGTCGATGTACTCGCGGATGATGCCGCGCCACGGTCCGCGGGCGTGGAGGTTGCCGAGTAGTCCGGCCAGTCCGAAGTTGATGCGGGTGAGAAAGACTGTTCCCTCGGG
The DNA here is from genome assembly GCA_031400455.1 of Chloroflexota bacterium. Taxonomy (GTDB): domain Bacteria; phylum Chloroflexota; class Dehalococcoidia; order DSTF01; family JACRBR01; genus JANXYW01. The sequence continues at coordinate 78,462 of JANNPX010000006.1, read as the reverse complement.
GACGTTGCAGTGTTTGTTGATGCGACCACCGATGCCGGTCGTTTGCGTGTTGCGGCGCACCAACTCGGCCGCGAGATCCGGCGTGAAGGTCACCTCGTCCTCCAGGACCGGCGCCCAGTACCAGCGCATGTGGTCCCACAGCTCCTCCGTCGTGAAGGGCGCGCCGGCCTGGAGGATACCGGCCGCTTCGACGGCGGCCCGCCACTCCTCATGCTGATCGTCCATCACGGCGCGCAAGATGCGTACGAAGCCGGCGATCGTCTCGGCGCTGAACTCCGCCACGCAGCCGTAGTCAACGAATGCGACGCTTCCATCGTCGAGCAGAAGGTAGTTGCCGGGGTGCGGGTCGCCGTTGAAGAGGTGGTGCCGGTAGATCGAGCCGAATGCGTATCGGAAGACGATCTCAGCCACGCGCTGACGCTGCGCTTCATCCATTTCGGCCGTCGCCGCGAACGGCTTGCCGTCGATGTACTCCTGCACCAGCACGCAGCCCGTGGTTAGGTCGTGATAGACACGGGGCACGCGGATGAATGCGTGGCCGTCGAACTCGTCGTAGAAGCGCTGCTGCGACGCCGCCTCGTGCAGGTAGTCCAGCTCGCTGAGGATGCCGTCTTTGAGGTCACTGATGATGGGGCCGGCATCGAGACCACGTGATACGACGCCGGCCATGCTGATCAGCATGCCAGCGTTCGCGAGGTCGTGGCCGATGGCTTCGCGCACGCCGGGATACTGCACCTTCACGGCGACACGGGTGCCATCGTGCAAGGTCGCGCTATGTACCTGGCCGATCGACGCTGCGGCGAAGGGCTCGTGTTCAAACTTGCGGAATACCTTCGACGGCGGGCGGCTGAATTCGCCCTGGAACACCTCCTCGACCAGGTGATACGACATCGGCGGCGCGTTCGACTGCAGCGTCGCGAGCTGGGCGCTCATCTCGTCGGGAACCACGCCGCTCATCAGCGACATGATTTGCCCGAACTTCATCACCGCGCCCTTCATGTCGCCCATAGTGCGCGTCACGTCTTCGGCGGTACGCATAACGAACTGCTCGCGCTTGCGCTTCCGCCGGTCGCCCCACGAGGCATAGGTTGCGACCCAGCGCGCAGCGGCGCGTCCCGCGAGCCGTGCAGGTCGTAACGATCGTGAGATACGTCCACCGCCGATCGCGCGACTCAACGTGCGCCTCCCACTCGAGCGGCGGCGTCTTGGTTGCGCTCAACGATACGGCGAAGCCAACGCCCCCATGGCAGTTGGTACAGCAACACGAGGCTTGCAAGGCTGCCGAGCTGCAAGCCAATCGCCAGGCGTCCGCCCACCGTCGTCCCAAACACGTCGCCAATGCTGTTGAAGACGCGGTCTGTCGTCCAGACCCAGAAGGTGTCTGCCAGGATGCGCCCCGCCCAGAAGCCGGCGAGCACCCAGGCGAGGTTCACGCCGACCATGCCCGCGGCGATGAAGAGGTTGTTCGTAGGGAACGGCGTCAGCACATAGAGGAAGGTCGCGGGCGCGACATAGTTGCGGTGCTCATCGAGGAACGCGCCGAGTCGCGTGAGGTCAGCCGCCTTGGCGCGCATGAACCGGCGCCGAAAGACGGTGCTCCCCTTCGCAAGCGCCATTCGCCCGAAGCCGGACACGATGGCGCCGCCAACGGTGAGAATCAGGAGCGGCAGATCGAACTTGATGTAGAAGAATGCGAGCACCATCCACGACGACGGCATGAATGCCGGCACGAGGTTGATCGCGAACACCAGCGCAAATGCCGCCAGCAGCCAGAGCCCGGTCTCCATTACCGATAGCGTAGCGGGACGGTGTCGCTATGGCTTGCGGCGCTGCAAGGTCCCGCGACGCTATTCGGTGCGCTCGGCGCGGCGGCTAAGATCCGGTCCCGCTTCCTCCGGCTCCATCGCGGTAGCGATCTCGTCGTTCAGGCGATCAATGAACTGGAAGACGGGCATCGACTTCAGGTCCTCGCCTGCGCGGGTGCGTACGGCGACGGCTTGTGCTTCCGCTTCGCGGTCGCCGACGACGAGCATGTACGGGATCTTCTGCAACTGCGCGGCGCGGATCTTGTTGTTCATGCGCTCGCTGCGCGCATCGACTTCGGCGCGAAAGCCGGCGGCGCGGAGCTGGCTCAACACATCGTGCGCATAGTCCGCGTGGCGATCCGCGATCGGGATGACCATCGCCTGCACCGGAGCGAGCCACGTCGGGAAGGCGCCGGCGTACAGTTCGATCAGGTACGCCATCATGCGCTCGGTGGCGCCAATGACGCCGCGGTGGAGCATGACGGGGCGGTGTCGCTCGCTGTCCTCGCCGATGTATGAGAGGTCGAACTGGTTCGGCAGGTGGAAGTCCACCTGGATCGTCGACATCGTCTCTTCGCGCCCGAGGACATCGCGGATCTGAATGTCCAGCTTGGGACCGTAGAACGCCGCTTCGTTCGGCGCTTCGTAGAACGGGAGGTTCAGCTCCTGCATCGCCTCGCGCAGCACGCGCTCGCCCAACTCCCACATCTCGTCGTTCTTCACGTACTTCTCGGTGTTGGACCTGTCGCCAAGTGAGAGACGGTAGGAGTAGTCGGTGATCCCGAGCGTCGCGTAGGCGCGTTCGACGAGCCGCATGACGCCCGCGAATTCTGACTTGATCTGGTCTGGCGTGCAGAAGATGTGCGCGTCGTTGAGATTGATTGCGCGCACGCGGCTGAGGCCACCCACTACGCCGGACTTTTCATATCGGTACATCGTGCCGAACTCGCCAATGCGAATCGGCAGTTCGCGGTAGCTGTGCTGTTTGTTCTGGTAGATCAGCACGTGGTGCGGACAGTTCATCGGAGTCAGCACCAACTCTTCATTCTCAAGCGCCATCGGCGGATACATGCTGTCCTGGTAGTGCTCCCAGTGACCGCTGGTCTTGTAGAGTTCTACCTTGCCAAGATCCGGTGTGTAGACGTGCTGGTAGCCGGCGTCGCGCTCCTGCTTGAGCATGTACTCTTCCAGCAGGCGGCGGATCGTCGCGCCCTTCGGAAGCAAGAGTGGCAGCCCGGAGCCAACGAGGTCGCTCGTCATGTACAGCTCGAGTTCGCGCCCAACCCTGCGGTGGTCGCGCCGCGCTGCCTCCTCGACGCGCTCGAGGTAGTCGTCGAGTTCCGCCTGCGTCTCGAACATGGCGCCATAGATGCGCTGGAGCATCGGGCGCTTCTCGTCGCCGCGCCAGTAGGCGCCGGCGACGCTGGTGAGCTTGAACGGCGGCACCTGCGTGGTGCGGTCGACGTGCGGACCCTCACACAGGTCGAGGAACGCGCCCTGCTTGTAGAGCGACACGGTATCGTCGGCGATGCCTTCGATCAGCTCGACCTTGAACGGTTGCCCGGCGAAGTGCTTCAGCGCCTCGTCCTTGGTCATTGTGCTGTGCTCGAAGCCGATGTCGGAGGCGATGCGCTTGTGCATCCTGCCTTCGATCTCGGGCAGGTCGTCCGGGGTCAGCGGCCGCGACAGCTCGAAGTCGTAGTAGAAGCCGTTGTCGATCGGCGGTCCGATCGCGAACTTCGCTTCGGGGAACATCTCCAGCACCGCTTCGGCCATGATGTGCGCGGCCGAGTGCCGCATGCGGTAGAGGCGGTCTTCTTGTGGCATCTGATCGAGCGTCATCGGCGTCCTCCCTCGGGCACGAAAAAGCGCGTCACCATCCGCACAGGGACGGGAGACGCGCTCCGTGGTTCCACCCCGAGTTCAGTCCGCCATCAGCGGACCCTCGATTCGGCCTCTAACGGGGCCAGCGTCGCTATCTACTTCACGCTGCGCGCCGCGGGCTGAAAAGCCCGCGCTACAGAAACGCGTTTCGAAGCGCGGCTCGCGGGTGGTGTTCGCGGCGTTCCGGCGGGCGCTCGCAACATCCGCGCCCTTTCTGCTTGCCGTTGTTCGCCGTTACTCGTCCCGGTCGTAACCGTTGCCGCAGCGTAGCATCGGCGCCGCGCGCATCACAAGTGGGACAGTCCTCATTCTGACATCGGCACAAGGAAGAACAGCGCAAGAAGGCCGTATAGCGCAAGGCTGATCCATGGGCTGACAAACGCGAGCGGCAACGCGGCGATGTAGACGGCGAAGCCGGGCAGGAACCTGATCGTGCGGCTACGAACGCGCGCGTCACTGACGTGCTCGTCAATCAGGCGGCGGTTCCTCGATGCATAGATCCACAGCATCTGGAAGCAGGCGCCGATGACGAGCAGCGTGACCCCGTACGTGAGCGTCGCCGCGAGGCGCTGCTCGTCGCTCCGCATGTACTGCGCCAGCACTGCGGTCGGAAACGGAAGAAACGAAATGCTGAGAAGCAGCAGGAGGTTGAGCACAAGGAGGTGGTGGTCTTGGCGATCGATGTCCTTGAACATCGCATGGTGGTTGATCCACATCACGCCGATGGTCAGGAAGCTGACGGCATATCCGAAGTACGACGGCCAGAGATGGCGCAGCGCGTCAGGCAGGCTCTCGCCGGCGCCGATCTGCGGGGCGCCGATCTCAAGGACAAGCAGCGTGATGGCGATGGCGAACACGCCGTCGCTGAAGGCTTCGAGCCGTCCTGTGTTGGCGTGCTCTTCGGGATCGTGCCGCATCGAGGTCATATTCGTTTCACGCTCCGCGAGCGTCTCGCTGGATCATTCTTCGAGTGTGCTGGTGTCGCCGTCGGGCAGCCCCAGCTCGCGCGACTTCAACAGGCGGCGCATGATCTTGCCGGAGCGCGTCTTGGGCAGGACATCGATGAAGTCGATCTCGCGCGGGGCGACGCCGGGGCCGAGCTTCTTGCGGCTGAACTGCAGCAGTTCGCCGCGGAGCTTGTCGGAGGGCTCGTAACCGTCTTTCAACGTCACGAAGGCTTTGACGATCTCCATCGCGACTGGATCGGGCTTGCCGATGACGCCCGCCTCGGCGACGGCCGGATGCTCGATCAGTGCGCTCTCCACCTCGAACGGGCCGACGAGGTGGCCGGCGGTGTTGATCACGTCGTCCGAGCGCCCGATGAACCAGAAGTAGCCGTCCGCGTCCATCCGGCCGCGGTCGCCGGTGACGTACCAGCCGTTCTTGAACTTGGAGTCGTACATCGACTTGTTGTTCCAGTACGTGCGGAACATCGACGGCCAGCCCGGTCGCAGTGCGAGGTCGCCCTCTTCGCCCGGCGGCTTGAGGTTGCCCTCCTCGTCAATGATGCCCGGCTCGATTCCCGGCATAGGCTTGCCCATGCTGCCGGGGCGAATCGGCAGGATCGGGTAGTTGGCGATCATGATTGAGCCGGTCTCCGTCTGCCACCAGTTGTCATGGAATGGGAGTCCGAGCGCGCGGTCCGACCACACAACGGCTTCGGGATTCAGTGGCTCGCCCACCGACATCGTGTAGCGCAGGCTCGAGAGGTCGTACTTCTTCGGAACTTCGTCGCCAGCCTTCATTAGCAAGCGTATGGCGGTGGGGGCCGTGTACCAGACGGTCACCTTGTGTCGCTGGATGACGTCGTACCACTTGTTCGCCGAGAAGCCGCCCTCGTAGATCACCGAGGTCACACCGTTGGTGTGCGGCGCGAACATGCCGTACGAGGTGCCGGTCACCCAGCCGGGATCGGCCGTACACCAGTAGATGTCGTCGGGGTGCAGGTCGAGCACGTATTTGCCGGTGGCGTAGTGCCCGAGCACCGCCTGGTGGACGTGTACGGCGCCTTTCGACTTGCCGGTCGTGCCGGAGGTGTAGTGCATGACGGCGGGGTCTTCGGGCAAGGTACGGACGATGTCGTACGTGTCCGCCGAATCCTTGATCAGTTCATTCCACGACAACTCCCCCGGCTCCAGCGCGGGCTCCTTGCCGTGCTCGACGATGATGATGTGCTTGAGGTCGGGCAGGTTCGGCTTCATTGCCGCGACCTTCGCGCGCTGGTCGGGCGACGTTACGAGTACCTTCGCGCCGGCGTCGGCGAGGCGATCGCCCGCGGCATCCGGCCCGAACGCGGAGAACAGCGGGCCGGTGACACAGCCGGCCTTCAGCGTGCCGAAGACTGCGGCGTACAGCTCCGGCACACGGTCCATGAAGCAGAAGACGCGGTCGCCCTTCGCGATGCCCAGCTTGCCGAGGACGTTCGCGAACTGGTTCGACATGCGGGCCGCGTCGGCGTAGGTGTAGCGCTCCTCGGAGCCGTCCTTGCCCTCCCACAGCCAGCACAGCTTGTCGCCGCGTCCATGGACAACGTGCCGATCGAGGCACTCGTACGCGATGTTCAGCGCGCCGCCGGGCAGGCCGTCGAGTTCGTTAATCACGTCCGGGTAGTGGAAGCCGGAGCGGATCTTGTCGTAGTCGTCGAGGTTCGGCCGCACCTTGAACTGGTCGACCGGCGGCTTCGCGATGATCGGGTAGTCCATCGAGCACCTCGTTGGTGATAGCAGGCCGTTGGTTCGGGAAATCTAGCCTTGACGCCGCGCGCGGTCAACTGGAGGCGCCTTCGTTGCCCGCCGGGGCGGGCTTTGCGACACTGAAGGGGCGAACCGGATCGAAAAAGGAGCCGACATGCCCAGCAAAGATGAGCGCGAGCCCTTCTACCGCGTCGACGTGGCGGAGGCGAGCGAGATGGTGAAGGAGGACGGCGTCGTCGTCATCGACGTTCGGAATCCTAACGAATTCCAGACCGGCCACATCCCCACCGCGACCCTGATCCCCGTGAACAGCGTCTTCGCGCGCCGCGAGGAGCTTCCGAAAGACAAGAAGATCCTCTTCGTCTGTGCCGTCGGCCAGCGCAGCGCACTCGCCGCCGAGATGGCTGCCGCGGCCGGACTGCCCGCCGACAAGCTCTACACGCTCGACGGTGGCACCGACGCCTGGAAGAAGGCGGGCCAGCCGGTAGAGGCGTAACTAACTGTCGTGCTGCGCAAAGCGACGCATCTTGCTCGATCGGAGTAGATGCTTCGCTACGCTCAGCATGACAAGCGATCTGGCTGGAGAACCGTGCGTACCATCGTCCTATGGGACATCGACAACACGCTGCTGTATACGGGCGGTGCGGGCGGCATCGGGATGAACCGCGCGTTCCTTGACATCTACGGCGTGGATGACGGCTTCGGCCGCGTCGAGTTCTCCGGCCGCAGTGACGCCGCGATCTTCGGCGACGCGGCGCGCGCGCACGGTGTCGCCGAAGATCGGATCCTCGCCGAACGGGCGCGATTCCTCGATGCGTACATCCCGCATTTGCACAGGGCGATGAACGAGGTGACGACGGGCCGCCTCATGCCAGGCATCGTCGCGCTGCTCGAAGCGCTGGATGCTCGCGACGACGTCGTGCAGGGGCTCGGCACCGGCAACTTTCGTCGCGCGGGCGAACTCAAGCTCCGCCACTACGAGATCGCGCGCCACTTCCCGGGTTGCATCGGCGGCTTCGGCGAGGACTCCGAGCATCGCCACGAAGTGATCGGCGCCGGCATCGAGCGGCTGCGGAACGGCGGCAGCGACGATCGCGTGGTGATCATCGGTGACACGCCGCACGACGTCAGCGCCGCGAAAGCGAACGATGCGTTCGCGCTGGCCGTGGCTACCGGCCGCGACTCCGTGGAGGCTCTGCTGGCTTGTGGTGCGGATGTAGCGCTTGCGGATCTCTCTGATGTGGAGCGCGCGGTAGACATCATCTGCGGGTGACCTCACCCCGGCCTTTGGCCACCCCTCTCCGCCCGGCAGAGAGGGGCTCGGATCGGAGCACTTGTTGAGGAGGCGCGTCAGGCGCCGCCGAGGAGGGGGCCGCCCTTGTCGAGCACCTTCCCCTCGAGGCTCACGACGCTCGGGCGCTCTTCGCAATAGCCGCCCATCTCGCACTTCTCGAACAGGAAGGCGTTGTGGTCGCGGCTGAAGATGATCTGCCAGGAGCCGACAATCACGCCGTCGCGCCCCTTCGCCAACTGCTGCTGCAGCACCGCGATCAGCGCCTCGAGCTCCTTGCGTCCCATGTGATCCTCCGTCGCTGGTTGCGGGCTGTGCGATGCTGGTTCCGAGTCCCCAATCCAGTATGGCAAACGCCCCGGCTATAATCCGACGACGATATGCCAGACACACCTTCACCCAGCCCCAACAAATCTGCGCCATCTGCGAAATCTGCGGTTCCCTCGCCTCGGTCACCGCTGAAGCTCGCGGTCGATATCGCTGCGGGCAAGAACAGCCTTACGCTCGCTAACCCCGTGATGGTGGCTTCGGGCACGTTCAGCTACGGCATCGAGTACGCGAAGCTCATCGACATCAACCGCCTGGGCGCCATCGTCAGCAAGACGACGACGCTGCGGCCGCGCTCCGGCTCGCCGACGCAGCGCATCGACGAGACGCCGGCAGGAATGCTCAACTCCATCGGTCTGCAGAATGTCGGCATCGACAAGCTGCGGCGCGAACTGGCGCCGACGTGGGCGCGCTGGAAGGTGCCCGTCATCGTCAGCATCCTCGGCAGCAGCGCCGAGGAGTACGGCGAGTGCGCGGCCGCGCTCGAAGGCGTCGAGGGCGTCGCGGGGCTCGAACTGAACATCAGCAGCCCGAACGCGCAGCGTGGCGGCATGGAGTTCGGACAGGACGCGGCCGTCGCCGCGTCGGTCACGGCCGCCTGTGTGCGCGCGACGACGCTGCCCGTCATCGTCAAACTCACGCCGAACGTCGCCGATATCGCCGAAATCGCGCGCCGCGTCGTCGATGCCGGTGCGAGCGCGCTGTGCGTCATCAATACGCTGCAGGCGATGTCGATCGACGTGACGAGCCGCCGCCCGAGCATCGCGCGCGTCTTCGCCGGGCTGTCGGGCCCCGCGCTGAAGCCGGTCGCGCTGCGCATGGTGTGGCAGGTTGCGGGCGCGGTCGATGTGCCGATCATCGGCTGCGGCGGCATCTCGACGGGCACCGATGCGCTCGAATTCATCATGGCGGGCGCGACGGCCGTGCAAGTCGGCACCGCGACCTTCCGCGACCCCAACGCGCCGCTCGACGTGCTCGATGGCATCGAGCGCTTCATGCGCGACGAGAACGTGCAGGACATAACAGAACTGATCGCCGCCGCCCGAAGCTACAAAGCTGCGGACTACCTGTAGCAGGTCTCTACGACGGGTGTTTACGGGCGGGGCGCCCGCGCTCCATTGTTCAGCGCTATGCGCGGGATCAGCGCCGATCGGCGGACATCCGAGGGTGACGGAACCGTGTCCGTCAGGGCGAACCCTCATTACAGCCGCACCCCGGAACGCAGACCCTTCGGTCGATGTTAGTGCTCGACAAAGAACGCGCCCTCGACCGCATGGTCTGGCTCAGCCAGCGCCACGGCAACGCCGTCCCGGAGTTCCTCCGTCCGTCCGCGCTCCGCTGGACCGTCGATGCTGGCGGTCACCGCGCGCTGTCGGGGGAGGTGGTGCTGCGGCCGTCGGTGCTGGAACCCGCTCAGAAACCTGGAGCAGTGGCGACTGCTGCGGTCGTGCTGTCGTCTTGAGATTCCCAGCGGGCTGTCACGTCATGTAGTTCGGCAGGCATGCGTCGCTCCGATCCTTGACCTACCTGCCATCACTCTCGCACGGTTCGCGATGGACGTTTGCTATCCTTCCCGCGCACTCGTCGGGGAGTGGCGCAGTCCGGTAGCGCGCCTGGTTTGGGGCCAGGAGGTCGCAGGTTCGAATCCTGTCTCCCCGACCATTCACCCTTCTCGCAACATAGCTCTGGAGGAGTCGACGACATGGCCAAAGTGCTCTGCGTGCTCTACGACGACCCGGTGGACGGCTACCCCACCTCCTACGCCCGCGACGGCATCCCCACACTCGAGCGCTATCCGGACGGCCAGACGCTGCCGACGCCGGCCGGCATCGACTTCGTGCCGGGTCAGCTCCTGGGCTCCGTCTCCGGCGAGCTTGGGCTGCGCAAGTTTCTTGAGGCGAGCGGCCACACGCTGGTCGTCACCGCGGACAAGGACGGCGCGAACAGCGTCTTTGATCGCGAGCTTGCGGACGCCGAGATCGTCATCTCGCAGCCGTTTTGGCCCGCGTATCTGACGGCGGAGCGCATCGCGAAGGCGCCGAACCTCAAGCTGGCGATCACGGCCGGCATCGGCTCGGACCACGTCGACTTGCAGGCGGCGATCGAGCGCGGCATCACGGTCGCGGAGGTCACGTACTGCAACAGCATCAGCGTCAGCGAGCACGTCGTGATGCTGATCCTCTCGCTCGTGCGCAACTACATCCCGTCGTACCAGACTGTCGTGAACAAGGGCTGGAACATCGCAGACTGCGCGGAGCGGTCATACGACCTCGAGGGCATGGCCGTCGGCACCGTAGCGGCGGGCCGCATTGGCACGGCGGTGCTGAAGCGCCTCAAGCCGTTCGACGTGAAGCTCCACTACACCGACCGCCACCGCCTGCCCGCCGATGTCGAGCGCGAACTCGGCGCGACGTACCACGCCGATGTGGAGTCGATGATCCGCGTCTGCGACGTCGTGACGATCAACGCGCCGCTGCACCCCGAGACCGAGCACATGTTCAACGACGCGCTCATCGGCAAGATGAGGCGCGGCGCATATCTAATCAACACGGCGCGCGGGAAGATCTGCGATCGTGACGCTGTGGTGCGCGCGCTCGAAAGCGGGCAGCTCGCCGGGTACGCGGGTGATGTCTGGTTCCCGCAGCCGGCGCCGCAGGATCACCCGTGGCGGACGATGCCGCACCACGGTATGACGCCGCACGTCTCCGGCACGTCGCTCTCCGCGCAGGCGCGCTACGCCGCGGGCACACGCGAGATCCTGGAGTGCTGGTTCGGCAAGCGCCCGATTCGCGAGGAGTACCTGATCGTCGATGGCGGGAAGCTCGCCGGAGCCGGCGCCCACTCGTACAGCGCGGGCAACGCGACCTCGGGCTCGGAAGATGCGGAGCGCTATACGGGCCGCTGACCCGGGAACCGGGAAGGGTTCGTGACTCGCTCCGCGTGGGCGTAACGTCCGGCAGCGTGGTCGAGCGACGCCGAAGGAGCGGTGGCGGCCGGGTGTGTCGTCTGACCGCCACCGCGCTTCGCTTCGCAGAACGCCTCGGAGCCAGGAAAGGTCAACGCGCGAAGGCGAAAATAGGGGAGTGCAGCCCCTGGAGTTGGCGAAACTCGGTCAAGCGGCTTGTGGCCATCTCCTGACAAGTACGTTGCGACACCGGGCGAACGCGGTCCGTCGTAACCTCCGTTGACGCTCACGCAGACGCTGCAACGGTGTGCTCTGCGATGAACTCGCCGAACACTCGCTGCACGTCCTCATCGGCGCTGCGGCTGGCTTCGTACACGAGCCACGCGCCCAGCGATGCGACGGTCGCCGTCGCGATGATGATGGCGTAGCGCAGGCTGTCGCCTTCGCTAACATCGAACCGCTGCTGAAATAGCTCCGACATGCCGCCGACGACGACGGGCGCCGCCGCGGCGCCGCAGACGGCGAGCGCCAGTCCGAACGCTGCGAAGGACTGACTGCGGATACGCGGCGGAGAACAGGCGGCTACCACGGGGATAAATCCCCCGGACCCGAATGCCGCGAGGAACCCGCCACCGACAAGCAGGACGAGCGAGATCGGAGCATACGGAATGGCGAATCCGACCGTCCATGACACGGCGAGGACGGCAACGGCACCAGCGCCGATGCGCGTCAGGTGCGAGAAGCCGCGGTGCATCCGCCGATCGAAGAACGGGCCGCCGAACCACGTGCCGACGAAACCGGCGAGCGCCAGCGCGGCGAACGCGCCGCTGGCCTGCGGCGTCGAGAAGCCGTATTTGCGCTCGAACAACGCCGGCAACCAGAAGACGATGCCGAACAGCGTGAACCCGATAGCAGCGTTGGCGAAGATGAGATAGCGGAGCGTGCGGATCTTGAAGATGGTCGAAAGGCTCTCGAAGAACCCCAACTTCGTCTCGGGTTCGCGTAGGAAGTCGGCCAGCAGCGGGTTGTCCTCGATTGCCGATGCCAGGTCCGACTCGCCTCGCTTCGGTTCGCGCAACGTCAACGCGTACAGCCCGAAGATCAGGCCCGGTACGGAAGCCGCGGCGAACGCCCAGCGCCATCCGGCGGTAGCGACGATCGCTCCGCCGATGATCGCGCCCACGATCTGCCCGAACGCATTCCCCGATCGCCAGTAGTTCATCACGCGGCCGCGCACGCTCACCGGATAGTAGTCGGACAGCAGGCTCAGGTGCGTCGGTCCGATCGTTCCCTGGCCGGCTCCCAGCAGTGCGCGCGTGAGGAAGAGCTGCACGAAGGATCGCGCCAACGCGGCGAATATGCCCGCGCTGCCCCAGACGACAGCTCCGATCACGAGGATGTTGCGGCGGCTCCAGCGGTCTGCCCAGTTGCCTACAGGCAAGGCGAGGATGCCCGTGATGAAGATCACGGCGAGGGGCAGTAGCCCAATCGTGAAGTCCGACACGCCGAAGTGCTCGCGGATGTCGTCAAGCGCGACCGCAAGCACGGCTCGGTCAAACTCGTCGACGGCGTTGAGGATGAACAGCACGACGAGCGCGCGCATCCCGTACGCCCGCAAAGAAGTCGTCGCAGGACTTCGCCCTCCGGCATCCGCAGGAGCGTCGGAAATCAGGACATCTTCGGACTCGGACGTTTGCACGTCGCACTGTAGCGGCGGCCGCAGCTCAGGGCTATGGCAGTGACGAGTAGCGCCCGGCGCATTGCACCGGGCGCTACGTCTCGGAACCAGGATGAACTCCGTTACGGAATCGAAGTCAGCGTCATTGCGTTGTAGCTCTGACCGGCCGTGTTTCTGCACGTCCAGTTGCCGCTCGTCTTCGCGTTCATCAACTCGACGCACTTGCCCAGCGCGCGCTCGCCATAGGCGTTGGGGTGAACTGACTCCTGGGAATCGCCCTGGCAGCACCCGGTGTTCACCCAGCGCACCCACTCGCTCGTTACGGGGTTGGGGCTGCTCGACACCAGCGAGGAGCTTCGGTGGCAGACCTCATGGCCGTTCAGTGAATCTCTCACGTCGAGGAACTGCACGCCCTTCTCGGCCGCGACCGTCTTCATGCTATCGATGATGAACGGCGTGGCGACTTGCTTCGCCCAGTTGAAGTCCGAGTCGTAGAACGGGCATCCGCCGGTCCACCATCGGTCTGACCCCGCGTACCGTACGTCCGCTGCGGCTGGTACCGGCGATGCGTAGCCGGCAATCACGAACTTCCACTGCGACGGGCTGTATCCCGAGGCGGCCATCACGGCCCGCACCTCGTCGATTGACTTGCGAAGGCCCGCCTGCGCCGCGGGCATGGCGGCCTGCAATGCTGCCTGCTGCGCCTGGTTGCACGACCCAGCTCCTAGCACCCATCCCGCGGCGCAGTTGAGCACGATGTCGGCGAAGCCAACGTCGTTAGCCAGGATCGTCAGGACGACGAGCTTCACGTTCTTCTGCTGGGCTACGGTCAGCAGCTGATCCGCCTGCGGAGTCTCGCCCTTGAAGCTCTGTCCGCCCTGCGACGCCCGCCAGATGTTCTGGCTCTTCGCGCCGGAGCAGGCGAGGTTGATCTTCTCGCTGACCGAGATTCCGGCGGTCTTGATAGTGGCGACATCGGAGCGGTGGCAACCGCTGGATGCCGTTGACCCGTACACGCGGCTCGCGTCGTACGAGCAGAAGATCCACGTGCATCGTGCTGCCCGGTCCGTGCCGTCACGCGTGCCCAGGATGTTGAGACTATTGCCCTGCCAGCGGCCCGCCTCGCCTGAGATGAAACTGTCGCCGAGCGACACGATCGCCGTCGGGCCCGATGTTGGGCCTGCCTCGGTTGGTTGCGCGGGGAGGACCATGACTGAGAGCAGCGCCGCCGCAAGCGCGACGATCAGTCCAAGCCGCAGTTTCGGATGCCTCTTCAATGTCGCCCGGGTCTTCAATGGCAAGATGCACTCCCTTCTTGGCTCCGGTTCCTCGCCGGTTAGGGTCGAAAGTAAGCGCATCCGCCGCCCTTGTCAAGACCCCATTGCGACGGCGAGCGAGGTCGTTGAGGCAGTTAGTCGGCGAAGCGGCGGCCGAGTGTAGGGCGGGCGTCGGGTGCCGGGGGCAGCTTCGAGCGATGATCACTACATGAACGAGAACACGCCGAAGCGCCGCTTGCCGTTGGGTATCATCGCCGCCGTCCCGCTGATCGTCGGGTTCGGCGCGTACGCGTTCGTCGCGCCAGAGCCTCCGCCGCCGGGCGAGTCGACGGCGACGTCGAGCGCCACGGCGACCGTCTTGTCGCCGACCGTACCTCCCGAGTACGAATCGACGCCCCTGTCGCCGCCGAGCGCGGACGGCGTCTCGCCGACGCCGTACCCGGGCGCGCCGGTCTACGCGACGACGCACGGCCCGTTCCATGAAGGCGCTTGGGTGCGCGTCAATGCGGGGGCTGGCGACTGCTTGAACGCCCGCGACGCACCGACGCTGGACCCGGCGGTCGACCTGGTCAACATCTGCCTGCCGGACGGTGCGGAGGGTTATCTCTCCGGATCGGCGGAGGAGCGGGACGGGCACTGGTGGTGGATGCTCGTCGGGGCGGGCTACGTCGCGGACGACTACCTGACGCACGTCCGCGACGTGTCGCTACGCGATGCCCTGGCGCCGCAGCTTGCGGGGCTCGGTAGCATCGCCTTCCTGCGCGATGGCGGCGAGGTGTGGGTGACGCAGGCCGACGGCAGCGATCAGCGGCTCCTTTATGCCGTTGGTGATGCCAAGCCCAACGCATACATCACGGATCTCTCGTGGTCGCCTGACGCGACTCGGCTCTCGTTCAACGTGCCGCACTACGGCGACGCCAACGGCGGCACCATGGAACTGGTGGTCATCGATACGCAGGGCGAGGTGCTCGTCTCCGCTCGGGGCGTGGCGGGCCGCGGCTGGTCGCCCGACGGCAGGCACCTCGGCATCGTCAGCGGCGCGCAGCCTCAACAGATGGGCGGCGGCTGGAAGGGCGTACCCGGCTGGGTCGACGTCACGACCGGCGAGACGCACCTGATAGGCGATGCCGCGTACTACCAGCAAGACCCGCCCGCGTTCAACTTCGACGGGACATTGTTGCTGGTCACGCAGACTGCGGAAGACGGCTTGTCCCGGGGGATGGTCGTCATGGCTCTCGACGGTCAGGAGCAGGCGCACGTCGAGCCGCCCGAGGGCGTGTATTACGGCTCGCCCCTCTGGGCGCCGGAGAGCAACCGCCTAGCCTTCCACGTGAGCGAGCAGGACACGCCGCACTACGCGGTCTACGACGTCGCGGCGGGCGCGATCGTTGCCAGCGCGGATGTGCCGCAGCGCAATCCGAACATCGGCGGAAGGTGCGGCGGCAGCGACATGTGGCGCAGCGCGTGGAGCCGCGACGGACGCAGCGTGCTCTACAGCTACACCGACGGCCTCGCCGGCACGAACGGAGTGTGGGTCTGGGACATGGTGACGGGGGAGCAGGCACTCGTGCCGGCGTTCGGCGCAGGTGCGCCGTCGAATGGACCGGAGGGTCGGGTGACCTTCAGCTCCGGCCTCTTCGTCATGGCTGGCGACACGAGCGGCGCGCTGCCCGTGCTGATCACCGATGGCCGTTCGCCGGTGTGGTCGCCTCAATAGGGTCTCGAGCACGCAGGTCGTCAGGCACGCACTGTAAGCGGCCGCTCACCGGCTCGATGCTATCCTGCGCCATGGCCGCCGACAGGATTACGATCGTCGCGTACTCCGATTACGTTTGTCCGTGGTGCTACATCGCGCTGGAGCGTGTCGACCGGCTGCAGCTCGAGTTTCCGGTAGATGTTGAGTGGCGCCCGTTCGAACTGCATCCCGAGACCCCGCGCGACGGCGCGCGTCTCGCGGGGCGGCTGGGCAGCAGCAGGCGGGCCGCGGCGTACGCGCAGAACATCATCGGTCTCGCGCGTGACTCCGCCATCACAATGCAGATGCCCGAAGTGGTAGCCAACTCGCATCTCGCGCTGGAGGCCGCCGAATTCGCCCGTGAACACGGCGGGTTCGATGCGTACCATCGTGCGCTGTTCGCTGCTTACTTCGAGCACGGGAGCAACGTTGGCGATCGGGAGGTGCTGTGCGATATCGCACGGATTGCCGGTGTAGACGATCAGGGTCTGCGCCAGGCACTCGCCGACGGGCACTACGCACCGGTCATCGATCGCATCACTGCGGCGGCGCGGGATGACGAAGAGCTCAGCACGCCCACGTTC
Source organism: Chloroflexota bacterium (assembly GCA_031400455.1). Taxonomy (GTDB): domain Bacteria; phylum Chloroflexota; class Dehalococcoidia; order DSTF01; family JACRBR01; genus JANXYW01. Next base: position 62,283 of record JANNPX010000006.1, on the reverse strand, counting down.
ATCTTCGACGGCGGCTTCCGGTTGACGGGTGCGCAGGACTACAACGTGTTCGAGAGCATCACGTCGCGATTGCTGGCAAAGCGGGCGCGGGAGGCGGGCGGTTAGCGGGTCAGCGAATACGGGAGACGGACAGAAGTCCGCGCTCCAGCGTCTCACACCGCCAGCACTTCTTTGTATTCGCCGAAGACGCGGCGCCAGAGGCCGCAGATCTCGCCGACGGTTGCGCCCGCCGTTACCGCTTCGATGATGTACGGCATGGTGTTCTCTTGCGAGCGGCTCGCTGATTCGAGGCGGACGAGCGCGGCGGCCCACGCTGACTGATCGCGGTCGGTTTTTGTGGCGCGGAGGCGGGCCATGTGGCGGTCGCGCCCCTCGACGTCCATGCGGAGGATCGGTACGTCGTCGAGGCCCTCCTGCTGATAGGCGTTGACGCCGACGATGATGCGCAGGCCGCTTTCGACTTCGCGCTGGAAGCGCGCGGACGCATCGATGATCTCGCGGTGGAAGAAGCCGTCTTCTATGGCGGGGATGACGCCGCCCATCGCGTCGATCTGCGCCAGGTAGCGCAGCGCGTCGGCTTCCATGTCCGATGTCAGCCGCTCAACGAAGTACGAACCGCCGAGCGGATCGACGGTGTTGATGACGCCGCTCTCGTGCAGGATCACCTGTTGCGTGCGGACGGCCAGCGTCGCCGCCTTATCGCTCGGCAGGGCGAGTGCTTCATCCATGCCGTCCGTGTGGAGCGACTGGGTGCCGCCCATGACGGCGGCTAGCGCCTGGATCGCGACGCGGATGAGGTTCACCTCGGGCTGCTGCGCCGTCAGCGAGACGCCGCTGGTCTGCGTGTGGAAGCGCATCAGCCAGGAGCGCGGGTTCTTGGCGCCAAGCTTCTCGCGCAGCATGCGCGCCCAGATGCGACGCGCGGCGCGGAACTTCGCGATCTCTTCGAAGAGGTCGTTGTGGCAGTTGAAGAAGAAGCTGATGCGCGGCGCGAACTCGTCGATATCGAGCCCGCGGTCGAGCGCCCAGCGTACGTACTCGAGTCCGTTGGCGAGGGTGAACGCCAGTTCTTGCGCGGCCGTCGCTCCGGCTTCGCGGATGTGGTATCCGCTGACGCTGATCGGGTTCCACTTCGGCATCTCGCGCGTGGCGAACTCGACCGTGTCGACGACGAGGCGCACGGAGTCCTTCGGCGGGAAGATGAATTCGTTCTGTGAGATGAATTCCTTGAGGATGTCGTTCTGCAGCGTGCCGGAGAGCGCGGCGCGCGGGATGCCGCGCTTCTCGGCTGCGGCGACGAACATGGCGTACAGCACGGGCGCCGGCCCGTTGATCGTCATCGATGTTGTCAGCTTGTCGAGCGGCAGGTCGCGGAAGAGGATCTCCATGTCCGCCAGCGAATCGACCGCGACGCCGCCGCTACCGAACTCGCCCTGCGCCCACGGGTCGTCGTGGTCGTATCCCATCAGTGTCGGCATATCGAACGCCACCGACAGCCCGTTGTTGCCGGCCGCAAGCAGGTCGATGTAGCGCTTGTTCGTCTCCTCGACGCTGCCAAAGCCGCTGAACATGCGGATGGTCCACGGCTTGCCGCGATAGCCGGTCTTGTGGATGCCGCGCGTGAAGGGGTACGCGCCAGGTACGTTGATGTCGCGCTCGTAGTCGATGTCCGCGACATCCGTGGCATCGTAGAGGCGGTCGATCGGGCGGCCCGAGACGGTGTGGAACGGGCCGGGCAGCTCGGCGCCCTCGGCACGGACGGCCTCGTCGTACTCGCGCCGCAACCGCTCTTCGTTGTTGGTCATCATCGAGTCGCTCGGTCGCTGGGTCTCTCAGTCGTTCAGTCGCAGGCCGCGCCCGTTTCTAACCCAAGCATACGGCTTGTATCGGGATCGGCCGAATCCGGCCCGACAAGCTACGGCCGTAACGCGCCTCCAGAGCGATCCGAGCCGGAATCCGCTATCCTGTATACGCATCGTCTGAATCTCCCACGACCCGCTGTGTTCGGAATTGGGGATGACGGCCCCAGCGTGAAGCCTCTTAGGGGCCGCGCGGATGCTGGCTGATGTAACGGAGCCGAACATAACGCCATAGGGGCGTGAGTACCCGAAGGAGCAGCATGACCACCGCACAGACCGAAGCGCCGGAGAAGACCTCCACGTCGGCCCAGCGCGACGACATCCGCAACATCGCGATCATCGCCCACGTCGACCACGGCAAGACGACGCTCGTCGATGCCATGCTCTGGCAGAGTGGCGTCTTCCGCGAGAACCAGGAAGTCAACGAGCGGGTCATGGACTCGAACGACCTGGAGCGCGAGAAGGGCATCACGATTCTCGCGAAGAACACATCGGTGCGCTTCGGCAAGTACAAGATCAACATCGTCGACACGCCCGGTCACGCCGACTTCGGCGGAGAGGTCGAGCGCATCCTCAAGATGGTCGATGGCGTGCTACTGCTCGTGGATGCCAGCGAGGGCCCGTTGCCGCAGACGCGCTTCGTGCTGAAGAAGGCGCTGGAGTTGAAGCTGACGCCGATCGTCGTGATCAACAAGATCGACCGCAAGGACGCCCGCACGCAAGAAGTGCTGAACGAGATCTACGACCTGTTCATCGATCTCGATGCGGACGAGCACCAGCTCGAGTTCCCCGTGCTGTACACGATCGCTCGCGACGGCATCTGCCGCACGACGCAGGACGGCGAAGACCACAAGCTGGAGCCGCTGTTCCAGGAGATCATCCGCGCCATCCCCGCGCCGCAGTACGACACCGAGATGCCGCTGCAGATGCTGATCCTCAACCTCGGCTATTCGGAGTTCGTCGGGCGGCTGGCGATCGGCCGGATGATGAACGGCACGATCAAGGGCAAGCAGGATGTTGGTCTCGTGCGCGAGGACGGCTCGCTCGAGAAGGGGCGCATCACGTATCTCTACGGCTTCGAGGGCCTCGAGCGCGCGGAGATCGAAGAGGCGGGACCGGGCGACATCGTCGCCATCGCCGGCTTCGAGGATGTGAACATCGGAGACACCGTCACCGACCCGAACGACCCGCGCCCGCTGGAGCGTGTGTCAATCGATGAGCCGACCGTCAGCATGATGTTCTCGATCAACACGTCGCCGTTCGCGGGCCAAGAGGGTACGCTCGTCACATCGCGCAACCTCAAGGATCGGCTCGAGCGCGAAATCCTCACGAACGTCGCGCTCCACGTCGAAGTGGAATCTGGCGACACCTTCAAGGTGTCGGGCCGTGGCGAGCTGCAGATGGCGATTCTCATCGAGACGATGCGCCGCGAAGGCTTCGAACTGACAGCCAGCAAGCCGCAGGTGATTACACGTACCGTCGACGGCAAGCGGCTCGAGCCGATGGAGCACCTGGTCATCGACTGTCCGGAGGACTACGTCGGCATCGTCACGCAAAAGATGGCCGGCCGTAAGGGTCGCATGTCGAACATGGTGAACCACGGGACGGGCCGCGTCCGGCTGGAGTTCCGCATCCCGTCGCGTGGCCTCATCGGCTTCCGCAGCCAGTTCCTGACCGACACGCGCGGCACGGGCCTGCTCAATCACCTCTTCGACGGTTACGAGCCGTGGCAAGGCGAGATCGAGCACCGCACGAACGGCGCGCTCGTCGCCGACCGTGCGGGCGCGGTCACGGGCTACTCGATCGAGCACGCGCAGGAGCGTGGCGAGATGTTCGTCGAGGCCAGCGACAAGGTCTACGAGGGGATGGTCGTCGGCGAGAACGCCAAGGAAGACGATATCGCCGTGAACATCACCAAGGAAAAGAAGCTCACCAACATCCGTTCGTCCACGTCGGACATCGCCGCGCACCTGTTCCCGGCACGCAAGATGTCGCTGGAGCAGGCGCTCGAGTGGATCGGCGACGACGAAGCGCTCGAAGTGACGCCGAAGAGCCTGCGCATCAGGAAGCGCACGCTGGGCACCGGCGACCGGTCGCGGGACGCGCGCAAGGGGTAGCACGGGGGACAGGGATTACGCGGATTTCACGGATTGGGTATCTGTAGCGCGGGCTTTAAGCCCGCGTTTCCGTTTTGTTAGCCTCACCCCGGCCTTCGGCCGCCCCTCTCCACATTGTGGAGAGGGAGCGGATGTGAGAGTCGCATGTGTCTCGGATCTGTCGTTGTCGAGCGGGAACGCGGGCTTTCAGATCGCGCTCTGACTGTCGATCCCGCTTGCCGACTTTCGCTGAAATCCGTGTAATCTGTGGTTCCATGACCGCAGAAGAAATCCTCGCGGAACTCCGATCGCACGCGAACCCGGAAGCTCGCGCTGGGCAGGCGCACTTTGGCATCGTCGGGGCAAACGCGCTTGGCATCAGCGTGCCGACGCTGCGTGCGATGGCGAAGCGCGCGGGGCGCGATCATGCGCTCGCAGAGGCGTTGTGGCAGTCGGGGATTCATGAGGCGCGCATTCTTGCAGGCATGGTCGATGAGCCGGCGAAGGTGACGAAGCGGCAGATGAATCGCTGGGCGAAGGACTTCGACTCGTGGGATGTGGTGGACGGAGTGTGCGATCTGTTCCTCGCTACGCCATACGGCTACGAGAAGGCGCACGCCTGGTCATCGCACAAGCAGGAGTACGTGAAGCGCGCCGCGTTCGCGATGATCGCGTACTTCGCCTATCGGTATAAGACGGCGCCTGACGCGGAGATCCTCCAGTTCCTGCCGGTGATCCGTCGCGAGGCTGGCGACGAGCGCAACTTCGTGAAGAAGGCCGTCAACTGGGCGCTGCGCAACATCGGCAAGCGCAACCGCCGCTGCAACGCCGCTGCGATCAAGTGCGCCGAGCAGATCCGCGCGGATGGCACCCGGAGCGGCCGCTGGATCGCCGCCGACGCGCTACGTGAGCTGCGCGGCGACGCGGTACAGGCGCGCCTCCAATCCTAGCCCAACAGATCTGCGTCCTCTGCGTCCTCTGCGCCTCTGCGGTGAATTCGTGCTTCTCCCACAGCACCTAATCCCGTACGATCGCGCCCAGAGCCAGAGGAGGCAGCATGCCCGAGCCGAAGTTCCAGATCTCGCTCGCCGCCTGGTCGATGCACCGGATGTTCTTCGCGAAGGAGGTTGATCAGCTCGGCATGGTCGATCTCTGCCACGAGGTGGGCATCGGCGGGCTTGAGCTCGTCAACACGTTCTTTCCGTCGCCGCAGTACGGTTATCTGAAGCAGCTTCGAAAGCGCGCTGAGGATGCGGGCGTGCAGATCCTGCTGATCATGTGCGACGCCGAGGGCAGCATGGCGGGGCCGGAGAAGGCGAGTCGCATGCTGGCGGCGCAGAACCATCACAAGTGGATCGACATCGCGTCTGTGCTCGGGTGCCACTCGATCCGATGCAACACGGGCGCACAGGAAGGCGATGCGGACGCGCAGGATCGATGCGCGGAGAGCTTTTCTGCGCTGCTCGAGTATGCCGATTCGGCGGGCGTCAACGTGCTGATCGAGAACCACTGGGGGCTCTCGTCCGACCCGGACTGGCTCGTCGGGCTGATGAAGAAGGTCAACCACCCGCGGTTCGGCACGTTGCCGGACTTTGGCAACATTCCGGACACGACGGACCGCTACGACGCTGTGACGAAGATGATGCCGTACGCGAAGGCCGTCAGCGCGAAGTGTTACGACTTCGACGCTGCGGGAAACGAGACGAAGATCGACTTCGCGCGGATGATGAAGATCGTGGACGATGCTAAGTACCACGGGTACGTCGGCATCGAGTACGAAGGCGAACGACTCGCGGAGCGCGAGGGCATCCTGGCGTGCAAGGCGCTACTGGAGCGCTACCAGTAATCGCAGGAAGTGAGGTCGCGAGGACGAAGCTTTGGCTTTGCCCGAGCGGTGTCGGACGGAGCTAGAGCTGCGTCCCTACGTCATCAAATGGGGGTATCGTGCCAGACAGCCCACGCATCGCAGTCATCGGCGCCGGATGGGCCGCGCGTATCGCGCATCTGCCGGCATACGCCGCGAACGGCGTTACGCCCGTAGCCATCGCGGATCTCAACGAACTTGTCGCTGCCGACCAGGCGAAGCGACACAACATTCCGAATGTCTACACCGACTGGCGTGAGATGCTGGAGAAGGAGAAACCCGACGCCGTCAGCGTCTGCGTGCCGAACGTGCATCATCGCGAGCCGGTGCTGGGGTGTCTGGCGGCCGGCGCGCATGTGCTGTGCGAGAAGCCGCTCGCGACGAGCGTCGCCGAGGCGGAGGAGATGTTTGCCGCCGCGAAGAGCGCCGGCAAGTCGCTGATGGCGGCGCAGAACTGGCGCTGGAACGAGAACTCGCGCGCGATCCGGAGCATCGTCGATAGCGGCGACATGGGCGAGGTCTATTACGCCGAGGCGACCGCGATGCGGCGCATGGGCATCCCGACCTGGGGCATGTTCCACTACAAGGAACACTCACACGGTGGCGCGCTGCTCGATGTCGGCGTACACATGCTCGACCTGGCGGTCTACCTGATGGACAACCCGAAGCCCGTGCGCGTGTCGGCGCAGATGGCGGCGAAGTTCGGCAAGCGGCCGGAGATCGCGAAGCAGTTGCGCAACGCATGGGATCCAGCCCGGTTCGATGTCGAGGACTTCGCGATCGCACTCGTACACTTCGAGAACAGCGCCACGCTGATGCTGCGCGCGTCCTGGGCGACGCACATCGAGGCGGAGACCTTCCAGGTACGGCTTTGCGGCACCGAGGCGGGGGCGACGACGACACCTCCCGTCGTCTACCACAACCACGTGGGCATCCCGGCCGACGAGAAGCTGCAGGTGCCGGCGGCAGACTGGACTGCGTCGTACACGCGTGAGATCTCGCACTGGCTGAAGGTCGTGCGTGGCGAGGCGCAGCCGATGGTGAAGCCGGAAGAGACGCTCAACGTGCAGCGGATCATCGACGCTGCGTACCGGTCGGCCGAAGAGGGGCGTGAGGTCGCGTGCTAGGCATTTCGCGGCGACGCGGCTGGTCGCTGCCCGCGGGCACTCTACGGAGTGCCCCTACTATGGAATATCTCGACCCGACGATCTGATCCTTCATGCGTGCCAGGTGCCGCGGGCGACTGCCGGAACGAAATCGCCCAGCTCCGTCGGGAAGGCGATGGTGCGGCCCTCTTCGGCGGACTTGTAGCAGGCCATCAGTACTTCCGTGACCGCGACGCCGTCGTGCCAGTTCTCGTCGGGCATCCGGCCGGCGAGGAACGCCTGCACCATGTGCCGGTTCTCGGCGGTGTAGCCGTAGACCGATGGCTCGTCGGCGATGACGGGCATCAACCCTTGCTCCGAGTTCTGCTTCTCGACGAGATCTTCGCCCGCGTCGCCGCGGATCTTGCGGCTCATGAAGACCGTCAGGTCCGTCGTCAAGCTGTCGACCTGCATCGAGTACTCGGGCCCGAGCAGTTCGGCGCGCAACCGAAGCGCCGGCCCCACGTAGCTCCACGACGTCGTCGCTTCGACCAGCAGCTTCTCGCCGCCTGGCGCGCGTAGCGAAACGGCGGCGCGCGCGAAGTCCTCGGCGGGTGCGCGGCTGTAGTCGACCTTGCCGCCGGACATGTCCTTGAGGATCTCGACGTATTCAGGGCGGGTCCACTTGAGCGACGCGATCTGCGCGTTCACGTCCTCGACCTGTAGGGCGGTGCGCGGCTCGCCCGGAGCGCTTAGCAGGAATCGCGCTACCTCGTAACTGTGGCAAAGCATGTCGTTGAGCACGCCGCCGCCCTGGCGCTCCCCGCTCCAGAACCACGGCATGTGTGGGCCGCTGTGCTCCTCCGCCGCGCGCGCGAGGTACGGGCGCCCGGCGATGGCCGCCGCGCGGCGCCAGATGATCTCCTTGCCGCGCGTGATCGACGGCTCGAATACCTGGTTCTCGAGGTAGCCGTGCAGCAGTGGGGTTGACTCGATCAGTTCGACGAGATGCCGTGCCTCGGCGAGGTTGCGCGCGAGCGGTTTCTCACAGGCGATGCCGATCAGGTTGCCCTTGCCGTTCTTCACGGCGGCGACGATCTCCTCGACGACGGCCACCCGCGTGTCGTTCGTCGATGCGATCCATAGCGCATCGACGTCTGGATCGGTGACCAGTTCCGTGATCGAACCGTGTATCCTCGTGTCGCCGACACCGAGGTTGTGTGCCGCGGACGCGAGCAGCTCCGCGTGCGCCCGCGTCGGACTGAAGACGCCGGTGACCTCGCAGTCGCGCACGCCGACGAGGCTGGCGACGTGAAAACGGTTCATGAACCCCGCGCCGACGAACCCAATGCCTAACCGCTTCGCCATCTTGACGTCTCCCCGCGCTTCTCGTGGTGGATGGGACATTCTGGCGTCGAACCGTCTATCGCGCCACAATCAGCGCAATTGAACCCGGACCGTCACCAACGAGGAGTGCGATCATGGCAGTTGTATTGATTACGGGCACGAGCAGCGGTATTGGGCTTGCGACCGCGCTTCAGTTCGCGCGGAGCGGCAACAAGGTCTACGCGACGATGCGGAACCCCGACACTGGAGCAGGTGCATTGAAATCCGCCGCCGCGGCGGAGGGACTGAAGCTCCACATCGCTCAGCTCGACGTGGTGGATCCTGCGTCCGTCGAGCGAGCGGTCGATGCGATCCTCGTTGCGGAGGGCCGCATCGACGTGTTGGTGAACAACGCCGGCATCGGGCCGCTCAGCATCGTCGAACGCACGACCGATGCAGGCGCCCACGAGCTGTTCGAGACGAACTTCTTCGGTGCGCTGCGCATGATGCGGGCGGTGCTCCCCGAGATGCGCGAACAGCGATCCGGCACCATCATCAACATTAGCTCCGTTGCAGGAAAGGTCGCCGCGATGGGGTCCGGGCTCTACGCCGCGTCGAAGCACGCCCTCGAGGCGATCAGCGAATCGGTGGCGTTGGAGACGCGGCCGTTCGGCATACGCGTAGCGATCATCGAGCCGGGCTTCTTCAAGACGCCGATCATCGACAAAGCGATGGGCGGCCTACACCTCGACGAGGCTTCGCCCTACGCCGTGGCGGAGAGCCGCGTCGCGGCGATCTACGGTCAGGGCGGCACCATCGGCGGTGAGCCGGATGCAGTGGCGAAGATCATCGAGAACGCTGTCACGACGACCGAGCCAAGACTGCGATACACCGCGGGCGTAGATGCCGATGTCTTCATCAAGGGACGCTTCGCCGGGACGGACGAAGACTGGTTGCGATTCGGGGACGAGAAGTCCGACGAGGAGTTCTGGGCGGACTTCGCCCGCCGGTTTCCGATGCCAACGGCCTGACGACATGCGCTCTTCAGTGGGCAGGTGATACCGAATCGCGCTAAGGCGTCGGCGTGAATGTCGCCAGTGTCGTCGCTGTCGATGTCGCAGGCACCGGCGTGCTTGTTGGGGTCGATGTTGAGGGTAGCGGCGTGCCCGTGGCTGATGGTGTGCTCGTCGGTGTCCTCGTAGCCTTGGGCGTCTTCGTTGGCGATGCTGTGCGCGTCGTGGTGGCAGCCGGCGTAGGCGTTGCCGGCGGCGCCTTCGGTTCGTCGCCGGGGTCATTGTCAGCCAGGTACTTCACGGTGTCCGCGGCCGTCACGCCCAGCCGCCAGTTGGAGATCCGGAACATCTTCAGGTCCCACGCGCGATGCGCAAAGCGCGCCCATGACTCCGGCTCGATCGCCGCACCCTGTCCGACCGGGATGACCTCGCGCTCGTACGGCTCGAGGATCTTCTTGGTTGCTTCCAACAGGAATTCGGGCGTGATCTTTCCGCCAGGCGGCGGATAGCCGGCGCCGGTGTACCCGTCGATGTTGCCGGGCGTGTCGAACGTATCCCAGTAGAGCTGCGGCCAGATGCCGTCTGTCATCGAGACGAACGGCGTCATCGGGACCAGATTGATCCGCCAGGGGCGTGGATCGATCGACAGGTCGACGCGCCCGTAGGGCGATAGGCGTCGCAGCTCATCGCCATACTGCTGTGCATCGGCAGCGGATCCCACCCAGAAGCCGGACGAGCCTTCGAGGTCCAGCACGAGGCTACGGGCGCCGGCGGCGAGCACGTCGGCAGCCATCTGCGCCTCGCGCGCAGGGTCGACACCCTTCGGCACGCACCACGCATGGAACGGGATGCCCCGGTCCTCGAAATAGCGGCCGACGTTGCGCACCCGCGTCACTCCTGTGATCGCGTCGGGCGAGTGATCGTACGTCGACATCCACTCGACGCCGTCGTGCGTCTTGAGCAGTACGCCCACGCCCGTCCCCTCCAGCGCGGCCGCGATATCGTCGAGCGCGCCGTCGGCGGAGAACTGCCACACCCAGACTGTGTGATGCGGCGTCTGCGGATCCTTGTCTTGCTGGAGCTTGCGGACGAGTCGCGGGTCGCACGAACCGGCGCCGAGGCTGATCGCGGCAGCGCCCGCCGTCATAGCGGAAGCCGCGATGAAGCGCCGTCTCGTGAGTGCGCGGTCAAGAACGGAGTCGCTGCGCATCGCCGACCTCCTTGCCATACCCTCCGCAGCATGTGACCGCTCAGGCTAACAGAACGCGCACCATTTTCCTACAATTACGAGCGGCAGCGGCGAATCTACGATGGAGGGGGGCTTGTCATCTAGGACGAAGCGCTGTGACACGGAGCAAAGCGTAATCATGCCGAGCTGTCTTGCGATGCAGAGCCAAGCGAAGCATCAACTTCGGCCCGGCTCCGCTGCCTCTGCTTGACGACAGGCTGTCGCTCCTGAGTACCGTGGCTTCGAGTGGGTGCCACCGCTTCATCTGCATGACTGTATGACGATTTGTGATCACGCCGAGCGACCGTGCGCGATCGAGCAAGATCCTTCGCTTCGCTCTGGATGACAGTGCGCGCTCGATGATAACCCGCGAGCCCCGAGCGCCGTACTACACCCGCCGCGCGCGATAGCCTCCGGCACGCAACGCAGCCAGAAACGACGCTTCGTCGTGAACCGGCGCGCTGAATTCCGTCGCGCAGACGCCGACTTCGCGCACCGAATGCGCGTCGCTGCCGCCGATGCCCGGCAGGCGGAGCGCCGACGCCAGTCGCGCTGCGTTGTCGTTCTGCAGCATGCCTTCGGTGCCGTTCTGCACTTCGACCGAATCGAACACGGACGACAGATCGTCTGGGGGCAGCGTGCCATAACGTCTGCTCGGGTGGGCCAGGTACATCAGACCATCGTCGGCGCCCACGATGTGACGTAAGTCGTCGAGCACCGCCATGGCGGGATTGTGGTGATCGAGCCCGAAAACGAGGACGTGTCCAACCTCCGTCGTCACCTCCATGCCCCGCAGTACCAGGAACGACATCTCGTCCGCCACGCGGGCAATCTCGTCGGCCGGCCAGATGGCGTCGTGCTCTGTGATGCAGACACCATCCAGGCCGCGCGCCACTGCCGCGCGCACGAGCGCCTCAGGCGTCAGCGCACTGCAAGGCGACATCACCTTCGTATGGCAGTGGAGATCAATCAGCACGGGAGCGGACTAAGAAGCAAGAGACTGGAGCCACTGGTCGTACCGCGAAGCCGCTGGTGCTGCGTCGGTGGTTCGAGTGTGGCTCACTGCCAGCCGCCGCGGGCGCCCTTGGTCATGCCGAGCGGACCGACGGGCCAGTTGAATCCGAGCTTCATCACGGTGTCGATGTCTTCGCCGCTGGCGATGCCTTCGTCCAGCACCTTGCGCGCTTCGGCGACCATGGCGAAGTAGATGCGGTTGGCGACGAAGCCGTACTTGCCGGGCGCATCCTTCACGCGGATGGTCACCTTGCCGAGTTGCTTGCCGACTGCCTCCATCGTCCTGATCGTCTCCTCCGACGTTTCTGGCGCGTAGATGATCTCGACGGGTTTCATGATGAAGGCGGGGCTGAACCAGTGGAACCCGATGAAGCGATCACGGCGCGAGACGGCCTTGTTCACGTCGCCGATGGCGAAGCCGGACGTGTTGGTCGCGAAGATCGCGCTCTTCTTCACGGTCGCGTCCAACTCCGTGAACACGCTCTTCTTCAACTCGAGGTTCTCCGGCACTGCTTCGACGATCAGGTCGCAGTCGGCCAGGTCGGGAATATTCTGTGTGAACGAGAAGCGTGCGATCGTAGCGTCGTACTCGTCCTTCGTCATCTTGCCGCGCTCGACGGAGCCATTCAAGCCGAAGCGGCCCTCCACCATCGATGCGCGCGTCTTCTCGATCAGGTCGTCGTTGAGGTCGCGGATGATGGTCTTGAATCCGTGCGCCGCGAACGTTTGAGCGATGCCGCCGCCCATGACGCCGCCGCCCATGACCCCAACCAGTTTGATGTCTTCGATACCCATGGTGTCGTTGTCCCTCCACCGCTCCTGGCGCGGGTGTTCTGTTGTGTCCTAACGATAGGAGAAGCGGGAACCTAGAACCAAGAACCCGGGAAGAGGCCACGACCTCGTCGACGACGGACACCGCTTACGACACCAACCGGCGCACCGTCTCGAATAGCACCTGGCAGCCCAGGCGCAGGTTCTCGACGGTGATGCGCTCGTTGTGGCCGTGGACGGTCATCGCCTCGTTCTGCTCCAGCAAGTAAGGGATGAAGCCGTATGACGTGATGCCGTGCTGCCGGAAGACACGTGAGTCGGTGAACCCGGACGAGACGCTCGGCAGCACCAGCGCCTCCTCGATGTGGTCGCGCACAACATCTTCGATGATGCCGAACAGCTCGGTATCGATCGGCGATGACGGCGTGCTTGACGCGAAGACCGTCTCGACGCGCACCTTTGGGTCGCCGATGACGTCGCGCACCTGTTGTGTGAATGTGTCGGGGTCCTGACCTGGCATCAGACGAATGTCGAGCGTCGCCTCGGCGATGGCGGGGATGACGTTGTGCTTGATGCCTGCGTGGATGGTGGTGGCGCTGATGGTGTTGGTCAGGATCGCCTTCGCGACGAGGTTGCCATCGGCGAGTTTCTCCATCGATGCCTGCGAGGGCGCGTCGGCGAGCACACGATTGCGGTAGAGCCGGTCGAAGTATTCGGTCAGCTCCGGCACGACGGTCACCGGTCGCGACCAATCCTGCACTTTCTGCATCGCCCGTACGAGGCGGTCGAGCGCGTTGTCGGGATGCGGCACAGACCCGTGCCCGGGACGGCCTTCGGCGATGAGCTTCAGCCAAAGCGGCCCCTTCTCGCTTATCGAGCAGTTGAATGCGGGCCGCCGCACGCCGAAGACTTCCGCCGTGCCCCAGCCTCCCTCGTTGATCACGTACTCGGCGTCGAGCAGCTCCGGATGGTGCGTCTCGATCCAGTTGACTCCCCACTCGCCGCCGGCTTCCTCGTCGGCCAGCGCCATGTAGACGATGTCGCGCGCGTGCGGCAGCTTGTGGCGCTTGATGATGAACATCGCCATCAGCTCCATGATGCCCATCGACTTCATGTCCAGCGCACCGCGTCCGTAGATGACGCCGTCGACCACGGCGCCCGAGAACGGCTCAAAATCCCAGTACTGACGCTCGACTGGTACGACGTCGGTGTGGCTGAGCAGGATGAGTGGGGCCTTCGTGCCGTCGCCGGTCAGCGTCGCCGTGATGTTCATCCGCTCGGCGCCGTTCTCGCGGCTATCCGATGCGTCGTAGAAGGCGATGTCGTCGATGCCCTCCGCACGCAGCAGCCCCGCCAGCCACTCGCAGGCCGCCAGCTCGCGCCCGGGCGGGTTCGACGTGTCGATGCGAATGAAGTCCGCGAGCAGCTGCGTCGCCTCTTCGGTGATCGCGTCCCAATCGATGCGCGGCGCGTCAGCCATGTGCGTACTCCTTGTCCGGCGGTGGATGTACGAGATTGTAGTCACGCGGTTCTCTAGGGGCGAGGTCATCCTGAGTAACGCGAAGGGCGTGGCCCTGGGAGCGCAGAGTTCCAATTCGAGCGAGATGCTTCGCCGAGCTCTACATGACATGACAGGAGACGAGCGCGCCAACCCCAATTGGCTCCGCCGCGTCGCCGCACGTTAGCCTGAGTGCGCAGGAACGTGCGTAGGAGGTCTTGATGAGGGTCAGCGACGAACGCCGAAGCGCCTATCTTGCCGCCTACGACGACTGGCAGAAGAAGCTCCACGAACTGCACGAGGTCTTTCTGGACGGCACCCGTACACCCATCGGCGACCAGTTCAAGGGGCTGCTGAACCGCGAGGCACGCGCGAAAGAGAAGTACGATCAGGCGCGGCTCGAATTGCTGGGCATCGCAGCGGCCGGAGACTCGCCCTTTGGAGATTAACCACAGAGGCACAGAGGCGCAGAGGGTCGAGAGCGTTGTGAGGCGCCCCCGATCGGCACGCCCGCATGATCACCCTGCCTTCCATGATCTTCGTGGTGAGAGACCGACATGACAGAAGGCTGGGTCGACTACCTCAACGGCCCGTACGGGTTCGCGTTTGCGTTCGCCGCGGGCATCCTGTCGTTTCTCTCACCGTGCGTGCTGCCGCTTGTGCCGGCGTATCTTGCCCACCTGACGGGCACCACGGCCACGCTCGATGCCTCACGCTCCGAGCGGCGTGAGACGGTGACGCACGCAGCGGCGTTCGTGCTCGGATTCACGCTCGTCTTCACGTTCATCGGCGCGTCTGTCGGTCTGCTCGGCGCGATCGTTAGCGACGATTCGAGCTACGTCGTGCGTGACCACCTCTCGCTGCTGGCGAAGATCGGCGGCGTATTTCTCATCGTGATGGGGCTGAACCTCATCGGCATCATCAAGATCCCGTTTCTCTACCGCACGTACACGCTCGAGACCGCTACGGCGAGCGTGCCATCCGGCGTCAGCGCCGGAGGGACAGTGACGATGGGGGGTGGTCGTTCGCCCTGGAGCAACCTCGGCTACCTGAAGTCCGTTGGCGTCGGCGCCGCGTTTGCTGTCGGCTGGACGCCGTGCATTGGCCCCGTCCTCGGCGCCATCCTCACGCTCTCCGCCACCAGCGCATCCGTGGCCAGGGGCACGTACCTGCTGCTCGTCTACTCGCTCGGCCTCGGGGTCCCGTTCATCATCACCGCTCTGGCCGTCGTGCCGATCACGCGCTTCCTCAGATCGATTCGCGGCCTCATGCCGATCGTCGAGATCACGACCGGCGTGCTCGTGATCTTCGTCGGGATACTGCTGTTCTTCAACGAACTGGCCATCTTCAACACGTACTTCAGCGACCTGCCTTTCCTCGACCGGTTCAACGAGATCTGACGAGGCGCGGAACCGTAGATGTCACAGATTGCGCGGATCTGTTGGGCTGCTAGAGTGGCCGTCGGGTGAGGGTCGTTCCCGCGTTACACTCCCATCATGCCGCGCCAACCCAAATCGTCCGCCAAACCGTCATTCGAGCCGCAGTCCGCGAGCGATGCGCCGTATCCGGGCGCGCCGTTGGCGTCGCGGATGCGGCCGCGGTCGTTTGATGACTACGTCGGGCAGGAGCACATCGTTGGCGGCGGAAAGATCCTGCGCCGCCTCGTCGAGACGGGCACGCTGCCTTCGATCATCCTCTGGGGACCGCCCGGCACCGGCAAGACGACGCTGGCACGCATCATCGCCGGGAGCACCGACGCCGCGTTCGTACCGATCTCGGCGGTCTCCGCCGGCGTCGCCGATCTGCGCAAAGCCGTCGCCGAATCGCGCGAACGGCTGCAGGCGGGCGGTGGGCGCACGGTCCTGTTCATCGACGAGATCCATCGCTTCAACAAGGCACAGCAGGACGCCATCCTGCCGTTCGTGGAAGACGGCACGATCACGATGATCGGCGCCACCACGGAGAACCCGTCGTTCGAGGTGATCGGGCCGTTGCTCTCGCGCTCGCGCGTGTTTGCGCTGAAGCAGCTCGAACCGCCAGACATCGCGCGCATCATCCGCGGGGCGCTTGCCGATACTGAACGCGGTCTAGCAGGCAGTGGCGCGACCGTCGACGACGAAGCAGTCGAAGCGCTCGCCTCGTCGACGGGCGGCGACGCGCGCATCGCGCTCAACGCGCTCGAAGCCGCCGTCTCCGGTGCTCGCGCTCGGGACGCGAAGCAGCCGCACGTCACGCGCGAGGACATCGACGAAGCGCTGCAGCACCGGACGTACCTGTACGACCGTCAGGGCGATGCGCACTACGACACGATCTCCGCGTTCATCAAGTCACTGCGCGGGTCCGATCCGGACGCGGCGCTCTACTGGCTGGCGCGTATGATCGAGGCGGGCGAAGACCCGATGTTCATTGTGCGCCGGATGGTCATCCTCGCGTCAGAGGATGTCGGCCTCGCCGACCCGATGGCGATGCTGATCGCGACGGCGTGTCAGCAGGCGGTGCACTTCATCGGCCTGCCAGAAGGCTTCTTTCCGATGGCGGAGTGCGCGCTGTACCTGGCGCTCGCTCCGAAGAGCAACACCGTCGGCGGCGCGTACGGCGCCGCGTTGCGCGACGTGCAGAACAGCCACAACGAGCCCGTGCCGCTGCACCTTCGCAACGCCGTCACGGGCCTGATGCGCCAGATGGGCTACGGCAGCGGCTACAAGAACGCGCACGACTTCGATGGTGGCGTCGTCGAGCAGCAGCACCTCCCCGATAGCGTCGCAGGCCACAAGTACTACCGGCCGAAGGACATCGGCTGGGAGGGCCGCCGCAAGCGCGAGCGTGAGGGCGGGGGCGAGAAGCGGGAGGCGGGAGACGGGAAGCGGGACCGCTGACCTCCGCCGGGCGCCGATTCTGTTACCCTGACTACACATGTCCAAGACCACCATCAGCGCACGGAAGACCATGCACAGCACGGCGGAGGAAGCCGAGCGGGCGTATCTCGTCGGGGTGCAGAAGACGAGCGAGCGCGACCGCTGGCGTGGCGAGAGTTCGCTCGCGGAACTCGCGCTGCTCGCGAAGACCGCGGGTGCGGTCGTCGTAGGCACAACGCTGCAACGGCTCGACTCGCCGAACCCGGCCACCTACGCGGGTAAAGGCAAGCTCGACGAGATCCGCGCGCTCTGCGGCGAAGACGGCGGGCCGACGATGGTCATCTTCGACGACGAGCTGTCGCCGTCGCAGCAGGCGAACCTTGAGGACGCGCTGAAGGTGAAGGTGCTCGACCGTGCGATGTTGATCCTCGACATCTTCGCGATGCGAGCCCGTACGCGTGAAGGGCGATTGCAGGTCGAGCTGGCGCAGACGGAGTACCTCCTGCCGCGCCTCAAGGGGCAGTGGAGCCACCTGGAGCGCCTCAGCGGCAACAGCGGCGCGCCGGGCGCCATCGGTGTCCGGGGCCCCGGTGAGACGCAGATTGAGACGGACCGCCGCCTCGCCCGCAAACGTATTCTCAAGCTCAAGGAGCAGATCGAGGACGTCCGCAACCAGCGCTCGCTCTACCGCCGCCGCCGCGAGCGCGAGGGCGTCGCCATCATCGCGCTTGTCGGCTACACGAACGCCGGAAAGAGCACGCTGATGCGTGCGCTGACGAAGGACGCCGAGGTGTTCGTGCAGGATCAACTCTTCGCAACGCTGGATCCGCTGACGCGCAAGGTGTATCTCGACGCCGCGCACCCTGCGCTGCTTACTGACACAGTCGGCTTCATCCAGAAGCTGCCGACGCAACTCGTCGCGGCGTTCCGAGCGACGCTCGAAGAACTGACCGATGCGACGTTGCTGCTGCACGTTGTCGATATCACGCACCCGGACGCGGCGCACCAGAGCCAGACCGTCGAGGACACGCTGCGCATCCTCAAGCTCGATGCCAAGCCGCGCATCACGGTCCTCAACAAGATCGATCAGCTGCCCGACGCCGATGGCAAGCCTGTGAAGTCGCTGGCGGAACTCGACTCGTTCCAGGACTCGCTCACAGCTAATATCCCCGGCGCGGTCCTGATCTCCGCGGAGCAGCGATGGGGCATCGATCGCCTGAAGCAGCGGCTGATCGAATCGCTTGATCGCGAGAGCGCCGCAGCTCTCGCGTAACGCAGCACCCAATGACGGCACGGAGAAGGGCACGCCACAGCGTGCCCCCGCACTGAAAATAACCCTGGCGATCGCCCGTGTCTGTGAGTTACGACCCTAGTCGCCCAATATGGACGTGTAGCCCAGTTCGATGATCTCCTCGACGTACTCGCTGCGCCACCCGGGATTCGGAATGTGCATCTGGTGCTCGCGGAACCAGCGGTGGTACGTCAGGTACTCCTCCTCGAGCTTGCGCCGCCAGGCGTCCTCTTCGGCGAAGATCCCCGGCTCGACGTCCTCGAGCCGCGAACTCGTATCGCTCGGGTCGATGTCGAGGTCTTCCTGCCAGTAGTCCGCGAGGTAGTCGAGGCAGTCTTCCAGATCTTTGCGGGTGTCGTTGATGAGCAGCGTCATCATCGCTTCGCGGTCGACGGGGTTCGCGCGCAGCCGCAGGTCGCGCGCACAGTTCTCGCAGACGACGACGAGGCGCCGCGCGTCGCATTCTTCCTTGTTCTTGCAGTTGTGCGTGCGGGGGGCGTAGTCGGCGGATCCCGGCGCGCGGCTGTAGCCGGCAACCAGCGTGGCGCTCAGAGACCCGCATCTCAGGCAGGAGAGCTTGTCGACGAAGATGTCATCGATGGTCTTGTCCCAATCGATTTGCATCATCTCCTCCTTAACAGCGCCTCTATTCACATGCATGGTAGCCCAATGCCTTGAGGGGTACAAACCTCGGCTGTGCTCGCCCAATCGCCCCGCGACGCTGTTCGGGGGTGGCACAACCGGCCGATACTACCGGTGGGAAAGGGGTTCCGCGTGAGCATGCGCCGTCCACGCCTCATCCGCGCTGTTTCGGAGCGAAGGCAGCGTCTTGACGCACCCTTCGCCGTCTCGGGCCGCCCGTCCGGCAAGCGGCAGCCGATTTTGTGGCTGCCTGCGATGCTGCGGCTGCTGGCCCTTGCCTGGGCGGCGGCCATAGTAGCAGCGCTGGTAGACGAGTTCGGACCGGTCGGGCACTTGCCGTTCGTCATGGCCATGGGCATGACGGGGTTGCTGGTGGGCGCTACGTTCCTCTGGACCGCGCGCCAGGACATCCGCACGCGCGAGCAGCGCGCCATCGACGACGACGGCGAGAACGATCCACTCACGGATCTTCCGACGTTCAATCACTTCTCGCGCCGCCTCGGCGACGAATTCGCCCGCTCGCGCCGCATGGGCCGCCACTGCGCCGTCGTGCTGATCGACGTCAACAACCTCACGGCGGTGAACAAAGAGTACGGAGTCCGCGCTGGGGACGAAGTGCTGCGCCACGTCGCCAGGGCCGTAGACGGCACGCGTCGCTATCACGACATCGTGGCCCGCCTGGGAGACGACGAGTTCGGCATCCTCTTGCTCGACACCGCCGCGGCCGGCGTCACTGCCTTCATCGAACGCCTCGAAGATCGGCTCGCGCGCGAATCCGCCACGGCGGACGTGGCGGGACGCTCGGTCTCGCTCTGGGCCGGGGTCAGTTCAGGAAGTGCTGTTTCCCACCCCGACATGACGCGCTCGGAAGCGGTATTCGAAGCGGCCATGGAGAGCCTCAACGAGGCCAAGCAAGAGCGCGAGCGGCGTCGCCGCATGTGGCTGACGGCATAGCCAGCCTCACGACATAACGCCAGCGATGAGATCAGGCTGCACGTTCGATGCCCAGCCGCCGAGCTGCCTCGTCGGCATCGACATCCGGTGCCTGCGCCAGCATCTGGACCAACGCCCCCACTCGCAAGATGTCGGCCAGTCCCGTACCGCCTGGCGCCGTAGCGGCACTGGCAACGTAGCCGTCGCGGAGCAGGGCGCGCAGATCAGCGTCGCGCGCCGATTCGGCCCACACGTCGATGAGCACGCGTCCCAGTGAGGTGATGGAGACGCCCGGGAGCTCCTCGCTCGCCTGAAACGGCGGGACCAGCGCGCCGGCAAGCGCCAGCTTGCCCACTACCCCCCGCAGGACGGCGTTCTTCGTGCGGAAGTGGTGGTATAGCCCGCCCTTCGAGCATCCCGCCGCCATGCAGACGTCGTCCATCGACGCGGCAGCGTAGCCCTTGAGCGCGAACACGGTTAGGGCCGCCTGCGCGATGTTGTCGCGGGCGGTTGCGGAGCGCACGGCCTGTCGGTTTGTGGTCGTCATCAGTCCTATGTGAACGATCGGCCGCGGGGCCCGCCGCCAGCAGTTCGGCGCCTCGAAATTGACGCGGAACTTTCTTGTCCCGAAGTTGTCAAGACCCGTTGACAGGGGGTGCCGGGCAGGCGTATAAAGATACCGACGAGTCGGTATTGCCTGCCGGCTCCTGAGCTCAGAGGCAAGATGCAAGTACCGTTCAAGGAGGAAGTGACATGACGTTTCGCGTAACGTGGTAATACCCCCCAGTCCGCAAGGACAATGAAAAGGCTCCTCAACCGAGGGGCCTTTTTGTGTGCCTTGCGGACTGGGGCTGAGTCTCTAGGCGGCTTGGCGGGGCGCCGCCGCAGCGTGGTGCTCGGTCGGCTGGTCCTGGTTCGCGAAGCGAATCTCGACGATCTTGTCGAAGGCGAGTAGGAACGCCTGAACGCAGCGCGGGTCGAACTGCGTACCGCTGCAACTGATGATCTCGTCCCGCGATGCCTCCACGGATAGCGCAGCCCGGTAGGGGCGATCCGAGGTCATCGCATCGAATGTGTCCGCTAGGACGAAGATCCGCGATCCGATCGGGATCTCGTCGTTTGCCAGCCCCTTCGGATAGCCCTTGCCATCGAACCGCTCGTGGTGCGCCATGACGATCACCGCCGCTCCGGACAGGAACCCGATGTCCTTGATCATGTCGTAGCCGATCTTCGGGTGGCGCTTCATGTCCAGCCACTCGTCGTCCGTCAGCGGTCCCGGCTTATGCAGGATCGAGTCCGAGACGCCGATCTTGCCGATGTCGTGCAGCAGGCCGCCACGCTGCATGTCGACCCATTCGTCCGTGGCGGGCTGAATGCCCATGTAGTAGGCGATCTCCATCATGTACTTCGCCACGCGGATGGAGTGACCCTTCGTCTCGCGGTCACGCGCGTCAAGTGCAGAGACCAGCGCCTCCAGCGTGCCGTCATACGTCTCTCGCAGCTGGTCCGCCATGCCCAGCACCTCGCGGTTCGCCTGCTGCAGTTCGCGGTTGCGCTTCTTCAGCTGGTCGACGTTCTGGGCGGTCTTGTCGACGTACTGCTTCACCGAGAACCGCATCATCAATGGCGGCGCGACAAACGCGAGGATTCCGAAGTAGCCGATGCCCTGGTATCCGAGTGCCAGCGCCAATCCGAGCAATCCGAAGACGACATAATGCGGGAGCAGCCACTCGAACTTCTCACGCCAGACGTCGAGCAAGGATGTCTTCGTCGAGAGGCTCACCGCGATGGTGACGAGGCTGATATTCATCAGGTAGTAGACGACGATGCCGGCCAGCGCGATCGGGATCAGCCATCCGTTTACGGGTAGCCCCGGCCCGACGATGTCGACCAAGGATTGGATCATGTAGGCGACAACAACGTTGCTCACCACGACCAGTCCGACGTTGAACAGCCGCTTGTACCAGGCGCCGACGCCCAAGTCCGTTGCGATCGCTGCGAATGGGCTGACGATGACGGCGCCTGCGGGCCCGTAGAGGAATGCGATCGCGAAGTCGCCCACCATCCCGATCGACACGCTGGTGTCGCCGTAGATCGGCACGCGGGTCCGGCCGAACGCTACGGCCAGAACGCCGAGCACGATGAACCCGCCGAGGTCAGTCGTATCGAGCTGGTGAGCGAATACTCCGAGGGAGACCAGACCGGCGCCGAAGATGGCCAGCACGTAGGCGAGCGCCAGCCCGGGCAGTCGCTCACCCTTGTCCTCTGCTTCAGCGGCGATAGGGAACGGAAGAATCGTATTGGCAGGATCGGCAGCCTCCGCCGAGGCGTCCTGAAGAGCGCCTTCGGGCTGGAGCGGCAGCGCGTCCAGTGGCTCGTTGAGCATGATTCCCGCCAGAGTAGGTGACCTCGACCAGCGAGGCCTAGGAGAATATCGGCTATCTCCGGCGCCCCCCGTAGCGAAGCTACGCAGCTTCCTCGAGCTGGGCGTTAATCTGGCGCTTCAACACCGAGAGGATCCGCTTGTGAAGCTGGCAGACCCGGGATTCCGAGAGCCCCATCATTCGCCCGATCTCGTGAAACGGCTTTGAATCTGAGTATCGGAGACGCAGAATCGCCCGATCGCGTGCGCTCAGGCTGCGAAGTGCCTCGTCCAAGAGCATAAGCGAGGCGTTGTGGTCGGCGGCCTTGGCGGGATCTCCACTCTCGTCGTCGTCGACCGGGTCGAACGACGGCGAGCTGTCACCCCCGCGGTCTTGCAGCGCGTGCTCCAGCGAGATGAACTTCGACCCGGCGTGGCGCTGGATGCCGTCCAACTGCTCCAGCGGAATGCCCATGCGGAAGGCGATCTCTTTGGGTGTCGGCCAGCGGCCGAGCGTGGCCGACAGCTCCTGGGAGATTTGCTCCACCTCGCGTGTGCTCTTGCGGAGCGAGCGCGGGAGCGGGTCCGCCTTTCGGATCGCATCCAGGATCGAGCCGCGGATGCGCCGCACGGCGAAGCTTGCGAAGCTCGTGCCGCGCGTTTCGTCGAACCCGTCGACGGCCTGGATCAACCCTTCGATGCCGTAGGCCAAGGCGTCTTCGCGATCCAGCCCCAGCGTCTTCTGGTTGTCCGTCGACATGCGGCTAACCACGAACGCCACCAGTGGCGTGTGCCTTGTGATCATCTCCTGACGCATCTGTGAACGCATCTGCCACCCCTTACCACAACAAACATGCCGCCTGTCCAGCGGCGACAGGCGGCATATCACGCGGTCGAAAACGTTCGAAGCCGGCGGGGCTCCAGGTCTTCGGCAGCCCGGCTGTCCGCATGGCAGCGGATCCGTGGCGTTGCGTCCTCGCCTCACGGCGAGTTTGCCTGTTCGATGCCTCTGGACGTATCCCAGTGCCGTCCCTGGCGGCGCGACCAAGACCCGGATCCTCCGTTGCGCTCACATACCCAACGAAGCAGGGGGCGATTTGTTACAGGTGATCAGTACATTTCTTCGAACTCTCTCGCGATTTCGTGCGCCGAGCGCTTGTCAACGGCTATTGGCTAAGTTGGTGGACTGGTGCATACTGGGCCGTCGGAAAGCCTCGGGGGTGCCGATACTTCTGGTGTGGTGAGGGCGATGCCAAGGACAACAATCGACCGCTTCGAGCAGCGAAAGCTCACGCGCGCCAAGCTGATTGAGGCCGCGCTACAGCTTTTCGCCACCAGCGGTTACGAACACGCCACTGTCGACGATATCTCGCAAGCCGCGGGCTACTCGAAGGGCGCCTACTACTTCCACTTCTCGACGAAGGAAGACATCCTCCTCGAACTGCTCCGAGTCTGGACCGAGGGACGTAGCCTCGTGCTCGCGCAAGGCGCGGAATCTGGCGCCAGCCCACGAGAGGCTCTGCACGAGACGCTCGCGAACTTCTTCTCGTACAACGATGCACCGCAATGGCCGGGTGTGCTGCTGGAGTTCTGGGCGCAGGCGCTGCGCAACCCTGAACTGAGCAAGCGGCTCACCCAGTCGTACGCGAGCTGGCGCAAACAGATCGGTGAGGTATTCACGGTCGCTGCGGAGGCGGGTGCGCTGACGCTGGCGTCCGCCGAGGACGCGGCCGCGGTGGCGCTCGCCGCTCATGACGGTTACGCCGTCCAGATCGCCATCGGCTCTCCGGGAGGCAAGGCGATGACGCCGGCCGAGCTCACGGACTTGCTGCTCGTCCCGCTTGAGACGGCAGTCGCACAAGAGCCGCGCCAGGCTGCCGCCCGCTAATCATCGAACTCGACACTTCGCGTAAAGTTGTGGCGTCCCGGAGGCTGTTGCCGTGCGCGCTCTGGTCCTCGCACCCTTCTCCGAGCGCCAGCTCTTACGGCTCCGCCGCCTCCTGCCGACCGACTACGAGAGTTGGACCGATACCGGCCGCCTGCAGGATCCCGACGAATTGGGGCCGCGTCTCGTTGCCGACGACGTCGGCGTGCTCATCGTCGAAGCTGACTTTGTCTTCGACGAGGTCTTCGACGCCGCTCCCGACCTCCGCCTTGTCGGCGTCTGCCGTAACGCACTCAACCATGTCGATATCGCGTCTGCCACGGCGCACGGCGTCGCCGTCACGCACGCACCCGGACGCAACGCCAACGCCGTCGCGGAAATGACGATCGGCCTGATGCTGTCGCTGGCGCGTCGCATTCCGCAGGCGCATGCGATGGTCGCCAGCGGCGATTGGCGCGATCCGTCGGCCGGTTACACGCGATTTCGAGGCCGCGAGATCGCCGGCGCGACGGTCGGCGTAGTGGGCTTCGGGCAGATCGGCCGCGAGGTCGCGCGGTTGTGCATCGCGTTGGGCGCGCGCGTCCTCGTCCATGACCCGTTCGTACCAGCCCGCCAAGTAATGGCTCTCCGCGCGCGGCCGTCGACGCTGCCCGCGCTCGCGAGAGCGGTCGACTTCGTGACGCTGCATGTGCCGGACGCGGCCGCCACGAGTCACCTCGTAGATGCACCGTTCCTCGCCCGCATGAAGCCGAGCGCGTATCTCATTAACACCAGCGCGGGGGCCGTTGTCGATCCTGCGGCGCTGGTCGGAGCGTTGGCTAGCGGCACGATTGCCGGGGCGGCGCTTGACGTCTTCGAAGGCCAGCCGCTGCCGCAATCCAGCCCGCTGCTGACCGCGCCGAATCTCATCCTCACTCCGCACATCGGTGGTGCAACAGCGGAGACCGTCGAGAGGCATTCGCACATGATGGTCGCTGAGGTCGAACGGCTCCTCACCGGCAAGCCTCTGCGGCACGTCGTCAACCCGGAGTACGCGCGTGCTCGCTGATACCATCCTCGTCATCGACGCCGGCACCAGCGCACTCCGCGCTATCGCCGTGCGCGCCGACAGCCACGTTACGCCGATCGCCTCCGAGCCGTGGGCGATGTTCATCCCTGACGACGCAGCGCCGTTTGGTCGCGAGTTCGATGTAGCGGCGGTCGAGCATGCGCTCGCCCGCCTGATCGCGGCCGCTATGCCACTCCGCTCGTCCATCGCCGCAATCGCACTCGTCGGCCAGCGCGAAGGCATCGCCTGCATCGATGACCGCGGTGCCGCCGTCTTCGTCTCGCCGAATATCGACGCGCGCGCGGCGGCAGAGGGCATGGCGATCGATGCCGCGCATGCGGCCGACGTGTACACGGTCACTGGCCACCTGCCATCGCTGATGCAGCTGCCCGCGAAACTCGGGTGGCTGCGTACGCACCGTCCAGCCGCAGCCGAACGCATCACACACGTCCTGCCGCTGTCCGACTGGCTGGCGATGCTGCTCACCGGATCGCCGCGCATCAGTCGCAGCCTCGCCGCCGAGAACGGCTTGCTCGACGTCGCGGCCGGCGACATCGCGCGCGACCTGCTCGACCGGCTCGAGGTGCCGCTCGCCCTGATCTCGCCCGTCGTCCCGGACGGATCGATCGCAGGCACGGTGACGGCGGGCGATCTCGCCGGATTGCCTGTCGTGCTCGCCGGCGCCGATACCCAGTGCGCGCTAGCCGGTATGGGCGCCATCGGACCCGGTGCGGCGGGCATTGTGGTCGGCTGGAGCACGCCGGTGCAACTGGTCACGGCGCGTCCGATCCTGGATCGTGACCGCCGCACGTGGACGGGCGTGCATGTGGTGCCGAATCGTTGGATACTCGAATCGAATGCGGGCGAATTGGGCCGCGCGTTCGACTGGATCTGCACGATGATGGGGATCACCGCAGCCGAAGCCGACGCGCTGGCCGCGGCCGCGCCCGTGGGGTCCGGCGACGCGATGGCCGTGCTCGGCCCGCGGGTCATGCGTGCATCCGCGATGAACGCCGGCATCGGCGGTATCACGATGCCGCTGCCGCTCGTCATGGCGGCGCCCGATCGCGGCCACGTGCTGCGCTCCGTGCTCGAGGCGACGGCGTACGCTGTGCGGGCTAATCTCGAGCAGGTCGAGCGGATCGGAGGCTCTTCTGTGGCATCGATCTCTATCGGCGGTGGCATGTCGCGCAGCGCGCTGTTCACGCAGATCGTGGCGGACGTGCTCGAGCGACGCGTCGAGATAGTGTCCGCGCCGGAAACGTCTGCGCTTGGCGCGGCGGCGCTGGCAGCGGCCGCTGTCGGCGTGCATCCGTCGCTGGCGGAGGCGTTGTGCGCCACGACAGGTGGACGCCGAACCGTCGATCCGAACCCGCGCGCATCAGCCGACTACGACGATCATTACGCACGCTGGTGCGCGATGACCGAGCAATTTGAAGGGATGGCGGGCGCATGAGCGGCACTTACTTGGCCCAGCGGCAACAGGTGCTCGAAGCCGTGCAGCGCATCGTCTCTGCGGGCCTTGTCTCCGGCTCCAGCGGCAACGTCAGTTGCCGCATCGCCACGCCGAACGGCGACCTGTTCGCCGTCACCGCCAGCCGCGTGTCGTATCATCGCTTCGGCATCGATGACGTGCTGGTGGTGGACCAGGAGGTCGATCCGGTTGTCGGCGAGGGCGTCCCCTCGAGCGAATCGCTCGCGCACATGGCTATCTATCGTGCGAGGCAAGACGTCGGCGCCGTCATCCACACGCACTCGGTGTACGCGAGCGCCTTTGCCGTCGCCGCTCAGCCGATTCCGTGTGTGCTTGACGAGCAGGTGGTCACGCTCGGCGGCGCGATCGCCGTCGCCGAGTACGGCGCGTCCGCCAGCGACGAACTCGCCGATCACGCGGTCGCTGCGCTGGGCGATCGCGCAGCGGTGCTGCTGCGCCATCACGGCGTGATTGGCGTCGGACGGGATCTTGAGGAGGCGGTGGCTGTCGTTGACCTGGTCGAACGAGTCGCCAAGATTCGCCTGCTCAGCATCCAGCTAGGCGCTGCGCACGAGCTATCGGCCACCGTGGTTGCCGCGGAGCAGCGCATCTACCGGATGATGAAGGGATTCAAGCCGTAGAATGTGTCGCGACAGGTAGGGCGTACACGTGTGCGTCCCGTTCAGGCACGGTGCGGGCGGCAAGGATCGCCGCGCCCTCTAGGAGAAATCATGCAGGTTCCGGCGTTTCTGCTTCGCCGCCTCTACGTCAAAGGCAGCCTTCGCAACGAAGACGGCGGCTTTGCGTTCGACATCAAGAATTCGCTTGGCTCGGGCTACGCCGAGGCAGTGCTGCCGATCAGCGTCGACGGCGTGGAGCAGCCGCACGGTGCTGCGAGCTTCACCGTCGATGGAGAGACAGTGCGCTTCGCCGACGTATCCGCGGAGCGGCCGATGACGCTGGCGATGAACAAGGCCGTGACGCTCAGCGTCGCCGGGACGACGCTCACCGATGGCAAGCACAAGATCGGTATCGGCTTCGTGGTGACCGGCATGGGCGAAATGAAGTTCGATGTCACCGACACCATTGGCGCCGCAGTGGGCGACGAGCCGGCGAGCGATGACTGATCCCGTGCTGCCGCCCGAGATCGCACCGATCGATTACGCGCGCCGCTGGTTCGACATCGTCGAACGCCGTCGAGTCCAGATGGAGTCGGCCTACGCCGCCGCCGGCATTAACAACGCCGACTACTGGGGCAAGCGCGCGAAGGCGTATCGTGATTCGCTGCATCAGCGTGCGGACGAGGATCCCTTCCTACGGCACGTGCTCGCCGGCGTTACGGCCGAGAGCACCGTGCTCGATGTGGGTGCCGGCACGGGCCGCCACACGCTCGCACTCAGCCCGCACGTGAAGCGCGTCGTTGCCGTCGAGCCGTCGGTGGCGATGCTCGGTCTGATGCGCAACGACATCGCGGTGCAGGGGCTGGCGAACATCGATACGGTCGCGAGCGGCTGGCTCGAAGCCGACGTCGAGCCAGCGGATGCTGTGCTGTGCTCGCACGTCCTCTACCCCATCGCTGACCCGGTGCCGTTCATCCGCAAACTCGAAGCAGCCGCGAAGCAGCGTGTCTACGTCTACCTTCGCGTCGATCCTCTGCCGACGGATATGGGTCTCTGGAGCGAGTTCTACGGCGTCCCGTTGCAGCTCCAGCCGGTTCATCTCGACCTGCTGAACCTGCTCGACCAGATGGGCATCGGCGCAGATGTCGACGTCGTGCAACACCGCTTCTCCTGGACCTTCGCCGACGTTGACGAAGCGGTCGAGCAGATCCGCAACTCCCTCTGCCTGCGCGACGACGATGAGCGCGCCACCGCGAAGTTGCGCGCCCTCCTCGAAGCGCGTCTCGTGCGTTGGGAGAACGGACGTCTCGGCCCGGACATCGGGTCTTCGCGCTCCGCGATCATCTCGTGGCGTCCGAACACGCTGTAGAAGCTACAGATCGCCGTAAGGGCGCACGGCTGTGCGCCCTTCTCGTTGTGGCACGGGTTGTCGTTCTTGACGGTCGGGGGGTGGCTGCGGGCCGCGGATCTTAGTCCGGCCGACGCGCCAGCCACGACAACACCGCCGGCGCCAGATCCTCGGGCCGATCCGTCGGCACCGAATGCCCCGACTCCGCCACTTCGATCAGCTCCGCGTCGGGAATCGCCGCGACCATCGCATCGGCAATGCTCTCTGGCAGCACCGTTGTCTTGCCGCCGCGCACGAGTAACGTCGGCATTGTGATCCGGTCGAGCTGTCCCGACAGATCCGACGGATCCCAACGTGCGGAAACCTTAGGGTCGTACTTGAACTGCATCCCGCCGTCCGGGTGCGCCTTCAGATTCCACTGGGTCCGGTACCGCAGGTTGGCCTCGGGCGCGGTCGGCGTGCCTGCGCGTGCGTCGCTGACCGCCTCCTCGAAATTGGAGAACCGCGTGTGCCCCGTCTCCGCGAGCTTCGCGGTCTGCGCGTAGTTCGGCGCATTGCGGCGGTCCATCTTCGGTGGGATATCGATCACGACAAGTCGCGAGACTTGCTCGGGATGCGCGATAGCGTACGCCATTGCGTTGTGACCGCCCATCGACAGCCCCATCAGCACGAAACGATCGATGCCCCAGGCGGGCAACATCGCTTCGAGGTCGCGAACGAAATCTTCGGTGGCGTACGAATCAGCGTGGCCGCTGTCGCCATGACCCCGCTGGTCCGGTGCGAAGACGTGGAACCGCTCTGCGAGCTCCGGCGCCATGTGATCCCAGATGTGGGCGTGCCCCGTGAGCCCGTGCAGCAGCACCATGGGCGGCGCTCCGCCCTGGCCCCACTCCAGGTAGCGGAACGAGATCCCGCGCACATCGACACCGCGCTCCGTGTATCCAGCAATCGTCTGCATCACCGCCTCCGACCCCGAGCATCGCGTAGGCAAGGGCCCCTGTCAACGCCTCGAACGCAACGCCGCCGTCGCGGCTGAGTCATCGCCCGATAGACTGGGGCCATGCCCTGGGATCCCGAACAGTACCGTAAGTTCGAATCCGAACGCTTCGCCCCATTCGACGATCTCTTCGCGATGATCGCGATGCGCTCTGGATTGCGGGTCATCGACCTCGGGTGCGGCACTGGCGAGTTGACTGCGCGCCTCGCGGGGGAGCTCCCGGAGTCCGCCGTGGTCGGCATCGATGCTTCCGCCGAGATGCTTGCAGAGGCCAACACGCTCGCCGACCGGAGCCTACGGTTCGAGCAGCGGGCAATCGAAGACGTGAACGGCACATGGGATCTCGTCTTCTCGCACGCCGCGCTGCAATGGGTCGATGCTCACGATGCGCTCATTCCGCGCGTATTCTCGCTCGTCGCGCCGGGCGGCCAGCTCGCCGTCCAGGTGCCGTCGAATCATGATCACGCCTCGCACGTATTGATCCGCGAGACGGCGGCAGAAGAACCGTTCCGCGCCGCGCTCAAGGGATGGACGCGCGCTGCGCCCGTCCTCCCGATCGATGCCTACGCGAGCATCCTCCATGCGGAAGGCGCGACGGATGTTGTCGTCATCGAGAAGGTGTACCCGCACGTACTGGGGAACTCGGCAGCTATCGCCGATTGGGTGAAAGGCACCGCACTCGTTCCGTATCTCGAACGTTTGCCAGCGGATCTCCGCGAGACTTTCATGACGCGCTACCGCGGAAAACTCCAGGCGCACTTTCCGGAGTCGCCGGTCTTCTACCCGTTCCGCCGCACCCTCTTCGTCGCTACGCAGCCGGGGTAACGCGCGCGGCCGGATGCGCCTACCGCTGACGCCGCCTACAATGCCCGAACTTCCGCATGCGGAGCCAGAACGGAGCACGATCATGATTTCGCCGCTTGACGACTATCTCGTTCACCAGACGCCGGAGACGGTCGATCACGTCTACACCAGTGACCGCAACTTCTACGATCGGTACTACTTCGGCGCCCACACGCTCGAAGGAGACGCGTACCTCATGGTGGCGATGGGTGCATATCCGAATGTCGGCGTCATCGACGCGTTCGCTACGGCCGTCATCGACGGCAAGACGCAGTACATCGTCCGCGCGTCGCGCGAGCTCGGCTCCGACCGCATGAACACGAGGGTAGGACCCATCGGCGTCGAGATCGTCGAACCCCTGCGAAAGACGCGGGTCTATACCGAGCCGAACGAGCACGGACTGTCGTTCGATGTGGTCTTCGAAGGAGTGACGGAGCCCTTCCAGGAGCCACACTTCCTCCGTCGCGCGGGCAATCGCACGGTTATGGACTATACGCGCATGACGCAGAATGGCCGCTGGTCGGGCACGTTCACCGCTGGCGGTCGCACATACCAGGTCGATCCATCGCAGTGGTGGGGTGTGCGCGATCACTCGTGGGGCATTCGCCCCGTCGGCGGCGGCGAGCCGCCCTCGGCACCCCCGCCCGGAGCTGGCCCCGGCGGCTTCTACTGGGTCTGGTCGCCGACGCAGTTCAACGACCGTTGCCTGATGTACACGGTCAGCGAGAACCCCGATGGCTCGCGCTGGCACGCGGCCGCCGAACTGCTCTACCCGTACGCCACCGGCCGCGCGCCCGAGCCGCTGACGATCATCGACCACGACTTCAAGCTCAAGTCGGGAACGCGGCTCTGGGATCGGGGCACCATGAAGCTCGTCACGCAGGACGGATCTCCCGTGACGATCACGATGACGCCCAAGTCGACGCTCTACATGGCAGGCGGGGGCTACTCCTATATGGGTGGCTGGCGCCACGGTCAGTATCACGGGCCTCTGGTGGTCGAAGGTGAGACGTGGGACCTTACCGACCCCGCGACTGTGCAGAAGGCCGGCATCCACACGCAGACCATTTGTGACTACCGCGTCGAAGGGCTCGGTGATATCGGCACCGGCCATGGTATCTTCGAGTTTCTCCTGCTCGGGAGCTACTTCCCTTACGGCTTGAAGACCTTTTCCGACGTCGCGCCGTAGCGCGGTTCGCTTCATCTGAAACGAGAGAGAGGGCCCGCACATCGTGCGAGCCCTCTCTAACTTAGCCCTACCTTCTCAAGTCGGTCGCTATGGCGAGCAGTTGGTGACCGGCTGCAGGAAGTACAGCGCGACGCGCGACAGGTCTAGGATCGAGATCTGCAGATCGCCGTCCTGATTCAGCCTCTGGATGCTCACGTCAAGGCCGACGGTGGGTACCGCCAAGAATGACTGCCCGAACTGCTGAGCCACCCTCGAAAGGTCAAGGATGCTGATCAGGCCGTCATAGTCGGGGTCTGCTCGCGTGATCGGGCAGTACACCAGCGGGTTCTTCAGGATCGTGGTTTCCGCGGTGTTCGTGTAGCCGTCGCCGTCCATATCGACGTCGCAGGCATCGCCCAGAGCATCGCTCCCCGGCTTGTTCCCGACCACGTTCAGTTGATCGGTGTTCACCTGTGACGGGTTGTACGCCGTTGGACAGTTGTCGAAGGGATCGTCCAGGCCGTCGCCATCCGCGTCCGTCGGCACCGGGCAGCCCGCCACTGGCGCCACCAGGAACCCGGACGGATCGATCGTCGAGCCGTCGCCGGGGATGATGCTGTCTCCGGTTCCAATGGGTGCCGGTCCGTCGAATCGGCCCCACCAGTTTCCGGTGGCGTTGACCTTCGGGCCGACGAGTGTCCCGAGTGTCTCCACGCCAGCACCGATGTTGCCCGCGAGGCAGTTCCCGTTGAACAGGTTCGCGGCTGGCTTACCGGTGCCGCTGTAGTCGACGATGACGCCGAAGTCACCGTTGCGGAACGCATTGCCCGTGACGCTGTTGTTCGCCGAAGCGTCGTACACCCACATACCCGTCGAGGCCGGTTGGCCCAGTACGGTGTTGCCGGTGTAGGTGCCGCTGCTGCTCAGAGACACGAAGATCGCCGTGTCGCGCGTTGCGGCGAAGGCGTTGTTGCTTACGATGACGCCGTTCGACGACTCGATGTAGAGACCTTCTTGATTGTCGTGGATGTTGTTGCCGGTGACGCTGGAGGCGGACGCCGCCTGGAACAGCAGGATGCCGGTTGCGGCATCCGTGCTCGGCGTGTAATCGTTGCCGCTCACATCGTTGTTCGTGATTGTTCCCTTGGCACCGAATCCGACCTGGATGCCGTTCGCGGCGATCAGGATGGTCGGTCCGACACCGGTGACCGTGCTATTGGAAACGGTGATCGTCGTCCCGGTCCGGTTGCCGACGACTCCGCCCTTCTGGTAATCGGTGATCGTCGCGTTGTCGACGACGACGTTTGCTACGTCAGGCGAGTCGGCTTCGACGAAGACGCCGACGCCAGTCTGGCAGCCGAAGAGCGCCGGACTGAGCTTGATGTGGCTCGCGGCGACGTTGGTCAGATTGCCGGACGCCTTCTTGTAGTAGAAGCCAAGCATATTCGGTAAGCAGCCGAGAATGCCGTTGAGCGATCCGTCGGCCGTCAGGTTCTGGATGTTGACGCCGGTGGCGTTCTCCACATCGAAGATCGCGGCCGTTGCGCTGCCGTTCAGCCGTGTCGTGTTGGCAACGACCCCGCTCGGCTTGACGATCGTCAAGGCCTTGCCCGCGCCGTTGATCAGCAGGTTGTTCTTGGTGACCTGCACTTGCTCGTTGAACGTGCCGGCGAGGACGTTAATCGTGTCACCCGCTGCCGCATCATCGACTGCCGCCTGGATGCACGTCGCACCGCAGACCGCGGGACCCGCGTACCACGTCATCGGCGACGTGAGCTGGAATCCGACGCTTCCGGACGCATCCGTCCCGATGCCGATCCACGGGCTGTAGATCACCCCGTCGGGAACCGAATTTCCGGTGGCGCCCGGGTTCAGCACGTGTGACGGGCCCGTGGCGTCACCCCACCAGTTGGGTGTCATCTTGATGTCGAATGTGCCCGTTCCGCCTGTCGAAACGCCGCTGTTCGTGTTACCCGAGATCGAGTTGCGCTGCGCGTCGAGGCTCGATGTGAAGAGGGGGTTCGCCTCGATGTAGAAGCCGTCGGCGTTGTTCTTGATGATGTTGCCCGTCATCACGACGGTCGAATTTGCATCACCGAACCCGAACAGCGATGTCGTGACGTACATGCCGGTGCTCCCGGCGAGGTTCTGTCCGTCGACTTCGTTATCCGTGAATGAGATGGTTACTGGCGCTTGCTGGCCGGCCGAGGTCAGGCCGACGGCGCAGTTGGTGACCGTGTTCTGTGACACGGTCACAGCGCGGTACGGCGCGAAGACCCAGACGCCGTAGCCGTTCGTCTTGCAGTTCGACACCGTGTTACCCGTCAGTGCGTCGGCCACGCCGCCGGATCCACCGTTGTTGTCGGTGTGCACGCCGGAACCAGAATCGGTCACTACGTTGTTTGTGTACGTCGAGCCGGTCGACCAGTTCGACGCGATCGCGTCATTGGTGTCGCTCACCGTGTTGTTAGCGAACGATCCAGAGCCGCCGAAGTTGAACATGCCGATCGATGCCGATTCACCCTTCACGTTCTGAACGGTGTTGTCGTGGAGGTTGAACGACCCGCCGCTCGAGGCGTAGATGCCGCGCAGGTAGATGTTCTTAATCGTCGCGTGGTGCACGACTAGGTTCTGGTACACGCCGAGCAAGTGATTCGTAATGATGCCGTTACGCGCATCCAGATCGGCGCCGCTCTGGACGATGCCGCTAGTTAGCGTCGTGTTGTCGCCGTCCAGTCCGATGTCATGGATCGTGACGTTGTCGGCCTGGACGAGCAGAATGTTGCTCGCCGCGCCGCCGCAGAGCGATCCGCCGCCGCAGACCGGATTGGAGACCGCCGGGCGCACGATGGTAGTGGCCTCACCGGCTCCGACCAGCGTCAGCCCCTTGGTAATCGTCACGTTCTCGTCGTAGGTTCCAGCCGCGACGTGTACGGTTCCGCCGACGGAGACCGTGTTGACGCCTGCCTGGATGTTCCTCTTAGCGTCAGCCGCGGTGTCCGCAAGGCCCGTGTTCGCGTCGTTGCCGTCCGTGCGGACGTAGCAGTCCGTCGAGCAGTCCGGCTCGAAGTTGAAGATCTTGTTGTTCGTCCCGCTTATGCCGATCTTCAGGTTGTCGGCGTTGCCGTCGAAGCCGCTCCAGTTCGAGCCGGCCTTCAACATGAAGCGGCCGTACACCGCGGCATTCGGGAAGGCAGCGCTGATCTGGCTCCATGTGCACGGGGAACTTATCGCACAGTTGCCCACCGGCAGTGCCACAACCTGGACGCCGCCGGTCCCGGCCGCCGTCGTCTTGGTTGCCCACCACTTGCCCGAGAGGGGCGACCACGACTGCCAGCCGGCCCCGACGGTCACGGCGCCATTCTGGTAGGGCTCGAATACGAGCCTCCCGCCATATGCGGTATCGGTCGTGCGATAGCGCACGTCGAATTGCAGAGCAATCGCCAGGATTGGCCCCGGCTGATAGCTGTCGTATGACAACGATGTGATGTTCGCGATGGGTGTGCCGAAGTACGCATCGGTCGCGATCACGGAGTGGCCCGTCGCTCCGGAACTCGTCGTTAGCGGACCGAGCTCCACGCTGCCGGTTCCAAGCGGAGGCGTCGGGGGGCCGGATACAAGGGCGCCTGGGCTACCGGTGAAGGTGTCGTTGAAGTCGTTCCAGAAGTACCAGCCGTTCAGGCTGCCGGGACTGACGAGTACGTTCGTGACAGGCGGGTTGCAGAGAACCCCCGACGGCTGAAAGCCGATGGCGCCCGACGTGTCCACGCCGGAGCACTGCATGGGATCGTAGTCGAGGTTCGCCGACGACGAGCCCTTGATATCGGGCTGGCCGCCAGGAGGCACCGCCGCTCCGCCGAATACGACGGGAATCTGGGCTGCATACCCGGGCTCGCCGCCCTGGGCGGTCGTGACGGCGACTGCCGTCGTGCCCCACCAGTTCAGCTCGAAGTTCTTCGGGTTGGCGGGCGCGATCGGGATCGCTCCACCGGACTGGCGATCTTCAACCTGACCGTACCAGTTGCCGCTGATGTCGTTGTTGCTGAACGTGGAACTGGCTGCGCTCTGCACCGGGCTGTTGGTGCCGCCACTGCCGTCGAGGAACAGCACGCCGTCCGTCCAGTTGTTCGTGATGAAGTTGTTCACGACCGACGTGCTGTTGGTCGTGTTGCGGAAGATCATGCCCGTCCGGTTGTTATCGATGGTGTTGTTGTGGATGGAGTTGCCGTTGCTGTTGTTGATGTCGACGCCGGTTCGGTTGCCGGTGAGCTTCGAGTTGCGCAACTCTACGGTGTTGCCCTGGCTCTGGACGGCGACGCCGGCCGTGTTCAGGGCAGGATTCGGCCAGTCGACGACATTGTTGCCCGCGCGTGTGATCGTGAAGCCGTCGATGACGACGCCGGCTGCGGTGACCTGGATCGTCGATCCGCCGACGCCGCCGATCGGTCCGACGACGTACGAGACGTCGATCCCGGCGCCGAGCAGTTGGACGCCCGCCTTGTTAGCGGCGACATCCTCGTTGTAGGTTCCGGCGGCGACGTTCACGGTGCCGCCGACAGAGACCTGGTTGATCGCTGCCTGAATCGTCAGCTTCGCGCTCGCGGGCGTGTCACCGCCGAACGCGTCGTTGCCCGTCGTACCGTTCACATAGCACGTCGTCGTGCAAGGCGTCTCCGCCTCGAAGTCGTAGGTTGTATCGACGCTGCTCACGCCGATCGTCAGGTTGTCGGCGTTACCGTCGAAGCCGACATAGCCGCTGCCACTTCCAGCCTTCAGGATCACTGCGCCCAGCGTGGCGTGGACTCCCAGGTTGGGATAGGTGCCTAGCAGCGTCGCCAACGTGCATGGCGAGGAGATTGGACAGATATTGGCGACCGGTAGGTTAGCAACTCGGGCAGGGAACGATCCCCCGGCCGCCTGCCACCACTTGCCTGCAAGCGCGTCCCACGACTGCCACGTGTTCTGCGTCACTGTCCCCGGAAAGGTGTTGTACGGCTCAAACACGATCCGGCTTTGGTACTGGAAGGACGAGTCCGTCAGATCGTAGTCGACGTTGAATTGGAGCGAGACGGCGAGGTTGTTGCCAGCGTCCGCACTGGCGCGATAGGTGTTGTACGAAAGTGCCGTAAAGTTGCCCAGTGGTGTGCCGACGAATGGCGCGCCGAAGGCCCAGCCAGCGGCGGCAGTATTGATCTGAAGCCGGGCGCTGCCACTGCCGATCGGAGGGGTCGCAGGTCCCGCGACCAGTGTCCCGGCACCGTCCAGGGCTCCGCCGCTCTCCGGGCCGACGGCCCAGCCGTTCATGCTCGACGGCTTTACAACGACCGTTCCTGAGCCGGCCGTCATGTGGGCGCCCGAACTCATTACCATCACGACGAGAGCCAGGGCTGCCAGGCCCGCCAGCGCGTACCTTCTCATGTCAGGTTCCTTTCATCCGAACGAGATTGGAGGGGGAGCGATGATTGGAACTGAACGTGACGTGCCCGCCGACCTGACTCCCCCGAACCAGGCCGATAGCTACGAGGTACCCGCTGGGAGGCAGGTAACAAGAAGACGCCGGGCGACCCGCAAGCGGGCGCCAAAGCCGGACTCAGCCTCCGGCGTCGTGCGCGACAAGAGGAGCGGTGGAAGCCGACGCGCGCAGCAGGCTCCACCGTGCGGGGGTGAAACTCGACGACATAAGACCTCGTACGTTCATTCTTCTGCGTACGAACTAGCGTACGAAGGTCGTCGTCGAAGGCGAGTCTATGATCCTCGTGTGCTGAGTGTCAACAGGAATTCGGACCTAATCGTGCTCTCCGGGAAAACTTGACGCGCGATGACATGGCGCCTCGGAGATTCCGCCACCGCGCGCGTATCCTCGACCAGCGTAACGCTGGAGCGGAGGAGTACGGATGATTCTGCGAGGGTGGTGCCACAACGGCTACCACAACCTGCCAGCCGACGAAGTAGTGAGGCGCGCGCGGCTGGCGCGCCTCGACGCGTTGATCGTCAAGTACGGCGACCCGGACTTCGAACGTGCGATTGGCGCGTCGGGCATCCCGTGGGGTGTCGAGCGCTTCGCCTACGCCGCGAACGCGGTTCGAGAGGGCGCCGTGCTAGCCGATGCGGTCGATGCCGGCGCGTCGTTCGCCGTCGCGAACTGCGAACCCAACGACGGCGGTGGCTGGAGCGATGCCGGTGCCGCCGTCGCCATCCGCACGCTGATCGCCGCGTTCCGCGCCCGCCACCCCGCCGTTCCGCTGTTCATTGCCGCCGACCTCCGCCGCGGCCGCAGTCTCGACGCGCCGTTCGTGCGCGAAGCTGCGCGAAGCTGCGCGTGGTGGCGTCGATGGCTGGATGCCGATGGTGTATCCGAAGGCGTTCCAGCAGTCGGTACCCGCCGCGTTCGAGGCCGCCTATCCGGGTCCGACCTACCTCGGCTTGCACTGCGCGCCCGTCATCCAGACGTACGACGCTCCGGGCGCGTTGCTGGTCCTCGAACAGGTCGCCGAGGCGAAACGACGTGGCGCGGCAGCGCTCTCGATCTACGTCGTCGAGACGGCGACGGACGACGCGTTGCGAGCGGTGGCCACAGCGCACGCCGCATCGCCATCTGATCCGGCCACGCTGCGCGAAGTGGCCGCAGCGTACGTTCGAGGTGCCATCGCCATCCTCGATCACGGCACCGCCGCCGAACTGGGCGCGTGGGCCGCCTCTTTGCCGGCGAGGCGTAGCCCGGCTGACGCTCTACGCGCCGGACTCGCGACGGGTGCCGCAACTTGACGGCGTGTTTGGAGGCGCGCTCCGCCGATTGGTAGAATCGGGACGTCGCCCGCTACCTTGCCCCACCGGAATGGAACGTTCCCTCATGCTCAGCGAGCCAGAGATGCGCGCCCGTCGCTTGCGGGCTCGCCATCGCCCGCGTTTGCTTCCGCCTGCGCTCGCCTGGGCCGCCGTGCTTGCGGCGCTCGGGGTCGTCGGTCTCTTGGGCGGCGCTAGCGTCCGGCCGGCGCCAGCAGCGGCTGCCACGACTGCGCTCGCGCCGGCCAAGGACAATACGCTCTATCAGGATCCGACCGGCGCCGTCAGTAACGGCGCGGGCACGTATCTGTTCGCGGGGCGCACCAATAGCGGATCGATCAGGCGCGGACTCCTCTCCTTCGATATCGCCGCGAGTGTGCCTGCCAACGCCACCATTACGAGTGCGACGCTGCGGCTCACGCTGTCGCGCACGATCGGCCAAACCGAGACCATCGAACTGCATCGCGCGCTCGCCGACTGGGGCGAAGGGGCGTCGAACGCCGGCACCAACGAGGGGCAGGGCGGGCCGGTCGGCGCGGGCGACGCCACGTGGCTGCACCGCTTCTACGACGCGACGCCGTGGGCTACGCTCGGCGGCGACTTCTCGCCTAACGTGAGTGCGTCCGCCTCGGTCGGAACTGCCGCATCCTACGCCTGGAGTTCACCGACACTGGTCGCAGACGTGCAGTCATGGCTCGACGAGCCGCTTGCGAACGCGGGCTGGGTGCTCACCGGCAACGAGGCCGCGAACGCCACAACCAAGCGGTTCAACACGAAGGAGCATCCGACAGTCGGGACACGTCCCGTTCTCGAGATTGAATTCACGACACCGGACGAGACTCCCAGCCCGACGCCGACCCTCACCGCCACCCCCACACCGGACGGACCGCAACCGCCAACGTCGACGCCCGAGCCCTTCGGCGAGGCGCTGTTCATCGCTCCGGTTCTCACCGGCGCCGATATCAGCATCAGCATCGACGAGGCGTGCGTGCCCGTGCTGCGCGGGCCGTGCACCGAGATGTGGACGTACGGGGGCACCTACCCCGGTCCGACGATCCGCAGGCCCACGGGCGAAACGACGAACATCACGTTCACGAACAACCTCTCGGTCGCAGCAGGCGAGATGACCGTACACAACCACGGCAATCACTCATCGCCCGCAAATGACGGCGGTCCGGTGCACGATCTGATCACCACCGGCGATTCGCGCACGTACACGTACGAAGGCACTGAGAATGGCGGCAACGAACGGGCGACTACCCAGTTCTATCATGATCACCGCATGGATCTGACGGGGCGGAACGTCTGGAACGGCCTCATGGGCTTCTACATCATCGAGGACGCGTCTGAGCCGGCGACGCTCCCTTCGGGTGACTCCGACATTCCGCTGATGGTCGCCGATCGCCGGTTCGATGCGACGAATCAGATCCCGTACACCTTCAATGCCGATGGCGTCAGCGGCGACACCATCCTCGTCAACGGTGTGAAGGAGCCGCATCTCGACGTGACCGATGGCAAGTACCGGTTCAGGATCCTCAACGGCTCCAACGCGCGGGTCTACGACTTCGCGCTGACGACCGGCCAGCCGTTCACGCAGATCGGCACCGAGAGCGGGCTGCTGCCCGCGCCGATCGACCGCGTCGACATGCGCGCCGGGCCCGCCGAGCGGCTCGATGTTGTCGTCGACTTCGCCGGCCGCGCCGGTGAGCGCCTGTACCTGCGCGACAATCGCATCGGCGCGAACATTTTGGAGTTCCGCGTCACCGACGGCGCGGACGATGTGAGTAGCGTCCCGACCGCTCTCCTGCCGCTGCCGGATCTGGGCGAATCGACGGTGACGCGCGCGTTCGACTTCGGCCAGACCGCCGCTAGCTGGACGATCAACGGCCAGGTCTTCGACCACGAGCGATTCGATGCGCAGCCCGTCCTGGATTCCACCGAGACGTGGGTCCTCCGGAACACCAGCACGGCCGTGCACACGATCCACCTGCACGACGTCGATCAGCAATGCGTGAGCCGTGACGGCGGGCCGTGCCTGCCGTACGAGCCGATGAAGGAGACCTGGTTCCTCGCTGCGAACGAGACCGTCGAGATCAAGGTGAAGTTCAGAGACCACACCGGCGCGTACGTGTTTCACTGCCACATCCTCGAGCACGAGGACGCCGGCATGATGTCCCAGTTCGAGGTTGTGACACCGTCGCCCACGGCCACGCCGACCGAAACGGCGAGCCCGACGCCAACCGAGACGCCGTCTCCAACTGCCACAGCGACGGCGCCACCGACGGATACGCCGACGCCGACTGACACGCCGACGAACACCGCCGTGCCGTCAACCGCAACGCCCACGCGGCGCTGCGCCGACGCCAACCGCAGCGGACGCGTGACGCTCGCGGACGCCATCGCCGCCATGCTCCGTATCGGCCGCCGCTACGACGCGCGATACGACATCAACAACGACGGTCGCATCAACATCTTCGATGTATGGAGCACGCTGCGCCGCTTGGGCCGCCCCTGCTGACGATAATGGCGCGGGCTTTCTAGCCCGCGGTGCTCGTGCAAAACGCGCCATGCCCGCTCGCCACACGACACTCACGCCGTCGCGCGATCGACAAACGTCTCTCCGAGGTGCAACCTCGCCGCCAGCTCCATGTTCCCGACGCCCGCCGCGATGTCCGCCGCCGTCTTGCCGTCGTCATTGCGCAGATCCGCGTTGACGTTCCGCGCGATGAGCATTTCTACAAGCTCGCGGTTGTTGTTGAAAGCCGCGGTCATCAGTGGCGTGTGCCCACCGTGCTGCCTTGCGTTGGGATCGGCGCCGGCGCGGAGCAGCAGCCGGCACGCTTCCATGCGACCGCCCGCGGCGGCCGCGTGCAGCGGCATGTTCGTGACGAAGTTCTTCGTCACCGCCTCGATGCGCGCGCCGCCTTCGAGCAGGGCGGGGAGCGCGCTCAAGGCTCCGAAATACGCCGCGAAGTGCAACGCTGTGAATCCGTCGTCCGAGTACGCCTTCGCGCGTTCGCCATCGGCGCTGAGCAGTGCGCGGGCCAGGTCGGACCGGTCGAGCGCCGCCGCATCGAAGATATCCAGCGCCGGACCGGCCTCGATCAGCAGCTCGAGCACAGCCCACTGGCCCATGTAGCGCGCGAACTGCATGATCGACAGCGACGTCGCATCGCGCGCCCGCGCCAGTTCCGGCCGGAAGCGCAGCATCTCGGCCACGCTCGGCGCGTCCCCTACTCCGACCTTCTGAAACAGCTCCGCGATGTCGTCCACGCGTCCTCCGCTTGCCTGCGCCGTTCAAAACGAAAACCGCCAGCAACTCGCTGACGGCTGAAACGCTGACAAGCCGAAAGCCGACCAGCAGACCCTAACAAGATGGTGCCGAGGGCCAGAATTGAACTGGCGACACCACGATTTTCAGTCGTGTGCTCTACCAACTGAGCTACCTCGGCGTGAACCCGATTGTATCGGCGCCCCGGATCGGCGGCAACCTCACCCAGCTTCACGGCGCGCTGCCCGTAACCACGCCCGTTGCTATACTCCGCACCATGCCGACACTCCTGATCGCATCTGACGAGCCGCGCGCGGGGCGCAGCCTGATCGCCGCAGCGATCGCCTACCGCCTCGGGCGTGAGGGCACGGCCGTCACTCTCGCGCGGCTCGATGGCGATGAGAGCGCTAGCGCTGATGCGGCTGCGTTCGCCGCGCTCGAAGGTATCGTCACGCCGGGCAAGCCCGTCGCCGCGGCTGACGCGGAGAAGCTCGGCGGCGCGCTCGTACTCGAAGCGCCTGCGGGCTCCGTGAAGGCGCTCGTCGAGTCGCTGAGCGCTCGCGTCATCGCCGTCGGCCAGGCGACGTCGACCGCCGTGGATGCGCCGAAGCCCTCGCTTGCCGGCACGATCGTCACGCGTGTGGCCGCCAGCGAGGTCGCGGTCGTCGGCGCGCGCACGGGAGTGCTTGCCGTGCTGCCCGAAGACCGCACGCTCGCGGCGCCGTCCGTCGCCGATGTCGCTGCCGCGCTCAACGCGCGCTGGCTCGCTGGCGAGGGCGATCGCGGCTCGTTCGACCGCGTCATGATCGGCACGGTCTCGTCCGACGCCGCATCGCCGTACTTCGGCAATCGCGCGCGGACGTGCATCGTCACGCGGTTCGACAAGACCGACGTCCAGCTTGCTGCGCTCCAGACCGACATCGAATGCCTCATCCTCACCGGCGGTGGCGAACCGAGCCCGTACCTCATGGACCGCGTCCGCAGCACACGCGACGAGATCGCCGTCCTGCTCGTGCCCGACTCAACAGTTGACACGGTGCGTGCGATCGAAGGCCTGTACTCACTGAGCCGGTTCGAAGGCAACGGCAAACTCGCGCGCGCCGTCGAACTGCTGGATGAGGCGAAGTTCCACGTCGAGCTTTAGGCGCGTGCGGCGCCACGAAGAACTACAAACCACGGACTACGAACTAGCCCACTAAGCCGACAGCTCCTCACCACCGTCCACACCGAGCACGTTGCCGGTCAGCCAATAGGCGTTCTCGTCTGCGAACAGCACGACGGCTTTCGCTACGTCCTCTGGCCTGGTCGAGCGTCCACTCGGGTTGCGTTCCATCGCCCGCTGGTGGAGTTCCGGTCCGCCGGGGATGCGCCGAAGAGCGGGCGTGTCCGTGACGCCGGCTCGCACCGCGTTCGCGGTCACGCCGAGGGGCGCCAATTCGAACGCGAGCTGCCGGATGTGCGACTCGAGCGCCGCCTTCGCCGCCGAGACGGCGCCGTACGACGCGATCACCCGCGTCGAGCCGGAACTTGTCATCGCGAAGATACGGCTGTTCTTGCCGAGCAGCCGTCGCGTCGCCATGTCCTGTGACCAGTAGACGAGGCTGTGTGCCATGACGTTCAGCGTCATGTCCATCTGCATCTGGCTGATCCGGCCCTTCGGATCATCGTCGATGAATGGCAGCAGGGTACCGAACGCGAGCGAGTGCATCAGCACGCGCACGTAGCCATCGCCGCCGACCTTCTCGCGGATCGTGTCGAGTGTCGCGTTGCGCTTGTCTGCGTCAGCGGCGTTGATGTTGAAGAACACGGCCTCCTGCCCCGCCGCCTTCACGGCGTCCTGGACCGCAATGGCGTTCGGCATCGTCGACCGCATGTCGAAGTGCACGCCGAACACGCCATACCCCGCCTTCGCGAGCTCGATCGACGTCGCCGCCCCGAACCCGCTCGACGCCCCCAGCACCAGTGCCCACTTCGATGACATCGGCTCCTCCTCGTCTCACTGCCCAACGATCGCCGAGCGCCGATGCAGTCTACGTCAGCCGCCTCGCTCGCTCACGCCGGAGGCCAGCGTTCGCGCCCTCGTGCCAGATGGCAATTGTGCGTCCGCTACTCGCGCTGTAACGTGCCGCCGAAGCCGCCGTTCGGATCGGCGAGCCTGACGCCGAACAGCAGAGTTCCGACGGATAGGAGCCGACCATGCCCCGCCACAGCATCATCCGCCTGCTCGCGCTCTCGCTTTTGGCCCTGCTTGCGCAGGCGGGCTGGTCGACTCATACGGCGCACGCGGCATCGAGCGCCGACTACAAGATTGAGGTTCAGTACTCAACAGAGCGCCTGATGCGCCTGCAGTGCAACGGCGACTCCGTCCCGCTCGCCGTACGGATCACCCGCGTGTCCGATGGTTCTCCCGTGCTTGGGGCTACCGTTTACATCAGCAGCAACAACATGACGACCACGACGAACCGGCGCGGTGTAGCTCACGGACTCAT
This sequence comes from Chloroflexota bacterium, assembly GCA_031400455.1. GTDB lineage: Bacteria > Chloroflexota > Dehalococcoidia > DSTF01 > JACRBR01 > JANXYW01. The sequence goes on along the minus strand of JANNPX010000006.1, from coordinate 18,520 downwards.
TGGGCCGGTAACGGTGGCTTCTCCTTCGCCAACTCTCCCTCAAGGGTACGTCTTCGTCTCTGCGGACGTTGATGGAGTGGACGTCAAGTACGGCCTAATTGGATACTCCTGTCCGTTCCCCGCGGGTGACTATGGACTGACGGTCCATCTGTTCATCGATAGAAATCGGAATGGAGCCATGGATCGGCACGAGACGGACTTTGCTGACAAAAATGTGACGCTCGCACTCGGCGGTGCTGCTTGCTGTCAATTCGGTGGACGGCTCTCCCCCCGCATCTACAGCCTCGACCACGATGGAATCGTTTCGACAACGCTTCCCGTCGGCGGCTTCGGCGTTAGAGTGCGCGAGTGGGACGTCTGTCTCAGCGAACGCGACGCGTCACGTGGATGGCAAATCATTACGCTCAACGGCTCGGGACCGCCGCCCTATGCCTACCCGCCTTACACGTGCGTGGGGCTTCCACAACTCGTTCCGGGATCCAACAACATCACCATCGGTGTCGCACGCACCCATCCGGACGGTCCGGAGTAGCCGAGCCTTAGCCGGTGCCGCGACCCAGTAGTGTCGCCAGCGCCTCCAGCGCCGCGCGCTCGCCGGACTGTACGGCGCCGTCGATGTAGCCGCTCCACTCGGTCGCAGTCTCTGTGCCCGCCCAGTGGATCTCGCCGATCGGCGCGCGCAGCGCCGGTCCGAACGCCGTCCATACCCCGGGCGGGAAGTGTGCGCCGTAGCACCCGCGCGTCCACTCGTCCTCTGACCAGTCCTTCTCGAAGTAGTCGTCGGGCGTCGCGGCCGCCGGGCCGAAGTACCGGACGAAGCAGTCGAGCACGGCCGCGCGACGCTCCTCGGCTGACACTCGCCCCATCTCGCGCGCGTGCTTGCCTTCGAGGAATCCGAGCAGCACGCCGGGCGAGCCATCCGGTGGAGAGTTGTCGTACGTGAGCTTCACGGGGCCGCGGTCGCTGGTCGCGTTTCCGGTGAGGCCGTCGTTGCGCCAGAACGGCGTCGGGTAGACGGCGTGGCACTTGATCACGGAGCGATTCGGGATGCGCTGCGTGAGCACTTCTGCCCGACTCGTGCCCGACTCGGCGATCTGCCCTGGCGGCGACCAGACCAGCGAATCCGGCTCCCACGACGACGATGTCAACACGCTCGGGCATGGGACCTCCGTTACTTCGGCGTGGTCAGCACGCCATCCGTGGCTACGAGCTGGCGCCGGAACTCGGCGACGGCGGCCTCGTCTCCAGACAACTTCGCATGCACGGCGTCGTAGAGCGCGGACGTTGGCGCGACGCAATAGCGCATCGTCTCGGCTGCCAGCCGGAGCGCGTCCGACACTTGGCCCGTCCGATGCGCCGGCGCCTCTAGGCGCTGTCCGTTGATGAACAGCACTCCGCGCGGCGCTTCGCCTCGCCGTTCGATCGCGCGCTCAATGCGCTGACGCAAGCGGTGGTGCGGCGCCAGGTCGATCGCGTGTTCGCTCGCCTCGATCTCGAACAGCACGCTGACACCGTCCGCCCGCAGTTCCATCTCTCGGCGGTCAGTGGCGTAGACCTCGAACCCGATGAGGCGAAGTGCCTGGATCACCACGTCGTCGAGTCCAACCGCCCCCTCTTGCCAGAGCAGGCGCTGGAAGTGCGCCAGCTCGTCGTGCGCGGCCGCTGCGGACTGGAGCGTTGCCTGCGCGTAGTCTCGCGCCGCTCGTGCTTCGTCTATCGCCTCCGCCAGCTCGGCGAGTCCATGCAGCGGGTGCGCGCCGAGCCAGCCGGGCGGCCGTCCCTCGGCAGTGACATTCAGCGCCCGCCGGATTCCGGCCTGCAGCGCGTCTGAAGCCGCATAGCGCGCGTCCCCCGTCAGCATCGACTTCAACGGCGGCAGGTAGATGACCCGTCCGCCTTCGGCTGGCGGTTCAACGCCGATCGCAGCGCCGCCCCTGCTACGCGCGAACACACATGTCCCGGGCAGCGCGCCGTCCGGCCAGTAAGCGCGATACTCGATATTGGCGAGCTGTCCGTGTACGAACGACGCCAGCGGATGCTGGAAGTCGACGACATGCGCCTGCGATCCCTCTCCTGCTACGAGCGCGGGTGGAGAGGGCAGCCAGTAGTAGTCGTCCAGCGTGCTGATGCCTGCAACACCGGCATGCATCGTCGCTGGGTGCGCGAAGCAGACCACAGCACCGCCCTGCGCGAGCAGCGCCTGCGTCTCGTCGCGACGCCGCAGCAGCACGTCGTCCAGCGCGACGCTCGATGGCGTCGCGGCACCGTTCACGACGGGCAGCCCGGCGAACGTCACCGCCTCGATCGACCCGCCGATCACGCCTTCGATCAGCAGCGAGAGCGCCCGCGGATCGACGACGATCGCGTCGTAGTCGAAGAACGACGGCGCGCTGATGAACGTGTAGTTGTCGACCGACGGTCCCGGCAGCGGGACGCCGAGCGACAATATCCGCCCGATCACCTTCCGCGCGGCACCGGTTGAAGCGTCAGACATACTGCAGTGTAGTGTGCGGAGATTGCGGAGAGCAGGGCGGCTCCCGCTTCAGTCCTCCAGCGGGAGGGTTCGCAGGAACTCGCGCAGCCCGGGGCCGATATCTGCTCGCCGCATGCCGATCTCAATCGCCGCAGTCAGGAGCCCCAGCGGCCGGCCGGTGTCGTAACGCCGACCCTCGAACTGGTATCCGAAGACGGGCTGTATTTGCATCAGCGCCACCAGCGCATCAGTGATCTGAATCTCGCGTCCCTTTCCGGGCGGCGTCTTCTCGATCATCTCGAAGATCTCGGGAGTCAACACATACCGGCCGACGATGCCGAGTCGCGAGGGCGCATCCTCCAGCTTCGGCTTCTCGACGAGCGTGTCGAGCCGCACCACGCCCCCACCGAGATCGGTGCCGGCCACGATCCCGTACTGCTCGACGTCCGAGTCCGCGACTTCCTGGACGGCGATCACGGAGCCGCCGTGCTCCTCGAAGACGTCCACCATCTGCTTTGCGACGGGCACCTCAGCTATGAGCACGTCGTCCGGGAACATCAGGAGGAACGGCTCGTCGCCGACAGCGTGCTTCGCCTGCAAGACGGCGTGGCCGATACCCCGCTGTTCCGTCTGGCGAATGTACATGAAATTGGCGATCTCGCTGATCCGCTGGATCTCGGCCAACCGGGCGTGATCGCCCTTGTCGCGGAGCGTTATCTCCAGCTCAAGCGAGCGGTCAAAGTGATCCTCTACGGCGCGCTTGCTCGCGGCGGTGACGATGATGATCTGCGAGATTCCGGCCGCTGCGGCTTCCTCGACGGTGTACTGGATGATGGGCTTGTCTACGAGGGGGAGGGATTCCTTAGGCTGTGCTTTCGTTGCGGGGAGCATGCGCGTCCCATATCCAGCCGCCAGCACCACCGCCTTACGTACACGCACGGGATTCTCCTCGCTCAACAACCCTGTTGCGAGTGTATCGGAACCCCGCGGTGTCCCGGCAATCCGCGTTTCCCTGAAGGCCGCAGGAGCGCGTGATGCAATCCTTTGGGTCCTCCGTACGCGATGGAGGCGGTCGAATGCATCCGCACTCCTGCCACCGGCACCCCGTCAGCTAGACGCCGGCGCCCGACTCGACGGGCAACTCGGCGAGCACACTAGGTCGAGTACGACGGCCGCTGGCGGAGGCGTGGGGTTCATCGCCGCTGCATTGGTGAGCCCCCGCCGAATATGATCGGATCGTTACCCGCCAGCGCTATGGAAGTCACGAATTCGTCCCAAATCTCAGTGTTCTCCGCACTGCCTGGTGTCGCCTGGATTGCTATGATCCCCCGGTTGGAGTGCCTCCGGCGCCTCTGCGCGCCTATATCAGTCCCAGGAGAAGGGGAACACGTCTATGTCAAAGCTCATTAACCTCGCTGTCGCGATGTCACTTGCTGTGACGGCGTTGATGGTGCTGCCAGCGAATGGCAGCATCGGCACAGCGTTCGCCTGCACAGCATCAGACACCGCGACTGCATCGCCAACGGCCACCGCGACCGTTGCTACATCCACGCCGACGAATACGCCCTCGTTGACTCCGACGCTGACTCCTACTCTGACCCCGACTACAACGTCCACCCCGACGACCACCCCGACGCCGACGGACACCGCCACGCCGACCGCGACGAACACGCTCACCGCGACAAATACGCCGACCAACACGCCGATTGCGGCAACCAACACGCCGACGGCAACACTCACCCCGACCGTGACCAACACGCCCACAAACACGCCAACCAGAACTCCCACCAATACGCCCACTAAGTCCGCGACCCCGACGTGCACGGCCACCGCTACCGTCGCGGTGACGAACACGCCGCTGGCTGCCGCGGGCACCGCGACACGTGCGGCTGGCGCGCCCGGTGCTGCGACGACGCTGCCTGGCACGGGCTCAGGCGGAACCGGCGCCGCGCTGAGCCCGTCATGGTTCGCGCTGGCGATCAGCCTGGCCGGTCTTGCTGTAATCACCGGCTCGGTGGCCTGGCGCAAACGCGCGTAGGCGCGCGAAGCCATCAGCGTAAGCCACAGAGGCCGCCGGATTTCCGGCGGCCTCTCCTGATCTCTGCTGCCATTCGATGTCAGCATCGGACCGCAGCGTGGCGCGCGACCCTGCTATCCTGAGGTGTTCACCCCGCGCACTAAACGTCAATAGCCAACCAGCAAGAGCGACCTCTTACATGGACTTCAAGCTCGTTTCCGACTTCCTACCCACCGGCGATCAGCCGACGGCCATTGAGGCGCTCGTCGCCGGGCTGGCTCGCGGCGACCGGTCGCAGACGCTGCTCGGCGTCACGGGAAGCGGCAAGACGTTCACGATGGCGAACGTCGTCCAGCATTACCAGCGCCCCACGCTCGTGCTGGCGCCCAACCGCACCCTCGCGGCACAGCTTTGCTCCGAGTTCAAGGAGTTCTTCCCGGAGAACTCAGTCGAGTACTTCGTCTCGTATTACGACTACTACCAGCCGGAGGCGTACATCCCCCGCACCGACACGTACATCGCCAAAGACGCCGACATCAACCAGGAGATCGACAAGCTGCGCCACGCCGCCACGCGCGCGCTGTTCGAGCGCCGTGATGTGCTGATCGTCGCGTCGGTGTCGTGCATCTACGGTCTTGGCGAGCCGGAGGAGTACCAGAGCTTCATCGTGAATGTGAAGAAGGGTGAGCGCTTCGACCGCTCCCGCATCATGCGCCGCCTGGTCGACATGCAATACGAGCGCAACGACATGAACCTCATCCGCGGCAAGTTCCGCATGCGCGGCGACAGCATCACGATCCAGCCCTCGTACGAGGAGCTGGCCGTCCGCATCGACTTCTTCGGCGATGAGGTCGAGCGCATCATCGAGATCGATCCACTCACCGGTGAGCTGCTCGCCGACCGCGACTTCGTCGACATCTACCCGGCGAAACACTTCGTGACGTCGCACGACAAGCTCGACGCGGCGATCGAGGACATCGGCATCGAGATGCGCGAACGCACGCAGGAGTTGCGCGCGATGGGGCGCATCCTCGAGGCTGCGCGGCTTGAAGAGCGCACGAACTACGACATCGAGACGCTGCGCGAGGCCGGCTACTGCTCGGGCATCGAGAATTACAGCCGGCACCTCGCGCGCCGAGCGCCAGGGAGCACGCCGTGGACGCTGCTCGACTACTTCCCGGACGACTTTCTGATGTTCATCGACGAGTCGCACATCGCGGTGCCGCAGGTGCGCGGCATGTACCACGGCGACCGCGCCCGCAAGCAGACGCTGGTCGAATTCGGCTTCCGCTTGCCTTCGGCGATGGACAACCGGCCGCTCAACTTCGAGGAGTTCGAGAACCACCTGAACCAGGTGATCTTCGTTTCCGCCACCCCCGGCCCTCACGAACTCGCCGTCAGCGCCCAGATCGCCGAGCAGGTGATCCGTCCCACGGGCCTTATCGACCCGGTGATCGAAGTGAAGCCGACGCGCGGCCAGATCGACGATCTTCTGGATCAGGTGCAGCAGCGCATCGCGCGCCGCGAGCGCACGCTGGTCACGACGCTGACGAAGCGCATGGCGGAAGACTTGGCCGACTACCTGTCGGAGATGGGCGTCCGCACGCACTACCTCCACAGCGAAGTGGACACGATGGAGCGCGTCGAGATCCTGCGCGACCTCCGTCTTGGTGTCTATGACGTAGTTGTGGGCATCAACCTGCTTCGCGAAGGTCTCGACCTGCCTGAAGTGAGCCTCGTCTGCATCCTCGATGCCGACAAGGAGGGCTATCTGCGGTCCGGCGGGTCGCTGGTGCAGACGATCGGTCGCGCCGCGCGGCACGTGGATGGCCACGTGATCATGTACGCCGACAACGTCACCGCATCGATGCGTTTCGCGCTCGATGAGACCGAACGCCGCCGCGCGATCCAGCGCTCGTACAACGAAGAGCACGGCATTTCGCCGGAGGGCATCACGAAGGCCATCCGCGACATCACCGACCAGATCAAGAAGGTCGCCGACGAGAGGGTCGATTACGACGTCAAGCGGCTACCGAAGGACGAGATGGCGCGCCTCGTACGCGATCTCGAATCGCAGATGAAGACCGCCGCCAAGTCGCTCGAATTCGAGAAGGCCGCGCTGCTCCGCGATCAGGTCGTCGAGTTGCGCAAGGCAATGATTGACGACCAGTCTGCCCTCCACGAATTCGCCCAGTCCTCGTATGGCTCCCTCGGCTCACAGCCGCGCGCGAAGCCCGGCGGCCGCTACCAGCGCCGTGCCCCGGTCCGCGGCCGCCGCTAGGCGGTCGACTCCGTTAAGCTACCGCGCGAAGGAGTCACGCCGGATGACCGTGAACGAACGCGAACGCCAGCGCTGGAACGTCCCGGGCCTCGCGGCGTCGTGGCCGCGCCGCGGCGAGACCATCACCGCGCTGACGACAGCGCCGCTGTTGGAACTGCTCGCGCTACGGGATAGCGAGAACGTCCTCGACGTCGGCTGCGGCGGCGGCTTGCTCGCTATCGACGCAGCCCGCGCCGTCGGCCCCACGGGCAGCGTCGCCGGATTCGACATCTCCGAGCCACTTGTGCAACTTGCGACTACGCGCGCCAAGGATGCCGCCCTCACGAACGCCACATTCACCGTAGGTGATGCACAGGCCGACGCGATCCCAGGCGGCCCCTTCGACGCCGTCGAGAGCCAGTTCGGCGTCATGTTCTTCTCGGATCCGGCTGCAGCGTTCAAGAACATCCGGCGCCATCTGAAAGACGGCGCGCGGCTCGCGTTCGCCTGCTGGCAGGCGGCAGAGCTCAATAGCTGGTATCAGGGCGCGGTCCTCGGGAAGTACATGCCGCCGCCCGCGCCCACTGAGAACGGCGGCCCGCCGCCCGGCCCCTTCGCATTCGGCGATGTCGCGTACGTGAGGTCCATCCTCGAGGCTGCGGGCTTCTCATCCGTCACCAGTCGCCCCGAAAGCCTCGAGGTGACACTGCCCGGCGACAGCCTCTATCAGCGCGACATGGTCACGGTCCTCCGCCTCGATGAAGCGCAGACCGAACAAGCCTGGCAAGAGCTCCAGGCGTTCGCCCAGTCCTTCCGGACAGCGGACGGCAAGCTCCACATCGGCCTCGCGCCGCAGTTCATCACGGCCACGGCCATCTAGCCGTCCAGCGCACGGACGTGACTCCCGGAGCGCATAGCAAGAGAGGGCGCCACTGGCGCCCTCTCGATTCTCGATTCGTATCGCGAGCGGCTACATGACTCCGCGCGTCCGCATCCCGCTGGCGCATACGGCCAGCCCGATCGCTGCCAGCACCGTGCCGAGCAGCCCCACCAGGATCGCCCCCGGCGTACGCGCGCCCTGTCCGGTCGAGGGCAGCGCCCGCTCGCTCGGCGAGGACGGCGACTGATCTTCGCCCGGATGTTCCGGGAAGGTGCTGTTGCGCACAAGGCTCACCAGCGTCGGCGTGCTCGGTGGCTCCGGCGTCTCGATGCTGCCGGTTGCAACGGATGTGTTCGTGGATTCCGGCGTGCTCGTGCTCTGCACGGATACCGTCGTTGATGTTGCGGTGGCCGTCGTGACCGCCGTCGCTGTTTCAGTGGCGATCGGCGTAATCGTCTCGCTCGTCGTAGTAGTCGAGGTTGGTTGCGGCGTGTTTGTCGCGACGGGCGTCTCGGTGCCCGGTTCGCCTGCCGTCGGCGTCGATGTCGGCGTGTTTGTTGGCTGCCCCGGTGTCGGAGTTGGAGTGCTCGTCGACGGGATCGGCGTCGCCGTGCTGGGTGGTGTCGCAGTATTCGTCGGCGTGGCGGTCGAAGCGCAGGTGAGGTTCGCGTTCGCGTTGGTGACGCTAGCCACGCTCGTGTAGGCGCCGTTCACCTTCTGGTACATCGTGATCGTGCCCGACGTGTGCAGCGAGCCCGTTCCAGCGCGCTGGTACAGCAGGTAGTAGTTCTGATGGCCCAGATGTCCGGCGTCGTTGTCGAAGTAGAACGTCTGCGCGATGTGTTCGTCGTTGACCATCACGTTCACGACCATCTTCCGGTCGGACGGACCGCCGATGTACTCGGCCTTCGTACTCCAACTGCTGCACGACAGGTTGTCCGTGATCGTCACGTGATGCGCCAGGACGATCCCCGGCCGTGCGATGAGCAGTAGCACGCCCGCGGCGAAGACCGCCGTCCCGAACCCAAGCCGGTGCCATCGAGATGCGGTGAATAGTGCCATGCCGGTCTCCTGCCCGCGGACAGCGCAACATCTGCGCGGCGCCCGTCTAGCTTCGCAGGAGCATGATGAAGTCAGCGCAACGGCCCAACAATCAGGCGATACCCTCAGCCATAGCGCGGAGTTCCCGTAAGGGGCGCAGGACCGGACACGCCCCGGGCCGAGGCCGGGGACGCGATCATCTTGCCCTGGCGGGCGTCTCGTCGGGCAAAGACCGTCGCGTCACACGGGCGGAGCCGGGAACGCGCCGCGGACCTGCTCGTACGCTCGGCCCGCCCACAGCGCCGACGCCTCGTCCCAGCGTCGAGCAGCGAACGTGATGCTCGCCGGCATGCCGCCAGGCGTCAGCCCGCACGGCACGCTGATCGCGGGCTGCCCCGTGAAGTCGAAGATACCCGTGAGCGCCGCCATCCGGGCCGCCGGATCGGCCTCGCGCGTCGCGGCGATCGTCGGAGCGGCGACCGGCATGGTCGGCACCGCCAGGACGTCGACGCTTGCCAGTACGGCATCGGCGCCACCGCGGCGTTCCTCCTGCATCAACCGCATCGCAGCCGCGTACTGCGACGCAGTGAACGTCAGGCCGACATCGAGCAGCGCCGCGACCTGCGCCCCGTACTCGTCACGCCGCGACGGGAACGTCGCGGCGTGGTACGCGACAGCGTCGGCGAACATGATCGCGATCAGCGCGGGCTGATACTCCAGCACGCGTGGCCACTCGATTTCGCGCACGATCGCGCCCGCCAACTCCAAGTCGCGCAGCGCCTTCTTGACCAGTGCGTCGATTTCGGGATCGACGTTCTCCCAGAAGTACTGCTTTGGTACGCCGATGCGGAGACCCTTCGCGCCACGCTCGATGTCTTCCAGCAGGTCCGGCACGGCCACGTCCTCCGTGGTCGGATCCAGAGGATCGAAGCCCGCGATCGCCTGCAACACTATTGCTGCGTCACGGACGGTGCGCGTCAGCGGACCCGGGTGATCGAGATTCCACGACAATGGCAACGCGCCGTACAGGCTTGCGCGTCCGTACGTGGGCATCAGGCCGACGCATCCGCACGCGGCGGCGGGCATGCGGATGCTGCCGCCGGTGTCGCTGCCGAGCGTCGCGAACGCCAGCCCCGCTGCGGTTGCGACGCCAGATCCGCCAGAAGATCCGCCGGGCACGTGGTCGATGTTCCAAGGATTGTGAATCGCGCCGAAGTGGACGTTGTCCGACGTCGTGCCGAATGCCCACTCGTGCATCCCCAGCTTGCCGACGCTGATGGCCCCCGCCTCTGTGAGCTTTCGCACGACGGTCGCATCTTCGTCCGGCATCCAGTCCGCAAGGATCTTCGAGCCGGCGGTGGTCCGTACTCCCTTTGTCTGAAACAGGTCCTTGATACCAACCGGCACGCCGTGCAGCAGACCGCGATATTCGCCCGCTGCGATCTCGCGTTCGGCGGCCGCTGCCGCGGCCAACGCTGCTTCGCCTGTCACGGTCATGTATGCGTTCAGCGTCGGGTTCAGGCGGTCGATGCGCTCCAGCACGGCCTTCGTCACATCGACCGGGGATATCTCCCGGAACGCGATTAGCTGTGACACCTCTTCAAGCGACAACAAGCAGACATCAGACGTGGTGGTCATCGTTTTGGTCCTCTATTCGCGTGGGCGGCCTTCCGTCGCGGAACTATCGCACCGGCGCTGCCTCTGGATCAAACTGATCCAGTCTCTGCGTCGACCGTTCGCGCTTCCAGTGCGGCGACGAGGAGCGGCAGCATTTCGCCGGCCGGGCCGCGGAGGACAGCCGAGGCGTAGCGGCTGAACGGCGTCTCGTCGGTGTTGATTTCGATGACCGCGCCGCCGGCGTTGAGGACGACCTCGGGGAAGGCTGCTGCGGGATATACAGTCGCGGACGTGCCGGCGATCAGCACGCAGTCGGCGCGCTCGGCCTGCGACTGGCACTCGGCCAGGAGGGCGCGCGGGATCGGCTCCCCGAACATGACCGTGTCGCCCTTGACGGTGCCGCCACACTGCGCGCACGCCGGCGGCGTGTCGATGAAGGTGAACTCCGCCCAATTCCATCGCGCGCCGCAATCGATGCAGCGCACCTTCGTGCGGTTCCCGTGGATCTCGGTGACCTCGACGCTTCCCGCGTCGAAATGAAGGTTGTCGATGTTCTGGGAGATGGTGTGCCGCAGCACGCCTATCGCCTCCATCCGCGCCATCGCCACGTGGGCCGCGTTCGGCCGCGCGGCCCGAAGCGCCCGCGAGAACTCGTCATCAGACTCGCGTCGCGCCAGCATCTGCTGCCAGTGCGATCCGGGGTCGGCGAGGAAGCGCTCGTAGCCGTCCATGGAGGGCTCGCCGTGCTTCGTCCAGAGCCCACCCTTGCCGCGGAACGGCGGTATGCCGCTCTCAACGGAGATGCCTGCGCCAACGAGGGCGATGACGTAGCGAGAAGCGAGCATCACGTCGGCTGCAACCTGGATCTGATCTTCAAGCTCGCTACCCATAGCGATCAGCCTACGCAGTCGAGCGGGATACGCAAGTGCTCGTCGGCCGCAAGCTCGCGCATTTCGCGCGGCGGGCAATCTGCGGATCTGCTGCTACTTCCGCACGAGCTTGAACGGCGACCCGCTCGACCCCAGCATGTAGAGTTCGCCGTCCGCATCTTCAGCGAACGCCGTGATGCTGGTGCCGCTCGTCGTCAGCTCGACGGGGTCGCTGTTGTCCGCGGTGTTCAGCGCCCACACTTGCTTCGAGCAGTAGTCGCCGTAGACGTACCAACCCCGCAACTCGGCCATGGACGCACCGCGATACACGAAGCCGCCCGTGACCGAGCAGGCGCCGCCGTCATGCGAGTAGGACGCGCGCGGGAGGATTAGTCCGTCCTGGTTGCAGCCGGTGTCCGGCTTGAAGCAGACCGGGCCTTCCATCGTGTTCCAGCCGTAATTCCCACCCTTCGTGACCAGGTCGACCTCTTCCCACACGCCCTGGCCGACATCCGCCAGCCACAACCGGCCGTCTGCATCGTCGAAGTCGAACCGCCACGGATTGCGCAGCCCATACGCCCAGACCTCGCCTCGCCCGCCTCCCGATGCGAACGGATTGTCCGGCGGGATCGTGTATGCACCGTCGCCGGAGACGTCGATGCGCAGCAGCTTGCCGAGCAGCGCGTCCGTGTTCTGCCCGTTGCCGAGCGGGTCGCCGCCTGAGCCGCCGTCGCCGAAGCCGATGTACAGCATGCCGTCCGGGCCGAACTGCATGCCGCCGCCGTTGTGGTTGCCGTACGGGTCGTCTATTTGCAGCAGGGTCTCCTCGGCCGCGACGTTCGTGATGCCAGTCTCCGCCATGACGAAGCGCGATACCGTGTCCTGCCGGGGCGGTCCCGCCGTGAAGTTCACGTAGATGCGACGGCTCGTCTCGAAGTCGGGCGGGAACGCCAACCCCAGGAGACCTTCTTCGCTGCCCTGGTTCGGGGTCAGCCGGAACGTCAAATCCAGCACGACATCGTGCGTTGCACCGCCGTCCGTCATGCTCACCCGCCGGATCTTCCCGTCCTTCGTCATGAGGTACGCGAAGCCGTCGTCGCCGGGGATCGGGTAGAGGCCAGTCGCCAGCCCGAAATCGAGTTGTGCCAACGCGGGCTCGGCGGCGTAGCCGCCCGCGACGGGGGAGCCTGCCGGTACGCGCGACGTGCCCGTGCCCGCAGTGGGCGACGTTGGTGCGGAAGAGGCTGTGGGTGTTGTGTTTGGTCCCGACGTGGGAGTGGTGGTGGTCTTATCGTTGTCACCGCCGCACGCGGCGATGACGAAGGCGGTCACGACTGACGTGAAGAAAGCGAGGGTTGTCTGAAGTCGCATTGAGAATCCGTTCTGTTGGCAGGGCTTGGTACCCAGATGATACGACCGGGCGCCGGTCCGGGTTCGCGTCGGCGTCGCCGGGTCGCCGCAGACGGAAGTATCGCGTCGCTACCGGTCGCGCTCCGCGCCGTCGCCGAGCGCGGCCTGCGCCGCCGCCAGGCGGGCGATCGGCACGCGGAACGGGGAGCAGCTGACGTAGTCGAGGCCGATCTGGTGGAAGAAGGCGACGGAGATCGGCTCGCCGCCGTGTTCGCCGCAAATGCCGAGCTTGAGGCCGGGGCGCGTTAGGCGGCCGGCCTCGATTGCCTGCTTCATCAGCGCGCCGACGCCCACCTGGTCGATCGACTCGAACGGGTTACCGATGAGGATGCCCATCTCCATGTACTTCGCCAAGAACTTGCCCTCTGCGTCGTCACGACTGCAACCGAGCGTCGTCTGCGTGAGGTCGTTCGTGCCGAACGAAAAGAACTCCGCGGTCTTGGCGATCTCGCCGGCAGTCAACGCGGCGCGCGGCAGTTCGATCATCGTGCCGAACTGATATTTCACCTGCTTGCCGGACGACTCCATCTCGTTGCGCGCCGTCGTTTCGAGCAGCGTGCGCAAGAACGTCAGCTCCGTCTCGAACCCGACCAGCGGGATCATGATCTCTGGGAATACCTCGACGCCCTCGTCGGCGAGCTTCACCGCCGCGCGGAAGATCGCCTGCACCTGCATGGCGTTGATTTCCGGGTAGAGGATGCCCAGACGGCAGCCACGCAGGCCGAGCATCGGATTCTGCTCGCGGATGGCGTTGACGTTGGCGAGCATCTTCTCCGCCGCCGCCAACTCCGCGAGTTCGCTCGCCTCCTTGGCCACGATGCGGAGGCGCGTCACGTCTTCGAGCAGCGCGTCGTGATCCGGGAGGAATTCGTGCATCGGCGGATCGATCAGACGGATCGTCACCGGCTTCCCCGCCATGACGCGAAAGATCTCCTCGAAGTCGCCCTGCTGCATCGGCAGGATCTTCTCCAGCGCGCCGATGTAGTGGCCCATCGGCCCTTCCATGCGGCCAAGGACGTCGGTGAGGCGCTCTTCCAATCGAACGCGCTTTTCGTTCGTCGCGTTGCCGATCTCCTTGCGGAGCACTGCAGCCTCGGCCTCCAGATTCTTCGCGTCGGACGCGGCGAGCAGCATTTCGCGCACCGCCGGCAGGCGATCGGGGTGCAGGAACATGTGCTCCGTGCGGCAGAGCCCGATGCCCTTCGCGCCGAACTCGATCGCCTTTGCCGCGTCCGCCGGCGTGTCGGCGTTCGTCCGCACCTTCATCCGCGCGACCTCATCCGCCCAGCGCAGATACTCGTCGAACTCAGGGAAGATCACCGGCGGCACCGTGGGGATGGCGCCCAACAGAACGCGACCGATCGTCCCGTCGATCGTCAGCATCTGCTCGGCGTGGATGGTGACGCCTTCGATCGAGAAGATGCGCTGGTCTTCGTGTACCGAGATCGCCTCGCACCCAGCGACGCAAGGCTTGCCGAACCCGCGCGCGACGAGTGCCGCGTGGCTGCTCAGTCCGCCGCGCTCCGTGAGGATGCCCTGAGACTCGTGCATGCCCTGGACATCGTCCGGCGACGTCTCTTCGCGCACGAGCACGACGGCTTCGCCGTTCTTGCCGCGCCGCGCCGCCTCGTCGGACTCGAATACCGTGGCGCCGTACGCGGCGCCCGGCGATGCTGGCAGGCCGCGGGCGATCTCGATGAAGTGCGATCCGGCGGCCAGCGCATCGGAGTTCGCTTTCGCGCGCGCGTCGGCTGGCATCGCGAGCCAAGTGTCGGTGGCGATCGTCTTCAACTCGTCGCCTTCGAGCCACAGCACGGCGGGCTTCGAAGCGAGCGCGCCGTTCAGCCGGCCTGCGGCCTCGGCGATCGATACGGTCTTCACTCGCGGGTCGAGCTGCGGGTGAAGCAGTTCGTCGAGGCGCTGCGCCGGCAGGCGGCCCAGCGCCTCCTGCTTCGTGATCAGCCCCTCGTGCACCATATCGACGGCGATCTTCACGGCGGCGCGCGCTGCTCGCTTGGCGACGCGGCACTGGAGGAAGTAGAGCCGCCCCTTCTCGAACGTGAACTCGACATCCATCATGTCGTGGTAGTGCTTCTCCAGCGTCTCGCAGATGTCCGCGAACTGCTTGTAGAGAGCCGGGTGGTCCTTCTCGAGCTGCGCGACATCTGACGGCGTGCGGATGCCCGCTACGACGTCTTCGCCCTGCGCGTTCATCAGGTACTCGCCGCTGATCCTCCGCTCGCCCGTCGACGACTCGCGCGTGAATGCGACGCCGGTGCCAGAGTCGGCGCCCATGTTGCCGAAGACCATCGTCTGGATATTGACCGCGGTGCCGAGGTCGTGCGGGATGTGCTCGATGTTGCGGTACTGGAACGCGCGCTCGTTGTTCCACGAGTTGAAGACGGCACGGATCGCCAGTTCTAGCTGCTGCATCGGGTCGTCCGGGAAGTCGCTGCCGGTCTCGGACTTCACGTGCGCTTTGAAGCGATCGACGACGCCCCTCAGCGCGTCGGGCGTCAGGTGCGAGTCCTCGGTGACACCCGCGGACCTCTTCGCGTCGTTGAAGATCGCGTCGAATTTCTTGCGCTCCAGCTCCAGCACGATGTCGGAGAACATCATGATGAACCGCCGGTACGCGTCGAGTGCGAATCGCTCGTCGCCCGAGCCCGCGACGAGTCCGCGCAGCGTCGTCGCGTTCAGACCGAGGTTGAGCACGGTATCCATCATGCCCGGCATCGAGAACTTCGCGCCGCTTCTCACCGATACGAGGAGTGGATTGGTGGGGTCGCCGAACTTCTTGCCGGATGCCGCCTCGACGGTCGAGAGCGCCGCCTTCACGTCGTCCATGAGCCCGTCCGGGAGCTGCATGCCGCGGGCCGTGTAGGCGTTGCATGCCGCGGTGGTGATCGTGAATCCTGGAGGGACGGGCAGGCCGAGATTGGTCATCTCGGCCAGGTTCGCGCCCTTGCCGCCGAGGAGCCCCTTCTGGTCTTTGTCACCCTCGTGGAACAGGTAGACGTACTTCGTCGTCATGTCGTCTCCGTGTGCGTGCGGCGCGCACCGCCAGCGTCATGTTTAGGGATGAGGTTAGGTTGCGATGAATCTGAGCGATGATTGGACGCGCCACCTTCGGCGCGGCGCTTCTCGGCAAGAACGTGGGGGATGGAGTCAGCGCCCAAGCTGCGAATTGCCTCCCTGAAGCGGCACGACCTGCCCTTTGCGCGTAATTCGAGAAGCGCAGCAGTATACCGCGACCCGCCGTCTTGCAAGAGTCTCCGATCTTTCAACGCCGCTGGGTTCGAGCCTGTTACCGGCTCCGCGGCCAGCGTGAGGCGGACTGTGAACTGTGAACCGCCAACTGTAAACTCCCCAACGTGGACTCCATCTCCCCGATCCGGCGGCAGTACCTCGACGTAAAGCGTCGGTATCCGCACGCCATCGTCTTCTTCCGGCTCGGCGATTTCTACGAGACCTTTGACGACGATGCCGAGCTGTGCGCGCGCGAGCTGGAAATCACGCTCACGTCGAAGCCGATGGGCAAGGGCTTGCGGGTGCCGCTGGCCGGCATCCCGTATCACGCGGTCGACGGGTACATCGCCAAGCTGATCGCCAAGGGCTACAAGGTCGCGCTCTGCGAGCAGATGAGCGATCCGGCGAAGACGAAGGGCATCGTCGATCGCAAAGTCGTGCGCGTTGTCACGCCGGGCACCGTGATTGAGGGCAACCTGCTCGACGAGCGGTCGAACAACTACCTTGCGTGCCTGGCGCCGTCGCGCCGTACCGGACGCGGGGCCGGCGACCCGTGGCAGGGCGATGTCGGCTTCGCGTACGTCGACATCAGCACGGGCGAGTTCGTCGCAGGCGCTCTGACGCAGGAGCAGGCGGCGACGGAGTTGGCGCGCATCCGCCCCGCGGAGGTGCTCATACCGGAGGGCATCGAGCCGCCTGCGTGGCTCGATGCATCGATGCACGTAACTCGCGTCGAGCCGCTCTGGTTCGACCTCGACCTGGCGACGGTGACCGTGCAGGAGCACTTCCGCGCGGCGTCGCCCGAGGCGTTTGGCATCGAGAGATCATCGTCAGCCGTGCCCGCCTGCGGCGCGGTGCTGATGTACCTGCGCGAGAACCAGTCGTCGAGCGTCGCGCTCGTTACGTCCCTGCGCATCCACCGCGTGGGCGAGTACGTCGGCCTCGACGCCCACACCATGCGAAACCTCGAGCTGTTCGCGGCGGGCCGCGACCTGCGCCGCGACGGATCGCTGCTGGCAACCCTCGACCTGACCAATACGTCAATGGGCGCCCGGCTGCTTCGACGACGGCTCGGTCAGCCGTTGGTGAAGATCACCGGCATCGACGCGAGGCTAGACGCCGTTGCGTACTGCCACGAGAGCGCTCTGCGGCGGGCGCGATTGAACGACCTGTTGCGGCAGATGCCGGACGTGGAGCGCCTCGTCGGACGGATCGTCGCTGGATCGGTGCAGCCGCGTGAGGTCGTTGGGCTGCGGCGCGGGCTGGAGTTGATTCCGCAGTTGCGATCCGAGTTGAAGGTAAGTGACGGTGGCGTCGATGCCGATCCGCGCATCGCCGATATCGCCGCGCGCTTGCGGCCTTGCGACGAAGTGGCGGCGCCGATCGCACAGGCGATCGATGACGACCCCGGCGCGACGCTGGACGCCGGAAACGTCGTGCGGCCAGGCTTCTCCGAGGAACTCGACCACCTGCGGCTGATCACGCGCGACGTGCGACGATTCGTGGCGGAACTGGAAGCCGGGGAACGCGAGCGGACTGGCATCAAGTCGCTGAAGGTCGGGTACAACCGCGTCTTCGGCTACTACATCGAGATCAGCAAGGCGAACGCGGCGCTGGCGCCGGAGCACTACGAGCGGCGGCAATCGTTGGTGAATGCCGAGCGCTATGCGACGCCTCAGCTACGGGAATACGAGAGCCAGATCCTGACGGCGAAGGATCGCGCGTCGGAGATCGAGACGGCGATCTTCCGTCAGGTGTGTGCACAGGTCGCCGCGGCCGCGACGCATGTCCTTGCGACGGCGGGTGCGGTCGCCGAGTTGGACGTCGCCTGCGCGCTCGCCGAGGCTGCGGCGCGATACGGCTACGTGCGTCCGTTACTGAATGACGGCGATGCAATCGAGATCCGCGATGGACGCCACCCAATGGTCGAGCGGTCGCTGGCGGCAGGCGCGTTCGTGCCGAACGATACGCATCTCTCCTCGGGCGATGTGCAAATCGGCATCATCACGGGCCCGAACATGGCGGGGAAGTCGACGTACCTGCGGCAGGTCGCCGTCATCGTGCTGATGGCGCAGTGCGGCAGCTTCGTGCCGGCGTCGTCAGCGGCGATCGGCGTCGCGGATCGTGTGTTCACGCGCGTCGGCGCGGGCGACGATCTGACGTCCGGGCAGTCGACCTTCATGGTGGAGATGATCGAGACGAGCGCGATCCTGCACAATGCGACCGCGCGTTCGCTGGTGATCCTGGACGAGATCGGCCGCGGCACGAGCACGTACGACGGCATGGCTATCGCGCGCGCCGTTGTCGAATACCTGCACAATCGGCCGGGCCTGCAGGCGAAGACCTTGTTTGCCACCCACTACCACGAGCTGGTGGAGCTTGCGGCGCACCTGCCGCGCGTGCGGAACTTCAACGTCGCGGTCGCCGAGGAGCAGGGACGGATCGTCTTCCTGCGCCGCATCGTGCCCGGTGGCGCGGATCGCAGCTATGGCGTGCATGTGGCGGAGCTTGCCGGCTTGCCGAAGGCAGTCGTACAGCGCGCGCGGGAAGTACTGCTCGAACTTGAGACCGAGGGACGTGATCGTCCGGGGTCGGCTCGTGCGTCGGAGTCGCCGCAACTCTCGCTGTTCGCGGCGACGCCGCCGGACGACGGGTTGCGGCGCGAGTTGGCGGGGATCGACCTCGATGCGATGACGCCGCTCGA
>JANNPX010000021.1:0-29506 GCA_031400455.1 Chloroflexota bacterium | reverse complement strand
CGGCGGAGCGGCCGCTACGGGGACGTGGACCGTCAAGAGCGGCCTGGCGCAGATGCTGAAGGGCGGCGTGATCATGGATGTGGTCACGCCGGAGCAGGCGAAGATCGCCGAGGAGGCAGGCGCGTGCGCAGTCATGGCGCTGGAGCGCGTGCCTTCGGACATCCGCAAGGATGGCGGCGTGGCACGCATGTCGGACCCGGAGATGATCACGGGGATCATCGCCGCCGTGACGATCCCGGTGATGGCGAAGGCGCGCATCGGGCACTTCGTCGAGGCGCAGGTGCTGGAATCGCTGGGTGTCGACTACATCGACGAGTCGGAAGTGCTGACGCCGGCTGATGAGGAGCACCACATCGACAAGCACCAGTTCAAGGTGCCGTTCGTGTGCGGGTGCCGGAATCTCGGTGAGGCGCTGCGGCGGATCAGCGAGGGTGCGGCGATGATCCGCACGAAGGGCGAAGCCGGCACGGGCAACGTTGTCGAGGCGGTGCGTCACATGCGCGCGCTGTGGGACGGCATCCGGCGCCTGCAGAACATGCCGGAGGACGAGTTGTTCGCGGCGGCGAAGGAGCTGTCGGCGCCGTACGACCTGGTGAAGTATGTACACGAGCACGGGAAGCTGCCGGTGGTGAACTTCTCGGCGGGCGGCATCGCGACGCCGGCTGATGCGGCACTGATGATGCAGCTGGGCGCCGAAGGGAACTTCGTCGGCTCGGGGATCTTCAAGTCGGAGAACCCGGAGAAGATGGCAAAGGCGATCGTGAAGGCGACGACGCACTTCCGCGACGCGGGTATCATCGCGGAGGTATCGCGCGGGACGGGGACGGCGATGAAGGGGTTGGAGATCGGCTCGATCCCGGCGAATGAGATCCTCTCGACGCGCGGCTGGTAGATGTTGTAGCCCACAACTCTCGCGCAGTTGCCCGTTCGCGGACTAACCCGCGACCGCGTCGCAAAACGAACGCCAAGGCGATATGCGATCTTCGATCGCTCGATGAGGACGGATTGGACAGCGCGCAGCCCGATAAACTCCGGCAATGCTGATCGACATCTCGTTTGACTTCAGGACCGATGCGGATGGCAAGGACCCCGATGCCCACAGTCCTACGCTTCGCAGATACCACAGGCTCCTTTGGAGCAAACCGCTACCAAACGGCCGGCCATTTGACTTAGAGACACACGTGCCGGGCGTCTACCTGCATCATCGTTCTGATCTCGGGGAGTTCTTCCTATGTAGCGACTCCGTCATTCCTTCGTTCACAAAATGGATTTCGATGAAGCACATCGTCGAGCTCCTCACGGACGAGGAGAACGAAGATTTCAGAAGAATCGGCTATACGATCGGCGGGATGATGATCTTTCCGGGGAATCGGATCGGTGGGAAGCAGACAATCAATGGCGCTCGCGGGTTCAATCGGAAGATCGCCGACCGGTTCGACCTCACGCTTGAGTGCATACGGCGCTATTACAGGGGCGAGAGCAGCCCGCTCGGCGAAACGCTGGCGCGGTACGGCGAATTCTTCAAATTGTTCGAGGATTTTCGCGGGTACGTGGAGTTCTTCTTGTTACAGGACCTCGTCGCTGATGGCTACTCGGCGGTCAAGTTCTTCATGCCGTGCGACGACTTCACTCACCCATCAGTGCCGAGCGACATCGACGAGTACAAAGCGTACCGACACCTTAGCATAGAGTTCGTTCACTCCAGAAACCATCGGATTGCCGCAGAGGTTCGAAACAGGGCATCAACATAGAGGACTGTGTAGGGCACACTCGTTCAGAGTGAGTAGGCGACCGAGCGGCGCCGGCAGCACCGAACGTCGCACAATCTACCTTTCACGCCCATCCCGGCTCGTGCCAACGAGACACCATCACCACATCGTTCGTGATCGCGACCGCGCCATCATGCCGGCGATCGCGCCGACGTGGGCGTTGAGCATTGCCTGCACAGGGCGTAGGCTGACGGAGTATGGCTGGAATTTGGGTGGAGAGCGTCGGTCGCAACTTCGAGCAGGCACTTGACCTATTGGCGGCGGCGGTACGTGACTGCACGGACGAGCTGTGGGAAAGCGGCATGTGGCAGGTTCCGGCGCCCGAACCCGACCACCAGTTCCTCGGCTCGGACTGGATTCCGATCACGGACGCTGCTCAGCGCAGTGCTCTCATCGAGCGATGGATCCAGCGACGGTCCACTCCGTGGAGCGTGGCATGGCACGCGCTCGAGGTCTTCGACTACGACCTGAACGGCGAGTTCGGCCCGTGGGCGCCGCCGCCGCCGTTTGTTGGGCATCCGCATTGGCGCGACCTTCCGAGCCTGCCCGCGGCGTGGTCGCGATCGGCGATGCTGGGTTACATCGAGCATTGCCGCCAGCAGGCACGCAGCACGCTGGCAGACATGACGGACGAGAAGGCGGCAACGCCGCTGCCGCCGGCTCACCGCTACGGCGGCCGACCCTACGCCTGGGTCATCACGGCGATCGTGGGGCACACGATCGAGCACGCGTCACAGATCCGACAATTCATCACTGCCGCTGAGATCGCACCCGATCCTTCATAGGGTTCGGAATCTCTCGAGAGCTTTCGTTACGATGTGTACATGACGGACACACCCACCATCGGCGTGCTGGCGTTGCAGGGGGATTTCGCGGAGCACATCGCGATGCTGCGCTCTGTTGGCGTGGATGCGGTGGAGGTACGGCTGCCGGCTCAGTTGGCGCTGATCGATGCGCTGATCATTCCGGGCGGTGAGAGCACGACGATCACGCGGCTCCTCGACATCTACGAGCTGCGCGAGCCGATACGGCTGCTCGGGCTGGAGGGGCTGCCGATCTGGGGGACGTGCGCGGGGGCGATCGTGCTGGCGAAGGAGGCGACGGACCTCGACCGGCCGAACCTGTCGCTGATGGACATCGCGGTTCGGCGGAATGCGTTCGGGCGGCAGGTCGACAGCTTCGAGGAGGATCTGCGCGTGGCGGAACTGGGTGATGCCCCGTTTCACGCGGTGTTCATCAGGGCGCCGGTGATCGAGCGAGCGGGCGCGGCGGTACAGGTGCTGGCGACGCTGCTCGACGGGACGATCGTGGCGGCGCGCGAAGGTGCGCTGCTGGCGACGTCGTTCCATCCGGAGCTGACGGGTGATGCGCGGTTTCACGAGATGCTGGCGGGGTTGGCGGTGGCGTATCGAGAGGGGCGGCGGGTTCGGCCCTAACCCCCGGCCCCTTCCCCGCGAGGGAAGGGGAGCTTGGGTGAGATGCGGTGCGGGCGATGCCGGCGCGCGGTGGGCGATGGCGGCGGACTCACAGCCGGGGACGGCCGTGCCACTCTGGTTGGTCCTTCACCGCGTGAGGTGGATGCCGTGGAGACTTGGCGGTGTGGTGGCCTCGCGGTCTGGTGCGGGAACGGGGAGCGCGCGGGCTGGAAAGCTCGCGCTACGTTTTGCGGAGGGCGCGACGACGGTGGGTCGCCATTCGGTCGGGTTCCTCGGGGCGGCGACCGGGCAGGGCTCGCCCTGCCCCTACACCGAGTGTCAGTATCTCTTGGGATACGTACGCCTGCAATAGTGACGGGCTTTGTGGGTCGCGGAGGGTGACGGCCCACGCTGTGGAGTCCGATGACGTCTCTTACGGCGGTTCGAAACGGGGGTTTGGTGGCGCGGTACAATTGGGGGTGCGTGGGAGTGATTTGGGCTGCCGATGAGCCAATCTGCGCGGACGGTACTACCGACTGACCTTGTGGCGCTGGTCTCGTACGACGGGCGTGCGTACGCGAACCAGGCGATGACGCGCGATCGGATCGGGACGCAGGATTCGCCGCATCCGCTGGAGACCGCGCTCGAGCAGTGGTTCAGCTTCGCGACGGGACGCCACACGTGCGTGAGCGTGAAGGGGCTGACGCTTCGCGGGCTGGTCTCGGCGCGAAAGCGTGGTTCGAAACAGGCGTGGGAGATCGACTGCCTGATCGACGCCGCGGAGGGCGACAGCGGCGTGCTGTTGAGCCTGCTGGATCAGATTACGAGCGCGGCCGGGAAGTCGGGCGCGATGAAGCTGTTCGTGCGGTTGCCGCGCGGTAGCGAGATCGAACTGGCGGCGGCCCGCTGCGGGTTTCTGCCGTACGTGCGCGAGCGCGTGTACCGGATGCGCGTCGACAAGAGCGTGACGCACCAGGCGCCGTCGGGATTGCGGCGGCGCGAGAAGGCGGACCCGTACCGGCTGTTCCAGCTGTACACGTCGGTCGTGCCGCCGGAGGTGCGCCGCATCGAAGGCATGACGCTCGGCGAGTGGACGGCGGTGCAGGAGAGCCTCGGGCGGGCTACGCAGTATGTGCTCGAGGGAGAGGGCCGGGTGCGCGGGTGGCTGCGCGTCGCGGGCGATGGTGAGCTGGGGCGCTTCGATCTGATCGGCGAGCAGAAGGTGCTCGATGATTTGATCGAGGCGGCGAGCGCGAAGATCGCCAACCGCGAGTGGATGTACGCGCTCGTTCCGGAGCACCAGGCCGGGCTTGCGAGCCGGCTGGAGGCGCTGGGCTTCGAGGGCGGCGACGAGTTCACGGTGTTGTCGCGACGGACGGTGCGGCCGGTGAAGGATCGGGTGAAGGTGCCAGCGGCGGTCGTGCAGACGACCTTCGGCTAAGGACGGGAGCGGTGGTGGAACGAACGATCACAGACGACCTGGACCTGCTGCTCGCGGCATTGCCGCCGCATATCTGCGAGCCGCTGAAGCAGCGCGATGATAACTTCGAACTGCTCGAAATCGTGATGGACCTCGGGCGGCAGCCGGAAGCGCGCTACCCGGGGCGCGAAGTGACGCTCGCACAGACGGAAGTGACGTCGGAAGACATCGACTACGTCGTGTCACGGAT
Source organism: Chloroflexota bacterium (assembly GCA_031400455.1). Lineage (GTDB taxonomy): Bacteria > Chloroflexota > Dehalococcoidia > DSTF01 > JACRBR01 > JANXYW01. The sequence goes on along the minus strand of JANNPX010000021.1, from coordinate 24,652 downwards.
CGAGGAGTTCGGCGACGATAACCGCGCGGGTATTGAGCGCACGCTGCACCGGATCTCGTGCATCCGCAACCGTCGTGGGCGGATCGTCGGGCTGACGTGCCGCGTCGGGCGTGCGGTGTTCGGCACGATCAAGGTGATCGAAGACCTGGTGAAGACCGGGAAGAGCATCCTGATGCTCGGACGGCCGGGCGTGGGCAAGACGACCATGTTGCGCGAAGTGGCGCGCGTGATCGCGGACGAGATGAACAAGCGCGTGGTGATCGTCGATACGTCGAACGAGATCGCGGGCGACGGCGACATTCCGCACCCGGCGATCGGGCAGTCGCGGCGCATGCAGGTGCGGACGCCGGCGCTGCAGCACGCGGTGATGATCGAGGCGGTGGAGAACCACATGCCGGAGGTGATCGTCATCGACGAGATCGGCACGGAGCTGGAGGCGGCGGCCGCGAGGACGATCGCGGAGCGCGGCGTGCAGCTGGTGGCGACGGCGCACGGCAACGAGCTGGAGAACCTTGTGATGAACCCGACACTGTCCGATCTCGTCGGCGGCATCCAGTCGGTGACGCTAGGCGACGAGGAAGCGCGGCGGCGCGGGACGCAGAAATCGATCCTGGAGCGCAAAGCGCCGCCGACGTTCGATATTGTCGTGGAGATCCAGAGCTGGGATCGGGTAGCGGTACATGGCGATGTCGCGGAGACGGTGGATTCGCTGTTGCGCGGGTACCGGATGGCGGCGGAAGTGCGCGAGCTGGGCGAGGACGACGAAGTGCGCGTGATCGCGATGCCGCAACCGGTCGACGACGGACGCCCGCGCGCGCTGCGCGACCGCCGCTCGTTCGGCGAGCGCGATCGGCGTCCGTACGCGGATGAAGGACGCGGGAATGGCGCGATGTACGCTATGGCGGAATCGCTGCCGGATGCTCCGTTCCGGCGCGTGTACCCGTTCGGGATCGCGCGGAAGCGGCTGGAGCAGGCGGTGCGCGAGACGGGCGCGCGCGTGGCGATCGCGGACGAGCTGACAGAGGCGGACACGGTGATCACGCTGCGCACATACTTCCGGCGTAAGCCGCAGGCGCTGCGCGATGCGGAGAGTCGCGGCATTCCGATCTATGTGCTGAAGACGAACACGGTCGCGCAGATGGAGCAGAGCCTGCTCTCGATGCAGGGACGGCCGGATGGCGGAGAGGCGAGTGCGCCGTCGGAGTACGCGATGCAAGAGATGGAGGACGCGATCACGAATGTTCTCAACGGCGGCGACACGGCGGTTGATCTGACGCCGCAGAACTCGTACATCCGCCGGCTGCAGCACCAGATGGCGCAGCGGTACAACCTGACGTCGCGCAGCCAGGGGCGCGAGCCGTACCGGCGTGTGCGGCTCTATCGCGAGGATCCGGGCGAGGCTTGGGTGGGTAGCGAGCGGTTTTAGGTGTGCCCTAACCCCCGGCCCCTTCCCCGCGAGGGAAGGGGAGCTTGGGTGGCGCGTGTTTCTGGCTCCTGCGGCGGCGTGCCCGCGCGGGGTAAATTCCTCGCTTCGCTCTGAATGACAGGGGCGTCGTCCCGCGTGCTTGGGCTTCGCTTTGCGTGGGAGCCTATTCGCGAGAGTTGAAATCCGCGCGGGCGAGCACGCCGATCCATCCATGCGGCATTTATGCACCGATACGTGTGCGAATCTAACGTGCGCCGTCCTACGAGACCTTGAGGCTGCCCTTCATGGTGGTGGGATGCACGTCGCATTTGTAGAAGTACGAGCCGGGCGCGAGCGTGCCCAGTGACAGCGTGTCGGTGGCGGGACCGGTCTTAATCTCCGTCATGCCGATGCTCTGGCTGCCGGCGAAGAACTGGATGTTGTGCGCGATGGCGGTGTCGTCGTTGTTGAAGATAATGGTGATGGGGCCGGCTGGTGCCGACAGCGAGGCCGTATCAAAGAGGACGTCGACCGCCGCGATCGTGAGGGTTGCGCTGCCGCCTGATGGTGGAGGTGGTGGCGGCGCCTCGGTTGGAGCGGGCGGTGGTGGCGCGGTGGTCTGAAGGGGTGCGGGTTCGGTTGCTGCTGGTGGTTGTGGGGTGGCGGGCGCTGGCGTCGCACTCGCAGCGACGGCCGGTGTGGCGGATGCGGCGATGGGTGTGGCGGTGAGCGCGGGCCGCGTTGCGGTGGTTGCGGAGGACGTCGTCGGCGTGGCGGTCTTGCTCGCATCGCTGCCGCCGCACGCGATGAAGAGCGCGGTGCTCGCGAGTGTCAGCGTCACGATGGCGATACGCATGGTGGCTGTTCCCTCTTCCTGCGCGTGCGGACCTTTCGGAGACCGCGCGGACTAAAGTCCACGCTACGGAACTCTGTCGGTTGGTTGCGACTATCGTGCCGCACGGGTCGCACAGCCATGCGCCCCTACGTTTGTGTGTGCGATCGGGCATCGCGGGTTGCGATGTTCCGGGCTTCGGCTCCGCCCACTAGTCTCCTCGAGTGTCGCCGTGAGGGGAGGACGGATTAGCGTCCTCCCCTTCGGAGTTTACGGTGTGCGTCGCCTGCGGACTACGCCTCGCGCTTGGGCGCGAGGTACGCCTTTTGCTTGAGCGCGGTGCGCGTGCCTGTGACGACGAATGCGATGCCGACGACGCCGAGGATCAGCAGCGCTGGGAGCCACGAGCCGTCGGTGCCTGCCGGGCCGCTGCCGGTGTTCGGCGGAGCGATCGGCTTGGGCGCGGGCGGCGGCGCGCTGTCCGAAACGATGATCGAGTTGGCCATGCCCTGGTCAGCGTGGAGCAGGCAAACGTACGTGTATGTTCCGGCCTTCGTGAAGGTGAGCGAGTACGTGCTGCCACCGGGAACGGCGCCGGAACGATCCATCACGCCGGAGTTCGCGTAGCCGCCGCTGTAAGTACTGCCGCCGGCCGGGAACGCGCCCGCGCCGAAGCCGGTGCCCGTGTCATTTAGGGGGCTCGGGGCGTCGCCGAAGGTCACAGTGTGGGGCGTGTCGGTCGGACTGGTCCACTTCACGGTGTCTCCGGTCGAGATCTTCAACGGAGCGGCGGGAAGGAACAGCATGACATCGGTGAGGCCCTCGGTTGCGCCGACAGCGATATCCCACGTGGAGGCGCCAGAGGAATCGGTGACCTTGGTGGTGGTGGCTGCAGCGGTGATAGCGACGCCGGCGCCGATGTAGCGCGCGCTTTGCGTCTTGGCGAGGGCATCGATCGTTTCCTGTGAGTCGATCGTGATCGGCTCCTGGACGACGTTTACGGTGACTTCCATGCCGGGGTGGAGCAGGCAGAGGAAGTTGTAGCTGCCATTCAGGTTGAACGTGACGTCGTCCGCGTCACCCTTGAAGAGAAATCCCGAGTTGTAGTACTCGTGCGCGTCAAAATCTGTAGCGCCGCCCGAAGTGTTAGTGGGGTTCTGGGCGAGCGGATTGAAGTTCGGTCCGATGAGGAGGGCCGGTGCGGGCGTGGGCGGATCCTGCGGGAGGAACGTTACCGTGTGCAACTCCTCGTACGGGTTCAAGAAGTTGATGGTGTCGCCCTTGTTGATGGTGATGAGGTTCGGAAAGAACCCGTTCGCGGCGATGCCGCTGCCGCCGCCGCCGACGTTGATGGTGCGCGTCTGCGGGACGGGGCTTGCGCCCACGTATGAGCTGACGCCCAGTATGCCGGCCAGCGCCAGGACCGGGATGAGTAGGAGTTTCAGTTTCATGCTTCCTCCGTGAATGAGCAGATCTCTCCAAACCGTGGGTTGACACAATTGTAAAGATCGGAGGGCGCAGGGACTAGGGGGAACCTCTGTGATGTGGCGGGGCGTGCCCCTAACCCACGCGGGCGGCCACGCAGGGCCGCCCCTACGATGCGTGCTGGTGTTACGGGACTGATGCGGACGATGGCCATCGAGAGGGACGGCGATAGAAGCGGAAGGGGCCCGGCAGTCGTTGCCGGGCCCCTTCTTTGTGGTGCGATTCGATTCTTCCGATTAGCGGCGCTTCGTCGCGAACCCTGCACGAAGCGTACCGATGCCGAGGAGGGCGGCAGCGATCGCGAATGCCCATGCCGTTGCGGCGTTGCCGGCGGCGGGGCCGGAACCGGTGTTCGGCGGGGCGATTGGCTTCGGTGCGGGCTTCGGTGCGGGCGCCGGTGCGGCGGGCTCAGGCACCGCCGCGGGCAGGGGCTCGATCGACGAGAATCCGTTGATCTGGTAGACCTGCCCGATGATCGACGTGACGTATGCCGTGTCGCCGCTGAAGTCGAGCGACGTTGCGAGCATGAGTCCGTCGACGATCGGCGTGAGCGTGCCATCGGCGTTGACGAGCAGAACCTTGCCGGTGAAAGGAACGGCCTCGTCGTCGCCGTGATTCTCGTCGGTCACCTGGTCGCCCATGGAGAGCGCGTAGAGCTTACCGCCGGGGCCGTAGGCGGCGCTGATGATGTGGCTGTAGCCGCCGGCGAGGACGGTCTGCGTGCCGGTACCGGCACCGACCTGCACGACCTTGCCGCTCTCTGGGTCGAATGGGTATCCGCCGAACTCTGTGACGATCAGCGGGCCCGTGTCTCGGGCGGTGATGCCGGTGGTGACGACGTTCTCGAATGAGGAGAGGATGCTGATGTCGCCGCCGGTGGTGATGTGGAGGACGCGGTTGTAGTTTCCGTCGGTGACGTAGAGGTCGCCATCGCGCTCGGCGATTGCGAAGGGGTTGCCACCGGGGCCGGCGTCCTCGAATGCTACGGGGTTGTCGTCGTTGAACTCGCTGATGTTGGCGACGAGCTTAGATGATCCATCCTGCTGGATGCGGTAGACGCCGTTGGGGTATGCCTCAAGCTCCTCGATCGTGTTGAACGAGCCGGTCGTGAGGTAGTAGAGAACATCGCCGACAAAGACGATGTCGGCGAGGCCGAAACCCTGGCCGCCTTCGGCTTCGGCGCCAGAGACGATGCCGCTGGCGAACGTGGTGCGCTCGCCGGTTTCTGGATCGATGCGGGAGACGCGGGCGGAGAGGCCGAAGTAGCCGTCGCCGTCGGGGGTGCTGACCTTCTTGTCGCCGCCCGTGCCCATTTCGGCGACGTAAAGTGCGCCGTCGGGTCCGATGGTGGCGCCGATGGTGCCCTGGAGTCCGCTGGCGAGCACGGTGCCGGCGGTGGGCCGCGGGCCGTCGCCCTCCTCGGCCGCGGCAGGGGTGGCAGCGAATGCGATGGCGCCGACCGTCGTGGCGAGCGCTAAGAGCAGGGTGGTGAGCTTCATTCTTCCTCCAACTACGAATTGTGCGGCGGAGCCCGGGGTGGGCCGCGTCTGTGTTTCGACATGATTGTGAACATGGGGCGTCAAGCGCAAGCCCTAACCCCCGGCCCTCTCCTGAGGCGAGTCTTCGACCTTGCCCGCGAGGGAAGGGGAGCTTGGAATGGGATGGGGTCGTGTTTCACGGGGCATTGGACGAGGGTCGGAGTAGATTCTTCGCTTCGCTCTGAATGACACGGCTTTCCCGCGAGGAAGGGAGCCTAAAATGGATCGGCGCGTGTCTTGCGCGGCATTGGACGAGGCTTGGAGTAGATTCTTCGCTTCGCTCTGAATGACAGGACGTTTCTGCGAGGGGAACCTCACCTCCGCGCTGCGCGCTGGTCCTCTCCGCCCGGCGGAGAGTAGGCGTGGGCGACTCGTGTAGCTCGGCAGTGTGGCGACCGGAACGAGCAGGGCACGCCACAGCGTGCCCCTACACCGGTGGCTGCGACGGACATGATCGGGAACTGTGGCCCCCGCGTCGGAGGGAGGTCGTTCCGCAGCAACCCGGCTAGTGGTCGCGGGCGGACCAGAGGGTTTGGTAGCGGGCGCCGTGGATGGCGTCTACGGTGGCGGCGCGTTCGCGGACGAGGAGGTCGCGGATGGCGTCGTCGCAGGTCTGGCGCGCGCCGGCGAAGTGGGTGGCGGTGATGCGGTTGTGCACGCGATCCCAGATGCCGCTCTCTTCGAGGTAGCGGACGCTGTGGGGCCAGTGGAAGAACATGAAGTTCTTCGGCATGCCGAGCGCGGGGCGGTGCTGGCCGAGCCAGAAGAAGCGCTCTTCAACGGTTGATACCGGGTCGACGATGGCAACCATCGGGAGCGTGCAAACGCCCGTGTCGTCGGTGTCGTCGTGGCGCGTGTCGATGAGGAGGCGTTCGGGAAACAGGCGGAAGCTCACGGCGAAGACGTCGGCGTGGCGCACGATATCCGTGATCTCGGTGATGTCCACGAGCAGTCCGTTTTCTGTGTACATGGTGCGTCCTTCGGACGAGTTCTTAGTTTGTAGTAAGTAGTTCGTAGTCGGGTTGGCTGCGGCTTCTGCTGGCTACGAGCTCGAGACTACTCGCTACGAACTTCTGGTACATCGGCGGCGTGCCGCAGAGCATGCCGCCCGCCTAGCCAGTCTACAGTTCACAGTAAACAGTGCACAGCCGGTTTCCCAACTGTGCACTGTGAACTGTCAACTGACTACTTGCTAGTACATTGGCGGAGCGCCGCCGGGCATGCCGCCTCCGGAACTCTTGTCGGGGAGATCCGTGACCAGGCAGTTGGTGGTGAGCACCATGCCTGCGATGGAGATGGCGTTCTCGAGAGCGGCGCGGGTCACCTTGAGCGGGTCGATGATGCCCTTGGCGATCATGTTGCCGAACTCGTCCTTGGCGGCGTCGTAGCCATCGCCGATCTTCATGGCCTTCACCTGCTGGACGATGACGGAACCGTCCTTACCGGCGTTGATGGAGATGCGGCGGAGGGGCTCCTCGAGCGCGCGCTTGAGGATGTTGGCGCCGGTCTGCTCATCGCCGGGGAGCTTGAGCTTGTCGAGCGCGGGCAGTGCGTTGATGAGCGCGATGCCGCCGCCGGAGACGATGCCTTCTTCGACCGCAGCGCGCGTGGCGGAGAGGGCGTCCTCGACGCGGTGCTTCTTCTCTTTGAGCTCGACCTCGGTGGCTGCGCCGACCTTAATGACGGCGACGCTGCCGGCGATCTTGCCGAGGCGCTCCTGGAGCTTCTCGCGGTCCCAGTCGGAGGTCGTGGTCTCGAGCGCAGTCTTGATCTGGCGCACACGGCCGTCGACGTCCTTCTTGGCGCCCTTGCCTTCGATGATCGTCGTGTTTTCCTTCGAGACGATGATGCGGCGGCAGCGGCCCATGTCCTCGATGGCGACGGAGTCCAGCTTGCGGCCGAGCTCTTCGCTGATGAGGGTGGCGCCGGTGATGGCGGCGAGGTCGGCGAGGTTGTCCTTGCGGCGGTCACCGAAGCCGGGGGCCTTGACGCCGACGACGTTGATGGTGCCGCGCAGCTTGTTCACGGCCAGGGTGGCCAGTGCTTCGCCGTCGATGTCATCAGCGACGATCAGCAGGTTCTTGCTGACCTGGAGCAGACGCTCGAGCATCGGCAGGATGTCGGTGACGGCGCTGATCTTCTTGTCGGTGATGAGGATGTACGGATCGTCGAGCTCCGCTTCCATCTTCTCGTTGTTGGTGACGAAGTAGGGGCTGATGTAGCCGCGGTCGAAGGCCATACCCTCGACGTACTCGACTTCGGTCGCGATGCCCTTGGACTCTTCGACCGTGACGACGCCGTCCTTGCCGACCTTCTCCATCACTTCGCCGATGAGCTTGCCGATGGTGGCATCAGCAGCGGAGATGGAGGCGACCTGCGACGACTGCACGCGAGTGGTGACGGGCTTGGCGTTCTTCTTGAGCTGCTCGATGACGGCCGCGCCGGCCTTCTCGATGCCGCGCTTGAGGGCCATCGGGTTGGCGCCGGCGGCAACGTTCTTGAGGCCTTCGTGGACGATGGCCTGGCCGAGGACGGTGGCGGTGGTGGTGCCGTCACCGGCGATGTCGTTCGTCTTGGAGGCGATCTCCTTGGCGAGCTGGGCGCCGATGTTCTCGAACGGCTCGTCGAGCTCGATGTCCTTGGCGATGGTGACGCCGTCGTTGGTGATGGTGGGCGCGCCGAACTTCTTGTCGAGCACCACGTTGCGGCCCTTGGGGCCGAGGGTGATCTTGACGGCGTCGGCAAGGGCGTCGATGCCGCGCATCAGAGCGTGTCGGGCGTCTTCCTCAAAGAGAAGCTGCTTGGCCATATCTGCTCATCCTTTGTGTGCTGTCGTGCGTTGGCACATGCCATTGATTGCCGGGATTTGGCACTCTCCGACCGGGAGTGCTAACGCAGTGTAGAGGGTTCGGGGGCGTAGGATCAAGGGGGCCTAACCCGCGGCCCCTTCCCCGCGAGGGAAGGGGAGCTTGGGTGGACGGCATTTGTGTTAGGCGAGGCATTGGATGAAGGCGGGGAAGATTCTTCGCTTCGCTCTGAATGACAAGGACCACCAGGGAGCTTGGGATGGGAGGGGAATTGCGGTGGCGAGGCGTTGGGTTGGGGCCGGGGTAGATTCTTCGCTTCGCTCTGGATGACGGGGGAACACGCCGGCGTGCCCCTTACGGCGATTCCGCGCGTTACGATGGGGCTGTTATGACTGAAACGCTGAATCTCCGGGACTTTGAGGCGATTGCGCGGGGGCGGATGGACGCCGGGGCGTTTGCGTACTACTCGGGCGGGGCGGGCGACGAGCATACGCTGCGCGAGAACGAGGCGGCGTTCGCGCGGCGGTGGTTCCGGCCGCGCATGCTGGTCGATGTGTCGCGCATCAATAAGAGCGTGACGCTGCTGGGCGAGCGGGTGAGGATGCCGGTGGGCGTGGCGCCGACGGCGCAGCACCGGCTGGCGCACCCGGACGGCGAGGCGGCGACGGCTCGCGCGGCGGCCGCGGCGGGCGTGATGTTCTGCGCATCGACGTCATCGTCGCTGGCGCTGGAGGAGATCGCGGCCGCGGCGGGACCGCTGCGGTGGTTTCAGTTCTACACGCAGGATAATGCGGGGCCTCGGTCGGAATCACTGCTGCGACGCGCGGAGGCGGCGGGCTATCGCGCGATCGTGCTGACGGTAGACCTTGCTGTTTCCGGGCGGCGCGAGCGCGAGCTGCGCGAGGGGTTCGATCTCGGCTCGCTGGCGTTTGGGAATTTCGCGGGACCCGTCGTTGCCGACGATGCACCGGCGACCGGACTGCGTTTGCAAGACGAACCTTCGGCGTTCACGTGGAACGATCTTGCGTGGCTGCGCGCGCGGACGACGCTGCCGCTAGTGCTCAAGGGGATCCTGACGGCGGAGGACGCGCGGCTCGCGGTGGAGCATGGCGCGGCGGCGGTTTGGGTTTCGAACCACGGGGCGCGGCAACTCGATCGCTCGCCGGCATCGATCGATGTGCTGGAGGAGATCGTTGCGGCCGTTGCGGGGCGCGCAGAGGTGTACATGGACGGAGGAATCCGGCGCGGCATCGATGTGGCGACGGCGCTGGCGCTGGGTGCGCGAGCGGTGTTCCTGGGGCGGCCGGTGCTGTGGGCGCTCGCCGCCGACGGCGAGGCCGGCGTGGCGCGCGCGCTTTCGATGATGGCTACGGAGCTGCGCGAGACGATGGCGCTGCTGGGCGCGGCGTCGGTGGGGGAGATCACGCGGGGGCATGTGACGTAACTGGGACAAGTAAGAGGCCCTGCGCTTGCAGGGCCTCTCTGATCATTCGTATTGCGATTTGTGCGTCAGATGCACTGGCTGACGGGCTTTCCGTAGACGGACGCCATCGCTGACAGGTCGAGGATGTTGATCGAGTTGTCTCGAGAGAATTGGCCCTGATCGTAGCGGGCCGGAGCGGGTGGGACCGGCTGACCGAAGACACCGGCTGCCTTAGAGAGATCGAGAATCGTAACCGTGCCGTCGTCGTCCACGTCGGCGCGCATGGTCTTGCAGTAGAAGCCGGAATTGCCGCCGATGGCGTCCTCGACCTTATTGGTGTAGCCATCGCCGTCGGCGTCGTCGCACTCGAGCCGCAAGTCGAGATCGAATACCGGCGGTGGGATCTCCAGCACCGCGGTTTCGGCGTAAGAGCGCCAGGTCCCCACTTGCTCCGAGGGATCGGCGGCGGAGACGCAACCGGGTTTGCTGGCGCGTACCTGGTAGTAACCGGCGGTGACGTCCCAGCCGAAGTGGCCGGTGGCATCGGTCGTGTCGGGGTTGGTGCGGTTCTGTGGTGACATGATCGCGCTGTTGTTGGGTACCTGTACGAACGGGCCGAAGGGGCTATCGGAGCGGTACAACTTCACGGTTGCACCGGCGATTGGTGCGCCGCCGACGGTCTTCACGTAGCCGCTGGGGTCGATGTAGAGGTTCCAACTATTCGTGATAGGTCCGCTACCGCAGTCGAGCGAGATCGCGATCGACGCGGCGTCGTGGTTGGGAAAGAGCGGCGGGATAACGGCGGTGTAGGTCCCGGCGGGCGACTCTGGCATCGACCCGCTGGAAAGTATGGCGCCGGTGTTGAGGATCACCTGATAGCTGGCGGTGCCGCCACTGCAGCCGGTCTTCGTCAGTGTGAGCGGGTTGTGGAAGAACACGACCGGCACGGCACCGGGCGCGCTGTTCGTCGGCGAGATGCCATCGGTCGGAGGTGGAACGACGGGCGGTGTGACGACGAGATTCTGATCGCTCGTAGTGGAACTCGCAACGACTACCACGGGAGTCAGGACGTTCGATGTGAACCCGCCGGGCGGGAATACGCTGACAGTGTAGGAGCCGTCGCCGAGAAGGTCGACGAAGTACTCGCCTAGCCCGTCGCTATATGTCGTCCGGCAGGCTGAGAGTCCGGAGATCGGGCATGCCGAGACCAGACCGCCAGCTAGAGGAGGACCACCAATGTGATCCTCATACACGTGTCCCGTGATGACGCCGGCGGCGTAAACGACGACAACGTCTTGGCCGCTGACGGGGCCGCCGGACACGACTATCGGCGCCATGGTGTGCTGGAAGTTGGTAGAGGGCGCGACCGCCGTCACGTTGTAGGAGCCGTCAGCGAGGGCAGGGAGCGAGTAGACGCCGGCGCCGTTCGCAGTGGTGGTGCGGCATGCGCCGCCGGCAGTTGGACAGGCGCCGACTGCGGCGCCGGCGAGTTCGTTGCCGGGCGTCGCTGAGCCGGTGTAGACCGTGCCGCTTATGGAGCCGGGGGGTGACGTCATGACGATGTCGTGTCCGCTGGTAGTTGCGCCGCCGCTGACGCTCACCGAGCCGATGCTGGCGCCGAGGTAGGGATCGCGATCCAGCGTGCTTACGTCGTAAGGGCCGTTGGCGAGATAGCGCACTGTGTATGCACCTGCAGAGTCGGTGTACGCGCTGGCACAGGCGCCGGTGATCGGGCACGCATGCACGACGGCGCCTGAGAGGGCATTCGCCGGCGAAACACTGTCGTGGTAGACCTTGCCGGAAATTCCTCCCGTGTAGGGCGGGACGATGGTGATAATCGGAGATGTGGTGTTGTCGGGCGTGTTGAACGGCGTGGCGGAGCAGGTAGAGCTGACGCAGGAGTACGTGTTGGTCTGCGCCGCGGCGGCGGTGTCGCTGGTGTACGAGCCGTACAGCGCGCCGCCCTGGCTGAACGGGACGAGGTGCACTAGCGTTGTGCCGATTCCATGCGCCGTGAAGTGAAAGCGCAAGAGGTTCAGTGGGCTGAGCAGCGCCCCGAGCATTGTCCCATCCTCGACGCAGCCGTTGCCCGCGCCGACCCACCCCGTGGGCAGCACGGGACTGGAGTTGGCCAGGACAGGCGCTGGACAGGTTTCACTTCCGCCGGTCCACATGGCAGCGGCCGCGTACTCCCTGGTGATGCTGTTCAGAACCATGGCAGTGCCCGTGCCCGATGGGGTTCCCGAGGCGACGGCAGGACTGTTGTAGACGATGGCGGCCTGGTAGCTGCCGGGCTCACTTCCGGGAGTGATAGCGCCCCAACCGACCAAGCAGTCAAACGTGGTGCCCTGCACGACAGTCGAAGGGCAAGAGATCGTGAGATTTGGGCCGGTCGACGCGCTCACGGGGGCGGGCCGCCCCAGCGACAGGCTGGCCACGGCTAGGACGGCTAGCGCCGTCAGCAGCGCTCGGTGCTTTGTCATCGTAGTTTGCTCCCCTTGTACAGAGCCGACGTGAAGTCGTCCCGGTTCGCGCACAAAACGAACCCGAAGCAGTCCGACTGCTTCGATTATTCGCTAGATTCGCGACTATTTGGTTCGGGCGAGCGTACACCCAAGGTCGGTGATTGTCAATACACGAGCATGAGCCGATGGGCTGGACTCGAGCTTATGCCGATCGTCCGGTGCCGAACGACGAACGCCCATCAGCGGCCGAGGCCGACGTACGTTACGGCGCGCGCCGTCACTGTCGCCGGATCTAGCGCGGCGCGGGGGTCGAGGATGGCGCGGAGGGTGGGGAAGGTGCGGACGTCGAGATCGGCGTATTGGTGGTGCCAGGCTTGCACTACGAGGGCGGTGCACACCATCGGCCATGAAGGTGGCGGCGTGAGGCCGTGGTGGCGGATCTCTTCTTCGGTGTAGAGGGGGTCGTGGACGTAGGTAGTGGCACCGGCGGCGGTAAGTGCGGCGGCGAGGGCGAAGGCGCTGCTGTGGCGTGACTCTTTCACTCCGGCGCGGTAGGCGAGTCCGAGGATGACGACGGTTGTCCCTTGCAGCGATCCGATCGCGTCGGCGAGGCGGGCGACGGCGTATTGCGCCATGCCGTCGTTGATCTCGCGCGCGGTGGTGATGAGGGCGGTTTCGACCGCGGCGTCGAACGCGGCGGCGTTGGGTGTTTCGGGGGCGGCGAGGAAGTAGGGGTAGACGGGGATGCAGTGGCCGCCGACGCCGGGGCCGGGCGCATGGACGTGCGAGTACGGCTGCGAGTTCGCGGCGGCGATCGCTTCGAGCGCGTCGACGCCGACGCTATCAGCGATGCGCGCGAACTCGTTGGCGAGCGCGATGTTGACGTCGCGGTACGTGGTCTCGGCGAGCTTCGAGAACTCGGCGGTCTCGGCGTCGCGCACCGGCATGATGTCGGCATCGAGCATGACGGCGTAGAAGTCGACGGCGCGCGCGGTGCTGTGCGCGTCGATGCCGCCGACGATCTTCGGGTAGGTGCGAAGGTCGCGGAGCACCTGGCCGGACGAGACGCGCTCCGGACTGAAGGCGAGCGAAAACTCCGTGCTGAGAGCGAAGCCGGTGGCGGCGGCAATCTTCGGGCCGACGCGGTGGCGGGTGGTGCCGACGGGCACGGTGGTCTCGACGATCACGAGCACGCCGCGCTTGAGGTGCGGGCTGATGGCGTCGAGCGCGGCATCTAGCATCGTGAATTCGGGGCGGTGCGCGTCGTCGATGTCGACGGGGACGATCAGCACGACGACATCGGCGTTCGCGACCGCGTCTTGCGGGTCGGTGGTGGCGCGGAGATGGCCATCGACGACGAGGCCGGGGATCTTCTCGCTGAGTCCGGGTTCGGACGGCAGCGGGTTGTGCTTGCCGTTGATCTCATCGACACGCGGAGTGCTGATGTCGTAGCCGGTGACGGTCGCGCCTTTCGACGCGAACTGCACTGCGAGCGGGATGCCGATTTTGCCGAGTCCGACGATGGTTACGTTCATTGGTGACTAACCACGAAGGACACGAAGGGCTCTAAGGGGGTTAGTTCTGGAGGGGGACAGGTCTTCAGACCTGTCCGTACGGGTGCGGGTCGTTGAGGGTTGGTCGTTGGGCGGATCACGACGACCTCGCGGGGATGGGGAGGTAGACGGCGGTGCCGGTGCGGGCTGCTTGCACGAGGGCTTCGGCGGCGGCCATAGCGGCGAGGCCGTCGTCGGCGGTGACGGCTACGGGTGTGCCATCGCGGACGGCGCGTGCGAACGCTTCGAGTTCGACGCGGAGGGGCTCGCGTTTTTCGACGGGGATCTTCTGCATCGCGCCTTCGCTGACGCCTTTCAGGTGACGCGCGGCCCAGTCGGCGGGTTGGCTCTCGGCGGCGGAGTGGTGCGCGTTCTCGTAGAAGGTGAGTTCGCGCGCCAGGTAGTCGACGACGAACATGCCGCGCTCGCCGAGGACGGAGAGTTCGCGGATCTTCGTCGGCGTCAGCCAGTTGATGTCGAGCACACCGACGACGCCGTTGGCGAAGCGCAGGACGCCGGCGAGCATGTCTTCGTAGTCGGTGTTGATGCGCTGCTCGGTCTCGGCTTGCACGCGCGTGACCTCGCTGCCTAGCAGGAAGCGCATGACGTCGATGTCGTGCGGCGCGAGATCGAGCACGACGCCGACATCGCGCACGCGCTCCGGGAAGGGGCCGACGCGGCGCGCATGCATCTGGAAGATGCGGCCGAGTTCGCCTGCTCGGAGGCGGGCCTGCAGCTCGACGACGGCGGGGTTGAAGCGCTCGATGTGGCCGACGGTCAGCGGCACGCGCGCGGCCGCTGCGAGATCGCGCAGGCGTTCGCCCTCGGCGAGGGTGGCTGCGAGCGGCTTTTCGACGAGCAGCGGGACGCCGCGGGCGATCACATCGGCGGCCACATCGAAGTGCGCGCGCGTCGGCACGGCGACGGTGAGCAGGTCGATGCGCTCTTCGGCGAGCATGCGCTGATAGTCGTGATAGCCACGGGTTTCTCGGCCGCGCGTGGCGGCTTCGAGGCGCGTCTCGTCGGTATCGGCAACGGCGGCGAGTTCGATGCCGTCGATCTCAGCGTAGACGCGGGCGTGGTTCGCGCCCATGGCGCCGAGGCCGATAACGGCGGCTCGAAGGGAGGTGGCGGTCATGGGGGGAGTGTAGCGCGAGGCGAATGCAGAGCGGGCCGCACGCGTGTGGCCCGCTCTCGATGCACGCTAGTGTTCGCTCTTAGAAGTCGACGTCGATGCAGGCGAGCTTCGGGCCAGCGACTCCGGTTTCGCTGGTGTGCTGGTTGTGAATGACAATGGCGTTCGCGCCGTCCGGCCGGATCGACCAATCCACCACGGCTTGGGCCCGGCCGTGACCGGAGGCATTCGTCGTGAAGTCGAGCCAGGTCTCATTGTCGGGGTTGGCGAAGTCCGGATCGTTGGCGCCGCCTGACACGTGCTGGTAGTGCCCGCCGGCCTTCGTGTCGGCGCAGCCAAGCTTGTGCACGTGCGCGCCGAACTCGCGGTTCGCCGGCAGCCCGGCGACGTCGAGCGTGACGATCGTCTTGTGGTCCTGCATCTCGACCGCGTGAGCGCGTCCGCTCATGCCGCTCGTAGGGTTAGGCGCGCCGGTTCCGTAGGGATCGTTGAATACGACAAACGCGCTCGTCGATACGACGACCTTCGCGCCGCCAGCGAGCGCCGGTATCGCTGTGAACGATGCAATCGCGGCGATTAAGCCGCCGCTGATCAGCCAGAATGCTCTGAGCCTCATGTGGTTAGCCCTCTCCTGAAGTTGTCGGTGCGCTGCATGGGGCGGAGAGTCGCATGATGCCGGACGAAGCGATGGGTCGCAAGTGGGCGCTCGGAGGACAGGAGCGCGGGTGATGGGTCGCTGCCCTCCCTCACGATTGCCCGCGCAGTGCGAAGGGTTGCGTCCTACTGCGGCGCGGAGTCTACCGCCGCCGCAATCGCTTCGGTGTCGGCAGACGACAGCGCTGGATGTACGGGCAGCGACAGCACTTCGTTCGCGAGCCGCTGGGCGATGGGGAGTTCAGCGTTGTTGTAGCCGAGGCGCTTGTAGAGGGGTTGGTGATGGATGGGCGTTGGGTAGAAGGTGGCGGATTCGATGCCGCGTTCCTGGAGGTGCGATTGGAGGCGATCGCGCGCGTCGCGGCCCGCGGGGATGCGGATGGTGTACTGGTGCCAGACGTGGTGGCGGCCGGGCAGCTCGCGCGGGGTGATGATATTCGGGTTGTTCGCGAGCAGTTCGTTGAGGCGGGCGGCGTTGGCGCGGCGGATGTCGTTGCGGGCGTCGAGCTTGGGGAGCTGCGCGTTGCCGAGCGCAGCGGCGATCTCGGTCATGCGGTAGTTGTAGCCGAGTTCTTCCGTGACGTAGCGCGTCGGTTCGCCTTGGGATCGGAGCATGCGGGCGCGCGCAGCGACGGCATCGTCATTGGTGGTGATCATGCCGCCTTCGCCGGTGGTGAGGTTCTTCGTCGCATAGAAGGAGAAGCAGCCGGTGCCGGTGGCGCCCGCGCGGGTTGCGCCGATTGATGCGCCGACGGCCTGGGCGGCGTCTTCGATGAGCACGAGGTTGTTGCGCTTGCAGAGCGCGGCGACGGCTTCGAGGTCGCACAGCTGGCCGTAGAGGTGGACGGCGACGATGGCGCGCGTCCGCGGCGTGATCGCCGCTTCGATGGCGGATACGTCGATGTTGAAGTCGTCATCGCGGACGTCGATGAAGACGGGAACCGCGCCGACCAGCAGGACGGTGTTGGCGGTGGCGGCGAAGCTGAACGCTGGGACTATGACTTCGTCGCGTTGGTCGTTGGAGGTTGGAGGTTGGAGGGGCGATGCGCTGCCGATGTTGTGCGCGAGCAGGGCGAGGTGGAGGGCTGCGGTGCCGTTTGCTACGGCGACGGCGTGCTTGGCGCCGACGTACTGCGCAAAGGCTTGCTCGAACGCGGCGACTCGTGGGCCCTGCGCGAGTTGGCCGGAGTTGAGCGCGGCGATGACGGCCGCGCGCTCGTCGTCTTCGATGATCGGGTGGGCGAGTTTAATCATGGGGTGGTCGTTTGGTGACTGGTGACCTCACCCCCGGCCCCACTCCGCCCCGCGGGGATGGGAGGCGCTGGGTGGGTGGGGGGTGGCGGTTGTTTGTTTATTGTTGGAGGTTGGACACACGCGGGCTTACCCCCCGCGCCACGGAACAACAATATCGCTGGCACGGGCATCACTCGCCGAACTCCCCGGAGGTGTAGGAGCGGTTGCAATTCTCGCAGTGCCACTTGCGGGCTTCGGACATGATGAGGGGCCGGCCGCATTCGCACGCCCAGCCGGCGATTCGTGCGGGGTTGCCCTTCACTATTGCGTGCGTGGGGACGTCGGCGGTGACGACGGCGCCGGCTGCGACCATTGCTGATGCGCCGATGGTAACTCCGGGCAGGATGACGGCGCCGGCGCCTACGCTTGCGCCGCGGCAGACGAGCGTCGGCTCGACGGTCCAGTCGTCGTCGGACTTCAGGGTGCCGTCGAGATTCGTCGCGCGCGGGAAGCGATCGTTGGCGAAGACGGCGTGCGGGCCGATGAAGACGGCGTCTTCGAGCGTGACGCCGTGAAAGATCGACGCGCGGTTCTGGATCTTGCAGCGGTCGCCGATGATGACACCGACATCGATGTACACGCCCTTACCGAGGATGCATTCGCGGCCGATGGTCGCACTTTCGCGCACCTGCGACTCGTGCCAGATGCGGGTGCCTTCGCCGATGGTGGCGTCGGGGGACACGTCGGCGGTTGGGTGGATCGTGGTGGGCATGGGGGGAGTGTATCTCCGGTAGTGGGTAGTGGTTAGTGGATAGTGAATAGCGGCGACGCGTCAGTTCGGAGTTAGGGTGTTCGTTCTAGCGCGGCGACCATCTTTTCGGCGGCGTGGGCGTCGCCGAAGACGGGGGGTGGTGTGCCGGAGGGGCGGGGGCGTTTGGCTGCGGCGAGGATGCGCTCGGCGTTGGAGCCGGTGAGGATGTTCCATCCGTCGACGAGGGTCTCGATCCACTCTGTTTCTTCGCGGAGGGTGACGCAGGGGACGCCAAGAAGGTACGCCTCCTTCTGCACGCCGCCGGAGTCGGTGAGCACCATGCGGGCGTGGCGTTCGAGCGCGAGCATATCGAGGTAGCCGACGGGATCGACGACGCGCACGGGCGGCTCGATCTCGATATCGGTGCCCATGAGGGCTGCGCGCGTGCGCGGGTGGAGCGGCACGATGACGGGTTCGTGGAGCAGCGCGAGCGCATCGAAGATGTCGGCGAGGCGGTGCGGATCGTCGGTGTTGGCGGCGCGGTGGATCGTCGCGAGCGTGTAGCCGCCGGGCGTGAGTACGAGATCGCGCAGGATGTGCGATTTCTCGTCGGCGACGGCGGAGTGCTGCATGAGGGCGTCGTACATGATGTCGCCGGTCAGGTAGACCTGCGGTCCGTGGTCGTCGGTCGTCGGCGACGCCGCGAGAGCGTAGCCTTCGCGGGTGAGGTTGTCGACGGCGTTTTGGGTGGGGGCGAAGAGCCAGGTGGAGAGGCGGTCGGCGACGAGGCGGTTGATCTCTTCCGGCATGTCGCGGACGTAGCTGCGGAGCCCGGCTTCGACGTGCGCGACAGGGATGCCGAGCTTAGCGGCGGCGAGCGCGCCGGCGAGTGTGCTGTTCGTGTCGCCGTAGATCACCACAGCGTGCGGCGCTTCTCGCTGCATTACGGCTTCGAGCCGCTCGAGCATCTGCGCCGTTTGGGCGCCGTGGCTGCCGGAGCCGACACCAAGATGGTGGTCCGGGCGCGGGAGCGAGAGTTCCTCGAAGAAGACATCGGACATGGATGCGTCGTAGTGCTGGCCGGTGTGGACGAGGATCTCCATGTGGCGCTGGCGGACGACTCGCGAAAAGGCAGCGGCCTTGATGAACTGCGGGCGCGCGCCGACGACGGTCAGTATGCGCATGCGTGCTTGAGGTTAGAAGTTGGAGGTTGGAAGTTGGAGGCGAGCATCAGGCGTCGGTCCGGCGGGCGGGCTCGATTGCAGCGTCGCTGGTCGTTGCTTCGCCGGTGTCGCGGAGGTCTATGCGGGCGAGGGCTTGGAGGCGGGCGGCGATTTCGGCGCGGTTGCGGGGCGGGATGTTCGCCAACTCTTCGATCTTGGAGACGATCTCCGCGCGGCTGACGGTGGGGCGACCCTGGGTGAGCTGGATCTTCGGGTGGTGCGTGTTCAGCAGCTTCTCGGCCGCGGACGTCAGCTCTTCGTGCAGCTTCTCGCCGGGGCGGAGGCCGGTGTACACAACCTGAATGTCGCGCCCGGGCTCAAGGCCCTTGAGGCGGATCATCTTGTCGGCGAGATCGGCGGTGCGGATGGGCTCGCCCATATCGAGGATGAAGATCTGCCCTTGCTGCGCAAAGGACGCAGCCTGGATGACGAGGCTGGCGGCTTCTTCGACGGCCATCTGGAAGCGCGTGGTTTCGGGATCGGTGAGCAGGACCGGGCCGCCGCGCTCGATCTGGCGCTGGAAGAGCGGCACGACGCTGCCGCGGCTGCCCATGACGTTGCCGAAACGGACGGCAGCGTACGTCGTCTTGCTGTCGTGGCCGACGGCGGTAATCAGCAGTTCGCCGATGCGCTTCGTCGCGCCGTAGACGTTGTCGGGGTTCACGGCCTTGTCGGTCGAAACGAAAACGACCTTCGAGACGCCTGCGTCGTGCGCGGCGGTGCAGATGTTGAGCGTGCCGACGACGTTGACGCGCAGCGCAGCGTCGGGGTGGTCTTCCATGACGGGGATGTGCTTGTAGGCGGCGGCGTGGAAGACGACATCCGGACGCGCGAGCTGGAACACGGTCTCGACCTGCGTGCGGTCGGCGATATCGCAGAGCCAGATCTGGATGCGCGACTTCGAGTCGCCGGCTTCCATATCGCGTTCGAGGTCGTAGAGGCCGGTTTCGTTCACGTCGACCAGGTGCAGCGTTGCGGGGCCGAAGGCGAAGATCTGGCGCGCGAGCTCGGAGGCGATGAAGCCGGCGGCGCCGGTGATAAGCACGGACTTGCCGCGGATGGTGGCGGCGCACATCTCGGCGTCGATGTCTACCTGTGGGCGGCCGAGCAGGTCGTCGACCGTGAGCTCGCGGAGTTGTGCGGCTGCGACTTCGTCGCGGACGACGTCACGCAGACCGGGGACGGTGCGCACGGGTACGCCGGTCTGCTGGCAGATGCCGACGATCTCGCGGATCTGAGCGCCGGTCGCGGAGGGGATGGCCATGGCGACGAGATCGATGCGCTTGCGGGAGCAGATGTCGGCGATGTCGAATCGGTCGCCGAGGACATTGACGGCGTGGATGCGGACGCCGCGCAGGCGCTTGTCGTCGTCGACGAAGCCGACGGGGCGGTACTGCCATCGGGGATTCTGGAGGAACTCTCGCGCGAGGAGCTGGCCGGTGTGGCCGGCGCCGACGATCAGCACGTTCTTGACGCCGGCATCGTAGCCGCCGAAGGGGTTGCGCGACGCCCAGAGGCGCGGCCAGAACTTGATGCCGCCCATCGCGATCAGCATCAGCGCGGGGGCGATGATGTTCACGGTCAGCGGGATGTGTCGCGGGTTGAGGAAGACGTTGATCGCGAAGAGGAAGATGGACACGACGCCGATGGCGAGCGCGAGGTTGATGGCATCGACGATGCCGGCGAACTTCCATGACGTGCGGTAGATGCGAAAGAAGACGTTGCCCGCGATGTAGCAGAGCGCGATGAACCACGATGCCGCCGCGAAGAATCTGAGTGACTCGCCGGGAACGTCGCCATCGAAGCGCAGTGCGAGCGCGGCGGCGTAGGACGCAAGCACGATGGCCGCATCGAGCAGCAGTACGGGCGCGAGGCGCAGGAGATCGCGCAGGGATGGAGGGATGCTGCGGTTCACGGGGTACAGGATAACGGATGGTGGATGGAGGTTGGAGGTCAGAGGCGGGAAGCGGGAGGCGGGATCGGCTAGCGGGCGCCTTTGCGGGTGAGGACTGTCGGCAGGGTGCGCCAGGCGATCTTGAGGTCGCCGGTGAACGAGTGGGTGTTCACGTACTCGATGTCGTACTGCATGGTCTCGTCGTAGGAGAGGTCGGCGCGGCCGCTGATCTGGGCGAGGCCGGTGATGCCGGGTTTGACGTCGTGGCGGCGCCTGTACTCGGGCGGGTACTGCTCGACGAGCTCCGGGATCTCGGGGCGCGGGCCGACGACGCTCATGTCGCCCTTCAGCACGTTCCAGAAATTCGGCAGTTCGTCCAGACTGGTCGCGCGGAGGAAGCGGCCGACGCGCGTGAGGCGCGACATGGGCGTCGTGAAGACGAACGTCTTGAAGTGGACGTGCTCCAGCTTCGGCGTCTCGTAGGGCTTGTGGCCTTCGTGCGACATCGAGCGGTACTTGTACATCGTGAAGCGCTTGCCGCGGAGGCCTACACGCGTCTGCGAATAGATGACGGGGCCGCGCGAATCGAGCTTGATGGCGAGCGCCATCAACGGATACGTGACCACGAAGATGATGAGGCCGACGATGGCGACGGCGATGTCGAAGAGCCTGGTGATCATGCAGCTATGTCCGGTGGTCCCGCACGATCTCCTCGACGGCTGAAGCCACGCGGTCGACGTGCGCATCGGTCATGCGGGTGTAGAGCGGGAGCGAGACCATCGTCTCGAACGCAAGATCGGCGACAGGGAAGTCGCCGGGCGCCCAGCGGTAGGTCTCGCGATAGTACGGGTGGTGGTGGATGGGGATGAAATGCACGGAGGTGCCGATGCCGCGTTCCTTCATCTTTACTATGAACTCGTCGCGGGAAATTGTAAGCATCTCCGGCCGCAGGCGCACGACATAAAGGTGCCAGGCGTGCGTCGTACCTTCGCGCTCGATGGGCAGCACGAGTTCGGGCAGCGCGGCGAGGCGCGCGTTGAGTGCGAGCGCGATCTCGCGGCGGCGGCGCTGGAATTCGTCGAGGCGGCTGAACTGCGCGTGGCCGAGCGACGCCTGGAAGTCGCTCATTGTGTAGTTGTAGCCGGCGGCGAGCACCTGGTACGCCCACGAGCCGCGGTCGGTATAGCGATCCCATGCGTCGTTGCTCATGCCGTGCAGCGCGAGGACGCGACTGCGCTCCGCGAGCGCGTCGTTGTTGGTGGTGAGCATGCCGCCGCGGCCACTGGTGACGTTTTTCGTCGGGTAGAAGCTGAAGACGGTGGCATCGCCGAAGGTGCCGATGTGCTTGCCGCCGATGTGCGTGCCGAGTCCGTGCGCCGCGTCCTCGACGACGAGCAGATCGTGTTTGCGCGCTAGCTCGATGATGGCGTCCATGCGGCAGGCGGAGCCGCCGTGGTGGACGGGCATGATGGCTTTCGTGCGCGGCGTGATCGCGCGCTCGATGGCGGCGGGGTCGATGCAGAAGTCGTCGATGTCGATATCGGCGAGGACGGGCGTGGCGCCTGTGTGGATGGCGACATTGATCGTGGCGGCGAAGGTCGTCGGGGTGGAGATCACTTCATCGCCGGCGCCGATGCCGTTTGCGATGAGGGCGAGGTGCATGCCGGCGGTGGCGGAGTCGAGCGCGAGGGCGTGCTTCGCTCCGGTGAACGCGGCGAAGTCTTCCTCGAAGCGCTTGACGCGCGGGCCGGGGGCGAGCCATCCCGAGCGGAGGGTCTCGACGACGGCGTCGATCTCCGTCTCGGAGATGTCGGGCAGGTTGTAGGGGAGGTAGCTCTCGTGCTCGTTCATCGCTGGGTCACCGTGACACCGTCCTCGCCGTTGACGGCGATGCCGGCGGTTTCGAGCACCTGCACGACGTCCTGCCCGGGTTCGAGCGAGCTTTTGAAGACGTGCGATGTGGTGTTGAAGCCGCTCACGTCGAAGTCCTCCCGGAAGGTAACGGTGATGTCGGCGCCCCGAGCATCGATGGTGAGCACAGCCCCGAGGCGCGCGAAGTCGATGACGCGCGAGAACGGGATGGCTGGCAACTGGCCTGCCGGGGCAGTCGCCGCGGCGATGGCCGTAGGCGTTGGGTTCGGCGGGGGGTCGTCGCCGCCGGATGAAACGGCGGACCACGCGACGACGGCGATCGCCGCGCCCGCTATCGCCAGAATGGCGACGATGACGAAGTAGCCTAGCCTCGTGAACATCGCATACCCATTCTGGGGAGCATGGTAGCACGGGGCTCCGAGGCGCTTCGGCCCGCCGCTCGATATGCCCGAGCACGCTATCGTGCGGGGTGTCGAACTCCGGATGTTGGAGCGGTCGCCAGTGCGCTCGCGCCGAGCCATTCGGGAAGCCGCCGGCAGATGTCGCGCTTACCGCTGACGCTGAGCCCGAGTGACGCGACCGCGGCGCGGAATGTGACGTCGCGCATCCAGACAGCGGTCATGACGTGGAGCGACGCCTGAAGTTCTACATCGACGTCAAAGCCGGGATCCTCCAGGCAGAGATCCACGCCGTGCTCCTGAGAAATCAGCCACCAGGAGCGCTTCCCGGAAGGTGCATCGCGGAATTGGAAATGTACGACCACGCGCCGATCCTGGGGGAAGCGTGCAGGATCAACGGTCCGCCGAATGTCCCACATCAGAAGTCCAGCGTCGAGGTCATCCCGGCTCACTCGACGACGCACCCACTTTGAGCCCCAGCCCGCCATCAGCTCGACCACTGGCCGTAGCTCCGCCCCCGCTGGCGTCAGGTCATAGCCCACGCCGCGTCCATCCTGGTTGCGCGTAACGACCCCCGCTGCCTCCAACTGCTTCAATCGGCTTGAGAGCAGCGATGGCGACATCAAAGGAACGCCTCGCCGGATGTCGTTGAAGTGGCGACTACCGGCGATCAGCTCGCGAATGACGATCAGGCTCCACCGCTCACACAGGATCTCGGCGGCTTTGGCCATGGGGCAGAACTGACCGTAGCTAGGCATCGGCGCAGCATAGCTCCGGCAGGTTCTCTAGCCTAGTACAGATCCCGTACTTGAGGGTCGAGGCGTCCCGTGAGATGTTGGTTCCACGAGCGAGCGGTCCTGCGCTGGCGCAGCCCGGAACGCAGGTTCTCGCCACATCAGTCAGCGAACCATCACGGAGGAATACCACAATGGCAAACGAACAAGTTGGATCACTGAACGCGCCGAATCAGGTGCTGAACATGGAGTATGGAAGGATCGATATCGTCCACATCGCCGGCGCCGGTGTGGGCCGGGCGACGTTCCAGCCGGGCTGGAAGTGGTCGGACCACGAGAAGCCGGTCGTCGGTGGCGGAGAATACTGCGAGGCGCCGCACTTCGTCTACCTTGCTGCCGGGCAGCTGCGTCGTCAAAAAGGCCAGCGCCAAGGACGGCCGCGGCCAGGTCCTCACCATCACCCGGGCCGGTCGCGCGCTCCGGCGCAAGATCTGGCCAGTCTATGCCGCCGCGGTCGAGGCCGCCGTCGGCGCCCACCTCTCCGCCGCCGAGGCGCGCACGTTGGGCGATCTGTTGGCAAAACTGTACTAGGGCCAAAACCCAATAAATCTGTTGATGTTAGAATCGGTTGCTGATTCTCTGCGGTCAAGGGAGCAGAGAAGATGCGGCGTAACTTGTATTGGCTGAACGACGACCAATGGCGGCGGATCGCGCCTCTGCTTCCGACCGACGTGCGGGGCAAGGATCGAGTGGATGACCGTCGGGTTATCAGCGGCATCCTGCATGTGCTGAAGAGCGGCTGCCGATGGTGCGATTGCCCGCCGGAGTACGGCCCGCCGACGACGATCTACAATCGCTTCGTGCGCTGGGCGCGGCGCGGCGTGTGGGAAAGACTGTTTCGCGAGCTTGCCGCGCGCGGACGATCGACCCAGACGCAGATGATCGATTCGACGCACATCAAGGCGCACCGTTCGGCCTCCGGCGGAAAAGGGGGGAGCAGAAACAGGCGATTGGACGCTCACGTGGCGGGCGCAATACGAAGATCCACGCAATCGCAGATGCTAAAGGCCGTCTTCTTTCCATCCTCCTGAGCGGTGGCGAGGCGCATGATTGCCCGCCCGCCCCGCGCCTCATCCGTCGCACCAAGGCGGCCAGGAAGCTTCTGGGAGACAAGGCCTACGACAGCGCGGAGCTGCGGCAATGGCTGAAAGGTCGCGGTACCAAAGCCGTCGTTCCCAACAGGTCCAACC
>JANNPX010000045.1:0-39576 GCA_031400455.1 Chloroflexota bacterium | reverse complement strand
AGCGCTTCCAAGGGCTACGATTGGCCGATGCGGCGCTGGAGTACCGGCACATTCCCGGATTCCGCGGACTGGTGCGTTTGGACGTGCTCATATAGGCGGCACGCGGCCCTTCACTTCGGAGGCGCCGGGGCGGCCGGCGGCGCGTGGGTCCACCCCAACCGATGCGAGCCGACACCAATCAGCGACAGTGCAACAATCTGCTCGGGAAGCTATCGCCTTCAAGGGCTGTGTACGATCGCGTCCCGCTAACAGGCGTGGTACGGCGCCCTTGTTGCGCTCGACATATCGCGAGCGTGTCACGAGGAGCAGGTGATCGGTGAGAACGGTGCAGTCGAGTCTTCCTCGACGGTGGGGGTGTACGTCTTCTTGCTCACGATCTTGAGGTCATCATCCACGAGAAAGCAGGTCGCGGAGATAACGGGTCGCCCCGAGCCTTCCTGCACGAACGCGACATACCAGCCCTCACCGACTCGTTCTGTCTTGATGGCCCTCGGAGGCAATGCGTCGCTTGGGTAGTCCCTTAGCTCCGGGAACTCCTTCTTCAATTCAGCGATTGGCGCGTCTGGACTCCCGCTGGACTCAACGCCCCCGTCGCCCGGCGTATCGTTACAGTCGACGGCGCCGACTTCACAGCTGGCGCTCAGTCCGTCGCCACCTCCGGCTGGGGTTGCCGTGACGCGCTGTTCGTAATCGCCGTCTTCGGAATCGAACGCGATGTAGGCACCTCCCGCGATGCCAACGGCTAGCAAGAGTGCCGTGAGCGCGATTGTCCATCTCATCCCGGTCTTCATGGTCGTTTCTCCACGCGCTTCGTCTCGCTTCTCCTCTTTCAGACGACGGCGGCTGCGGAATCGTTCCATGTCATCCGCGAGAGAGTACGGCGCCGACATCCGTGCACGATCGTCTGGGGTACGGTCCGTCGGCGAATGGAACGCGAGCTTGGCCCTCGTGGTCGCTCATAGTACTAATGTTCTGCGACGCCGGCGCCCGATGGCACGGCCAATCCCAAGAATCGCCGTGCCCGTCTTCATGCTCGCACAAGCCGTAGCGGTCAACCCGGCCGCAAGCGATCGACGGATAGCTGCCTCAGATAAGGAGCGAGCTTGGAGCGGGAGACCGGCCTCGAAACGGCGACCTTTGGTATGCCATGCGAATCGCGACCACGCCAGCGATGAGAGAAGCAACTAGCACGTCGAGATCATCGTGTCGTCGTTCGCGAGCGGGTCGTATACTCGCTCAACGGAGGTCCAACGACCCACGTC
This sequence comes from Chloroflexota bacterium, assembly GCA_031400455.1. GTDB lineage: Bacteria > Chloroflexota > Dehalococcoidia > DSTF01 > JACRBR01 > JANXYW01. Next base: position 38,314 of record JANNPX010000045.1, on the reverse strand, counting down.
CCGGAGAGAGGCGCGCGCGATGGAAGTTTTCGATGCGGTACGGACCGTGCTCGCTGTGCGGACCTACGCGGGTCGGGCTGTCCCGGATAACGTTGTGCATCGGATTGTCGAAGCGGGCCACCTCACGGCATCTTCGATGAACAAGCAGCCGTGGCACTTCATCGTCGTGCGTGAGCGCGACGACCTGCGCAAGCTGGGAGCGGCCACGCGCTCGGGACCATATGTAGCGGATGCGGCTCTGGCGATCGTGGTCGCCGTCGAGAAGTCGAGTCCCTTCGCAGTGTCCGACGCCAGCCGTGCCGTGCAGTCCATGATCCTGACCGCCTGGTCCGACGGTGTCGGTTCGAACTGGGCGGGCTTCGGTGGACTCGATGACGTGGGAGCGCTGGTCGGCGTTCCTGCCGAACTCGACGTGCTCGCGGTGATTCCGTTCGGCTATCCGATCGATGCGATCGGGCGAGGGAAGAAGCAGCGCAAACCGCTCGGACAGGTCGCACATCGCGAACGCTACGGCCAGCCGTTCGAATAGTTGCGCGAGACACCAGGGAGGGACGCCATGCCAGTCGTTAGTCGCAAGGTACATCTCATCGCCCGGCCCGACGGAATGCCTCGGGAGGAGGAGTTCTCCATCGTCGAGGAGACGGTACCCGATGCCGCGGACGGGGAGCTCCAGGTTCGCAACGTCTACCTCTCCGTCGACCCGGCGATGCGTCCGCGACTCTCGGCGGGGCAGGAGCTGAACGAACCGATGGCCGGCTATGCGATCGGCCGTGTTGTGCAATCACGCAACCCTTCGTTCGCCGAAGGTGACTTCGTCCAGAACTGGTCGTCGTTTCGGGAGTACTTCGTTTCGTCGGGCCGAGGCGTCTTGAAGTTGGATGTCGATCCGGCATTGCCGGTGTCGGTGTACCTCCACACGCTCGGCGGCTCCGGCTTCGTGGCGTATGGCGGGCTGCTGGAGATCGGCAAACTTCAGGACGGCGAGCAAGTGTTCGTGTCTACCGCGGCCGGCTCCGTCGGATCGATCGCCGTACAGATAGCCAAGATCAAGGGCTGTTACGTGATCGGCAGCACCGGTTCGGACGAGAAGTGCCGCTGGCTGAAGGATGACCTCGGCATCGACGCGGTGATCAACTACAAGACCGAGACGATCCGAACCGCTCTGAAAGAGAGGGCGCCGAAAGGCATCGACGTGTACTTCGACAATGTGGGTGGCGACCACCTGGACGCTGCACTGCCCCGTATGAACCTGCTGGGGCGGATTCCCGTGTGCGGGATGATCTCCGCGTACAACAGTGCGGGCGCGATCTCGTCGCCCGTCACGACGCTCTCGAACATCATCTATAAGCGGGTGATGCTCCGCGGCTTCGTGGCGACGGACTTCATGCACCTGCGGGAGCAGTTTGTTTCGGACATGACGGCCTGGCTGAAGGACGGGCGCGTGAGGTACGAAGAGACGATCTACGACGGCATCGAAAATACACCGAAGGCCCTGATCGGGATGCTGAACGGAGTGAACACAGGCAAGATGCTCGTGAGGCTTCCGGAATAGTCTCGTTGTGCCGCAAGCATCACCACGATGAGCGGGTGGTGTGTCTTGCGCTGAAGCGCCGCCGGTGGCCGAACTGCCGTCTGGTACAAACTACGGGCGGCGGCACAAAGCATCGGTCCGCAATGCAAAGGAGTGCGCCGTGAAGTACGACATCCAGTACGGCCCAGCATACGCGCTTGGCACAATCAACCTCGAGGCAGGTGAGAAGCTGCAAGCCGAGGCGGGCGCGATGGTCAGCATGACTGACGCGATCAAGATGGAGACGAGCGTCAAAGGCGGCCTCATGTCCGGCCTGAAGCGCTCCGTGCTGGGTGGCGAGAGCTTCTTCATCAACACGTTCACAGCGGAGCAGGCCGGCCGCGTTACGATCGCTCCGGCGCTGCCGGGCGACATCGTTGCCCTCGAACTGACGGGCAACACGCTGTTTGTGCAGTCGGGATCATTCCTCGCCGCAACGCCCGACGTCAACGTCGACACGAAGTGGGGCGGCGGCAAGACCTTCTTCTCGCGCGAGGGCCTGTTCCTGCTGAAGTGCACCGGCACCGGCACGATCTTCTTGTCGAGCTACGGCGCCATCCACCTGATCACGCTGAACGCAGGCGAGAAGCACAGCGTCGACACGGGCCACATGGTGGCGTTCGACGAGACGGTCACCTATGACGTGGGCCGCGCGGGCGGATGGAAGACGACGCTGCTCGGCGGCGAGGGCCTGGTGTGCAAGCTGGTCGGCCCCGGTCGCTTCTACATGCAGACGCGCAGTCCGGACAGCTTCCTCGCTTGGCTTGCGCCGAAGCTTCCCGGCAAACGCGAGTAGCAGTGCCAGCGGAGAGCACGAAGAAGGCCCGGCAAGTGCTGGTCCTTTAGATAAGGAAGAGTTTGGAGCGGGAGATCGCCCTCGAACGAGCGCCCCTTTGCTTCAGAGGCGCCGGGGCACGCGGGACACGTTCAACGAGCGGGTGCCGACGGTTTAGGCGTGACGCTTGGTGGTGCCTATCGGTGGAGCCCCGCGCGCCGCATCAATCGGCGCCTAGCAGCTTGGCCCGAATACGTAGATAATCGTTCCCATGCAGGAGTTCAGCTTCGACCCACGTGACCCGGTATTCGACGTCGGCGGCTGGCACCTATCGCTGCAGGTAGTCTCGTTCGAGAACACCTATGGAATAGCGGGGGCTGAAGTCGCGGAGTCGGACTTGGGCACGAGCATTCGTGCGCAGCGTCTCACGTGGGCAGGCGGGCAGCGCGAGGCAGCTGGAACTGCGACGATCCGGGCCGAGCGCTCAGACGATGGACTCACGATCTCGGTCTCCGCGTACATGAGCGAGAAGATTCGGTGCACGAAGCTCACCGTCAGCGGGATCGAAGCAACCGAGATCCTCGGGCACCGTTGGGCCCGGCAGCGCATCGACCGAAGCGGCACCGTTGTGCATTACCCGATGACAACCCACACGGCGCTGCTGTTCCTGCCGCTCGCCGACGGGACGTATGTTTACTTCGAGTCGCTGGATACCCGCGTCCGTGCTAAACGCTTCGCCATCATGCAGCGAGATGGCGGCGTGACCGTGGAATTGCTCCACGAGGACGCGGCGAGCGAGATGACCTCCTCCACCACCACGCCTCCGTGGCGGATCGGACGGACGGGTGACCCGGAATCGATTGTTCGGCGTCACGATAGGCATGTTGCCGACGCCTTCGGACTGACGGCATGGGAGACGCGCGATGATGTGCCACCGTGGGCCCGCGACGTCGCTCTCGTCGTCGCAATGCACGGCATGCACTGGTCCGGGTACACGTTCAACACGTACGACGCCATGCGCGACACGATTGACTACGTCGCGGATCGGATCGACGGCCGACATGTGCTCGCGTTCCTGCCGGGCTGGGAAGGGCGCTACTACTGGCAATATGGCGACTATCGGCCCGAACCCATGCTGGGAGGTCCGGACGGATTCGCCCGGCTGGCGGCTCGTGCGAAAGAGCGCGGCGTCCACGTGATGCCGATGTTCGGCGCCAACTGCGTGAATACCAATGCACCCGGATATCGGGACTGGGGTGCGCCCGCCGAGATGCGTTCCGCCTCCGGCCTCGTCTTCCAGGGCAACCGACCCGACTGGGATGCCAGCCGCGGGCACGACCCCGGGTGGCAGGCTTGGCTCAATCCGGGAGCACCTTCATGGCGGCGGCGCTTGATCGAGCAGGTGAGCGCTACGATCGAGACCTACGACATGGCCGCGGTCTTCCTCGACACGCACCACGTCTGGATCAACGATCCTTCCTATGGCGTGTGCGACGGCCTCGTGGCCGTTCGCGACGAACTCAAGTCAAGGCACCCTGATCTCTTACTCACCGGTGAAGGCTGGTACGACGCGCTCGGCGCAATCACACCGATGTCGCAGTCCGGCCTGCCCGCCGCGTGGCCCGAGGTCTTCTCGACTTACAATCGCTCCTGGCTACATCTGAGTGCCGGCGATCCGTCGAGAGGGAGCACCGGAGTACACGAGCTGGGACACAATCCGTTCCGGCTTGCTGAAGACACTGCGCACATCATCCCGACGCTCACCGTCGTCGATGGCACGCTCGTCGACGGCAGAGAGGGCGTCGACGCGACAATCGAGCAGGCGCGGGCATTCGCGAAGAAGTATCTGTAGGTCTGCGTCGGTTGGACGGTTCTAAGAACCGGTCGCCTCGCAGCCAGCTTAGGATCGGTGGTGTGCCGTCATCGTCCACGTCCGCGTGCGCGGCGAACGGCCACGTCCCGTCGAAGTCTTCGTGCTCATCGATCATGGATTCGCTCCAATAGGCAACGTCGTGCCGGCACTCTTGCTGCCCGACAATGAGAGAATGTGACCAGCCGTCGGCGCGCTCTTGCCATCGAGCACCTCGCCGTACGCGCGATCCAAGGCCTCAGGCCCCGAGCCTCTCTCGATACGCAGCCACGCGTCGGAGTAGGTTGCGAATTCGGCAAAAGCTTCCCTTAACCGTCCCATGAACTCCGCCGCACCCCATTCGCCGGATCGCTTCTTGATCTGGCTCGGTGCGAAGAAGAACTTGGGTGGCGGACCGGGCATCTCAGCGGGCCGCGGCCCGGCGTCTCGATGCGTTCCGCCCACCATGCAGGAGTAGCGCAACGCGTCGCCGAAGTGACCGTGGATCGTGCCGAGGAGTTCGCCATCACCGGCCATGTCCACCAGCACTGTCGAGCGCGCGCTATCGAGTGACGCCATATCCTCGTATGCCAGCACGGTGTCGTAGCACGCGAGTCGGCGCACGGCATCCAGATTTCGCGCGGACGTGAGGCCGACCGACGGCGTGCCACGCCGTTGCAGACAGTACCCAAGCGCGATCGATGTCTTGCTGGAAGCACTGGTGACGACAACCGACTGCGCCCCGAACGAATCGTTGTCGTGGAGGAAGTCTTCCACGAGGAATGACGTGATGAAGAGGCCGCGCAGGAGCGCGACGACATCCTCCCGTGCGGGATCGTACTGCGGGTCCTGCCGGACGTCCTCGAACTGGCGATACGTCGCCGCGTGCGGCTCTCGGTGCGCGCCGGCGTCCCACACATTTGCGCCGTGGCGTTCCGCGGTGATCACGTGCTCGCCGGACATCGGGTAGAAGCCGAAGTAGCGCCCGCCTGCTTCGATATCCGCGTGCGCCGACTCGACGATGTCGCCGTGGCCCATGACAGGAATGCGACGCCAGGGTACGTCGATATCTCTCGGGAAGAAATCGAGGTATCCGAGGAAGCTGCCGCTCGATGCGTACGAGATGTTGTTCGCGGTGAGCGCGAAGCTGCCGACGTGGAACCGCACCTGCCCCGCTTCCAGCGGCCGCGTTTGCAGTTCGACTACGCGCCGTTGCTGGAGATCGGATGGGTCGACCTGAAAATCGAGGAACGTGCCCGACGGGCCGCCGCCGGTCATGACTGCGCTGCCGCCTCGGCGCGCGCGTCGTCGACGGAGCGCGAGAGGCGATCGATGCCTGGCCGTAGCAACATCACGTAGGTGCCGGGCTCAACTTTCGGCGCTGCCGGCACTGCCTCGTCGCGGTCGAGCCAGCGAAACGACGCCTGCTTCCACGTCCGCCCGTCGCCGACGATCACGCCTTCTACGTCGAAGACTCCTGCGGCGCTGTCTGCGGACGAGGCAGCTTCGGAGCTGACGCGCAGCTCGACGAACGGGTGACGCTCCGTCGCGCCGGCGAACAACTCGACCGGCAGGCACGACATCACGATCGTGAACTCCATGCCGGCGTCCTTGTGCAGGTGCTGCTTCTTGAACTCATCGCGCTGCTGCATCTCGAAGAACTTCCGGCGGCTCGGATACCTCACGATGCCGATCCGGTCCCACGCCATACCGTCGCCGACGAGGATCCGCTCGACCTCCGCCGCGAACACAATCTGTGCACCGACTGCCGAAAGCGACTCACGCGGCGTGTACTCGTCGTCCGCCTCGCGGCCGCTCTTCGCGTCGCTGCGGCCATCGGCGTAGTCGGCAACTTCGCGGTACTTCATCAGGTTGAGCGCCCAGAACGGGCCGTCGTCTTCCGCCGGCAGTTGCATCCACCGCCCGACCATCTCTTTATTGATCCGCCCGTAGCGGACGCTGTTGCCGTTGCGATCCGTCGTCATGACGCTCCCTCCAACATCGATCTGGCTCAGCTCGTGCGCGCGATGAAGTCCACGACGATGCGTCCCAGCTCCTCGCCGACATCTTCTTGCAGGAAGTGGCCACCGCCCGCGAGCATGACGTGCGGCTGGCCCTGCGCACCCGGAATGCGCTTCTGCATGACGTGCTCGCCACCCTTTGTGACGGGGTCGGAATCGCTGAACGCCGTCAGGAACGGCTTCTCCCACTTCATGAGTACTTCCCACGCGCGGCGATTCGCCTCGGCCGCCGGGTCGTCGGGCGTCGTCGGCACCAGCGTCGGGAAAATGCGCGCGCCCGCCTTGAAGCTGTCGTCCGGGAATGGCGCATCGTACGCAGCGACGACGTCATCGGACAGCGTCGTTACGGTTGCGCCCTGGATGAGTTGGCCGATGAAGAACTTCGGCGAGGTCTGCGAGAACTTCTGCCACCGCATGAACGCCTCGTTCGGCGGGCGATCGCCGGTGGGCAAGCCGCCGTTGCCGATGACGATGCGGGCGAACCGCGCCTCGTTCTCGGCCGCGACACGCAGCCCGAGCACAGCGCCCCAATCCTGGCCGAAGTACGTGACATCGCGCAGGTCCAACTGCACGACGAACGACGTCAGCCAGTCGATGTGCCGCTGGAACGTGTAGTCGGATTGCTCCGACGGCTTGTCCGAGCGTCCGAAACCGATGAAGTCGGGCGCGATGACGCGATGTCCCGCAGCGACGATACCCGGGATCATCTTCCGGTACAGGTACGACCACGAAGGTTCGCCGTGCAGCAGAAGCACGATCTTGCCGTCGCGCGGCCCTTCGTCGATGTAGTGCATGCGGAGCGAGCCGCCTTCGCCGTCGGGGATCTCGACGTAGTGCGGAGCGAATGGATAGCCGGGGAGGTTCTGGAATCGTTCGTCTGGAGTGCGCAGTGCCTTCATGTGTCGGACCTTTCGTGATGCGCTAGTTGGGCTCGATCAGTGAGTATGAGTTGGCGAGATCGTCCTGGATGACGGCGGCTTCCGGACCCGGTCCCTGCACGCGAACGCTCGCATCGAGCGTGCGGGCGCGGTACGTCCAGCCCGACGGCGGCGTGATCCTGCCGCTAGTACCGAGCGCCGGCAGATCGGACTCCACGAGCGTCGCGTCCCGCTGCTGGCTATACGATTGCATGATGTACGTCTCGCCGGTGGGGTCGACCAGCTCGAAGACGTGCGCGCCCTTCTCATATTCGAAGATCGCCCCGCGCGCGACGCGATGTTCCAGGTACGGCGAGAGGTTCGGGGGTGGCGGCCCGAGATCGACGGTCGCCGCGCGGAACATCGTCAAGGTTCCGAACATCGTCTCTTTCCGATCGCCGGTCGGCTTCTTCTCGATGGCATCCATGAGCCAGTAGCGAGGGCCGTTGAGTAGGGCTGCCAGCACGCCGCGTTCGGTCTTGATGGTCGCGGGGTCAAGCGCCTTCCATGCGTCCAGCGGGCAGTCGTTCAACCCGTAGGTGTTCCACACCTCGGCGTTCAGGCGCCCTTCCACCAGGCTTGCGAGCAGCACTTCGCAGTAGCGCTTGCCGCGGGTGCCTTCAACCCGGGGCCAGCCGTCGGCGTTGGAAAGCGTGCCGACCGGCTTCACGATTGTTGCACCTGGCGTCGGCGACGAATCGTTCGTCGTGGTGGATGCGGACGAACTGCACGCCGCAGCGAACACGAGGCTCGCAGCCGCGGCGACGAACACAGAAACTCGGAGGCGTGTGGCTTGCTTGTTGGCGTCTACCGGCGTGTGCAATGGCTTCTCCAATCCGTGCGTGGCGGTACTACGATCCGTGCTTCACGATCGGCACGCGCTCGGTGTCCTTCGCGACGTGAATCGGACCGGTGTAGACGTCGCTCATGCCGGCCATGAATGCGGCGACCTGCGCGGGATCGTTCGTGATGGGCGGGATGATGTGCGTCAGCACGATCTCGCCCACGACCGCATCGCGCGCGAGCGCCGCGATCTCATGTGTCGCGATGTGGTATGAGGGGACGTCGCCAAACAGTCCCGACTCGCGCACCATGCCTGCGGCTTTCAGGCCGGCGATCCGCTGCTCCATCATCGGAAGGTTCATCGCCTCACAGACAAGCATGTCGACGCCGCGCGACGCCTGCGCGAGCGAGTCGCAGAGCGATGTGTCGCCAGACAGCACGACCGTGCGTTCGTCGTACGTGGCGCGGTATCCAAACGCCGGTACGACGGGGAAGTGATCGACCTCGAAGCTCTCGAGCTTCATGCCGGCGATCTCCAGGAACGCGCGCGGCTCCGTGGTCGCGGGCAATTCAGTCACTTCGAGCCTGATGCCATCCGGGTGCAACTTGTCGCCGTGATGGGCGATCCGGTAGCCGATATCCAGGCGGAGCGCCTGCATGAACCCGTCCATGACTTCGCGCGTGCCGACGGGACCGTACACGCGGAGAGGCGTCGTGGCTCCGGCAGTCCAGCGCAGGAAAAGGAAGTCAGGCACATCGGTCATGTGGTCGGTGTGCATGTGCGTGAAGAGGGCAGTATCGACGATGTTGGGCCGGATGCCGGAAGGCGTCAGCCGGCGAGCTGCGCCCCATCCCATGTCGACGAGCACATGCGCGTCGCCAGCGACAAGCACCTGGCCGGCGCCGCACCGGTCAGGGTTACCCAATGGGCTGCCGGTGCCGAGAAAGACAACTTCGAAGCGCTCGCTCATGCAGACTCCACCTTCCGCATCGTCACCTTGAAGACCGCGTAGTTCCATATCAACTCGCCATCTACGACCTCGCGCGTCACCAGCGGCGGCCGAGCAGGATCGACGCCAAACGGGTGCAGGTCGAGGCGTCCGTTGTTGAACACGGCGGCCACGCGAATCTTCGTCTTCAGATCCGACTCAAGTACGTCGTTCACGCCGTTCTCGAGCGTCCCATCTGCGCACATATCGTGGATGACGTGACCTGCTGTGATCACGACCCGATTGCCGCATTGCTCGATGCGCTCAATGTGGCGGTTGAGCGGGTGGTCGACGACCGGCTTGCCGCCCTGCTCCACGTTGTATGCCTTCCACAGGCCGCGGAGATCCGGCGCGCCGGAAGCAAGGGGTTCCGTGCAGGCCGCGAGAACCGGCGGCGGCATCTCGCCGTGCCAGCCGCCGTCTGGTGTGTTAGCAACGGGAATTTCGCTGGCAAGCACGCGCATTCCTTCCGTGACGCACCGGTCACGGCTACGGTATATCTTGGCACTGCGAGTGTCAACAGCAGTTGACGCCGGTAGCGCCAACAGGTACAGATAGCCAACCTGGAAGGGAGCGGCGAAGGAGGCGAACCATGAGTAGCAGCGAACCCCATTTCGGCGGACGCATCGGGCGCACGGTGGCGGACTCCGAACCCTGGTGGCCCGCGCCGCCCGCCCCCCCGAAAGCGGCACCCAACATCGTCCTGATTGTCCTCGACGACACGGGCTTTGCGCACCTAGGATCGTACGGCTCCACGATCGAAACGCCGAACATCGATCGGCTGGCGGCGGGCGGTCTCCGCTACACGGGATTCCACACAACGGCGCTGTGCTCGCCTTCGCGCGCGTGCCTGTTGACCGGCCGCAACCACCACGCGGTCGGGATGCGAGGCGTCTCGAATTGGGACACGGGGTTTCCGCACATGAGGGGCGCCATCACGCCGCGCGCGGCGACCGTCGCACAACTCCTCGGCGCGCATGGCTACGCGACGTTCGCGGCGGGAAAGTGGCACCTGGCGCCCATGCGCGAGTGTTCGGCGGCGGGACCACACGACAACTGGCCGTTGCAGAAGGGCTTCGATCGCTTCTACGGATTCCTCCAGGGCGAGACAGACCAGTACTACCCTGAGCTGACCGCAGACAACCACCACATCGATCCGCCCGCGCGACCGGAAGACGGCTATCACGTCAGCGAGGACCTGGTCGAACAGTCCATTGGCTGGCTTCGAGACCTGACGTCGGTGCGGCCGGATCGCCCCTTCTTCCTCTACCTCGCCTTCGGGGCGACGCACGCGCCGCATCAATCACCGAAGGCCTATCGCGACAAGTACCGCGGGCGCTTCGATGAAGGCTGGGATGTCGCGCGCGAGCAGTGGTTTGCGCGGCAACTCGATATGGGAATCGTGCCCGAGGGGACGACGCTGGCGCCGCGCAATCCGGGCGTGAAGCCGTGGACGGATCTGACCGACAACGAGCGCGTGTTCGCAGCGCGCCTGCAGGAAGCGTTCGCCGGGTTCCTTGACCACACTGACGCGCAGATCGGCCGTCTCACCGACTTCCTCACAGCACAGGGACTGCTCGACAACACGCTGCTGATGCTGGTTTCGGACAATGGCGCTAGCCAGGAAGGCGGACCGCGCGGCGTCATGGATGAGTTCAGTTTCTTCAATCTGCAACAGGAGAACCTGGACGACATCGTCGCCGACCGACTCGATGACATCGGCGGGCCGCATTCACACAGCAATATCCCCTGGGGATGGGCGCAGGCCGGCAATACGCCGCTTCGCTGGTACAAGCAGAACACGTACGGCGGCGGTGTGCGCGACCCCTTGATCGTCCACTGGCCCGATCGGATTCGAGGCGGCGGCGGAATTCGCCACCAGTTCTGTCACGCCATCGATGTGCCCGCGACGATTTTCGATGTCACGGGGATCGACGTGCCGGAGCAGTTCATGGGCCACGATCAGATCCCACTCCACGGTCAGAGCCTGGCGTACACGTGGGACGCGCCCGGCGAAGCGACGCGGAGAAAACGACAGTACCTGGAGATGGGAGGTCACCGCGGGCTGTACGAGAACGGATGGAAGGCCGTCACCTATCACCAAAAGGGCAAACCGTTCGAAGAGGATACGTGGGCTCTCTACAACCTCGAAGAGGACTTCTCCGAATGCCGTGACCTCGCGGCGGAACACCCGGAAAAGCTCCGCGGGCTCATCGACGCGTGGTGGGTCGAGGCCGGCGCAAACGACGTACTGCCGCTCGACGATCGCGGCATCGAGTTGTTCGGTGGTGCGCCGCGGGCCGGTACGCCGCACGCGCGCGCCGAGTACGTCTACACGCCGCCGATCTCGCACATTCCCGCAGATGCCGCACCGCCCCTCGGCGGGCGATCATGGAGCATCACGTGCGACGTGACCGTTCCCACAGGGCTGTGCGAAGGCGCGCTCTATGCTCGTGGAAGCAGCAACGTCGGCCAGGCGTTCTTCATCAAGGACGGCAAGCTGCAATTCGATTACAACGCGCTGGGTACGCACCAGCGCGTTGTGGCGCCGCTCGACGTTGCACCGGGGCCGCACGAACTCGCCGCGCGATTCGAGCGCGAGGGGCGCAGCGGCACCCTTACACTCTCCGTCGATGGCGCCGACCTTGCGTCGATCCATATCCCGATCATCATCCGCATGATGGGCTCGACGGGCGTCGACGTTGGATGTGACCGGCTGTCGACGGTGATCGGAGACTACGAGGGTCCGTTCGCGTTCACGGGGACGCTTTCTCGCGTGACATTCCGCATTCACGGCCAACGTGATCGCGCAGACATCGCTGCAACCGCGCGGGCAGAGAGCGCGAAAGACTAGCGCGCGCGTGAGCCGGCGCGCAGACCGCCAAAGACGCCCATGAGGCCCGCCTGCATCACTTCGCCGATCTGCTTCGGAGTTTGTTGGTGGCCAAGACGGAGCAGTTCGTACGCCTCGAACGAGCAGAGCACCTCGGCGGCGCCAAGCAGCGCATTGCGCTTGCCGCGGCTCAGCGATCGCAGCTCGTCGCCGAAGTGACGCTCGACCTGGCGGCGGAACAGGTTCCTGCTTCGACTCAACTCGTCTGCCACGACGGGTTCGAACGGGGCGCGCAACCTTGAGACACGGGCGACCGGCAGAATCGCCTCGAATAGCCCCAGTCGCTGAGAAACGAGCCGTTCGACGCGCCCCTCGACGGCGCCTTCGCCCAGACCGGGCAAGTCGAGCAGGTGGCCGACGCGCGCCACCTGCCGATCGATCGCCACGCGATCCAGGCTGTCGAGATCATCGAAGTATCGGAAGACCGAGCGCCGCGACACGCCGGACCGTGCGGCGATCTCGTCGGCGCCCGGACGAAGGTTCCCCTCGGCGAACAGGTCGAGGAGCGCGTCGACAACGGTGCTGAGGTTTCGGTCGCGCCACGCGCGGCGGCCGTCGGAGAGTGCGTCCGCAGCTGCGGTGTCGCTGCCTCGCGTCACGCTGGAAGGCTTGATCCCGCGTCGTGGCGCGCGCCTCGCTGTGGTCATGACACATAATGCCGCGGTGGCGCTCGGAGTGTCAACTTGCATTGGCACTTGGAGTGTCATCTCATGCCTACAACGGGGCGGCCGAAGTGAGCCTTCTCGGAGGTGACGGCGCCCTGCCGTGATGCGACACGATGACCACATCGCGTTTGTGTTAGCGTTCTTCGTCAGCGGACACCGTCATACCCACGTCCACCGCGTACGCACCAAAACCCAGCGGTTGCTGAGTCCGGAAGTAGCAGCGTCAGGGCGCCCGTGCCGTTGTTTACCGCTAGATTTTGGGCCGTCGTGGTCCCCCAGAACGTTGTGCTCCAATAGTTGCCTGCGCCCGGGTCGTTGAAGGGGTGACCGGTCGGCAGCGCTGGATTGCTGGCACCGGGCTTCATCAAGCTCATCAACTCCTCAGCAGCAGGAAGGCGCCATCCTTTCACACCACCGGTTATGCCGCTAACGCAGGTGGATACCGCGGTCGAGAAGGCGTTCCCGAACGAGGACGGAAACCGTTCCCACACCAGACCAGTGCCGCGATCCAGAACGGCTTCATCGTTCAGCACGCACTGGAAGCGCGGAGAGTTGCAGCCGCCTACCGCCGAGAGGTCGCGGTTCCACGCTCCCGTGACCTCGTCAAGCGTGCGCATGGTGCTAGTCGGTGCGCCGGGCGGGTCCAAGGGACCACCACGCACACCGGTCGCGAACATGGCGATCAACGAGAGTAGCGCTAGCAGGACCAATCCTAGAAGAACGTTAGTAATCCGGTTTTGAATCATGGCCATTGGAGCACCTCGTGACATGAGTGAGTTCGCGGGGGTTATCGGGCGCTAGGGTGTTCATAACCACCCGTGCCTCTAGATGATAGATAACCTCATGTTCTCAGACGAATCGGGCGCTTGCGACGGTGCAGTGGATTCGCCCGAAGAACTGGGACCACCTGCGGGTCTGCACCTGCCATCATCGGTTAGAAGTTTGGTGCTCGGCTATGACTAGGCACACGATGGCACAATCGTGCCGCCATGCGCTCTATGGGACGTCACTCATCCGCGCCGGCGCGGCGTCGGCCTCGCCTTGAGATAAGGGTCGAGGCTGCGCTCATCGATCGCCCAAGCATTGCCGCGCTTCTGCCCCCTCAATAGTCCGCGGACTAGGAGATCACGAACGCGCGCCTGTGAAAGCCCGGCTCGCTTCGCGGCATCAGCTGTCGATATTAGCGCCATCGCGGAATAGTACTGCCCCCTGTCGCTGGGATCACCATCACCCCGTCGTGTGGCATCGCGCGCCGACCCTTTGCTCAGAAAGCAGATGGTCGCCGAATTCGGCGCAACACGACGCCCCGGACACGCGTCCGGGCTTCCATACATGAGAGGTGGGGGTTGGAGCGGGAGACCGGACTCGAACCGGCGACCCTTTGCTTGGGAAGCGCTATCGGCGCGACCTAAGGCTCCAGATTCAACTTCGCCCAGGAGTTGCCACTCTGAGTCCGGCAATTTGGCGAACAAATCTGGCGATACGATGCCGCGTCGATGTTACCACAGAACTGGATCGCGTGATCCCGCGGCGACCTGGGTGGCGCGAGTTAACACGCACACCTAGCGAGAGAGCCGCGGCCGCCGCGACGCTGCCCTCGCGGCGCGAACGGGATGCGCAGCTGAGCTGCGCCGCATCGTCACGGGAGCAGTGCCAGACGACACGCCAGCTCCCTCAGGCTGTTTCTTGAGCGCCACCTTGAACTCGTAGCCAAGTGCGTGAGCGTACGCAATGATCGTGTCGAGCCGTGGACTATGTTTAGCCGACTCGAAACGACTCACCACATTCGGCTGCACATCCATGCGGCGAGCAAGCTCACTCTGCGAAATCTTCATTCGCTCTCTGGCGTCGATCAGCTTATTGAGCGTCTCGAAGCGCGGTCCAAGCCGATCGTATTCTTCTTTCAAGAGCGGGTTGCCAGCGTGCAGCTTCGCTCGTGCCTCTGACCAGCTTGTCATCTCCGTTTGTCCTCTCTACCTTGACGTCGTTGCTCTCGACTATGGATGGCGCCGCCTCCAGTCCGCTAATCGTCGGCGGGCTTTTCCTGCCTCACGCTCATCAAGCTTCTGCGCCTGCTTCCTCCACGCGTGGAGCAGGACGTACGTCCCCTGATGCAACGCGTACGCAACTCTGTGGTTGCCGGGCCGCAGCTCAAAGATCCGCTCCTTCTTGTCTATGGGAGATGCGAACGGGTACTGTAGCCGTTCGCCCTTGCTCTCCAGCAGGTCGATATATCTCTCCATCGATGCCGCTTCAGCCGCCCTAGACCGCCCCAGCTTGTCGATGTAATCGTAAACCGGTTCGGCACCCCGGGAATCGGCGTACAGGACTACTTCAGCCATATGATCAACTATCGCACAAATGCGATACCAACGCAATCAGTGCTCAGCCTACGCAGCCCCTAGAGCCGGGGCTAGGCAGCGCGCCGATGAGCTCCGAGCGCGACTCGCGGACGGGTTGCTATTCAACGCTATCTGTTAGATGTGCGTGAACGCCGTGCGCCAGTACCTGACCGGCGTTTGCCGGCGTCTTACGCTCGCGCACCGCGCGGAACACGAAGCGCGTGCCCTAGAGCGCTAAGCGGTCGGCTGGCGACAGTTTGCGGTGTGCCCGTCGGGCCCGCGCTCCGGCCGTCGCCTTCGTGTAGAGCTGCACCATCTGGAGCGATTGCCAGCCGGCGATCTCTTGCAGATCTTCCGCCGAGCCTCCGGCCTCGAGATACGCGATCGCGAATGTCCGGCGAAACGCGTGTACACCACGGAACGGCACGCCGGCCTCTTGAAAGCGCCGCTTGAGGCACATGCGAAGACCGTTGTTCGTCCATCGCTCGCGCCGCGTTGACACCCATACGCAATCGGCGTACGTAGCGGGCCGCTTGCGCAGGTACTTGTCCAGCGCGAGAGCCGCCGTATTGCCGATCGGTACAAGCCGTTGTTTGGATCCCTTGCCGGTTACCTTGAGGCTCTGATCGTCCATGTTCACGTCCTCCAGGCGGAGGCCCATCAACTCGGAAGCGCGAACGCCGGTGTCGAGGAGGATCAAGACGGCCGCGCGGTCACGTAGCGCCGTCCAGGACCCGCCTCCACATGCCTTCAGGACACGGAGCAGCGCCTCCGTCCCGTAGTGTTCTTTGATTTGACTGGGTACACGCGGCGGTCGCAGCCGCAGCATCGGGTTCTCGCGAATCTCCCCTTCCTCGAGAAGCCAGCGATAGAACCGCTTGAGCGACCGATATCGCTGGTTCATCGTCGCGGGCGCGTTGACTCCCTGCATCCATCCGAAATACTCGCGGATGTGCTCGGCAGTCATCGCGGTGAAGGGTGGCATTCGCCGCTCGATGCGAAATCTCTCGAGACGCAACACCGCGTCGGTGTAGATCCGAAGCGTATTGTCCTTGAGATTCTCCGCGCGGAGCGTCAGTCGGAAACTCCGCAGGAGCGTCTCCAAGGGCGGGTCTTCGCCGCCCGGGGCGGAATAGTTATATGGTCTTCGAGCTGACGCGGAATGCGAATCGAGCACAGCGAACCTCCGAATCTACCTACCACTAGATTCGGCAGCGTTCGCCTAATTGAGAATGGAGCGGGAGACCGGACTCGAACCGGCGACCCTTTGCTTGGGAAGCAAATGCTCTACCAACTGAGCTACTCCCGCCCGCTCCAGATACGACTTACAGTCTATAACTGAGAACGCCTTGCCGCACAGCGCTCCAACAGCACAGCACATGGGGAAGCACGATTGTGGACACCGCGGACTATGGAGCAGAACGCCGCGACTCAGATCACCTCGGCGGTGTGGAGCTTATCCTTGGGTTCATGCGCCGAAGCCTTCGCGCTAGGACTCTGAAGACGTGCATGGCGAAGTACGGATTCTGCTGAACCAGGAATGTGAATCGTTGTTCGTCAATCGGGACGAGATCGCACGATGTCTTGGCGACAGCCGTGGCACTGCGGACGTCGTGCTCGATGAGCGCCATTTCGCCGAAGATGCCACCCGGGCCGACCGTCTCGACGACTGCTCCGTCCACGATCAATTCGATCTCGCCTTCCTTTACGGCGTACATCAAGTCGCCGCTGTCGCCCGCGTTGAAGATGCGTGCGCCGGCCTCGAACGACTCGAACCGGTCGGAGTGACGGAAGAGATTCGTCTCGGGGATCGCTGAACCCATGTCGCTCGCTCAGTTCTCTTCTCGCCAGGAGATGAATTCGTGCAGGAACCGCTGCAGGCGGGAGCGACGCTCCAGCGGCGACCCGCTACCGGACAATTCATAGCTCGCGAAGCAGCGGGTGCAACGACCGACGGCCATGCCGCAGCCAAGGGAGTGCCGCACGATTTCTCCCTTGCAGTCTCGCGCTGCGCAATGCCCGAGGTCTCCGCGTCCGCGAGGAGGTGCAGGCTTGCCGTTGCCGTAAGAGGTGATGATGCTCATCGCCAGGCTCCGCTCGCTACGCCGATTGTGACACTCTTGGATCCTGGTCGGATCCTAGCTCAAGCGACCCGGGATGCGGGCGATCTTATGACGCGCCGAGCAACGTTAACCGTACGTTAAAGTAAAGTCCTGGCCGCGAATCAGTACACGAGTTTGTAGCCGATGCCACGCGCGGTGAGGAGATGGCGCGGGGTCGCCGGGTTCTCCTCCACCTTCTCGCGCAGCCAACGCATGTGGACGTCCACGGTCCTGCTCACACCCTCAAACTCGTAGCCCCAGACGCGCTCAAGCAGCTGCCGCCGCGTGAAGACCTGACCGGGATTCCGTGCAAGGAAGTACAGGAGATCAAACTCCTTCGGCTTCATGGAGACCTCGTGGCCGCGGTAGCGCACCGTCCGCCCTCGCGGGTCGATCTCAATACCATCGATCATGACTACTGGCACGCGGAGTGCCGTGTCGCGCCTGGTCGAGCGGCGTAGGAGGGCGCGCACCCTGGCCGCCAACTCGCGCATACTGAAGGGCTTCGTCATGTAGTCGTCGGCGCCCAGCTCGAGGCCGACAACGCGATCCATCTCCTCTCCTCGGGCCGTGAGCATGAGGATCGGCACGTTGGAGTCAGCACGGACGCGGCGGCAGACCTCGAACCCGTCCATCCCGGGCAGCATCAGATCGAGGACAATCACGTCGGGATGCTCGGCGCGCGCAATGGCGAGGCCTTCCGCACCGTCGTGGGCTGCGGTGACGTTGAATCCGTCGCTGCGCAGGTAGTAGGAGATCGCCGACGCGAGCGTCAGCTCGTCTTCCACGATTAAGACAAGGCGCCCACCTATCTCCGTCTCGTCCGTCTTCGCAGTCGAATCACCCACGTCGAGTGCCGCGCCCATGGTGCTACCGTCCCGCGCCACAGCGCCGCTAGCGTCGAACGTCGATGCAGTCAGCGCTGCCTCTGGACGAGATTAGTAACGAGTGGTTAATGCCGGGTTAAGCCGCGTTAACGCAACGTGAACGTCCGGGCACCGGAGTGGAGAAGGCCGAGCAGGCCCGTTGCGCGGCGAAGGCGCATATTTGCTAGAGTGCGTACGCGCCCAAGTATTACCAGACGTTAATCGCGGTTAATCTTGCGTTAACTACCGTCGGTTATGAAAAGAGCGGAGGGAATAACAAGCTTGAAGAAGATTGACCTTCACGTACATAGCCGTCTCTCGAAGTCGTTCGAGTACGACCACGCGAACCTGGAACGCCTCGTACGCCTGGGCAGGCGGCGCGGTCTCGACGGCTTCGCCCTCACTGAGCACATTCACGCCGTGAACTTCTGGGACATGCACGCGTGGCTGCTCGACAACTTCGAGTATGACGATGGCCGCTACCGCATTGCACCAGACTTCACAATCCTCTCGGGCGCCGAAGTGACCGTAGGCGAGCGAGTCGATTTCATCGTCGTAGGTCCGCTCGACCGTCTGGCGAAGCTGGATAACGCGTTCCGACCGAAACTGTCGGAGTGGAACCATGCGCCCGCACTCGAATTCGCGCAGGCGGCGCGTGAGCACGGACTGACCCTCATCCTCGCCCACCCATTCCGGCTGGGTAAGGAGGCGGCGAAACTTGACGAGCGGATCTTCGACCTGGTCTACGCCGTCGAGGTGAATGGCCGCGACCACGGCGGCGAGCGTCCGGTGGTCGCACTTGCTGAGAAGCACGACCTGCCGCTCTCGGGCGGTAGCGACGCGCACTTCTACTTGCAGGTAGGCATTCGCAGCACTATCGTTCCCGGAGAAGAAGTGCACCACGATGCGATCCGCGAAGCGTTTGAAGCGAGTCGCACGCGGGTGCACGCCAAGCCCTACGCCCGGCCAGTCGTCGAGTTCTGCCAGGAAGTCAAGCGCGTTGCGAAGTGGCAGGACTCCCCGCTCGAAGTCGAAGCCGTAGCGTAAGGCGCCAGTCCCCGCACCCTTGAGGGAGGGAACATGCCGCCGAAAGACAAGGTCCAGTTCGCGGGATTGGTGACGGCCGCTGAGGCCGCCCAGTATCTTGAGTCGCTCGCGAAGGGGCTTCGCGAGCGGACGATTCTGCTTGAGTCGGGCGACGCGTCCGTCACCGTAGAGGTGCCGGACGAAGTCAAGATCGAGATCGAAGTGACGGCCGACGCCGAGAAGGGCAAGTCGACGATCGAGGTCAGCATCGGCCTGCGCCGGCGCGAAGCGGATACACCCGTAGCGCCCGGTCTGCTGATCATGCCTGGCGCGCCGGCAGAGACCGCGACGTTCGCGGAGTAACTCGCACCACCTGGTGGCATCCAGAGCAACCTCAATTGAAGGCACACAATGAGGGAAGTCGAACGCGCCCTCACGAACATGACCGCGACCGTCAAGGAACAGATGACGGACGCCCTCGCCTCGTTCCACGATCGTGACCTCAGCGAGGCCGACGGCGTAGTCGAGCGAGACGATGTCGTCGATAACCTCTATGGCGCGATCGAAGAACGCATCTTCGAAGCAATTGGCGCGGCAGGCGGCAATATCTCCGAGTCGCGCCGCTGGCGCGCCTCGCTTCGCGTCCTCTCCAACCTCGAACGCATCGGCGACGCCGCGGCGCACATTGCCAAGCACGCGATCATGCTGGCGAACGAACCGCCACCGTCTGTCGATTTCTCGATCGACGACCTGGCCACCGTTGCAATCGAATCGTTCCGCCAGGGCGTCGACGCGTTCCTCAAGCAAGATCTTGAGTTGGCTAAGTCGGCATGCGAACTCGAACGCGAGGTCGACGAACTCTACGTCAGGAAGCTGAACCAGGTGATGCAGCTGCTGGACAAGGGCGAGGGGCACGCGCGCTACCTGCTCCACGTCATGGCGGCGATGAAGTACCTGGAGAAGACGGCTGACTTCGCCCTGAACATCGGTGAAGCAGCGTTCTTCGCCGTCACGGGAACGCGGTTGAAGTACCCGCAGTTCAAGCAGCTCGAGACCCTGCTCAACGAGGCCGACCGGAGCGGAGCGGTCGTGTATCGCCACTTCTGGGATGGTATCTCGGGCGCGATCGTGCTCGAGATCGATAGCGCGGACGGCCATCGCTATCTCTTCAAAGAGGGCACGCGGCAAAAGATCGAAGACGAGATCAGCCGCGGGATCGAATGGGAGACGCTGGCGCCACTACACGCACCTCGGCTTATCGGGAAGGCGCAGGACAAGGATCGGCGTGCGGTGCTCCGCGAGTTCGCCGACGGCGCGCTCCTGCAAGACATTCTGATGTCGCCTGAGAACGACGAGGCGAAGTTCGTCGCGACCAGGGCGGTCACCGAGGCGCTCATCGACATCTGGTCGAGCACGCTGGTGGCACGCCCGCCGCGGATCGAGTACTCGCAGCAGATTCGTACGCGATTGCGTGAAGTGCTGCGACGGCATCCCGATCTCGAGGCGCTGGCTAAGGAGGAGCTGGAGAAGTACGGCGGCATCTTTGGCGCCCTCGACATCCTTCAGAAGAAAGAGGACACGCTGGCGCCGCCGTTCAGCGTCTGGGTGCATGGCGATCTCAACGCGAACAACGCCGTCTTCGACAGCGCCACGCGCCAGGTCGTATTCATCGACGTGCATCGCTCGCGGTACGGCGACTACGCCGGCGATGTCGGCATCCTGCTGGCGTCGTCGTTCCGCCAGTTCCCCCGGAAGAAGGTCGCGCGCACCCTCGCCGTGGTCAACGACCTGATGATCGAATCCGTCACGGAGTTCGCGCACAAGAACGGGGATCAGGGGTTCGACGATCGCCTCAAGCTCGCGCGCGCCCGCGCGCTCATCACGTCGGCTCGCCTGACCGACGACGCCGACCGCGCCGAGGTGCTGTTCGCCGAAGGGCTGAGGTACCTGAAGAAGGTCATGCGAAAGATCCGCGTGTGAAGATCGGCGTGGCGGGCATCCCCGGCGCATGGTCCAGCGAACACCTCGCGGAGTGCCTCCGAACGCAAGGCGCCGAAGCGTTCGTCTTCTCGCTTGGAGACGTCCTGCACGATCTCGTTTCCGGCGCCGTGAGCTGGAACGGCCAGAATCTGGGTGGCCTGGCGGGGGTCGCGGTGAAGAAGCTCGGCGACCAGAGCAACGCCTCGGCACGACTGCGGCTGCACGCACTTCGAGCGCTCGAAGCGCGCGGCGTGCGCGTGTTCAGCCCCGCCGACACGATCGACCTCGCGATGGACCGCTATCGAATGACGATGATCCTCGCGGCGGCGGGACTGCCCGTTCCGGAGACCATCGCGGCGGAGTACGGGCCTGCGCTTCAGGCGGCGCTGACCCGCGTGAGCGACGCCGTCGTCAAGCCGATCTACACGTCAAAGGGGCGAGGCATGATCCGCGTGCGTGAAGGGACTGGCGTGCCGTCGCTCAAACCAACCTCCGAGGGCGCTCAGCCCTGCCTCGTTCAGCGATTCGTCGAATCGCCCGGGCGCGACATCGGCGCGACGGTCGTCGGTGGACGCTTCCTGGGCGCGTTCTACCGCGTGGCAACCGAAGGCGAGTGGATGACGACGACCAACGTCGGGGGCGTCTACGCACCGTGCGAGCTGAGCGCGAAGGGCATCGCGTACGCGGAGCGGGCGGCGCAGACATTCGGACTCGACTACACGGTCGTCGACCTCGTCGAACAGGGCGACGACTTCCTCATCTACGAAGTCAGCGCGTTCGGCGGCTTCCGCGGCCTGCTGGAGGCTTCTGGAGTCGACGCGGCGGCCACCTACGCGCACCACATCATCAGCACGCTGGAGCAGCCCTAGATGGACAAACACCCCGAGCGATGGCCGGTGTCAGCGATGCTCCAACTCGAGTTCGCAGACTTCCGCATCGACGTCGAGACGAACAGCCTGCGCCTGGCGAGCAAGCTACATTCCTACTTCAGCGACTACGTCGCGACCGAGCGCAAACCGGCGGCGGCGCGGCTGCAAGCGATCAACGGGCCGACGCGGTACGACGACGCGAAGATGGCGATCTGGAGCCGGCCCTCAACGCCAAATCGAGTGCCGAAGGAGAGCTTCTATGACTCCGGCGGCACACGGCGCATCTTGAAGAATCGCACGGGTGTCCTCATATCGCTCTCGGAGGCCGGTGCGTCGATCACCGGCCCTTTGGAAGAGAACGCAAATCAGGTGGTCAATCTGATCGGCACGTTGTTCGGGCTATCGCTACTCGACAAGGGGTACGTGATGGTCCACGCGTCAGCGATCGTCGACGCAAACGGCGAAGCGATCGTCTTCCTCGGGAACTCCGGATCCGGCAAGAGCTCGCTGGCGCTGCAGCTAATCGAGCATGGCGGATACGAGTTCTTGAGCAACGACCGGGTGCTGATGCGCGTGCAAAAGGATCACATCGTGGTAGCCGGACTGCCGAAGAAGCCGCGCGTGAACCCCGGTACCCTTCTGGCCAGCGCGTCGTTATCACGGCTGGTGCCGCAGCCCCGCCGGCAGGCGTATGAGGCGTTGCCGCGCGAAGAATTGTGGCAACTCGAGGAGAAGACGGACGTCGACGTGCAGCAGCACCTGGGGGCCCGCTCCCACTTACAGGCGCCGCTCGGCCGCGTGTACAGCCTCGAATGGCGGCCCGGAGGATCAGGGCTTGAGCAGCGCAGCCTCGATGCCGAGGCCGCGCTGACCGCTTTGCAGGTAACGGCAAAGGACTTTGGGCCGTACGACCTCCGCGGCTCCGAACGCGATGCGCGACGTGAGTACGGTCGGATCGCACGCCGCGCGCCGTTCATCGGCGTCACGGGGCGCGCTGACCCGCAGGGATTTGCGAAGCGGTTGGCGCAAGAGTGGGTACCAGCGGAGCCTCACGCGAGGTAGGTATCCCGCCCACACCACACGATTACCTGTTCGCCGCGGCAAGCGCCCTGCCGCCAAGGTATGCGCGCGTTTCGGCGCTCTTCGCGGCACCGAACAATACCTCGGTCTCGCCGAACTCGACGACGTTACCAGCGCTGAGGTGGGCCGTGTGATCGGATACGTGGCGCGCCTCCTCGATGTCGTGCGTGACGACGACGACGGTATACGCGCCCTTCATGCCGATAATGCTGTCTTCCAGCTCGGCCGTCGACGTCGGATCGAGCGAGGCGGCCGGCTCGTCCATGAGAATCACTTCAGGCGACACCGCGAGGGCGCGAGCGATGCAGAGCCGCTGCTGTTGCCCCAACGACAGTGCGAGCGCCGAGTCGTCGAGACGATCCTTTACTTCATGCCACAATGCGGCAGTCGCCAGGCTCGATTCGACGATATCGACGTAAGCCGACTTCTTGCTCCCGCCCTGCGCCTTAACTCCGTAGAGCACGTTTTCGCGTATAGACATGGGAAACGGGTTGGGTTTCTGAAAGACCATGCCGACCCGCCGCCGTAACAGCACGGGGTCCATCTTGTGAATGTCGTCGCCGTCCAGCGTGATCTGGCCCGAGATCCGGGCGCTTCCCGCCGTCATACGATTCAGCGTGCGGAGCAACGTGGTTTTCCCACAGCCCGACGGGCCGACGACCGCAAGCACCGCTCCCGGCGCAATGGTCATGTCGATGCCTTTGATGACTTCCGTAGCGCCGTATGCGACTCGCAAACCCTTGATCGCAAAGGCTCCCGGCCCCGGAACTATCGCTCGCCCATTCAAACTCACTGCGCTGCCTCCTTGAAGACGACGGATTACTCGTATGAAATGCCGGCGCGGTAGCGGCTCGCGAATTTCTGCCGCAGCACCAGCGATCCGATTGTCAGGCTGAACGTGATGCACAACAGCAGCAACGCGGCAGAGAACTGGTACTGGCCCATGACCTCTTTGAACGTATTCGTGCCCCTGCCGGCATCGAAGATCAGATAGGCGAGCGACGTCGACTCGTGCTGCGGGCCAACGCCGTACTGACCATTCCCGGAGATGAAGAGCAGCACCGTGACGCTGCCCGCCGCCTCGGCGGTGCCGAGCAGCAGCCCGGTCATGATGTTCGGAGCGGCCCACGGCAGGAGCACCCGCAACAAGGCGTGACCGTCCGTGGCACCGAGGGCGGTTGAGCCTTCGCGGATATCCCGCGGCAGCGAGCGCAGTCCTTCTTCCGTCGCCCGGGCGATGACGGGGATCACGAGCAGCGACAGAAACATCGCGGCCGTAAGGAACGATCCCTTTGTGGGATGGTCGAATCCGGCAGCGTCCGTATACACGCCGCGAATCAGGTTAGAGAACGGGCCAGTCGAATCGTCCTCGCCGACCCACTTCACCAGGCTCACGGCGCTCACGGCCAGGATGAATACGGATATCGCGCGCAGCATCGCGGTAGAGAATCCCACGATCCGCGCGAGCCATCCTTCGTACTCGCTGACAAAGATGCCGACGCCAATACCGATCGGCAGCGCGATCAGCGCGGTCATCGCGATCAGCAGGAGCGTGCCGAGGATGTAGTTTCGCATGCCCGACTCGCTGACGATGGCGGATCCAACGAGCTGCGAGCTGTACACGCCAGTCACGGCGTGCCACGACAGATCGGGGGCGCCCTTCTCGATCAATCTCGCCAGGATCAGCCCGTACGCGCCGAATGCTGCCGCGACGGGTAGTACCAGCAGGGGATACCAGGAGCGGTCGCGCGCAGTCGGAGTCGCACCGAGCACGTAGAAGAGCGCAATGCACATGGACGGCAGCGCCACGGCAAGCAGAATGATCGCCGTGAAGAGCGACCGGTGCACGAGTCCGTTGACGGAATGGCCGTAGGCGTACTCCGGCAGCCACGACAGCATCGCCCCTGCCAACGCCGTGCTCGCCAACAGTACGATCGCGCCTCGGTCCCACGCGCGATCTTCGTAGCGAGCGTGGACGGTGATTGCCGCCAACGATGCGGCGAGCAGTGCGACCGCCGGCAACCGGTAGCCATCGAGCGAGTTCAGAGAGAACGACAGGCACGCGACGAAAAGCACGACCGATATTCCGGCCAGCGCGCCTACTGGTAGTGCAGCGGAAACGTAGTCGAGGAGCGGCCTCTGTGCATCACGCAATCCATGCGTTGACCGTGTAGTCGAGGAAACCGATGCGCACATCAGGCGAACCTCTTGCGGAACTGGCGTTCGAGGATCGTGCTGACGGCCACGATGACGACGGCCATGATCAGGAGCAACAACGCTGTTACGTACCCCACACTACATTCAGCGCCTCTGCACGCACTCGGGGTGCCGAGACCCCCGATCAACCCTGCGCCGGTGGCCGTCAACGGCGCCGTCCGTTCCAGCACGTCCCACGACGGCTTCGGGAAGTTTGGCGCGGCATAGCCGACGACGAACAACGCGATCATGAGGTCGCCCAACACCTTCAGCATGCCCAACCGCACCGCCGAGACGATGCCTGCGAGCGCATGCGGCAACGTGACGCGCCACAGCGTGTACCAGCGGCCCGCGCCCAGCGCCAACGAAGCCTGCTTCGGCTCGTTCGGGACGTTGCGGAGCGCGTCTTCGATGAGCGGCGCCATGAAAGGAATCGCCAGCAAGGCTAGCAGGATGCCGGCAAGCAGCACGCTATTGTTCCCCCCCGTCGGATCCCACGGGAACGCGCCCGCGTTCCAGGGGACGCCCGGCGGGGGCCAGTCCGCCGGGGCGAATCCGATCTTCTCCGGATGGACGGACGAGTACGAGAGGTCACCCGTGAACTTCGGCACCATGAACGGTGCCACGAACACGATCGCCATCAGCGCATAGATGATCGGCGGAATGCCGGACATCACGCCGAGGAGCGTCCGCATGACTCGGCCGACAATGCTCGGCGCAAACTCCGCTGACAACACCGCCATCGCGAGGGCGATCGGAAACGCCAGCGTCGTCGCGATGATCAGGAGCTCGATGCTACCCCAGAGCGCAGGCGCGAGACCGTAGTGCGCCTGGCCGGAGAGGAACAAGCTCGAGAACTTGGTGTCCGCTAGCTCGCGGAGGCCGACGTCAGCGGCGGTCAACGCCTTCTTGCTATTAGCGGCGACGTTCGCCACCATCGCAATCAGTACGACGACGGGGACTAGCCCCATGCTGAGTGAGACGACTTTAGGCCAAGCCCGCATACTACGAGCCTCGCCGCTTCATCGCGAATGCGCCGCCTCCGCCCAGAATCACAATCGCCGCCGCCACTCCAATAATGATCAACAACATGCTCGAGCCGCCGCCGGCACTGCCGACGATCACCTCGCCGTCCTTCGCGGTCACCGGCGCCGAGTTTCCGTCGGTACCCGTGATGTCCGTGCTGACCAGCTTGATAGCCGACTTGCCTTCTTTGCCCGCGCGGCCCTTCATGGTGACCGTCAGGATCGTCGACTCGCCCGATGTCGCCGGAGGCTTGTCCTTGTCGGCCGTCAGCGTCACACTCAACTCGCCGTTGCCGTTCGCTGCGGCGATGGCGGCGTCGAGCGCCTTGCTGTCGGCCTTCCAACCGGTGCCCGGCTGGAGCTTCACGATCTCCATGATGTCTTTCTTGAACGAGACCGCGGCCTGCGCGCTGGTCGCCGCGCCATCAACCTGCTGCGTCACCGTAAATGTGAACGTTGCTTCCTTCGCCACCTTCTGTGTTGCGGGCGATATCGCGAACGTCGCGCTCTTCAGGCTGGGCGACTTCGACGTGCCGAGCACAGTCGCGATTGCCGTCGTGCCGGCTGCAGCCGTCGCGCCTGTCGCCGGTGCCGTCGCTCCGGCACCCGGAGTCGTTGCGCCTGCCGGTGCTGTCGCGCCACCTGCGGGCGTCCCAGGAGGAGGCGCACCCGCGCCGCCAATCACGACCTCGCCGTTGGTGGCGGCAACCGGTACCTCGCCGAATTGCTCGTCGATCATCTCCGTTCCGGAGAGACTGATCGGCGAAGTGCCAGCCGCGGCGACCGTCGCCATGGTCAGGACGAGAAACACATTCTCGCCAGCCGGCACCGTGCCGCTACCAGGCGTCAGGAACGTCGCTGCGTTGAGAATCACGCCGGACTGATTTGCCGATGCCACTGCTTCTTCGGGAGTCTGAGGCTGACCGGACTGGCCCGTCTCCTCGCCCGGCACCTCCCCGAGCAGCAGCGTCGCGGCGGCATACGCCGGTCCGGCTTGAATGCCCTGCACCTGGATCAACGACGGGTCGAAGCTGATCGTCGCCTGGGCGCCCGTCGTGGCTACGTCTGCGTTCTGCGTGAGTGTGACTGTGAACGTCGAGCCCGGAGCGACGGGTTGTGTGCCCGGCGTCACAGCGATGCTGCCGCTGGCGGCATGCACGAGCGTCGGACGCACAGGCGCCGCGACGAGTGCCGTCACGGCGAGCACAGCGATCAACGCTGTTGACATGATGAGTTTTCTGAACATGGCGGTTGGTCCCTCCCACTCCCTCAATATTTCTCTGCCATCCGATGCGTGGGGCGGACCGCACGTCGCAGTCCGCCCCAGAGCACCGATCGATTACTGCACCAGGCAGTTGTTGGCCACGCTGCGGCCAAAGTTCGCAGCGATCGCCGAGAGGTCCAGAATGGAGATGGAGCCATCTCCGTCCATGTTCCCTTCCCAACGCGGGTCCGTCGAACTGGCGTTCACGGCGTTCCCAAACCAGCTTGCGACCTTCGACAGGTCGAGGATGCTCGCCGACCCATCGAGGTCGATGTCCGACTGCGCCAGCTTCGTCGTCTTCAACGACCCCACCGTGTCGAGCGTCACGGAGCAGCCGTAGCCCGTGGCCGGAGGAATCGCGACACGCGTCGCACCCAGCTCGTCGGCCACCGGGTTGGGCGTACCGCATACCCGCGCGGGATCTTTGCAGGTCCGAGTCTCCGCGGTGCCGAAGGTAGTGATGCTCCCGCAACTCGCCACGCTGCAGTTCGCCGGAGTCACCTCGTCGGCGGCGCTGTAGCCGTCGCGGTTCGGGTCGATGGCGTGGTTACGCGGGAACGTCACGGTCATGCTGAAGCCAAAGGGATCCAGCATTTCGGCCCTCTGTACTCCGACGACGAGGTCCGTGTTGTTCACGTTCACCAGGGCCTCAAGCACGACAATAATGCCGGTAGTGGTACCCGGGTAGAGCACTGGGTCGCCCCCGGATGGGGAGTAGTAGAGCGCGATCCCCTGGAGAACACCGGTGACGGTGTTCGCATTCAACATCGCGGCCTGTTTGTCCGCGAGAACGTCCAGGAAGCCCAGCCCGACAGTGCCGCCGGAAACCGGCGAACTGTACGCCAAACCGCGAGCGACGTTGGTCACTTTCACCTTGCTACGGTCGATAAGCAGGTCGGCCTGGATACCGCTGGTGTACGCCGCCGAAGTCTGCTGAATGCTCGCCGTGAACGTCGCTCCGGCAGTCACCGAAGTCGCGGAGTTCACGATCGCTAGACTTCCGGTGCATGTCGACCTAAAGGTTTCCAGCCCTGGGGCACTGACGACATACGGCCCGGTCACGGGCGCAAGGGGAGCCCATGCATTGATCGTCAGCACGGTAACGGTGTTGCTGAGGATCGTTCCCGTCGACCCGCCCATCGTCACGGTCAGGCCCGCGTAGGCGTTCGTCCCCCAGATCGCGCTCGCGTTGGTCATGGTTGTAGCGGTCGACCCGGTTGCGGTGCCGCTCGTTACGGTGACCGGAGGGGGCGGAACCTCGGAGCAAGTGTTGTTCACCACCATCGGGCTTGGAAGCGGAGTGACTCCGTCCACCATATCGAGGTTGGTGAGGCTAATGACGCTGGCGACGGTGATGTTCACGGTCGCCGTCATCGTTACTACGAAGGCCTGGCGCGTTCCTGCAGGAACCGGCACATCGCCGCCCGCCGGGTTGTAGTACACCGACGTCCCCTGCAGCACGCCGCCGCCGTTCGCAGCCGCGATTGCGGCTGCCTTGTCGGCCGGCGTATCGAGGAAGCCGAGGCCGATGGTGGCCGCGGCCGGGAAGCCGTTGACGGTCGTCCCGTCGTAGCCGGTGCCGCGGGTCACGTTCGTGACCTGCGCCTTGGTGATGTCGAAAACAACATCCGCCTGCACAGCGCTTGTCGTCGCCGTAGATGTGGACTCAATGGAAAGGGTAAAGCTGTTGCCGGCCAGAACAGTCGGCGACGATGGCACGAAGCCAACGGTGCCGAAGTTCACGGCGCCAGCCGTATTCCAGCCTGAGAGCGCGGCTGTCAGTGCCAGAACACCGACGGCGAGCACACCCAGTCTGCGCGCCGTTGAGGCACGTATCTTGATCACACTGGTTCTCCTAACGGATCGCGGGGTCTGTGTGCCGCGGCCCGCTCCGTCGCAGGCCGCGGCACACCGTAGTTCGAGTCACTGTTCCGGTGCGGCTAGCCGTGCTGGCAGTTGTTGGTTCCCGGGTTGTAGCCGGTGTCCGGCAACGACGCGACGCCGTTGCAGATCAGGCCGTCTTGGCCCCAGTGACTGGTGACACCACCGATGTCGCCCAGGCTGACGCCTCCGGTGTTGTTGACGTCAGCGCGAATCCAGCCCTTACAGGCACTCGTCTGGCCCCACCTGGCTGCAACGGCGCCCAGGTCGGTCAGCGTAGTAGTGCCGTTGAGGTTGACATCCCAGTCCGGGATCGGCGGGACCGAGGCCGGCGGAATCGTCGGGTATCCCTCATTCGCGATAAGCGCATCGCCAGCGGGGCTGCGCAGGAAGTTGACCCAATCATCGGCCCGAACCTGGCGTGAGTCGTCAATGCGATTCACGAGCGCGGTGTCGCGAACGGCGACGAACATCTGCCGTGGCAGAGCGTAAGAGGAGACGTTGGCCACTGTCGGAACCACGCCATCGATGGCAATGACCTTCATGTTCGGGTGGCTGGGGATCTCCGCGAGGCTGGTGTAGATAATCTGGTTGTCATTGTTCTCGGCGGCGTCGGCCATCTCGTCCGCCTCGACGAGGCGCGGCAGCCCCGTGGTGGAGATGGTAACGGCCTCACTCGCCGGTGTTACCACGATCTGACTGATGAAGTCCGGCTGGCTGCCGGAGCCGGTGATGCGCGCGCGCGGCACGATCAGGTCGGTCGTCGCGCCGGCGGGCGGCGGAACCAGGTCTACCCAGCGCAGGGTCGAAATGGACGCCTGAGCGTCGTAGATCTGCTTGAGGTTCGCCTTGGTCAGACCGGTCAGCCAGGCCATGGCCGGGGAGTTGCGCACACCGATAACGAAGGAGTCCTTCGCGATCTGGTAGACGTACTTGCCGGTGGTCTCCCCGTTGGAGAACTTCAGCGGGCGCGACGACGCCGCGACATCCGCGTTGCCGGCGGTCAGGTCGCTGACGCCGTTACCGGAACCGTTGATCACCTGGAGGATAGTGGTCCCGGGAGCCCACTGGCTCTCAACGATTGGCTTCGCCGCGAACCGAATGTTTTGCAAAGTCGTCGAGCCGTTATCGCGGACGGTGATCGGGCAGGACGCTGCGGCATCCGCCGACAGAGTTCCGTGCCTGGAGCCGACCGGCAAGCTTCCGACCATCGCGATGGCCATCGTCAGGGCGGCACCCATAGTGAGCGTTATGCATAGTCGCTTCATGATTTCCTCATTCAGTCTGAGTTCGCTTACCGATGATGCTTTTGCCGCGGATGCTATCCGTGCTCGCGCGCGTTCACCTCCTCAGGCGGACTAGTCACTCGTCGTGAGTGATTCTTGTGGTCCGAAGGAGCGGTAGATCCGCTCGATGGAATCATCCCTGGCGCCGCTGTCGCACGACGCCAGCCGCGGCAAGTCCGCCGAAGCCGAGCGTGCACATGGCGGCCACGATCGCGAGCACCAGCATCTGTCCGCTCGTCGCCACGCCCTCACCGGCGCGGGGTAGCGCGCTTGGCGAAGCTGTACTCGGCGACACGCCACCGGGCCTTGACGCGCCAAGCGTCGTGCTTGAATTGGAGGCGCTCGCGAGTGGCGTTCCCGACGACGTAACAGGCGATGACACCGGGGCGACCACGGGAGTGACGACCGGCGGCGGCGGCGAACCCGCCTTTACGACCACCTCGCCGTTGGTCGCCGTGAGCTTCACCGAGTTCCCTTCCAAGTCGAGCATCTCGGGGCCGGCGTAGTCGCCGCCAGGGTTCACGAGGCCGTTCTCGATGGCATCCAGGACGTGGTCAAGCGTGATCTTGGAGGTACCTTCCTTGGCCGTCGATTTCATTTTGATAACGAGGAACGTGTTCTTTCCTGTGTCGACGCGCCCGCCTCCCCCCGGGACGTAGTACGCGCTCACCTTCTTGAGCAGGCCCGTCTGATTCGCCTCTGCGATCGCCTGCGCTATCGTCTGCTGCGTCCCTCCGACGGGAACGACGCCGGCAACGAATGAGGCGCCTTGACGCGCAAACGCTTCAGCGCGTTGCACGTCCACGACCTGAAGAAGAGTCGGATCGAACTCGATATTCGTTCCCGTCCCCACCGTCGTGAAGTTGGCGTCCTGGTTGAGGTTGATCGTGAACTCGGTGTTTGGGCTCACCGCCAATGTCGCTGGCACGACGCCAATCGACCCCTTCGGCGGAATTGGCGTCGACGTAATCGTCGGCAGCGCCGTCTGCGTCGCCGCAGGCGTGTTAGTCGGCGACGGTGTCGGTGTTGTGGGCGTCAGCGTGCCTGTCGGCGTTTGGGTGGGCGTGTTCGTCGGGGAGTTCGTCGGCGTCTGTGTGGGCGAGTTGGTCGGCGTGTTCGTCGGAGTGTTCGTGGGTGAGTTCGTCGGCGTCAGCGTGGGTCCGCCTGGCGTCACGGTCACGGTCGGTGTGTGCGTCTCCGTCGGCGTTGGGGTTACCGTGGGCGTCTCCGTGGCCAACACATTGACGTTATTCACGACCACGGTGCCGGGGACCTTCACCAGATTCAGGCTGCTGAAGTCCGACCCGAGCATCTCGGCAAAGTCGAGGGAGATTGCCGAGGAGCCACTTGCGGTCGCCTTCGCGCTCATCGTCAGGGTGAAGACCGTCTTAACACCTGGCGGCACACTGCCTGCGCCGGGGCTGAAGCTCGTCGCCACGTTGCGAAGCCGGCCAGTGGTATTCGCCTCGGCGATCGCCTCGGACTGGGACTGCGGCGACACGCCCATGAAGAAGCTGGAGCCGTTAAAGGCGGTGCCCTTCTGAATCGCCGTAATCTGAAGGCGCGTCTGGTCGAAGAACACATCCGTCTGGGTACCCAGCGTTGTGAAGACGGAGACATCCTGCTTCACGGCCACCGTGAACGTGGCGCCGGCCTCGACGGTCTGCGTCACCGGGTCAATGCTCAGCGTCGCGTCGACGGCGGCGCCGGATGCTGTCCATGCAGAAACGGCGCCGGTCAGTGCAGTCACCATAACGGCGAAAGACGCCAGCGCCATCAGTGTGTGTGCCCGTACGGATCTCATTCGCTCCCTCTCATCACTAGTTGCTCTATCCGTCGATCCAACGCTGCGGGTCGTAGTACCGAGCGATCTGCACGCCCGGCTGGGCGCGCACCCCGCCATAAAGCCCACGCCAGCCGGACGCGCAGAACTGGACCAGTTCCTACATTCCGTGCTCTCAGGTCCGGACGTAGCATAGGTTCGGCACGTCAACGTGCGATTAGTGGACGAATAACGGGCGATTAACGTTGGGGGTTTGGGGCAAGACGGCGCGGGGTGCCGGTGGGTCCGTTGGAGGAGTCGCTTCAGCGCACGGCGCGACGACGCGACGCACATCACGTCGGCGAGCGATGGCGCTGGCGCGCAACCAGCGAAGCTCCAGCTAGTGATGGGCGACCAAACTTTGCGATCCTTCCGCCGCTTACGAAGCGCCGCGGCGAAATATCGCTAGCCGAGTCGAAACCGTCGGCGTGAATGCGAATGAATCGCGCTAGTGTCAGCGCAGACGTCACCTATTGCGCCAGCCGCTCAACTTTCGGGGCGTCGCCGCAACAGACGATAACTGGACACGTTTTGGGGTGATTCGTAGCTACAGAAGCACAGCGCTTAGGCCGGGATAGTTGGGAAGCAAACGCTCTACCAACTGAGCTACTCCCGCCCGCTCCAGATAGCAGCTTACAGTCGATAACCGGCAATGGATTGGCCCCCAGCGCTGCAACATCACTACGGCTCCGCCGCCACCTGCGCTACGATAGCAGTCCCGCACGCCCGGTAGAGGAGTAGCGCGTTGGACTGTCCTTCCTGCGGCCACCAGAATCCCGCCGCCGTCAAGTTCTGCGGCGAATGCGGCGGCGCCCTCCGCACGGAGGTGATCTGCGCCGGCTGCGGCGCCACGAATCCACCTGCTACGAAGTTCTGCCACGAATGCGGCGCGCAGCTCAATGCCGCGGCCGCATCCAGTTCCGACGTTCGCCCCGCACCTGCAC
The DNA here is from genome assembly GCA_031400455.1 of Chloroflexota bacterium. Classification (GTDB taxonomy): domain Bacteria; phylum Chloroflexota; class Dehalococcoidia; order DSTF01; family JACRBR01; genus JANXYW01. The sequence continues at coordinate 5,169 of JANNPX010000045.1, read as the reverse complement.
CTCCGCTCCCCACGTCGTTCTCGTCCGGCCGATACACCGTCCGCGCCTTCCTCGGCGAGGGGGCGAAGAAGCGCGTCTACCTCGCCCATGACACGAAGCTCGATCGCGATGTCGCCTTCGCGCTGATCAAGACCGACGGCCTCGACGCCGACGGCGTCGTCCGCGTGCGGCGCGAAGCGCAGGCGATGGGTCGCCTCGGCGACAACGCGCACATCGTCACCATCCACGACACCGGCGATGAAGCCGGCGCTCCGTTCATCGTCTCGCAGTACCGCGCGGGCGGATCCGTCGAGGACGCGCTGGCGAAGGCGGAGCAGCATCGCATCACACCCGAGAACTCGATGCGCATCGCCGAGCAGGTGTGCCTGGCGCTCGCGCACGCGCACGGACGCGCGATCATCCACCGCGACCTCAAGCCGGGCAACGTTTGGCTCGATGCCGACGGCAACGCGGCGCTCGGCGACTTCGGACTCGCCGTCGCGATCGATCGATCACGCATGACCATGCAGGGCATGATGGTCGGCACCGTCGCGTACATGCCGCCCGAGCAGGCGCTGGGCCGCCAACCCGATGCGCGCAGCGATCTCTACGCGCTCGGCGCGATGATCTACGAGATGGTGACCGGCCGCCCGCCGTTCCTCGGCGACGATGCGGTCGGCGTGATCTCGCAGCACATCAACACGCCGCCCGTGGATCCGTCGTGGCACAGCCCCGAATGCCCGAAGCCGCTCGAGGCGCTGATCCTGCGCCTGCTCGCGAAGTCGCCGGACGATCGACCCGCCTCCGCGCAGGACGTAGCCGTGGAACTGCGCCGCATCCTCGACCGCTCGACCATCGACACCACCATTCACCCGTCCCAGCCCGACGCCGTCACCGACTTGCGCGCGCTCAACTGGGGCTTCTTCGTCGGCCGGCGCGAGGAGATGGAGTCACTGAAGGAAGGGCTCGAAGGGGCGCTCTCCGGCAAGGGCTCGCTCGCCATGCTCGTCGGCGAACCGGGCATCGGCAAGACGCGACTCGCCGAGGAGTTCGCCGTGTACTCGGGCCTCCGCGGTGCCCAGGTGCTGACCGGCCACTGCTACGAGGGCGAGTCGTCGCTGCCGTACCGCCCGTTCGTCGAGGCGTTCCGCCAGTACACGCGCTCCCGCCCGGACGCGGAGCTTCGCACCCAGCTCGGCCCGGGCGCGCCCGAGATCGCGACGCTCGTCTCTGAGATCCGCCAGCGCTTCCCCGATATCGAAGAAGCGGCGAAGCTCGACCCCGAGGCGGAGCGCCTCCGACTCTTCGAGAGCGTCACCGAGTTCCTCCACAACGCATCGACCGCCCAGCCGCTCGTGCTGCATCTCGACGACCTGCACTGGGCCGACAAGCCGTCGCTGCTGCTGCTCCAGCACCTCGCACAGCGCACGGCGCGCGACCGCTTACTCATCCTCGGCGCGTATCGCGATATCGAACTCGATCGCACGCATCCGCTATCGGAGGTGCTCGGCGCGCTGCGCCGTCTCCCGAACTATCGACGCGTGCTGCTGCGCGGCCTGCCGCAAGAGTCCGTCACGGATCTGCTCAGCATCATCGACCCCAGCGAGGAGGGCGCCCCGGCGCGCGAGGCGCTGTCGGCGGCGCTCTACCAGGAGACCGAGGGCAACCCGTTCTTCATCCGAGAGGTGCTCGCCCACCTGATCGAGACCGGCAAGATCGTCCACGAGAACGGCCGCTGGATCGGCAAGGCCACCAGCATCTCCGATCTCGGCATCCCCGAAGGCGTGCGCGAAGTGATTGGCCGTCGCCTCACGCGGCTCTCCGACGGCTGCAACCGCATGCTCACGGTCGCATCCACGATGACGGGCGGTTTCTCGTGGGAAGCGCTGAAAGCAATCAACGGCGTCACCAGCAACTCTGCTGGCGTAGGGGCGGGGCTCGCCCCGCCCGCGGGCGCCGCAAGCGACGCCCCAACGCGCGAAATGCTCACGGAGGCACAGCTCCTCGACCTGCTCGAAGAAGCGCTCGCCGCCCAGCTCATTGCCGAGCGCAAGGGCGAAGGCAGCACCTACGACTTCACCCACGCCCTGATCCGCCAGACGCTCTACGGCGAGCTGAGCGGCCCGCGGCGCGTGCTGATGCACCGCCAAATCGGCGAGGCGCTCGAACACCTTTACGGCGCCAACGCCGATGCACACCTGCCGGAACTCGCGCACCACTTCTACCAGGCCGCCCCCGGCGGCGACGTACAGAAGGCGGTCGATTACGCGCGCCGCGCCGGCGATCGCGCGATGGCGGTAACGGCCTGGGAAGAAGCCGTCGAGAACTACGAGCACGCGCTTCAGGCGCTGGAGATGTCGCCGGAACGCGACGAGGCAATCATCGTTGAACTGGCCCTCTCGTTAGGTGATGCGCTGTTCAAAGGCAGTGAGAGAGATCGCTCTCGCGCGACGTTTGCCCGCGCTGCGGACGCCGCGCGGCGGTTGGGAGATGTCCAGGCTTTCGCGAATGCGGTGCTCGGATTCGCCTCGCCGTTCACGTCCGCGGGTGTTTTCGACGTACAAGCCAATGACCTGCTCGAAGAGGCGCTTCGCCTGCTGCCGCCGGGCGATGGCGGATCGCGCGCTATGGTGCTTGGGCGGCTCGCGCAGGCGCAATACTTCGGCGGCGACCGGGCTCGCATGAACGACCTGGCGGACGAGGCGCTCGCGATGGCGCGGCGCATCGATGACAAGCACGCCGCTGCCTACACGACCGCGCGCGTCCTGTTTACAAGCAACGTCATCGCCAACCCGGGAGAGTTCACGACGCTGATTGACGAGTGCATCCGGCTCGGGGAGGAGTCGGGCGACAAGATCCTGCAAACCAACGGCTACCTGTCCCGAGTCATCAACTGCCTCGGCCTCGGAGATCGATCAGGCGTCGATGCAGCCATCGACACCTACGAGCGACTCTATTCCGAGCTTCGCATCGTGTCGTTGATACCGATGTTTCGAGCGATGCAGGCGCGCCTCGACGGTCGCCTCGATGAGGTTGAGACGCTCTCTCAGGCAGCGCTCGCCGTACTGCAGCGCGTCGATCCTGAAAACGGGTTCCAGTTCTTCGGTGCGCTGATCTTCGACCTGCGCCGCGTCCAAGGGCGGATCACCGAGATGGAGCCGATCATCGCGTCCCTCGCGGAGCAATATCCGCTCATTCCGACCTATCAGTCTGCCCTCGCGATGATCTACTGCGCGGGAGGGAAGCGGCGTGAGGCGGCGGAGATCCTCGCCGCGATGGCCGCCGACGACTTCGCCGCGCTGCCCCGCGACGGCAATCGGGTCATCGGCGTGGCGCTACTCGCCGACATCTGCGTGTCGCTGGGGGACAAGGCGATCGCCGCGTTGATCTACGATGAGATTCTGCCGTCCGCAAACCACTGCACCGTGTTTGGCGCTGCCACCGGCACCACAGGATCCGCTTCTCACTCGCTCGGGCGGCTCGCTACCGTCGTGGAGCGCTTCGCCGATGCCGAGCGGCACTTCGATGTAGCCCTCGCGATGAACCGGAAGCTGCGCGCGCCGACGTGGGTGGCGCAGACGCAGTTCGATTACGCGAAGATGCTGCTCGCGCGCGGCAGCGCGGGTGATCGCGACCGCGCTCTCGGCATGCTCAAGGAGGCGCTCGACGCTGGACAGCGGCTCGGCATGCGTGCGCTGGTCGACGAAGGCCTCGCGCTGAAGCTCGAACTGCAAGGCGTCGCGTCCGGCAGCATCTACACCTCGATAGACAGCGTCGCCCGCGCCGTCGAGAGCGAACGCCCCGAGATCACCATCCACCCCGCGCCCGACGGCACCGTCACCATCATGTTCAGCGACATCGAGGACTCAACTGTGCTCACGGAGCGCCTCGGCGATCAGGCGTGGCAGCAACTACTGAATAAGCACAACTCCCTGATCCGCGAGCAACTCCAGGCGCACGAGGGCTACGAAGTGAAGACGATGGGCGACGGCTTCATGGTGGCCTTCCAGTCCGCGAAGAAGGGCCTCGACTGCGCCATCGCCATCCAGCGCGCTTTCGATGGGCACAATGCAACAAATGGCGAGCATGTGAAGGTGCGCATCGGCCTGCACGCCGGGGAAGCGATCAAGGATGGCGACGACTTCTACGGCAAGAACGTCATCCTCGCCTCCCGCGTAGCTGGCAAAGCTGTCGGCGGCGAGATCCTCGTGTCGTCGCTGCTGCGTCAACTCGTTGCGAGCGGCGTGGATGGCAGCCTCTTCGCGGACTCGCGCGAAGTGGAGCTCAAGGGCCTTGCGGGCACGCACACCATCCACGCCGTGCGATGGACGCCGTGATCGCGCCTGACAACGCCGGCCGCTGGACGGCCGATCGCGCGAATGCGTGGTACGACGCGCAGCCTTGGCTCGTGGGCTGCAACTTCCTCCCCAGCAACGCGATCAACCAGCTTGAGATGTGGCAGGCGAACACGTTCGACGCCAAAACCATCGAGCGCGAACTCGGCTGGGCGGCCGCGCTCGGGTTCAATTCGGTGCGCGTCTTCCTCCATGACCTACTTTGGGATGCGGAACCGGATGCCTTCGCAGTGCGCATCGACGCATTTCTGTCGATCGCGTCGAAGCACAGCATCTCGACCGTGTTCGTGCTGTTCGACGACTGCTGGCACGACGGCGCGAAGCTCGGGCCGCAGCCCCAACCCGTCCCGGGGCGGCACAACTCAGGCTGGCTGCAATCGCCCGGGCACAGCGTCGTCGCCGATCCGTCCGCTCTGCCGCGCCTCGAAGCGTATGTGAAAGGCGTCGTCGCGAAGTTCGGGGCGGACGAGCCGACGCGGTATCTCTTCGTCACGACGACCGCCGTGCCCGCACTGGTCAGCGACGGTGTGCCCCAGGAAACGATCGACGTGATGATGCGCGACGTGCCGAGGCGGTTTCTTACCGGCGAAGCCGTATAACGCGTGGCTTCGGACAATCGTGGTGGGCGATTCGCTTACGACCGCGTTCCACCCTCGGACAGGATCGCGCGGATGAATGTGACCTCGTCCGTGTCGTACGGGGTGCTGTCGCCGTGAAGGATGTCGTGGAACCAGCGATCGCTCTCGCCGGTCCAGGCGATGTGCGTCTGGCTCTTCCCGTTGACCAGTCCCCAGTTGTAGCAGCCGACGCGTTCTCGCTTGAACACCGGGAGTTG
>JANNPX010000036.1:0-22887 GCA_031400455.1 Chloroflexota bacterium | reverse complement strand
GCCGCCGGCCGCCCCGGCGCCTCCGAAGTGAAGGGCCGCGTGCCGCCTATATGAGCACGTCCAAACGCACCAGTCCGCGGAATCCGGGAATGTGCCGGTACTCCAGCGCCGCATCGGCCAATCGTAGCCCTTGGAAGCGCTGCACCAGTGCGGTCAACGCAATTTGCGCCTCGAGCCGGGCCAGCGGAGCGCCCAGGCAAAAGTGGACGCCGCCGCCAAACGAATGATGGTGCGTGTCCTTGCGTGAGATGTCGAAGCGGTGTGGCTCTGCGTAAACAGCCGGGTCGTGGTTCGCCGCCGCGAGCACGGGAACGAGCGACTCGCCGCCACTGATCGGGCAACCGCGTATCTCGGTGCCATCCAACGGGATGCGTCCGGTTTCGGTCACGGGCGAGTCGTAGCGAAGCATCTCTTCGACGGCGTTCTTGATCAGCGAAGGAGCGTCGCGCAACTTCCGCAGTTCGTCGGGATTGCGCAACAGCGCCAGCGTGCCGTTGCCGATGAGATCGGTCGTTGTGACATTCCCCGCGGCGAGCAGGAGGCTGCACATGGTCACCAACTCGTCGTCCGTCATGCGGACGCCGCCTTCTTCCGCGGCGATCATCGCCGAGATGAGGTCCGCACGCGGTGTCGCGCGGCGGTCTGCGATCTCGCGGCGGAAATACGCTTCGAGTTCCGCAGACGACGCGGCAACCTGCTCCCGCATTTCCGCTGAGAGCAGCGGGTCGAAGGCCATCACGCCGTGGTCCGACCAGCGCTTGAAATCCAAACGGTCTGCCGGGTCGACGCCAAGCATCTCCGCGATGACGATCGTCGGAAGCGGGCCGGCGAACGCTGCAATCAGGTCGAATCCGTCGCCGCCAGCCACGGCATCGAGCAGATTCGCTGCGATCTCCTCGATTCTGGGTGCCATCTGCTCGATCGCCCGCGGCGTGAACGCCTTCGAGATGAGGCCGCGCAAGCGCGTGTGCTCCGGTGGATCCATGAGGAGAATGCTTGGCTCGCGGCCGGTCGGGTTGATGAATGCGGCCATGAACGTGTCGGGTGCGCCCTTCCTTGGGTCTGCCGACAGCGATCGGTCACGCAGTAGCGCGTCGACATCATCGTGCGCCGTCAGGAGCCAGCGGTGCAGCACCTTGTCGTGATGTACGGGCTCGCGCTCGCGCAGCGTGTCATGCACCGGGTCCGGATCATGCTGATACGCCGGATCGAGCGCGGTGGCCGCCACCCCTGTAGGCACGCCAGTGTCGTTCGCTGATGTCATGGCCCGACCTCCTGCGCCGTGTGAGTGATTAGTGGAAGGCTAGCAGATCGCCTATTGGAGCCTGACGTCTTTGAGCCGCTCCGAACGGCACGATGGTGGAACGGCGATGTCCCCTACGTCGACCGGGCCCCCGGCCTGACCGTACGACCGGCGGTCTCGTCCACGGCTACGGCTCCACCACGATCTGCATCGAGAACTCGTTCTCGATCGCACCGTCGCGCGCGCTGTAGTTGAGCGCGACCAGATCGTAGAACCCGGATGGGAGCGTTGGCGGGAGCACGAGGTTCGCCGTGAAATCCGACTCCTCCGTCCCGTCCGAGGCCATCACGTTCTGCGTCACGAGCGCCGCTCCGGACGCATCCCGCAGCTCGACCACAAGCGCCGCTTCGAACACCAGTGCCCGCCCCTCTACCGCCAGCGTCGAGCCGGGCGCGAGCTTCGCTCCGCAAGCCGGTGACCTGATGAAGATCGCCGGACGGTCGATCGAAAGCGTAACGCCGTGCTGCACGAGGTTTTCGGTCGCCCCGTCCTTCGGGCTGAACGAATACCCCCGTACAATGACGTCCTTCGGCGCGTCCGGTGGCGGGATCGCCATGGTCGTCTCCCACGTGCCGGGCGTCCCGGTGCCCGACGTCGCCATGATGCGTCGTACGCACAGCGTCTTGCCCGCCGAGTCGAGCACGTCCACGGTCAACACCGCCTCGAACACGTCCGCTCCGCCGCTCATGGTGAACGGCACCTTCGCCGTCGCGCCCTTTCCCGGCGTGTCGATCGTGATGAACGCGCCCGCCGGCGTCGATGACGCGACGACCGAGGCGGTCGCCGCCGCCGCCGCCGTTGGCGTTGGCTGCGCCTCCTCACTCTCGTCGCCACAAGCCGTCGCGGAGAGCATCATTCCCGCCGAAACCACCACCATGCCGATCGCCCACCACCTGCGTCTGTACGTATTCATCCGGTGGCTCCTTCCTCTACGCTATGCCAGTGCATTGCCAGGACACGGTGCCTGAGCCATCACTCGGCCCCGCCAGCGCTGTACTCGTCTTGCAGGCCCTGTTCCGGCTGACCTTCCGCGAAGTCCCAGGATTCACCCCAGCGATCCTTGAAGGCGACCTGTCGCACCGGTCGCCGGCGTACCGGACCGGCCCGATCCAGCGGATAGCCGACCGGTATCGAACAATACGCCTGGTACTCGTCCGGAACGCCGAGTTCCTCGATGACTGCCGGCGACAGCGCCAGCTGGAAGATCGAGGCTCCGAGTCCCAACGCGCGCGCGGCGAGGAGCAGGTTCTGGACCGCCGGGAAGACGCTGCCGCCGGGTGACGAGTGCCGTCCTTTCAAGCCGCAGACGATGATCACAGCCGGCGCGTTCCCACGTGTTCCGCGAGGTGCGCTGTCGACTTCAGCGAAAGCCGTTTGGTGCGCGGCAACTCGTCCATCAATTCGGGATTCGCTGCGAATCGCGGCTGGTATCGGGTCCACGCTGCGTTCGCGGATGCTTGCATGACCCCTTTCAATGCGGGATCTGTCACAACGATGAACCGCCAGTCCTGGGCGTTCTGTCCCGACGGTGCGCGGATGGCGGCGTCGATCAACTGGAACAGGACGCCGTCCGGCACGGGATCGGGCTTAAGGCGCCGCAGAGCGCGGGTCGTATACAGGACTTCGAAGAATGGATCTACTCGTTCCGGGGTCATGTGGTGCTGCCCTCGTTTAGTGGGATTGCCCGTCGTTCGGTGCCTCGAGTGTACGCCGAGGACGGTGCCTCCGTGATGGACAGCTCGCCGTTCGGCCCAAACGGCCCAAACTACCGAGCCGATCGGCAGATGGCCAGATACGTCGTGCTCGCTAGGCTGATCTGGCACAGCAGTTGCTGGCCGAGTGCCGCGACGAGCCAGCGATCGGCGATATGATGGCGAACGATCCGAATCCGGCCCAGTTGCGGGTTCTCGTGGTTGACGAGGACGGCGTCCGCGACGCGCTTCAGCAGGTGCTGCGTCAGTCGCCGCGACTGCACGTCATCGCGGATGCCAGACCGGACCACACGACGGCTCTGCTTGAACATCAGCCACAGGTTGTGCTTGCAGGCACCCATCCGCCGCATCGTGCGCGATCGCTGCTGGCCGAACTCGCGTCCCTGCAATCGGAACGGCGCCCGCTCGCGATCGCGCACCTGACGCGGCACAGCCCGGGGGACTGGCTACCGTGGCGCGCTCTCGGATTCGACGGCTATCTGCTCAAGGAGATCGGATCGGCCGGGCTCGCCGACCGGCTGCTCGCCGCCGTTGCGGACATTCGCCCTGTCGTGGGATGATGCGAGCCGTCCGGCGAGCGATGGAATACCGGCCGTATCGGAGGCGACCATGACCGAAGCGAATGACGGCGAGACAGACCGGCGGGAGCGCGCGTCCGTCGCGTTCCGTGTGCTCGGCAATGAATGCAGCGCGTGCCGCGAGCACTTGCAGCCCGACTGGCAATTCTGCGCGCACTGCGAGACCCGGCTTGCGACGGCCTGCCCGGCGTGTGGCGTCGCGCTGCCACCCGCAGGCGCAAATCACTGCGGACGCTGCGGCCTGGTACTGCTGAACCCGGTCGACCGGCCGAAGGGGCCACAATGCGGATGAATCCTGGATCGATGGGATCAAATCGGCACGCGGCAGCGGGTGCGGGCATATCTGGTCGACTGCAGTCGATGTCGGCATGCACGGTAAGCTGAGGCCGGTGGCCCGGCACGCGAGTTTGATTCGGTCGGATTCGCGCAGACAGGCGGCTCGCAAGAACGGAGGATGGCAGGAATGCGGTGGATGCTGTCGGCAGGCGCGGGCGCGCTGATCCTGATTGCGCTTTTCGCAGGCGCGTTTGTGTGGGCGTCTGGTGGCTCCGCTTCGTGCGATGAAGCTGCGCTGCAATCAGCGATGCGGGCAGGCATAGCGAGCGGCGAGCGCAGCCAGGCTGAGGAGTTCACGCTCGAGATGCCGAGCGGGTGCAAGGATCTCGACGTGGCGGAGGCCATGCCGAGGATCTCGCGCACATGGCACGCGATGCCGGGCGGCGTGATGATGCGCCAGGTCGAACACCCGGGAACCTGACACACCACGGATCCCCACCATCTGCACGAAGAAGAGAGCGGCCGGAGTACTCCAGCCGCTCTCTGCATGTCTTCGATGTGACGGGCTCGTCTCAGCGAGCCTCCGTCTGCGGTGCTGCTACTCGACCGTGAGCGTTCCGAACATTGTCGCGGGGTGCGAATCACACACGAAGAAGTACGTGCCCGCTTGAAGATTGAGCTTCAGAGTCTGCACGCCAGGCCCCGCCTCGAGTTCGGTCATGGCGATGGACTCACCCTTGGCGTCCTTGCCCTTGTAGACGTGCACGTTGTGGATAATGCCGCCGTCCTGGTTGTCGTGCGTGAGCGTGATTTCCCCCGCTTTGGCACGCAGCTTGGACTTGTCGAACAGCGTGTTCTTCGAGATCAGTTTCAGATCGTTGCTGACCGGCACGGCGTCGCCTTTAGCGGTGGCTGCAGCTGTCGCGGCCGAGGTCGGCTGACCGCCGTTGCTGTCGTCGTCGCCGCCACCGCAGCCGACGAGCGTTACGGCCAGCAGGATCGCTCCCATGCCTGCCGCACCCTTCCACCAGACCCGGGAAACATATTTCTCCAATGGTTGCTCCTCTCGTCACGCTCGTAACTCCACCAACGCTGCCACCATAGTAGCGGCCGCTGCCTGGCAAACGTGCCGAATGGCCCACCAACGCCGGACATGGCACGTCGAGCCTAGGGCCACTCGGACCTATGGCTCAGCAGGGTGAGAGCCCAAGATGATTCCTGACACAGTAGGTCGAGTTCATGGGGAGGAGAACCATGCAGAAGAAACGCCCACGGTACGCACTGGTGCTCGGACTGGCGCTCACGCTGGGGTTGGCTGCGGCGGCCAGCGTCGGCTGCGGCGACGAAAAGAAATCGTCTTCGAATGGCGGAGGGACGGATCTCCAATCCATCGCCGACGAGCGGGGCCTGTCTCCCGATGACATGCGCCACGCATTGCAGCAGTACGTCGCGCCCGGCAAGAAGGACGACTATGTGATGTTCGCATCGGGCGGTCATGCAGGACAAGTCCTGGCCATCGGCCTACCTTCGATGCGCATCCTCAAGGAAATCGGCGTGTTCACGCCAGAGCCGTGGCAGGGATATGGTTACGGCGCCGACTGGGGCGACACGATTCTCAAGGAGGGGAACCCCCCCGGCACGACTCTGACCTGGGGCGACACGCACCACCCCGCCATCAGCGAGACCGGCGGTGAATACGACGGCCGCTACCTGTACATACAGGACCGGGCGAACGGACGTGTCGCGTTCATCGATCTGCGCGACTTCCGCACCAAGCAGATCGTGCCGGTGCCAAACATCCAGACGTCTCACGGCGGCATGTTCGTGACGCCGAACTCCGACTACGTCCACGTCTCGTCGAAGTTCCCGGAGCCGTGGCCTTCGGGCAGCTACGCTGACCTGAAGGACTACAAGGAGAAGTTCCGCGGCGCCTCGTCGTGGCTGAAGATCGACCAGGCGACCGGCCGGCTGAACCTTGATGAGAGCTTCCAGATCGAGCTCCCGCCGTACAGCCAGGACCTCGCTGACGCCGGCAAGAAGGTCAGCGACGGCTGGGGTTTCATCGGCTCGTTCAACACCGAGATGGCGACGGGCGGAAACTCCGAGGGCGGCGAGTCCATGGAGGCGGGCGCGTCGCAGAACAACTTCGACTATCTGCACGCCATCAACTGGAAGAAGGCCGAGGAGCTGGTCAAGGCCGGCAAGGCCACGAAGGTCAACGGCATCAACCAGCTTTCGATGGCGACGGCCGCTGCGGAAGGCGTGCTGTACCTCATCCCGGAGCCGAAGAGCCCTCACGGCATCGACGTCGACCCATCCGGCCGCTACCTGGTGGTTGGCGGCAAACTGGATCCGAACGTGACGATCTACGACTTCAACAAAGTCAAGATAGCCGCGGAGAACAAGGACTTCGAGGGTACCGACGCCTTCGGCGTGCCGATCATCAAGTTCGATTCCGTCGTCGCCGCCCAGGTCGAGTTGGGTGCGGGCCCGCTGCACACGCAGTTCGACAGCCAGGGTCACGGCTACACAAGCATGTTCCTTGAGAGTGCCGTCGCGAAGTTCACACTCGGCGATGATGTCGTGAAGACCGGCGAGGCTCCGTTCACGCTGATCGAAAAGATTCCGGTGAACTACAACATCGGTCACCTGGCAATCACCGAAGGTGACACGATCAGCCCCGACGACAAGTACCTCGTGGCGCTGAACAAGTGGTCGATCGATCGGTTCCTGACGGTCGGCCCGCTGCACCCCCAGAACTTCCAGCTCATCGACCTCAAGGGCGGCAAGGGTACGATGGAACTCATCGCCGACATGCCGATCCCCAATGCGGAGCCGCACTACACACAGATCATCAAGGCCGACAAGTTGAAGGCGCTCGACGTCTACCCTCCGGGGACTGACGTATTGACGATGAAAGCGAGCGCCAATGCCATCGTCGCCGGAGGCGAGAAGGTCGAGCGCAACGGCAACACGGTGGAGATCTGGATGTCGGCGCAGCGCAGCCACTTCACGCCGGATGTGATTCGCGTGAAGGAAGGCGATCGCGTCGTACTGCACATCACGAACGTGGAGCAAACGAAGGACGCGACGCACGGGTTCGCGATCGCGGACTACAACATCCAGTCGAGCCTGGATCCCGGTGAGGTGAGTAACTTCGACTTCATAGCCGACAAGCCGGGTTCGTTCAACCTGTACTGCACCGAGTTCTGCTCGGCACTGCACCTGGAGATGGCGGGCTGGCTTCTCGTCGAGCCGGCAGCGTCCGCCATTGCCTCTCCGTAACGTCCTGGCTCAGGGGTCCGCGGCCACCGCCGCGGACCCCTGAGCCGTACTATGGATCAGGAGTGATTCATGCAGGGGATCCTACGCAAGCCTGAGTCAGCGTGGCTCATCTCGAGCATTGTTGCCGCAGCGCTCCTCGTGGGCGCTCTCTTACTGCCTCTCTGGCAGCTGGAGCTGGTCGCACCGCAATACCCGGCGGGGCTGGTCATGCACGCTTACGGGTATGAGTTCGCCGACGACGCCGGCACCTACTACGACGACGTCCGTGAGATCAACGCCCTCAACCACTATATTGGCATGGCGGAAATCAAGACGGTCACGGAGATGAAGCTCTTCGTCCCGGGGGTCGTCGCACTCATGCTGGCGACGTTGCTCTCGGGGTTCGTCGCCTTCCAGGGCAAGTGGCTGAGGCGGCTCATCGTGGCCGGGTACTGGTTCATGCCGCTGTTCTTCATCGGCGATCTCCAGTTCTGGCTTTACCACTACGGCCACACGATGGACAAGAAGGCCGCCCTCAATACAGGATCGTTTACACCGAAGGTCTTCGGCTCGACGAAGGTCTGGAATTTCCATTCTGAGACGCGCTTTGAGTTGGGCTTCTACTGCATGGTGTTGGCAGCGCTGGTGGTGACGTTCGGGCCGATGGTTACGGCGCGCGTGACGAAGCTCGCATCGCGACAGCGGTCGGGCGCTCCATCACAATCGGGTGTGCGGGCCGGGACGCCCGCGCACGCGATCATAGTGCTCGCAGTGATAGCGGGCCTCGGCTCCGGGCTCCTCATTCAGAACACGCGCAACGCCGGCGCCCAGGGTGAGTTGACGCTGCAGCAGCGCATCGATGCGGCGCAGCCGCAGGACATCATCGTCGTCGAGGGCGGCGTGTTTCACGAGCGCATTCGCATCGACAAGCCAATATCGCTAATCGGGAGCAATTTGCCTGTCATCGACGGCGGAGGCGAGGGCGACATCGTCACAATCGTGAGCGATGACGTCATCGTCTCTGGTTTCGAACTGCGGAACAGCGGTCACGCGGTCTCGCAGGAACCAGCGGCAATCAAGATGGATGGTTTCGACCGCGTGAAGATCACGGGGAATCGTATTCTAGACTCGTACTTTGGCGTTCACATCACGGATTCGAACGCCCCGACCGTACGAGAGAACGAGATCAGAGCAGGCGAGGGCGTGGCACAGGGGCGCCGCGGACATGGGATATATCTGTGGAAGGTGGTCGACGCGACCATTTCCGGGAACGATGTACGTTACGTGGCCGACGGAATTCATCTTGAGTTTGCCGACCACAATCTCATCTTCGACAACGCCGTCACGGACAGCAGGTATGCGCTTCACCTGATGTCCTCGCACCGGAACACCATCGTCTCGAACACGCTGACGCACAACCTGTCCGGGGCCGTGCTGATGTTCTCGCACGAACTCATCGTGAAGAACAACGAGTTCTCGGCGAACCGGGCAGGCGCGACCGGCGCGGGCATGCTGCTGAAGGACTGCGACAATTTCTTCGCGGAGGGCAATCGGCTACTGCGGAACAAGTACGGGATGACGGTGGAAGGTACGCCACAGTCGAAGGGAACGACCGCGATCTTCCGCCGGAATACGTTCGCGCTGAACGATACGGGCCTGGCGTTGACGACGAACTCGCCGATCACATTTGTCGAGAACGCCGTGATTGACAACACGGTGCAGGTGAAGGCAATGTCGGCCAATGCCGCCGCGATCCTCGGGTCGCACGGTTCAATGCCTGCCAACAGTGGACCGGGCGAGGATGAGGCGCCCCTTCCACCCGCTGCCGTGTGGTCGAGCAAGGGGCGCGGGAACTTCTGGAGCGACTACCGAGGATACGACGCGAACAGCGATGGTGTCGGCGACCGGTCCTACCTCCCACGTGCATCATTCGGCGGCAGACTCGATGATGATGAGACGCTGAAGTTCTTCCAGTACACGCTCGCACAGCAGGCCATAGACATGGCGGCCGACATGTTCCCGGTGTACCGGTATGACGCCGTCATTGAGGATGAGTACCCGTTGTTGGCGCCGCCCGACGGCTTGCGACTCGAGAGCAGTGGCCGTGTAAACGCGCCGCTCATGGTGACGAGCCTGTTGCTGGTCGCAGCGGCCGCTGCTGTCCTGGCCTGGGCGAACGGATGGAGCGCACGCGTGACGCTCCCTCGGCGTTCGGCCGCCGCCGGTGACGTTTGAGCGTGGACGCGCCGATCCTCCGCGTCGAGCATCTGCGCAAGCGCTATGGGCAGCGCGCCGTCGTTGACGACGTCTCGTTCGAGATCGGACGCGGCGAGATCGTCGCGCTGCTCGGGGCGAACGGGGCGGGCAAGACGACGATGCTCAAGTGCCTGCTCGGCATCACATCCTTCGAGGGGGATGCCAGCATCCTTGGCCGCTCCGTGAAGAACGAGGGCAAGCAGGCCCGGCGCCTGATCGGGTACGTACCCCAATTGCCTTCGATGCACGAAGAGGACAGATGCGAGGACGCGCTCTTCTTCGCTGCGGAACTGAAGGGGGCTCGCCGTTCAGATGTTGATGGCGCGCTCGAGGCCGTGAATCTGCTGCCCGAACGTCGCCTTCGGGTGGGCGAGTTGTCCGGCGGCATGCGCCAGCGGCTCGCGATGGCGGCGGCGCTGCTGGGCGAGCCCGAACTCCTGCTGCTCGATGAACCGACGGCCAGTCTCGACGCAGAGAGCCGAGGGGAGTTTGAGCGCATCCTCGCGCGCCTGCGCGACGCGGGGAAGACCATCCTGCTTTCGACTCACATGCTGGACCGTGCCGAGGGACTCGTCAGTCGTGCAATTGTCCTGCGTAGTGGCTCGCTCGGATTCGATGGCACGCTCGCTGAGCTCATGGAGCGTGCGCGCGGCCGGCGCTACGTCGTGAATCTTGACGGCCAGCCGCCGGCGGCGTTCTTCCACGCGATGCACGAACTCGGCGTTGCCAGCGAGGAGATCGCCGCAGCGCCAACCACGTGGGAAGAGATCATGCGGGCCGTTTCGACGTCGAGGGGTGAGGAGCTATGAGCGTCGTGTTCATCATCACCCGTAAAGAAGTGCGCGGGGCGCTGGGTAGCTCGTGGCTCATCGGCTACACCGTCATCTTCACCGCGCTGGCGTTGGCGCTGGCGTACCTGGGTGAGCGCAACCTCGGCGGGGTCGGCTTCGAGAACTTCAGCCGGACCACAGCGAGTCTGCTGAACCTGTGCCTGCTACTGGCGCCGCTCGTTGCGTTGTTGCTTGGGTCCGGTGCAATCGCGGGAGAGCGCGATCGCGGCACGCTGACGTACCTGCTCGCGCAGCCGCTCGATCGGTGGGAGTTGTTGCTCGGAAAATACATCGGCGTATCGTTGTCGATTGGGCTCGCCACGTTGTTGGGCTTTGGACTGGCCGGCATATGGATCGCGATCATGACGTCGTCGATGGCCGCCGGCACGTACCTGATGTTCGTCGCACTGGTGCTGGTACTGGTGCTGGTAATGACGGGCATCGGGCTCGTCGCATCGGTGCTGTCCGCGTCGAGGGTCCAGGCGCTCGGGTTTGCGCTGCTTGTGTGGATCGTCGCCGTCTTCTTCTTCGACTTGCTGCTGGTCGGGATGGTGTCGGCAACGTCGTTGGGCGGCGGTGGGCTGATGCTCGCGCTGCTGTGCAATCCCGTTGAAATCGTTCGCGTGCTGGCGATCATCCACCTCGAGCCGGATCTGCAAATCCTCGGGCCGTTCGGGTCGTACCTGCTGGAGCGCGTCGGGCGAGGAGGCGCGACCGTGATCTTGAGCGCGGCGCTCTTCGTCTGGGCAGCCGTTCCGCTCGCCCTCGCCGTCTATCTGTTCGAGACCCGCGATCCGTGACGGGATCCTACGCTTCTCTTGCGTGATGAGTACCCACCCTCAGCCTGAGCGCGTAAGCTGGCTCCAGAGATGACGCCAGTCTCCGACGACGGGAGGAAGTATTCGCGGCACGATCGACGATGCAGAAGGCGGCGAATTCATAGCACCCGCCCTTATCCAACTGGATGGCGTCACGCGCGCGTATCGCACTTCGGCCGGGCTGGAGGTACGCGCTCTCGACGGCGTGAATCTCCGGGTGAGCGACGGCGAGTTCGCGGTTGTGCTCGGGCCGTCGGGAAGCGGGAAGACGACGCTGCTCAACATCATCGGGGCCCTCGACGTGCCTACCGCAGGGCGTGTCGTTATCGCCGGCGACGACATCACCCACGCCTCACGACGGGTGTTGTTTGAGGTCCGCCGACGCACGGTGAGCTTCATCTTCCAGAGCTTCAACCTCTTCCCAGGACTAACCGCACGGGAAAACGTGCAGTTTGGTATCGACGCGGCAAGCCGCTCCGGTGGTGCCGGTGCGACCGAAGTTCTGCAGAGCGTCGGGCTTGCGGACCGCATGGACCAGTTTCCTCATCAACTCTCCGGTGGCGAGCAGCAGCGGGTCGCCATCGCTCGCGCTCTTGCGACCGGCAACCCGGTCCTGCTCGCCGACGAACCCACCGGAGAACTCGATTTTCACACCGGCGTTCGCATCCTGGAGTTACTACAGCGCCAATGCACGAAGGGGCGCGCGGTGCTCGTGGTCACACACAACCGCGAGATCGCGCGAACAGCCGACCGGGTCATTGAACTGAGCGGCGGACGCGTCGTGAGCGACGGCCCTCCTCCGGGCGGGAAGATCGATGTCAACGAACTCTACTGGTAAGAGAGGACACAGCGGCGCGGCGCTCTGGCTGCGCTGGTCGTTGCGGGATCTGCGCGCCCGATGGCTGCAGGTGGCGGCGATCGCGCTCGTCATCGCGCTCGGCACCGGCAGCTACGCGGGACTGTCGAGCGTGACCAAGTGGCGACGACTATCGACGGACGACGCCCTCAAATCGCTCCGTATGTACGACCTGCGGATTCGCCTGGCCGATAACGGATTCGTCGAGGCGGGTCAGCTTTCCGCGGCCGTCGGGTCCATCGCCGATGCATCCGATGTGGAAGGCACGGCGGAGCGACTCGACGTGGAGATCCAGGTCGACGCGTCGACGCAAGATCGCGTGATACTGGTCCCCGGACTCCTGTACGGCGTCGATCTTCACAATGGCGGGCCCTCCAT
This sequence comes from Chloroflexota bacterium, assembly GCA_031400455.1. GTDB lineage: Bacteria > Chloroflexota > Dehalococcoidia > DSTF01 > JACRBR01 > JANXYW01. The sequence continues at coordinate 10,616 of JANNPX010000036.1, read as the reverse complement.
CAACGCGCTCCACACCGCGAAGGGCCGGATGTTGGAGGAGTCTGATATCTCGGCGCCCACCGCCCTCCTCGAGCGGAACTTTGCCAACTACTACGATTTGCCACCCTCAGGGACCATCCGCATCAGCGGCGGCCGGGAACTCACATATGTCGGCCACGCTCTGACACCGGAGTACTTCGTCGTGACCACCGAGCGCGGCGGGTTGGTCGCTCAGTCGAACTTCGCCGCGGTCTTCACCTCGCTTGAGACCGCTCAGACCGCCACCGGTCATCCCGGCATGGTCAACGACCTCGTCCTCGCGTTGCGTCCCGGCGCGGATCGCGAGGCCATCCGTGACCAGATCGAATCGGCAATGGGCGCGAGGTTACCTGGCGTGGGCGCGACTGTGACGGTGAAGGACGACGATCCCGCATTCAAGATCAATGACGAAGACATCGACGGTGATCAGCAGACCTACAACATCTTCGCCGTGCTCATCCTGGCCGGCGCCATCGTCGCTGCGTTCAACCTGACGACGCGGATGGTCGAAGCGCAGCGGCGCGAGATCGGCATCGCGATGGTGCTCGGTGTCGCCCCGTCTCGCATCGCTCTGAGGCCCATGCTGGTGGGCGCTGAGATCGCGTTGCTCGGGGTGCTGTTTGGGATGGGCGTTGGATACGTTCTCGGGCAGGCCATGATGACGCTCGTGCGTGACCTGCAGCCGCTCCCGGTCTGGCAGACGCCGTTTCAGTGGCGCTTGTTCGGCGCGGTAGCGGGGATCGGGTTCGTGTTGCCGCTCGCCGCAACGGCCTGGCCCGTCTGGCGGGCGATCGGCGTACCGCCGATCGAGGCGATCCGCCCGGCGTATCGCTCCGGGCGTGGTGGAGGGTTGGCTCCGTACCTGCGATGGCTGCGCGTTCCCGGCAGCATCTTTCAACAGATGCCGGTCCGAAACGTCGTGAGGTCGCCGCGCCGCAGCCTGCTCACCATTCTCGGCATCGCCGCGGCGCTGGCGGCGCTGGTCGGATTCGTCGGCCTCATCGATTCATTCGTCGCGACGACCGAGCGCGGCGACAGGGAGATCCTGGGGACGACGACGAACCGCCTCGACGTCACGCTCGCCGGATTTCTGCCGGAAGATGCACCACAGGTCAGGGCGATCCAGGACTCACCACTCATTTCACGATCGGATCTCGGCGCGCGCATGGGCGCGACGCTCATCAACGGCGGGCAAGAGGTCACGGTCCAACTCGACCTCATCAAACTCGACAGCGACATCTGGCGACCGACGATCATTCACGGTAGCCGCGACCGTGTTAGCGAGGGCATCTATATCTCCGAGCTAGCCGCGAGTGATCTCGGGGTATCGGTCGGTTCGAGTATCACGCTTCGGCATCCGCGGCTTGAGTCATCGGGTCAGATCTCACTCATCGAGTCTTCCGTCAGTGTGCTGGGTATCCATCCTCATCCTTTCCGCTTCGTGGCCTACATGGATCGCAATCATTTCGGGCTCTTCGCGCCGGCGCAGTTCGTGAGCACGGCGGCCGTCGTGCCCGCTTCCGGCGTCAGCAACGACGAGGTCAAACGAGGGCTGTTCGTAATGGACGGCGTCAGTTCGATCCAGAACGTCGGTGAGGTCGCGAAGGCGATCCGCGACTTGCTTGACCAGTTCGTCGTCGTGTTGCGCGTGGTCGAGGGGGCGATGCTGCTGATCGCCTTCCTGATCGCCTTCAACTCCTCGACGATCAACATGGACGAACGCGTCCGCGATCATGCGACCATGTTCGCGTTTGGGGTGCCCGTGAGGAAAGTCATTGGTATCGCGATGATGGAGAACCTCATCATCGGGATTATCGCAACGATCCTTGGCATCCTCGGCGGGTGGTTCCTGCTCAACGCTATCGTGAAGACGCGGCTCCCGCAGACACTACCAGAGATCGATATCCATGCATCGCTCGGCACGACGACCATTGCGCTCGCGCTCGTGTTCGGAGTCCTCGTCGTGTGTCTCGCACCGCTGCTAACCTGGCGCCGACTCAGCAACATGGACGTGCCCGCCAGCCTGAAGATCGTCGAGTGAGGTGCGCGAGCGGGCGATGTCCGTCGCCTTCTTCGTCGACCCGAATGTACGCCCACTCGCGCTCGGGCAGGAGTCGATCGCGCCCAGTCGGATCGGCAACTGGCCTGACGTGGGCAGCGGAGCCAGATGGCTCATAAGCTTGACCCGATCGGCATGGCCGCGTGCTCGCGGGATCGGTTAGGTTCTCCTCGTAGGGGGAACCATCGCCGCAAGTGCATTTGCACCAGGACCGGTCTTCGCGGCGCTTGATGGATCGGAATCCGCGCCGGCCAGTAGCGCACAAGAAGTGGAGGACTAGATGGACGAGCTCAAGGGCAAAGTCGCAATCATCACAGGAGCTGCGTCTGGAATCGGCGAGGCGGCTGCGGAGTTGTTCGCCGGAGAAGGCGCTATCGTCATTGCTGCGGATGTGCAGGACAGTGCTGGCCAGGCGATCGTGGATCGGCTCGCCGGGTCCGGACACACCGCCTGCTACGTCCACGCGGACGTGTCTCAGGAAGCCGACGTGGCGGCGATGGTTCACCTCGCGCTGAGCCAGTACGGCCGGCTCGACGTCCTCTTCAACAACGCCGGCATTGAGGGAGACCAGGCGCCGACTGCCGATGCCACGCTCGACAACTGGGAACGCGTCATCGGCATCAACCTCAAGGGTGTGTTCTTGGGCGTGAAGCACGGCATCAAGGCGATGCTGGAACACGGCGGTGGATCGATCATCAACAACGCCTCCGTCGCCGGCCTTGTCGGATTCGCCGGTATCTCCGCCTACTGCGCCTCGAAGGGCGGCGTCGTCCAACTCACCCGCACGGCCGCGCTCGAGTACGCGACGCAGGGCGTCCGCGTGAACTGCCTCTGTCCGGGCGTGATCGACACGCCCATGGTCGAGCGCTTCACGCATGGACAGAGCGAGGCCGAACAGCAGATGCAGGCGATGGAACCGGTCGGCAGGTTCGGTACCGCGCGCGAGGTCGCCGAACTCGCATTGTTTCTTGCGTCGGACCGATCATCGTTCATTACGGGCGCCGTGATCCCGGTGGATGGTGGATTCGTCGCGCGCTAGTTCACCGATTCGTCGCCGTCACGTCTCGAGGATCGGCGGATACTTCGCGCTCACTGCGTCACAGACGGGCGCGGATGAGTGCGATGTTGGTGGTCGCCGGTTCCGAGCCATCTACTTCGATGAAGTCGCGCCGTTCGTGCTCCGTCAGCGCATCCGTTCGTTTCCGCTGCGCGAGATACGTATCCCACCGAGCGTCGGAGGTGCGGTCGGGAGAGACATCCCGAGCCACCAGCCGTGTCCGCACCATGTCCTCTGGCGCGCCGACCCAGATCAGGAAAGCCGGCACATCTGATCGCGCGGCCAGCGCGCGCGCCGCATCCCGCTGCGTCAGCTCCAGATGCGTCGCGTCGAACACCACCGTGCGTCCTGCCTCCAAATGCGTTCGAACGCGCTCCCGCGCAACCTCGTACACGCGCGCTCGCGCCTCCCGGTCGTAGCTGAGCGAAGCCAAGCGCCCGTCCGGCGCACGCAACATCTCCTTCCGCACGGCGTCTGACCGCACGAGTACCGCGCCGATGCGCGCGGCAAGCGCCGAGGCGAGATGGCTCTTGCCCGTCCCGGACAGTCCGCCGATGATGATCAGCGTCTGCCTTGGCGCGTCGGTCGCATAGCGTTGCGCCAATGCGAAGTAGCGCCCCGCCCGCTCGCGCGCGTCCATCGCTTGATCCGGGCCGATCTCGGGCTCGCGCGCCGTGATGCTCTCTACCTTCCCGCGCACGGCCGCGCGGTAGCAGCGATAGAAGGGCAGCATGCAGGTTAGCGTCTCATCATCAGGGGATAGCTCCACGTACGTGCTGCAGAACTCGTCCGACAGGTCTTCTCGTGCCCGGAAGTCGAGATCCATCGCGAGAAAGGCGGCGTCGCCGGCGACGTCACCGCACCGCATGCGGTCGCTGAATTCGATGCAGTCCATCATGCAGATGTGTCCGTCGGCTTCGATGTAGATCGAGTCGGAACGAAGGTCGCCGTGAACATCGCGGACGCGCCCTGATGCGGCGCGCATATCGATGAGCGAGCGGTTCGATTCGAGGAATCGGCTGCCGAACTCCAAGATGTCGCGAAGTTGGCACAGCGTGAGCGTGTCGCCCGCGAACGGTGCGATCTCGTCAAGGTTCTCGCGCCAGAGCGCCTCGACCTCGCCAGCGGAGCCGAAGCGGGAGATCTCGCTGTCGCTCGCGGCTGCGGCGTGAAACGTGTACACGGAGTCAGCGACGCGGCGCATCACCTCCGGCGAGACGCCGCCCTGGACAACTCGATTCGACAGCCAGCCTTCCGCCGACAACCGCCGCATCTTGACGGCGTATTCGACCGTGACTCCGGTTCCGTGCAGATAGATGCGGCCATCACGTTCTACGATCGGCACCACGCCGAGATAGGCGTCGGGACACGTCCGCTGGTTCAGACGCACCTCGCGCTCGCACATCTCCTTCCTGCGTGGCAGCGTGCTGTAGTCAAGGAACCCGAAGCGAACCGGCTTCTTGATCTTGTACGCGAAGTCGCCGGCGAGTAGCACCCAAGAGATGTGGGTCTGGATAAGCCGTACTTCTTCTACGGGATGGTCGTAGGCAGCCGGATCCAGAAGCGAGTGAATCGCTTCAGGCGATGTCACGTTCGACTCAGCTTGCCGACAGCGCGACCGTGCATGAGCGCCCTACTTCCTCGTCGGCCGACGAGAAGGGTTCGACGGCACCAGCAGTACCGGCGCCACGCCTGAGCGCACGACCTGTTCCGCCACGTCGCCGAACAGGCGGTGGACCATGCCGGCTTCTCCGTGCGTCCCCATCACGATGATGTCGGGCGAATGCTCCATCGCGTACCGGATGATCGCTGCCGCGGCGTCGTCGGCGACCGTCACTTCCACGCTGTAGTTCCGTCCGCGTGGCATGCGGCTCACGATGTCGGCGAGGTAATCGCCTCTATCGGCCAACATGCGTTCGATGGTCTCGCCGCCGGCCGCTGCTGCCACTGGCGTCGAACCCGACCCGGCCAACTCGGCAGCGACGGGCTGTGATGCTGTCCGCACATGCGCGGCGTCACGTGGCTGATGGGCGATCGACAGGAACGTGAACTCCGCACCGTCCAGGCGGGCCAGCCATTCCAGCTGAGGCACGATTGCCTCCGAGCATTTTGATCCGTCGAAGGTTGCCAGGATCTTCATAAGGGTCGCCTCCTCTCGCTGGTCTTCCATGTTCAGAATACTCCCGTGGTCGCGGACGGATGGCGGCTGTTCGGACCGTTCGGGCCGCCAATCGGCCTCTCCGCGCACGGCCGCGGTTCGCCCGCTGGGCCGTTGCTGACGTCGGATCCCGGGCGCTCCCAACCCTTGGCCAGTACGAAGCTTCCGAATGGCCCACGACTGTTCCATCTCGGTGGCGCACTCTTCACCTATATTAGTCTCGCAGCAGCGCCGCGGCTTCGACCGCTCGAGACGTCGGCGGGTGGCAGCTCGAAGGCGCGGAGTGCGGGTGGAGGACCTTCCGGAGACGGATGTGGCGACGCCCCCTCGGTTCGAGCAGGTGCTCGTCGGTGGGAAATCACCCGGCGAGGCGATGGACCGTGCAGTGAATGATGCGCGGCGCGCGATCGAGCGCTACAACAGGAGCGTCGAGTAGTGGCAGGGTGCGGCTGAGTCAGCGACCATCCGCCGTGAGTCGCTCGGCCTTACGAGCACGGGCGGCGATCCACCGGGCGGCGGCGAGTGCACCCAGCGACAGGATGCCGCCCGCCAGTGCATCGATGAGGAAATGATTCGCCGTCGCGATGATCGCGAACAGCATGATCGCGGGGAGCACGAGCCCCATCACTCTGATGAGCCTCCACCTCGCGTTCTCGTAAATCGCCAACCCGATCAGCAGGTTCCATCCGAAGTGCAGGCTCGGGAAGGCCGCATACTGGTTGACGAACGCGGGCGGCTGCAGGACGCGATACGCATTCGAATGGGCCGTCACCGTGTCTGTCAATCCGAGCCCGGCAAGGCGCGGCGGGGCGACCGGGTACAACACAAACAACGTGAGACCGATCGCGCCCGAGATGACGAAGGCGTTGCGATAGGCGAAGTACTCCGTCCGATGTCGGAGGAACAGCCACAGGGCTACGGCACTGATTACGGGCCAGTGCAGGTAGATATACGCCCAGTTCGCGAGCGCGATCAGGGCCTGACTGTTGACGATCAACCCTTGCCACGCCGGCTCCCAGTAGAACCGGAGCGACGTCTCAAGCCGCACGATGTCGTTCGCATTGTCGACTGCGGCCCCCGCGCTCCGCGACATCAAACCGCGGACCCCGAAATACAGAAGGACACCAGCGAGCGCGAGCAGGAATTCGCGCATGACCTGTGCGGCTGTCCGAGACGAGGGCGTCCCGCGAAACGAGCCCCCGTTGCCACCGGAAATACCGACTGGCGCGCGCGGCGCTCCACGTCCGTGGTTCTCGGCATTCGGACGGTGGTCGATGTTCCCGGGTGGGACGGGCATGCTTGAAGGATGCCTCATCGTGTAGTCAAGCGGTGAACGGGGGTCGGCCGATCACGTGCAAGCGTCCCGCGGCGGTGGCTGAGCCCGCGTCGGTGCATCCGTTCCGTTACGCCAGCGGGGTCAGGGCGTGCTTCCATTCGGCTTCGCGGAGCGGCTTGTGGATGATCGCGTCAGCGCATCCGCGAAGCCCCGCTTCACGTTCCGACCAGCGACACGTGACGGCGACTAGCCTCACGTCTGGTCGCAGCGAGCGGGCGAAACGGCAGACCTCGTCCGAGCAAGCCATCATGTCGTCGTCGATCACGACAATCTCTGGACATGCGGACTCAATTCGTGCCATCGCCAGCTCTGGAGTACCCACGAACTCGAGAGTGAGGGGCATGCCGCGCGTCATTCGCTGCACGTCGCGGCGCAGCGCGTGAGTGATCAATACCAGCACTTCCGGCACTGCCGTCGCCACAACCGCTTGCCCGGTGAGTTGAGAAAGCATGCTTGCTTGCCTCGTGCGCTCGATCAACTATCGATCCGTCGCGATCGGCGCGGCAAGTGCCGTTAGGCACGTCAGCGCGCCTGGGCCAGCGTGACGGCGGATTCAAGCGCGACGTCGATCATCGAATCGATGGCGGGGCCGAGGCGGCGGTCCGTCAGGCGCGTGTGCTGTCCGGCGAGATTCGACGCCGTCAGCACGCACCCCGCTTCCATGCCGCGCAGCGCGGCGACCGTGAAGATCGCGCTCGCTTCCATCTCCTGCGCGAGCACGCCGCGGGCGCGCCAGCGGCGGATCCATGCAGGGTCGACGCCATAGAGCACGTCTTCCGTAGCCACCGGACCGGTGTGATAGCGGACGCTCCGCGCATCGGCCGCGTCTGTCAGCGCCCGGACGACTCGGTACGACGCGGCGGGGGCGTAGCGATCTCCGTCGACATAACGTGCGGTCGTGCCGTCGAGCGGGCTTGCCGCAGTGGCGATGATCAGGTCGGTCGGGCGCATGTTCGGCTGTAGCGCCCCGCAGGTGCCGGCGCGGATCAGCACCCGCGCGCCGAGCGTGGCGAGTTCTTCGCACACGATCGCGGCGCTGGGGCACCCCATGCCGGTGGTCTGCGCAGAGACCCGGACCCCTCGGTAGCGGCCCGTGTAGCCGAGCAGCCCGCGGTGCTCGTTGTAGCAGCGTGAACCGTCGAGTCGCTCCGCTATGCGCGTGGCACGCGCCGGGTCGCCGACGAGCAGCACGATCGGCGCGACTGCGCCTCGTCGCGCACGGACGTGGACCGGGGTTCGAGTGCCGCTTGATGAGCGGTTGCCCGTTGCCATTGACGTTCCTCCTCGCGCGCTCCCGGATGGCAGCGCTACCCCCGGCTGATCTGCCCCATGACGTCGGCCGCACCGCCACCCGCGGGCGAGGCGACCTCGGTCACGCGCTCGTCGACATCGTCGAACTCGAGGCGTAGGGCGCGACAGATGGTCGCGTGCATGCCGTACGTGGCGACGGCGTACGTCAACTCGAGGATCGCTTCGTCGGAGAGATGCTCGCGCAGGGCGGCGAACGTGGCGTCCTGTACGCGGCCGTGCGCGAGCGTCATTTCGTCGGCGTAGGCCAGGATCGCGCGGTCTGCCGCGTCGAAGGCGGGCGAGACCGCCCACGCCGGAAGGGCGCGGAGCTTCTCTTCGGGCACCCCCGCGTGGCGGGCGGCCTTGCTGTGCTGCGAGAAGACGAATTGGCTGCCCCGCGCGAACCCGGCGCGGGTCAGCGCCAGCTCGCGCTGGTACGGCGTCAACGAGCGCGAAGGACTGCTGAACAGCGCGAATCCCGCCTGCGCGTGCGCCAGGACGTCGGGCACGAGGGCGAAGACCGTCCACCAGTTGCCGGGCGTGCCCGTCGCCGTACCCGGCTCGACGACCGGGTCGCGTTCGCCGAACAGCCTCGCGTACATCGCGGCGACCGGAGGCGGTGCGTCGGCTCGTGAAACCTGGCGCAATCGTGGCATCGGCGGGCTCCTTCCGTTCGGGAAACTTGACGCGATGGCGCGAGTGTACACGGTCGGCGGCTGAAGGGGCGCGCCGGCCAGCGATCGGTTGCGCACCGCGGGGCGCCATCGTGATACGATAGGCATCACCGGGAGATGCGGCTGCCTCACGCGGCGGCCGATGCTCCGTACAGGAAGACCGCCGAGCGCAGGAGGACAGCATGTCGAAGCCGGAACTGACGACGAAGACGAACGACCAGTTTCCGATCCGTGGCGTCAATCATCTGGCGCTCGTCTGCAAGGACATGCGGCGCACGGTGGAGTTCTACTCGGAAGTGCTGGGCATGCCGCTGATCAAGACGATCGAGCTGCCCAACAACATGGGCCAGCACTTCTTCTTCGACATGGGCAGCGGCGACTCGCTCGCGTTCTTCTGGTTCCCGGACGCGCCTGACGCCGTGCCGGGCGTCTCGTCACCCGCGCACATGCCCGGCGCCGGCGAGCTGGTGACGGCGCACGGATCGATGAACCACATCGCCTTCGACATCGCGGAGGAGCACTTCGACGCCGCCGTCGCACGGTTGCACGAGAAGGGCATCAAGACATCGCCCGTGCTGAACCACGACGACAGCCCGATGCAGATCGCGCGCGAGATGCACGCCGGCGTGTTCGTCCGATCGATCTACTTCATGGACCCCGACGGCATTCTGCTCGAGTTCGCGTCGTGGACCCGCGTGTTCAGCGAGTCTGACGTGAACATTCGCCCCGCGACGGAGTCCGACGCGGGCGCGAAGCTCGCCGCCGCTCGATAACCGCGGCGTACTGTACTAGTTCGACTGCCAGCCGACGGCGTAGACGGTGTGTGCGCCCGCCAGCCCCTTCAGCTCCACCTCGCGCGGCTCGCCGAACATCCCCGCGCCCACGCCGCTCTCGACGAGCTGCCGTAGCAGGGACGATACGAGTATCTCGCCACCCATCGCTTTGCCGGCGACGCGCGACGCGAGAATCACGTTCTTGCCGTAGAAGTCGTCGGCGTCTTTGATGACCTCGCCGGCGTGGAGGCCGATGCGCACCTTCACGTGCTCACCCTCCGCGGCGTTGTGCTTGTCGAACGCGCGCTGGATGGCGATCGCGCAGTCTAGGCCCTTCTTCGCCGACTGGAAGGCGACCATGAAGCCGTCGCCCATCGTCTTTACTTCGTAGCCGTCGTGCGCCTGGAGCTGTTCGCGGATAAGTGCGTTGTGTTTGCGCAGCAGGTCCTGCCATGCCTGGTCGCCGAGGCGCTCCGTCAGCACGGTCGAGTCCTCAATGTCGCTGAACATGATCGTGACGGTGCCGTCCGGCGCGGCGTGCGTCGCCACATCCGGCCGCTCGCGTCCGACGCTCTCCGCCACGACGTCGATCGAGGTGTAGATGTCGGTGATGGTGCTGATGCCCTGGTCCTGCATCTTCAGCGCGACGAGCTTGTCGATCAGCGGCCGCATGCCGAGCTTCTGCGCGTCGCCCAGCGCCTCGTCGATCAGCGTGCGCGCCCGCTCGCGATCCGCCCCGCGCCCCGTTGCAGGGTCAACGGGCGCGTCGCGCTTCAGGCGGAGCCGTGCGCAGTCATACGCCGTCTCAGCGCGAATCGGCCGGTAGGAGGGAGGTATCCAGTCCAGCGCCGTCTCCATAGCGTCGATGGCGTCGTCTACTCGTTCGAGCGTCTCAAGCAGAAGCCCCCGGATGTGGTCGAAGGTGTCAAAGGAAAGGATGAAGGCGCGACCGAGAGCGGCGATGTGCGGCAAAACGCGTTCGGCGGCGGCCTGATCACTGGTGAGATGGGCAAGGTTCGCAAGCGCGGCATGCGCATCGGCCCTGAGCAGGGGCGTTGCCGGCACATCGTGTTCAAGGACGGCACGTGTGTACCTGTTGATCAGTTCGGCGTCCGGCGTACTGCCTGTGATCCGGGTTCCACATGTGGCCAACATCGAGGTGAGCGTGTACTCCAGACTGGGTCCCGGTGGGACCAGGGCAACGGCATCAATCAAGCGCCTTTGCAGACCGCGAGCGATCTCGGTCTCGCC
>JANNPX010000018.1:0-11895 GCA_031400455.1 Chloroflexota bacterium | reverse complement strand
CTCGGACGGCCCGACGTGCTGCCCGTCGGCGACCTCGGCGTCCGCTCCTCGATGCGTTCGGCGTACGGCCTCGACGAGATGCCGACGCCTGCGCAGATGGAGGAAATCGCCGAACCATGGCGCCCCTACCGTAGCGCAGCCACGTGGTATCTGTGGCGCCGCAGCGACATCGTCACGCTCTGATGCACGAGATCGACCGCGAGCAGCTTGAGGCGATCGTCATGGACGCCGTCGCAGCGTTGCCGGACGAGTTCCGTGAGCAAATCGCCAATGTGGAGTTCGGCGTGGAGGATTGGGCACGGCCCGACGACTACGCGCGCACGAGCAGTCCCGCCGGAAGCACGATTCTCGGCATCTACCGAGGTATCCCGCTCACGAAGCGCGGCGCGCACTACAACATGACGCTGCCCGACCGCATCGTCATCTTCCAGCAGCCGCTGCAGCGCCTCGCGGCCGACGCCGACGACCTCGCGGAGCGCGTGCGGCACGTCGTGAAGCACGAGATCGCACATTACTTCGGCATCACCGACGAGCGGCTGCGGGAGATCGATGCGTATTAGACAGACGTCGGATGAAATCCGACCGTGATAAGCGCGAACGGCACGTGACATCGACGGCTCGTACGCGTATGATCGTGCTACGTCTAGTGGTGGGAGCGTCATGACCTTCGGCGTACGGACCCTGGCTGTGCTCGCGCTATCTGTGGCGGCCGCGCTCGCCGTAGTCATCGGGACGGCCTTCGCGGCGACGGTGGTGGTATCGCCTTCGAGCATGCAGGGGTGGGCCGCTTACACGTACGGTAGTGGTATGGGCGAATTCGTTACCGGGCCCGGAACAGCACCAACGGGCGCGGGCTCTGCTCACCTGTCGTGCGGCGCAGCGAGCAGCGCGGCAGCCGATTTGTACAAATATGGGTACAACGGCGTTAAGCTTGGCCAATTCACGAGCCTCAGTTACTACGCGTACGAACCCGTCACCGGGCCGTCAATTAACTACCTCAAACTGGGCCTTTTTGTGAGCACGGACGTCGGAGTAGATCTCCTGAACTTCGTCCCCGGATTCCAAAGCCAGAGCGTCGTGCCGCACGTTTGGCAGCAGTGGAATGCCATGAGCGGCCAGTGGCGCTCGACGCTTTTTGGCGGCGAGCCGCAGCCGGGCGTATTCGCCGGTGGGACGATTGCGGAATACCTGGCCTTCATCGCCGAGTATCATCCTTCGGTTGATCCGTACGTCGTCGATTCTCCTGCCTCGCCCCCTGATCCGGGTCATGGAGGCATCGTGCTTGCCAGGGCTTGCCAAGCTGATGGCGCGGAGTCGTACGTCGATGCCTTCACCATCGGCATCAACAGCGTGGACACCACTTACGACTTCGAGCCAGACGCGCCCACAACACCCACGTCGACCTTCACACCCACGACCACGCCCACGGCAACATCAACACCAACGCTGACATCCACGGCGACATCGACAGCAACGAATACCCCTGTGGCTCCATCAGTTGCCGGCATCGCCGAACAGCCGGACGTGGCGGCACTGCCGTCTGCCGCCGCTTCGTCAAGCCGCAATTATTCGATGTACATCCTCGGCGCAGCCTGCGCAGTTCTCGCGGCTCTGGCTGCTGGCACCTGGGCGACGTGGCGGCGGCGGAAGGTCAGATGATAGCCGAGAGTCGTGCACGATAACTCTCGCGCTTGCGCAACCCTAAATCCCTCCGCGCCTCCGCGGTGAATCAACGCGCGGCTACACCTCCACCCGCAGGTCGTCGCGGTTGCCCCACTCCTGCCAGGAGCCGTCGTAGTTCTTCACATCCGGATACCCGAGTACGTGCTTGAGGACGAACCATGTGTGCGCGGCACGGATGCCGAGCTGACAGTGCGCGATGATCTCCTTGTCGGGCGTCACGCCGGCGGCCGCATACATCGCTCGCAATTCGTCGGCGCTGCGCAGTACGTTGTCGCCAGCGGTGGCGTCCGTCCATTCGATGTGCACCGCACTCGGGATGTGGCCGCCGCGCTTCGCCCGCACGCTGCTCCCGTCGTACTCGGCCTGAGAACGCACGTCAAGCACGACACGGTCGGCCGCACCAATCGCGGCGCTGACTTGCTGCCAGTCCGCACGGTTCGACTCGTCCTTCGAGGTCGGTACTGGGTAGACCGCGGGCGAAGGTGCCGCCACATCGTTCGTCATCGGGCGTCCTTCGGCGATCCAGCGCTCGCGGCCGCCTTCGAGCACGTACGACACGCCAGCGTGCTGGTAGAAGCCGTCCGTCCAGAACCCGCGGATGGCGTACGAGTTGTGGCGGTCGCCGTACCACACGATCGTCGTCTTCGCGCCGACGCCGAGGCGGCTCATCAGGGCGGAATACTGCTCCGGCATCAGCACGTCGCCCGAGGAGTCGTCGCCGTTGCGCAACAGATCGGCGAAGTGGTCGACCCACACCGCGCCCGGGATATGGGCCGCTTCGTACGACTCTCTCGCAATGCTCGCTTCTATGATCCGAAGGTTCGGATCGTGCAGGCGCTCTTCGAGCCACGCGGTGCTCACGAACGCACTCACGTCACCACCTCGGGCGCGTCGTCGCGGCCGTTCCGTCGCGCCAGGTCGGACATCTCGTTGGACAGCGGCGCATCGAGGCGCATGAAGACGCCGTCGCCTTCGGCGAGCAGTTGGCCCCCCTCGCCGTGTACTTCCGCCCGCAACTCCATGAGGCGGCCTCGCTCTTTCACGACCCACGCCTCGATTCGCAGCGTTTGCGCGAGATCGACCGGACGCCGGTATCGAATGTTCAGGCGCGCCGTCGCACCCCACTGCTTTGCGTGATACACGGCCCAACCCATCGACTCGTCGATCAGCGTCGAAACGAGGCCACCGTGCATGCGTCCCGGATAGCCTTGCTGGTACGCGCACGGCGTGTAGTCGCAGACCGTCCGATCGCCCTCTTGCCGGAACGTCATGTGCAACCCCTGATCGTTCGCGTTGCCGCACGCGAAACACATCCGAGGCGGTGATTCTTCGTCGCTCATCCACTCATCCTCACGCTGGCGCGGCCGTCGATCAGCACCTCGCCGCTCTGGCTGGCGCATTGGACGGCGTATTCGACGCTCTCCGCGCTCTCCTTCGATAGCACGGCTGATGCCGTGACGGTGTCGCCCGGGCGCGTCGGCGCCTTGAACCGCACCTTAAGCTTGCCACTCGTACTCCAAGTCTCTCCATACGCCCCGCGCATCATCTCGCCGAGCAGCGCCAACACCAGCATGCCGTGCGCGATCGTCCCGCCAAACGGCGTAGCACGCGCGAACTCCTGATCGACATGGATCGGGTTGTGGTCGCCGGATGCGTCCGCATACGCGGCTATCCGTTCCTGCGTTATGACTCGAGAGACCAACTGCACTTCGATGCTCATGCGGCCACGCCTGGCGCCATGATCGTAGTGCGCGCACGAATGGCGATCCCGCCGGCGTTCGCCACTTCGAATTCAATCACGCTGATCACGAAGCCTTGCCGCTCCGAGCGTTGCGCGATGCGGCCGGTGAGGGTCAGCGCCTCGCCCGCACGCACGACGGCGGAGTGCTCGACCTCCTGGCCGGTGTGCAGTGATCCTTCGGGCAAGGCGATCTGCTGCTGCAGTGCGTTCAGGCCCAGCGCGACGGCTGCCAGCGGCGGCACTTCGTCGCCGTAGTCGTTCGCGTCTCCCACGGCGGCGAGGTAGGCACGCACGGCGTGACGATCGAGTTGGAAGGTCGCGGACGAGAACTCATGACCTCTAGGGAATGCGGAGATGCTTGTGCGGGGAGGAGATGTCATCGTCTAACGCTACGTGCCGCCTTCGGCCAATGTCAATCCGGCAGTGTCATGCCGACTCAGATCGCATCGACCGCCGGTCCCTGCGACACGAGTACCGCCTCGGTGGCAACGAACCGGTGGATGAACATCGAAGCGGCGACGGCGAGCGCGGCGGTGACGACCACTGCCAGGGCCACGAGTTGGAACGTCGTGACATCGCCACCACCGCCGTTACTGTCACGCAATACGCCGGCCAGTATCCCAGCACCGACGATGCTGCCGACGTACCGCATCATCGAACTGGTGCCCGCGGCAGAACCCGCGAACGAGCGTGGCGCGGACTCGACGGCCGCAGTGTTGGCTGCCCCCACGCCCAAGCCGAGGCCGAGGCCGAGTACCGCCAGGCAGGCGGCGAGATAGCCCGGTGACACGGTGCGGCTCAGCCCGGCGAGCAGCGCCACCGACCCGATCAGCATGAGCACTGAACCGACCTGCGCTGATGGACGCCGACCCCACGCATCGGACAAGCGTCCGCCGAAGGGCGCGGTGATCGCCACGAGCACGGACATCGCACCGAGGAGGAGTCCCGACAGCTCGGTGCTTTTCCCCTGCACGTCGCGCACGAAGAACGGGATCATCAGCAGCGTCGTATACATGCTCAGGTTCGTGAGAAGCAAGTACGCCGTCGATGCGGCGAAAGATGGCACTTTGAAGAGCTTCCATTCCGCTGCGGGGGATGCGGTGCGGCGTTGGCGCCAAACGAAGAGCGCCCCGATGACGAGCGTGGCCGCTGACTGAAGTGCTAGCTCGATGCCGCCTGCTGTACCGCGAAGCGCGCTCAGCTGTAGCGTCACGGCAACTAATAGGCCGACGAACAGCAGGGCGCCGGGCCAATCCATCGGTGTGCGCGGCTGACGCTCCGCCTCATGCACATCCAGTTTTTCAAGGAGCACGAGTGCCAGCACGATAAACGGCGCGCTGAGTGGAAACATCCATCGCCACGAGGCGATTGCCAGCGTCGCCGCGCCGACCAGCGGGCCGGCGGCCGCCGCGAAGGACAATACGGCGCCGTTGATCCCGTTCAACCGGCCGAGTTGCCCTTCCGGCGCTTGCGTACGAAGCATGGCCATGCCGTTGGGGATGAGCACAGCTCCCGCAACCGCCTGAGCAATGCGCAGGGTCACAAGAATCGGAAAGTTCGGGGCGAAGGCTGTCGCGATGGACAGGACAAGGAACGCCAGCAATCCGCCGCGATAGACGCGCGCACGGCCGATCTGGTCCCCCAGACGTCCTCCGAGCGGTTGGGCGACGGCCATCGCGATCAAGTAGCCCGAGATCAGCCATGCGACCGCGCCGTGGCTCAGCGAGAACTCGTCGCGGATGTCGGGAAGAGCGACGGCTACCATCGTCGAATTCAGCGGCGCGAGGATGGCGCCCAGCGACGAAAGTGCGAGCAGGAGCGGAACGCTGTTTGTTGCGGGTGTCGGGCGGTTAGCCAAGTGTCGTGATGGGGCGGCACTGCAGGAGATAGAGGGTATCCCGTGCGATTGCGCATTCGACGTCAACGGCGTGACCCGTTGCCCTCTCGAGCATGAGTGCGAGCTGCGCCATTTCATTGATCTGCGCGTCGTCCAGGCTGGAGACCGATTGCAGGTCGGGGGGTACATCCGTCTCGGTGGTGCCTGCCTCGGTCATCACGGTCATGCGGTCCTTCTTCGCCACGTCGCGCCACGTGACTGCGAGGCCCCGCTTGTCGACAACGAAGGTGTCAGGCGTCACGCTGCCGCCAACTATGCTTTCGCCGAGTCCCCAACTCGCGTTGATCATCACTTCGTCGCGGCTGCCCGTGACCGGATTTGCGCTGAAGACTACGGCGGACACATCGGACGGCACGAGCTGTTGCACGAGCACGGCGATCCGCACGTCAACCATCGGCAGGCCGCGCTCCGCCCGGTACGCTAGCGCCTCAGACGAAATGGCCGATCGCACGCAGCGATGCACCGCATCGAGCAGGGCATCGACGCCGCGAATATTCAGGTAGGTGTCGTGCTGCCCGGCAAACGACGCGGCGGATCCATCTTCTTCCAGAGCGGACGAGCGGACTGCGACGGACGGGTGCGTCTCGCCGCAGCGATCACCCAGGGCCTGGTATGCGCGGACGATTGCGGGCGCGAGCGCCTCCGGCATCGAACTCTGAATAGCCGGCAACGCCGGGATCGCAAAGCCGTGCGGGACGGTATGTAGTGACGCGAGGCGGCTCAGGCTCGCGGCTTTTCCGCCTACGATCGCATCGTGATGGCAGCCATCTTCGCCGAGCCAGTGAATGACGCTCATTACCGCTCCTGCCTGTTGCGATCTGCCCGCGCCGCTCGTCGACCCGTCGTGACGGCCCTGGTGCGCCCATCGTGGCGTTTCGCTATGTTAACCGAACATTAACGGAAACTCGATCCGCGTTCCAGATCGCGATGAGGAGAGGCAGCATGACCGGCCCTGCTAGTTCGATACTCCGCTGCGACGACGGCACGGAACTTCCGTTCGAGTGGGTTTATCCGGACGCGGAACAGAGCGAGTGGATTCGGGATCGCTCGCACTGGCCGCAACCGCTGACGCCGATGGAAGTCTGGCTCCGGCAGGCTGGCTGGCCCGGCGCGGACCGGGCTTGGGCAGAGGTCGAGATGGAGCCGCCCGCCATCTTCTACCGGTTCCAACTCGCCGGGCCGTTCCTCTACGCCAGGACGAGCCCGTACACGCTCGACCGCCTGGCTGTGATGGCGAAGCGTTATCGTGCGGTCGCGCGGCGGTACGGCAACGCGCAGGGATTCTGGCAGCAATACGCCCAGCCGCGCATTGAAGCTGCGTGCGCCCAACTGGCGAACACCGACGGCGACGCATCCTTGCAATCCGCCGCCGAATTGTGGGCGTACGGATTTCACCAGACGTTCACGTCCTCGGCGCTGCTGATGGAAGCGAGCCTGCGCCTCAACGGGCTCCTCACCGAGAGCGCGGGCACTGACGCAGCGCTGATTGCGCTCGAAGTGACGCAGGGCGGAGACAACGCGTCGCAGGCTATCGACGGCGAGATCGGGGAACTCGCGCGGCTGGCGCGCGAGACGCCGGCGGTCGCGCGCCTCCTCGCATCCGGCGCGACCGGCGAAGCGCTGGAGTCGCTTCGGCACGAGCCGACCGCAGCGACGTTCGTCGCCGCCTTCGACGCGCTCGTCGAGAAGCACGGCTCTCGCTCGCAGGGATGGGAACTTGTGCTGCCTACGTGGCGCGAACGGCCGACAATGCCGTTCTCGCTGATCTGCGCCCACCTCGAATCGGAGAGCGTTTCGCCTGAAGAACTGACCGCGCGCAGCGCGGCGATCCGGCGTGCCGCGACGGAGCGCGCTCTTGGCCTGCTACCGGAGGACAAGCACGCGGACTTCGCGCGGATCGTCGCCGAGCTGGATGGCTATGTCGGCGTCCGCGAAGGCCGGGCGTACTGGCAGATGGTGATTTCCGGGGAGGTCCGCGGCCTACTTCTTCGGAAGGGTGCGGGTCTCGTCCAGGACGGCCGCATCGACCGCGCGGAAGACATTCTCTTCCTCGTCCCCGATGATTTCGAGGGCGACGCGGTGGCTGATCTGCGCCGCGTCGTAGCGGAGCGCGGCGCCGAATGGGAGCGGTGGCGCCAACTCGTACCGCCAGACATTATCGGGACGCCGGCAACAGCGCCCGTCGCTGCGGCAGGCGCACCGGACGAGCTTCGCGGCGCGCCCGCGAGCCGCGGCCAAGTCACGGGGCCTGCGCGCATCCTGCACGGGCCGGAGGAAGGCGTTCGACTGAAGTCGGGCGACATCCTCGTGTGCGTCATGACCACGCCGGCGTGGACGCCGCTCTTCTCGATGGCGTCCGGCATCGTCACCGAGACCGGGGGTCCGCTCTCGCATCCCGCGATCACCGCCCGCGAGTACGGGATCCCGGCAGTCGTTGCAGTCAAGGACGCGACCGCGCGGATACGGGACGGGCAGATGATCACCGTCGACGGCGGCGCGGGAACCGTCTCGCTATCGGGATGAGGGCGGCGGCGGCCTCCGCTCCAGCTGATCCGCGCGTCAATTGACCCGGCAGGCGGGTTCGCGGATCATCTCTTCACACGTGCAATCAGGGGGGCCATGCCAAGCGAACGCGTCCAGCGCCAGATAGACCGTCTCCTCGACGAGGCGGAAGCTGCGCTCGCCCGCCGTGAGTGGCCGCGCGTGCGCGACCTCTCGCAGGACGTGCTGGCGCTCGACCCGGAGAACGCCGACGCGCGCTCGTTCCTCGATGCGGCGATCCGCGCTGGAGCGGCCGCGCCGTCCGCCGACTCATCGCAGCCAGCTGCGCCGGAAGCACCGGTGGCGGCGCCGCTCCCCGCATCGTTCGCCGGCGGGCGCTACGCCGTGCGGCGTTTCCTCGGCGAGGGCGGGCGCAAGCGCGTGTACCTCGCACATGACGAGCGGCTGAAGCGCGATGTCGCGGTGGCCGTGATCAAGACCGACGGACTCGATGCGCAAGGGCTCTCGCGCGTCAATCGCGAGGCGCAGGCGATGGCGCAGCTCGGTGACCACCCGAACATCGTCACCATCCACGACGTCGGCGAGGACAAGAGCGCGGACGGGCAGAGCCAGCCGTACATCGTGAGTCAGTACATGTCGGGCGGCGCCGTCGACACGCTGGAGATGCCGCTGCCGATCGAGCGGACGCTCGAGATCGCGAAGGGGGTCTGCCGCGGCCTCGCCCACGCGCACAAGCACGGCGTCGTGCATCGCGACCTCAAGCCCGGCAATGTTTGGCTCGCCGCCGACGGCACGGCGGAGATCGGCGACTTCGGATTGGCCGTTGCGTTCGAGCAGTCGCGGCTGACGATGCACGGCATGCTGGTCGGCACAGTCGCCTATATGCCGCCGGAGCAGGCACTTGGCTCGGAAGTGACGCCGCGCGCCGACCTCTACTCGCTCGGCTGCATGTTGTACGAACTGATCACGGGTAAGCCGCCGTTTTCGAGCGACAACCCGACGGCGGTGATCAGCCAGCACATCAACACGCCACCCGTTGCGCCGTCGTGGCTCTCGGACGCGTGCCCGCAGGAGCTGGAGGAGATCGTGCTGCGCCTGCTGGCGAAGGATCCGTCGGAGCGCCCGGCGTCCGCGGACGAAGTGCTTGCCACGCTGGAGCGCATCGACCCTGCGGGGAAGGCCGCCACGCACTCCGACTCCAACGTGCTGGACCGGCTGGCGCTAGGTGTCTTCGTCGGGCGCGAATCGGAGTTGGAGCGGCTGCGGAAGGCGTTCGACAACGCCGTCTCGGGGCACGGCGGGCTGGTGATGCTCGTTGGCGAGCCCGGCATCGGCAAGACGCGGACGACACAGGAGTTGGAGACGTACGCGAAGATGCGCGGGGCGCAGGTGCTCTGGGGCCGCACACACGAGTCCGCCGGCGCGCCGCCGTACTGGCCGTGGATCCAGGCCGGCAACCAGTACGCCGCCGCACACCAGGATGATCTGCCGGTCGTCATCGGCCCGCAGATGACGCCGGAGGCGATCAACGAGCTAACGCGCATCTTCCCGTGGTTGCTGACGGGCGTGAACGTCACGGCGCCGTCCGAGATCTCGGACCCGGAGGTCGCGCAGTTCCGCCTCTTCGACGCCTACGCGCAGTACCTGCGGGCGATTGCGGCGCAAGCGCCGCTCGTCATCGCGCTCGATGACCTGCACTGGGCCGACAAGCCGACGCTCCAGCTACTACAGCACATCGCGCGCGAACTGTCCCGCATGCGCGTGCTGATCGTCGGCAACTACCGCGATACCGACATCACACGGCAGAGCGCGCTCTCCGAAACGCTGGCATCGCTCAACCGCGAGAGCGGCTTCGACCGCATCGTGCTGCGCGGCCTCTCGCGCGATGAAGTTGCGGCGTACATCAAGGCGCGCGCGAACGTCGAGCCGCGCAAGGACGTGCTCGACCGCATCTTCGAGGAGACCGAGGGCAATGCGTTCTTCCTCTCCGAGGTCGTGAACCTGATGGCGCAGGAAGGCACGCTTACCAAGACGTCGATCTCCGACATCGCGATCCCCGACGGCGTGCGTGAGGCGCTCGGTCGGCGCCTCAACCGACTGTCGGAGGAGACGAACGAACTGCTGCAGGTCGCCGCCATCATCGGCCGCGACTTCACCTACGACACACTGACGCTGCTCGGCGACCGCGACGAGGATGCGCTGTTGAAGATGATCGAAGAAGCACTCGAAGCGCGTGTGATCGAGGAGACGGACCAGGCC
This sequence comes from Chloroflexota bacterium, assembly GCA_031400455.1. Taxonomy (GTDB): domain Bacteria; phylum Chloroflexota; class Dehalococcoidia; order DSTF01; family JACRBR01; genus JANXYW01. The sequence continues at coordinate 1,813 of JANNPX010000018.1, read as the reverse complement.
GGCCGCTACCGCTTCACGCACGCGCAGATGCAGGAGACGCTGCTCGCCGAGCTATCGACGACCCGCCGCGTGCGCCTACATGGCCAGGTCGGCGAGGCGCTCGAGAAGCGCTACGGCGCAAACGCCGAGGAGCGCGCGGGCCGCCTCGCGATGCACTTCAGCGAGGCCGCGACGCTCTCGCCCCGCTTCGGCGAGAAGTCGGCGAAGTACTCGGCCATCGCCGGCCGGCAGGCACTAACGCAGTCCGCATACGCGGAAGCTGCGCGCCACTTCAGAGCTGCGCTCTCTGCCCGCGAAGGGCAGGAAGTCGACGAGGAGATGGCCGGACTGCTCACCGACCTGGGCAAAGCGGCTATCGCAACCGCGCAGGTGACCGAAGCGTGGCGAAGTTTTCGCCAGGCGTTTGAGTTCTACGCTAAGACGAATGAGGTGCATCGTGCCGCTGAAGTGGCGTATCTCGCCGGGACGCACCCGCTGCTTCTTCGACGTTCCCAAACGCAGCTCATACAACGAGCACTAGAAATCGTCGAAGACGGTAGCGAGGACTGTGGCCGCCTCAACGCAGCGCTTGGCCAATCTGGCGCGATGCTCGGAGACGAGGCCCTCGGCCGAGAGGCGTTTAAACGCGCCGGAGATGTCGCCCGCAGTTTGGGATTGCGCCGTCTCGAACTGGACGTGCTCTACGGGAGCCAGTTCGTCGCCATGTTTCACCTCCGTTTGGACGAATCTATTGCTCTCGGCACCCGCAGCATCGCACTCGCACGCGAACTCGAGAGGCCGGACGTAGAAGCGCCTGCGTGCTTCTTCGCTGGCGCCGCCAGCTTCTTTTTGGGGCGCTTGGACGAAGCGGACGTGTTCGCCGAAGCCTGCCGCGCCGCGAATGCGCGCACTCGGAACCCGTATGGGTTGGCGAGTGCGGGCAACGCCCTTGCAGTTACCGCCGGCGGGCGGGGCGATTGGGCAACGGCGCGCAAGGGCGTCGAGTTGGGGCTGGAAACGATTGGCGACTTCCGCGCGCTCAGCGCCGGTGCCTATATCGCCTACCAACTCGGCGAGATGGACACCGCTAAGGGCTTCCACAAGCGACTGTTGGAGGCCATAGCCCTGGTTCCGCCCGGTCCCAGCCTTGAGTACGGCCAGGCTGCTTCGTTGTCGGCTCGTGCTGCTCAAATTTCTGGCGCCAAACCGGACGCAGACCTGATCCGCAGATGTGCACGCGCTGTGCTCGAGCACGATGTGCCTGCAACGCCATTACTCGGATCCTACGCGCGCGTCGCGCTTGCGACGCTGGCATGTCTGATGAACGACAGGACCGCCGCCGAGGAACTGTTGCCACAGATCGAGGCCCTAGGCTTCATCGCAGACTATGGTGACAATTGTGATCACATCCGCGGCCTACTGCTCGAAACGCTCGATCGAACCGACGAGGCAGTGGAGGCCATGGAGGAGGCGCTCGCCCATTTACCGATCGCTTACAAGCCGACGCGCGCGGAATCGGCATACGACTGCGCGCGCATCCGGCTGCAGCGAGACGCACCCGGCGACCGCGAACGGGCGCGGGACCTGATCGACGAAGCGCTTGCAACGGCGCAAGACCTAAAGATGAAGCCGCTGGTTGAGAAGATCCTCGCGATCAAGCTCAAGGATCAGGGCATTACGAACGACACCGACATCTACACGTCGATCGACATCGTGGCGGAGAGCGTCGGCCGCGAGCAGCCGGACATCGCGTCACACGCCGCGCCGGATGGCACCGTCACGATCATTTTCAGCGATATCGAGGACTCGACGGTGCTCACCGAGCGACTCGGCG
>JANNPX010000017.1:0-91632 GCA_031400455.1 Chloroflexota bacterium | reverse complement strand
CCAAGGACTGCTTGAGTTCGCGGTCGTCTTTCCGCTGTTGGTCTTCTTTCTCTTCGCGGTGTTCGAGGTCGGCCTAGGGCTGAACCGCCAGGCGACGCTGCAGCACGCCGTGCGCGAAGGCGCGCGATCCGGAGCGCTCATTGACGACGCAGGCGATGCGGCGAAGGCGCGCACAATCGCGCAGTCGCAGGGCCTGCTCCAAGACGCCGACGTAGAAGTCTGCTACGAGGATCTCGGGGAAGAAGGCGTCGCCGTCGACGTTACGGCTACGTACGTCTTCAAGCCCGTGATGCTGAGCACCGTAATGGGGCTCTTCGGGGCGAGCTTTGCCGACGTCGACATCAACGTCGCCGGGAGTGCACGTATGGAACGCGCGATCACGAACCCAACATTCTGCTGATGAAACAACCACGTGTGCTGGCCCGTCTACGGAATCTCAAGCGCGAGCGCGGACAGGTGCTCGTGCTGTTTATTGGCGTCATCTCCATGCTGTTCATCGCGTGTGCGATGGCGATCAACTACGGACTGTGGCTGAGCGAGCGGCGCGGCATTGTGCGCGCCGCGGATCTGGGGGCGCTCGCGGGCTCGCAGGATCTGCCGGCGGGCGCCACGTGGCCGGGGCCAATGAATAGCCGCGCGGTCTGCGATGCACCTGCGGCGTTGCCGCCCAACCCGCCGCCGGGATATGTGCCGCCGGACGCGTGCATCGCAGCGTTCGAGTGGGCGGACCGGAACGGGTACACAGACGACGACGAGGGCGGCGATACAAGCGTCGACGTTTCGTTCTTCTGTGGAAACCAGCTGGAAGAAGTCGTCGTCAACCGGATCAACAGCGCCAACAGCACGCAGAAGGTGTGCCTGAACGAGAACTGCCAGACGCCGGGATCACAACTTTGCCAGGACTTCCCTCTGAGCCCGTGTCCGAGTCCGGGACTGGAAGGGGTGGAGAAGGGGTGCGACGCCATGAGCGTCACACTGAATAAAGACGTGCTGAACGTCTTTCCTAGCTTCTTCCCGGGCGTCGATCTCGATATCGAGGTCGGCTTCGGATCCTGGTCGAACGTGACGTTCCGGCTGATCCCGACGGACTCGGTGGCAACCATCGACCGATCCGGGAGCATGGCGTTCGGCTGCACCGGCGGAGTTGGTGGGCCGCAGAACGACGCCAGCGGATGCCCGATCAAGGAAGCGCGCGACGCGGCCAACAACTTCGTGGACTACCTGGTCAACGGGAGCAACATCACAAAGATTGCGTACAACCCGTACACGGGCTGCTACAGACCGCCGGGAAACGACGCTAACTGCGTGCCCGCGATGCCGATCGACGGTGGCAACTGCGACACGCCGCCGGCGAGTTCACAGATCACCTGCCTGAACGTGAACCCGTTCTATGCACACCAGAAGATCAACCAGACGATGGCACAGGGGTACACGAATCTCTGCCTCGGGCTGTTCGAGGCGATGGCGCTGCTGGACGGGCCACAGAGCCAGGCGGGCAACCCCGAGACCAAGCGCTTCCAAGTGCTGCTTAGCGACGGAGACAACTTCTACAACGCGGACGCGTACAACGCACCGCCTCCGAATACGAATCCACCACCGGCTGCGTGTACTCCGACGACCCCGAATCAGGATCTGGCCGGCGGATCGTGCAGCAACGGTCCGCCCGGTGTCAACGAACAGAGCCTGGACATCAAGACGGCGCAATTCGCCCAGACGATGAAAGCAGATGCCGAGAACGTCGAGATCTACGTCATAGGGCTGAGCGTGTGCGACGCCGATGACCTCATCATGGACACGGGCGACTGCGACGCGATCGGTGTCGACAATGCGGGCGACGGCGTAGCCGACCAGCGGCTCCTCAAGTGCGTCGCGAGCTCTACCCCAGGCACGAACGACCACTACTTCCCAACGAATGACGCGAACGATCTGGGCGACATCTTCCAGTTGGTCGCATTCGAAATTGCGGCCCGCGGTCTGACCACGGGAGCCGCGCCGCCGCCCTAGTTGACAGACGAGCACGGCCCCGGCTGGTGTGACATCCGTGGGCGTCAAGCGTTACCTGTTGAGTACGAACGCAAGTTTTTTGGAGGAACCGGATGAGCAGTGCCGCTAGAAGCGCAGATCCAGATCGAGCGAATCGCCTCATCCTGATGGGGGCGATCGGGCTTGCGGTACTGGCCGCCGTCCTCGTGTTCGTATCTCTCAGCACGTTCGGAAGTGACGACGGCGGCGGCACGTCGCTCGGCGCCACGCAGGATGTCGCGGTGGCGGCACAAGACATCAAGGCCGGGACGAAAATCACCGGCGATATGGTGTCGATCGCGAGCCTGCCAACGAACGCGATCATCGACGGCGTGATTACGGACAAGGCTGTGGTGGTCGGACTGACCACGCGGTACCCGCTGGCAAAGAACGACCAGTTCTCATCGGTGAAACTCGGGCAGACTGAGGGTGATCGGCCGTTCTCGAGCGTGATCCCCGATGGGAAGCGCGCAGTATCGGTGGACGTGGTCGAGAAGACGAGCGTTGGCGGGCTGATCATCGCCGGAGACCACGTCGACGTGATCGTGATCGGTAGGGCGGCGGCATCCGACGATGTCGGCACGCGGGACTTGCCCGTGTCGTTCACGCTGCTCCAGGATGTCGAAGTGCTGTCGGTTGGGCAGACGGCTCAGGAGGGGACGGCGCGGCTGGACAAGGACGGGAACCCGATCCAGACGGACACGGCGGCGGGGTCCATCTCCGCGCGACCGGACGACACGGATGCGAAGCCGAAGGCGAAATCGGTGACGCTGGGGGTGAACCCCGAGGACGCGCCGCGACTGGCGCTGGCGGGGCAGTCCTACACGATCTACCTGTCGTTGCGAGGCACCGGGGACGACAGCAAGCTCACCAACCCTGATGACATCCAGAGTCTGCCGGACGTGCGCTAGAGACGCGGCCGTCGGCAGGACGCGACGACATGGCAAGTGATACAACAAGTGGATTGGGGAACGCGTGGCGAAGACACCATCGGCGCTGATTGTAGATACCGACATCCAAGCGCGCTTCGAGGCCAAACAGGCCGTGAAGGCGTCGGGATTGACGGTCGCGGGCGAGTGCGGGTTTGGCATGGAGGCGGTGTCATCGGCGACGGAGCTGCGGCCGGATGTGATCCTGATCGGCGTGGGCGAACCGATGGAGCGCCCGTTGCAGACGGTGGAGACGCTGCAGAGCCTGTTCCCGGAAACGCCGATCGTCGTGTACTCGGACTCACGCGAGATCGAGACGATCCGCAAGGCGATGATGGCGGGAGCGCGGGACTTCCTGACGAAGCCGATCAAGCCGGAGACGCTAAAGGTGTCGGCGCTGATGGCGCTGGAGTCCGAAGAGAAGAAGAAGCTGCGGCAACTGGGGCAACTACCGACAGCCGCTACCGCCGGAACGATCGTGACGGTGTTCGGCGCCAAGGGCGGCATCGGCAAGTCGACGATCAGCACGAACCTCGCAGTGGCGCTGGCACGCATGGAGCGATCATCGGTGTGCGTGGTTGACCTGGACAACGGGTTCGGCGACATCGCCGGCATGCTGGATGCGAAGCCTGAGCGCACGCTGTTCGACATGGTGCGTGATATGGACATGATCGAGCGCGACGATATCCCGCGCTACGTGACCAAGCACGAGCTGACGGACCTGGACATCATGGCCGGTCCAACGGTATTGGAGTGGCGAAAGATCTCGCCCGACCAGGTGCGAAAGGCGATCGAATTCCTGGCCAAGAACTACGACACCGTAGTGCTCGACACGTCGGGCATGCTGAACGAGCTGGCGGAGATGGCCGTCGAGGTCGCCACGATTGTCTTGTGGGTGACGACGACGGAGTTCGCGAGCGTGAAGGATTCGCTGGAAGCGATGCGTGCGTTGAAACTGCTGTCGTACTCGCAGGAGCGGGTGCGCATCGTGATGAACGCGATCTCGCCCGACGACGGTGTTCGGCCGGCGGTCATCCGGGACGCGCTGCAACGCGATGTGTTCTGGAACATCCCATACGACAAGAAGGTACGGCAGGGCACGCACCTGGGCCAGCCGATCGTGATCACGCAGCCGAACTCGGTGGCAGCGAAGAGCCTGACGGACCTCGCGACGGTGATCGCGGGCGGCCGCATCGATAAGGGCGGCAAGCTCCTTCCGGGGTTCAAGTGGCGCGGCGGCGCGCAAACAGCAACGGCTGACGCGTAGCGCAACGGAGCGGCGTTCGGTCGCGGCGGAATAGGGTTTTGCGCTGAGGCGAATCGGAGCAGCGAGACAGCACCACGAGGCAGGGAGCGGAGACCGGGATAGCCATGGCAATCGAGACCCTTCACAACGAGCGGTTCAGCGTCGAAAACGAAGCATCGGACGCCGAGTGGTACGAGGCCATTCACGCCGTCCACCAGCGCATGCTGATCGAGATGGACCTGGGCGCCATCGAGAAGCTGGACGCAGGACGGGCGCGAGAAGCGGTGACGGTGGCGGCGCGGCAGCTTGTGACGCAGCAGTTCCCGTCACTGCTGGGCGACGAACGCGAACGGGTGATCAAGCGGGTCATCGACGAAGCGATCGGGTTCGGACCGGTCCAGGCGCTTCTGGACGACGACGACGTCTCCGAAGTGATGGTGAACGCGCCGGACGAGGTCTACTTCGAACGCGATGGCGTGCTGAACCACTCCGGGCTTCGGTTCCGCGACAACCAGCACATCATGCGGATCATCGAGCGGATCATCGCTCCGGTCGGCCGGCGCGTCGACGAGTCGTCGCCGTACGTGGACGCGCGGTTGCCGGACGGTTCGCGCGTCAACATCGTGATTCCACCGCTGGTGCCGCGAAGCCCGACGATGACGATCCGGAAGTTTCGCCGCGAGAAGTACAAGATGGCGGACCTAGTCGCGATCGGAACGGTCAACCAACACGTTGTGGACTTTCTGCGAGCGTGCGTGAAGCAGCGGTTAAACATCGTGATCTCCGGCGGTACCGGTACCGGTAAGACGACACTGCTGAACGCGCTGTCGTCGAACATCCCGGAAGGCGAGCGCATCATCACAATCGAAGATCCGATCGAAATGAAGCTGCAGCAGGGGCACGTGATCTCCATGGAGGCGCGGCCGGCAAACATCGAGAACAAGAATGAAGTGACTCAGCGGGACCTAGTACGCAACGCCCTGCGCATGCGCCCGGACCGGATCATCATTGGTGAGGTTCGCGGTTCTGAGGCCTTCGACATGCTGCAGGCGATGAATACGGGTCACGAGGGTTCGTTGACGACGATTCACGCGAACTCACCACGTGACGCGATCATCCGCATCGAGAACATGGTGCTGATGGCGGGGTTCGATCTGCCCGTGCGGGCGATCCGTGAGCAGATCACGGCGGCGCTGCACATCGTGATCCAGCTCCAGCGCTTCGCGGATGGGAAGCGCCGCGTGACGCACATTACGGAGATCACGGGGCGTGAAGGCGAGACGGTTTCGATGCAAGATCTTTTCGTGTTCCACCAACAGCAGGTGACGGAGGACATGAAGATCATCGGGGAATTGGAGCCGACGGGGATCGTGCCAACCTTCATCGATGAGTTCAAGCGAAGCGGCGTGGTGCTCGATATGGGGCTCATAACGTCGGGGACGCGACGATAATGGCGATCCAACTTCTCGCAGCAGTAGTGGCAGCGCTTGCGGTCGGCCTGTTCGCGATGTCGATGGCGCGCCGACAGCCACAGAGCGCGTCGGACCTGCGGCTGCGACGTCTGAGCGATCGCCCGAAAGTCGTGCGGCGCGGGCTATCGTGGGATGACCTGAGGCGGCGCAACCCGTCGTCGCTGCCGTTGCTGCGGACGATCCTTCAGGACAGCGAGTGGGCGCGGCTCACGACGCTGCAGATAGAGCAGGCAGGCCTGAAGTTGCGAGTGGGCGAGTACCTGATGATTCGCCTGGGCGTTGCCTTCACGGCGTTCATCGTTATCGCGCTTCTCGGGCAGAGCGTCGTTACGACGATTCTGGCGTTGGTCTGTGGTGTGATTGGATTCATGCTGCCGGCGGTGTGGCTGAGCGCGCTGCGAAGGCGGCGGATGGACAAGTTCATCAAAGAGCTTCCGGAAGCGGTCGTAATGCTCGCGAACGCGCTGCGCGCGGGATTCGCATTCCAGCACGGCGTATCGTTGGTGTCCGAACAGATGGAAGCGCCGATGTCCGAAGAATTCGGCCGCATGATCGTGGACATGAACGTCGGCGCGTCTGTGGAGGACGCCTTGACGGGTCTGCTGGAACGGATGGACTGCGAGGAAGTGAACCTTGTCGTGACGGCGGTGATGATCCAGCGGACGAGCGGCGGCAACCTCTCGGAGATCCTGGACAACGTCGGCGAGCAGATGCGCGAACGTGAACGGCTGATGGGCGAGGTGCGGACGATGACGTCACAGCAGCGCTTCTCGGGCACGGTGATGTCCTTTTGGCCGCTGGCACTGCTCGGCGTGTTCGCGTTGATCAACTGGGATCAGACGAAGTTGCTGTTCACGACGCCGGCCGGGCTTACCATGCTGGGGGTGGGGGCCGGGTTGCAGGTGCTTGGTTATTTGACGATTCGCCGGATCCTGGACGTGGAGATTTAGCGGTATGCCATTCCTGACTGCGTTCGTGGTGTTCGGCGCGCTGGCGCTTGTGGGGCTCTGGTATGCGCGCAGCCGCAACCAGATGGAGGATCGGGTTCGGGCGCTCTCCTCGCAGAGACGCGCGCTGGCCGAACAGGACGGTCCGTTCTCGCAGCGAATCGTGTTCCCGGCGGCGCAGGGCGTGACGACCCGGATCTTGAATGTCCTGCCGACATCGCTGGTCTCGCGAGCGCGGAAGTGGCTGATCATCTCGGACAGCAGCATCACGCTAGGGACCTTCATGTCGATCGTGCTGGTAGCGACGACCGCGCTGCCGGCGCTGGTATTCATGTCGATCTATTCCGGTGCGGATGGATCGCCGAGTGCGCGTAGCCTGCTGTTGGTGCCAGTCACGGCGATCGTAGGATTCCTGGCGCCGATGATGCTGCTGCGGCGCCGCGCGAGGAATCGCCAGAACAGGTTCTGGAAGGCGTTGCCAGACAGCTTGGACCTGCTCACCACGTGCGTCGAAGCGGGCCTGAGCCTGGACTTCGCCTTCCAGCGCGTCTCCGAGCGTCAGGGCGGCCCGGTGGGTGACGAGATCAACCGAATGCTGCGCGAGAAGGCCTTAGGACAGACGCGAAAAGAGGCGCTGAACGGGATGGCAGAGCGCATTGACCTGCCGGACGTGAACGTCTTCGCGCATTCCGTGATCCAAGCTGAGACGCTCGGTACGAGCATCGCGCAGGTACTGCGTATTCAGGCGCGACAACTGCGGATCCGCAGACGTCAGCGGGCGGAACAGCAGGCTCGGCAGGCCGCGCCCAAGATGGTGTTCCCGCTGGTGTTCTTCGTGATGCCTTCGCTCTTCATCGTGGTGCTGGGGCCGATCATCCTCAACGCGCTGGACCTGCTCGACAATTAGTTTGTAATCCCTCTCACACACGCGTTCCGCGCTAACTCAATGCCGAACAGGCGGGCCTCGATGGATCGCGGGTATCGTGTTGCCCCGGCGTGATCTTCTGAGCTGATCCCCACTGGTCCCCTGATCACTGCTCATGCTCGATAAGCCGCCCGCGAATGCGGCGCTTTACCGATTTCCGGCGCCCTGCGCGGAGGCGATGATGTCGTTGATGGCGGGGTCGGGCGGCAAACAAGCATCCGCGTTGGCGGTATTGCAATTGTGATCAGGCAGGTCTACGATTCAACGATGGTGGATATCGTTCGGTCACTCCGTAGCAATCTGGACGCCGCCCTCGCGGCGATGCTCGTGAGCATGGCGATTGCCATCTACCTGGGGCCCGCATGGTTCTTCGTGTCGTGGTTTCTGAGCGGGTGCGGGTACATTATCCACTTCGCGCTGAAGCGCTGACGGAGCAGACATGGCAACGAGCCTGAAGGTCTTTTCGGTGCGGAACACCGAACGCGGGACGGTGCTCGCGTCGCGGGCGCGGCTCGCTTCGTCCTATACGGCGCGATTCTTCGGGCTGATGGGGCGCAAAGGCGTCGAGGACGGCGGCGGCATCCTGCTGACGAAGACCGCATCGATCCACTCGTTCTTCATGCGGTTTCGCTTCGACGCTGTGTTCATCGACCGGGAGGACCGGGTGGTGAAGGTGGTGCCGGCGATGCGGCAGTGGTGGCTCGCGTTCGGCGGGCGCGGGGCGAAGGATGTTATCGAGCTGCCTGCGGGCGTCGCGGAGCGGACGGGGACACAGGCGGGCGACTTGTTGAGCTTCGAAGAGGCGGCCTGAGGCGGGCGCCACATCCCACAGACACTAAGAACGGGCGGTCGTAGCGACCGCCCGTTCTGCTCTTGTGGGGTTCGGGGCCTACTCGGCGGCGGCTTGGCCGCGGGTCTTGTTCACGATCTTGTCGAGGTTGTTGGTGAGCGCGTCCAGCGCCTTATCGGCTTGCGCCTGGGTGAGCTTGCCGGCAGCCACGGCGGCATCGAGCTTCGTCTGCGCATCTTCGGTGATCCGGGTCTTGACGGCGCCGATGTTGGTGCCGGCGACGTCGGCGATTGACTTGCCGGACTTGAGTTCGGCGCGGAGGTCTTCGGGGGTCATGTTGAGGGCATCAGCGGTGGACTGGATGACGCTGGCACGGACCTTCTGCGCGATGGCTTCGCGGCGCGCGCCGCGCTCGCCACGGTGGCCGCGCTGGCCGATACCGTCGCCACTCTCGATGCGGGACTTGGCGGCGTCGGCCTGGGACTGCGTGATCTTGCCGGCGGCGAGCGCGTCGTCGACTGCCTCGGTGGCGGTGGACTTGAACGCGCCCTTGAGTTCGTCGAGGGTGACGTCAAGTTTCGCGGCGACATTGCTGAGGAAGTTATCCCGGCGCTCGGTGCGCCTCTCCTGCTTCGTCTGATCCGGCGTCGTGTCCGGCTCCTGCGCCGAAACGAGGGTTGCGGCGGCGGCGAGTCCGGTCGCGGCGATGATGGCTACGGCGGCCAATGTGATGATTCTCGTCTTGATCTGCATGGTCATTCTCCTGTGCTGACGGCGGGGTCACGTATCTCTGATAACGACCACGGTAGCCGCCCCACGTGAAGCTGGGCGCAACGGAGGGTAATGTCTCGGTAAAGTCTCCGTTCGAGATAGGGGATTGTGGGCGCTCGCGAATCTGGACGGGCCGTAGGGAACGCCGATACAATCAATCGCACACCCCGGCGGAGACTCCACAACTGATGACGCCACAAGAGCCAGATAAAGTTCAGCGCGAGATCGAAGAGCTGCTCGGCAAGCTGGATAACTTCGTGCCCGAGGAGCGGCTGGTTTCGAAGATCAAGAGCCGGCGCCGCGCGGAAGCCGGGCCGGGGATGCTCGAGCGATTCCTGAAGCGCGCGAGCCGGATCACGCTGGGTCACGTGATGCTCACCGGACTGGCGCTGTTGCTGCTCTCGTCGTTCGCGCCGGGGCTGTTCGGCGGCTACTCGCGCGCGGCGATGATCCTCGGACTGCTGCTGACGGGCGGCGCATTCGTGATGTCGGTGATCGGCTGGGATAGCCGGCGCACGATCACGGGTGGCGGCGGCGAGAAGCGCTGGCGCGGCCAGGTGATCAACTACTCCGAGCCATCAGCTCCGAGCCGATTGCGCGACTGGTTTCGCAGCAAGCGCAACCGCTAAGAACCGTCCGCTCCTCCGTACCGTATCGTAATCAGTGCCCTTCGACGGGCCGGGAGCGACCCGCTGCGCCATCTCCGCGACTCCATGATCTTCTGGTTCTGTGCTGCCGCGCTGGTGCTCGGCGCGTGCGGCGGCGGCGGCTCGGCTGCGACGCCGACGAGTACGCCCGCAACGGCGACCGCTGCTGCGAGCCCGACGGCGGCGCCGAGTCCGACGCCGGACGCCGTTGGAGCGCCGGTGGTCGACGGGGAGCGGGTGTACGAACACGTGCGGAAGCTAGCGGTCGAGATCGGGCCGCGCGTGGCCGGGACGCCGGGCGAGGTACAGGCGCGCGACTACATCCGCGACACGCTTTCGAGCTACGGGTACGACGTTTCGGTGCAGGACTTTCCGTTCGATGCGAGCGCGTACCTGCCGGCCCGGGTGGACTTCGCGCCGGCAGTCGATGCGGCGAGCGGCGCGTCGGTGCAGGCGATCGCCTTTCGCGGGTCGGTTGCGGCTTCCGCCAGCGGACCGCTGATTGTGGCGGGGATCGGACGTCCGGAAGAATTCCCGCCCGGCGGGCTGGCGGGCGGTGTGGCGCTGATCGAGCGCGGCGATCTGAAGTTCACGCAGAAGGTGGAGAACGCGATCGCGGCGGGAGCGTCGGGTGTCGTGATCTACAACAACGAGGAGGGGCGCGGCGTCTTCGACCTGGGCGGGCCCGTAACGATTCCTGTGGTGAGCATCGATCAATCCGCGGGGCAGGATCTCGTCGCGAGGATCGCGGCGCAGCCGTACGGCGCGAGGGTGACGGTGACGCCGCCGTCCGGCACGGCGTACAACGTCGTGGCGAAGCCCGAAGGTGTGGCAGCGTGCGACACCGTGACGGGCGGTCACTACGACAGCGTCGCGGTGACGGGCGGCGCGGATGACAACGCGTCCGGCACAGCGAGCGTGCTGGAAGTTGCGCGCGTGCTCGCGGCGAAGAAGTCGACGGCGCATCACTGCTTCGTACTGTTCGGTGCGGAGGAGTTCGGGCTATTCGGGAGCAAGGCGTACGTCGAGAGCCTGACGTCGGACGAGTTGAACGGGCTGCGCGGGATGGTGAATCTTGACGTCGTCGGGAACGCGAACTCACTGGAGTTGCTCGGCGACGACGACCTGATCGACGTGGCGCGGCTGGCGGCGGAAGGGCTCGGGGTCGATGCGACGTCAGCAGTGCTGCCGCCGAATTCGGGCAGCGACCACTTGAGCTTTCAGCGCGCGGGGGTGCACGTGGTGATGTTCTACAGGGAGGACAACCTGATCCACACTCCGCAGGACGCGATCGACCGGATCGTGCCGGCGTCGCTCGCGGAGACGGTGAAGGTGGCGGTGGCGACGCTCGAGTCGCTGGCGGCTTCGCCTTAGGTGGCGGTCGGGCACCTCACCCGGCGCTTTGCGCCACCCTCTCCACGACGTGGAGAGGGTTTCCTGATCACGGACATCTGCGCGATTCTCGGATAGGATTCAATAACGACCGACTCACAGCCGGGGACGGCTGTGCCACTCGCTTCGCGTCTCACAACGAGGCGGGGGATGATGGGCGCATTGCTCGCCCCGGCGGGCTCCGATACGATCCGTGCGGTTCCACCACTCCCACTGGAGGCGCGTTTGAGGCTCCACCGAGTCCGGCAGGTCATCGTTCCGTGCGTACTTCTGGCAGTGGCCGGGAGCGGCTGCTTCGGCGGCGGATCGTCGAACGGCAAGGCGCCGGACAGCAGCAAGATCCCGACGGCGACGCTGCCGGCAAAGCTGCCGGAGCCGAAGATCCTGAGCAACAGCGTCGTGCAGTCGGGCGGCGGATCGAGCTACACGATCAAGGACGGCGACACGCTTGCGGGGATCGCCTCGCGGCTGGGTCTCGTGCTCGAGGATCTCCTGGCGGCGAATCCGGGGCTGGATCCGCAGACACTGCGCGCGGGGCAGTCGATCAAGCTGCCGCAGAGCACCGAGCCGCCGCCCGCGGCGACCGTACCGCCATCGACGGCGACGCGCGCGTCGGGCAGCGCGACGGCGCGGCCGGCAACCGAAACGCCGGCGCCCGCAGCGACGGAACCGCCGCCCACCGAGGCGCCGCCATCGCCGACGACTGAGCCGGCGCCACAGGACACGCCTGCACCGGGCGCTACGGCGACACCATCGTCGGTGGGGCAGACCTACACCGTCGAAGAGGGCGACTTTCCTGCGTCGATCGCGGAGAAGTTCGGCATCACGCTCGAGGCGTTGCTGGCGGCGAACCCCGGGATCAATCCGACGGACATGCACATCGGCGATGTGATTGTTATTCCGCCGCGGCCATAGTGGAGTAACGGTTGGCGCCGTGATCCCCGGAGGGCTTGCGTATGCTTAGCTGGTTGCGGCGGATCGGGAAATGGGCACTCAGCGCCATCGGCCTCGGCAGCGACGCACAGTTCTCTTACCAGTACCTGTGGCCCTAGTTCGTCACGAAGGTCCTGCCCGCGATCAGCCTAGGACTTGCTGTTGGCCTATCGAAACTCGCAGGCGCACCGTGGTGGGCATACCCGCTACTCGTGCCAATCACCCTTGCGCTGGCAGTCCTAGCTTTTTCCGTCGTACTGCACCTCGTTCCAACAGCACCGTTCAGCGTGAAAACGAAGAGCCATCGTGAACCCGTTCCCCAGAACAAAGCCACCGCGAAAGCGGACGGCGGTCGCGCCTTCGCAGCCACTGGAGACATGACGTTTCGCGACTACTATGAAGCGCCACCAGCAGCGACTCCGCCGAATGACTCGCAGGACCTGAAGCACCGCATTGGCGAACTCCGACACGTCAAGTTTTCCTTGGGTCCAAATGAGCAGTGGTTCGATCTGGCAGAAATCTTGCTAATGGCGGCGGACCGACTAACGACGCCGACTTCAGCAATGACATTTCAAGCGACCATCCAGAATGCGATTTCGCCACCGGATCAGCCTACTGATCACAAGGACGTGCCACCGGAGATCCTCGCCGAGTTCGTCTTGCACCAGTTGTTAGGCTGCGAGCGCATTGACCCCGCACCTGGTGGAGGCGCGATTCGGGCCTATGGAACCGCCCCCTACAACAGCTACCAGTTAACTGACGTTGGCAAGGCAACAGTACGAGCGTTGCGCGCGGAGCAAGCGGCCCAGTCGGAACGCCATCACCGAACTGAAATATTGGGCAAATTGTACAGCGACGGCAAAGACCTAATGCTCCTGAAGAAGGACTACGAATTCCCGCCTTCTAAGGAGTCGCTCGGTGGGTTCACGATGAGTGAACTAGTGTATGACCAGTTCACTCAATGGGACGTGAGCGTGAAGCAATTCTTGCGCGAACAGTATGGTGTTGCTGAAGCAGTTCTCTATGGTGGTGAGGGATACCCAATTCAACGGGGCGAGACGACAGTCTTTGACCTGCTCACAGCCCGGCTCGGGCACCTTAGGGCGTTGTTGGCTCAGGTCTCGGAGCTGAATTGAATTCCTGATATAGCGCGTGTTTTCGGAACAGATCCCGAAATGGCCGTTGCTCAGTCGCCCCGCCATCTCAGCGACCGGCCACACGTCGTCACGCGGCGCGCGACGATGCGCAGTCGTCTAGCTGTTGGATAGGACGCGACCGCTTTAGATCGCGAAGCGCTCGCGGAGGAGTGCTTCGGCGGTGATTAGGTCTTCTTGTGTGGTGATCTTGAAGTTCGAGGGGGCGCCTTCGTAGACGCGGACTTCGTGGCCCGCCGCCTCGACGAGGGCGGCGTCGTCGGTGGCGGTTGAGGTTGCCCGGGCGTGGGCATCGAGCAGAAGCGCGCGGTCGAATACCTGCGGGGTCTGCGCGAGCCACATGTGCGCGCGGTCGTGGGTGGCGCGCACGACGGGCGGATCGCCATCGACCTGCTTCACGGTATCGCGCGCGGGGATGGCGCAGAGCGCCGCGCCGGTTTCGCGCGCGATGGCGACGCCGCGCTCGATCAGGTCCGCGGTGACGAGCGGGCGGGCGGCGTCGTGGATGGCGACGATGGCGGCGTCTTCCGCTGCATCGAGGCCGGCGCGGACGGAGTCCTGGCGGGTTTCTCCGCCGGCGATGACGGCGGTCACTTTCGCGAATCGCCACTCAGCACAGAGGTCGCGCACGCGGCCGACGGCGTTCGGCGCGGCGACGACGACGACGCGCTCGATGGCGTCGCACTCCTTGAAGGCGGCGAGGCTCCACACGAGCAGCGGGCGTCCCATGAGGGCGGTGAAGATCTTGTCGACGCCGTCCATGCGCTCGCTGCGTCCGGCGGCGACGATGATGCCGTATGCGGGACCTTCGCGTGTCATCGCACGATATTACGGGTTTTGGTCCACAGAGGACACAGAGGGCACAGAGTTTTGGGGGCGTTAGAGGTTGGAGGTTGGAGGTGGGGGCTGACTGGCTGATCGGCTGATTGGCTGACGGGCTGTGTCGGTACACTCAGGTTATGGATGAATCTGGGATGCGGGCGGAGCGGTTGCTGACGCTTTCTAGCGCGGGGCGGCGGTTGTCGGACCTGGTGTCGGCTTCGGTGCGGCCGTTGCAGTACGAGGTGATGCGGCACCTGCTGCGGGTGAGCGAAGAGACGATGACGGAGACGCTCGAGGAAGTGGTGGAGTTGCATCTGGTGCGGCGCGGGTCGGACGCGTTCACGTACGTGCCGTTCGATGAGGCGACGGGGGATGCGATACGCGGCAGCATGGATGCGGAGCGGCTGGTGCGGCTGCGCGCGCAGATCGAGAGTGCTTCGCTGCGCGTGTTTGAGTAGGGTTCACCTCACCCCGGCCTGCGGCCACCCCTCTCCGCCCGGCGGAGAGGGGGCGTTTCGGGGATTTCTGCTGGACGTCGAGAGATCGAGCCTCATCGGAGAGGGCACGGCGCACCGTGCCCCTACGTGATCCCGCCGCGTGGGCGACTCACAGCCGGGGACGGCTGTGCTGATTAGCTGCGCGTGGTTCGGCGCTGGTACGCGCACCTCACCCCGGCCTTCGGCCACCCCTCTCCACGACGTGGAGAGGGGAGCGGTTCGTAGATTGAGCTAGACGACGAGAAGTGGCGCTGGGCGGAGAGGGCACGGCTCGCCGTGCCCCTACACGATCGTTCCGTGATGCTAGTGAGGGGCGAAGGGGGCTTTGGGGGCGAAGGCTTGTTGGTGGAAGCGTTCGGCCATGCGCTGGTAGCCGGCGCTGTTGGGGTGGAGGCCGTCGGGCAGGTCTGCGAGGTCGGTTTCGCCGAACAGCTTGAGGCCGTCGAGGTAATGGAGGTTGGTGTCGCCTGAGGCTCGACGCGCGTCGACGGTGGACTCGATGATCTCGCGGATGCGGCGGAGGGTGAGGCAGCCGTTCGAAAGCGCTGCGGGTCGGTCGAGGACGCGGAAGACGCCGCGTGCGTCGGGGACCGTCGGGCCGGGGCGATCTTCGGCGGCGGGACAGATGATGGGCGACACGAGCAGGATCGGCGTGTCGGGATGTCCGTCGCGGACGGTGTCGAGGAAGCCGTGCAGGCTCGACACGAACGTGCGCTCTTTCAGCGAGTCCATATTCACGACGTTGATGCCGACTTTCAGGCTGATCATATCGGCGGGGAGATCGCGGATCGTGCGCGCAGCGAACTGATCGAGGTGGCAGCTGCCGCCGAGGCCGAGGCTCTGCAGCGTGACGTCGGCTAGACGCGCGGCGACGGCAGGCCACGTGCCGGTCGGGCCCTCGGCTTCCATGCAGTGGCTGATCGAACTGCCATAGTGCACCCAGCGCGGGCGCGTGCGATCGGGCGTCGCCCTGACGGACGCGCCATCGGAGATGCGCAGGCTGCGGACGCGGACGGTGGCGTTGTGCGGCAGCCACAGTTCGACGCGTTTCATCGACGCGCCGAGGCCCTCGAATCGCAGCGTTTCGTGCGCGCCGCGCTCGAGGCGGGCGTCGCCGGTCACCGGATCGACGAAGAGCTGGTTGCCGCGGGACGTTGTTTTACGCGCGACGAATGCGCCATCCACGACGAGATCGAACGGCGGTGGCGCGGGCACGCGATCGCCGGTCTGCAGGGTCGTCGTGAGGACTTCCAGCTCGATGGCATCAGCGTCGGTCGAGAGCTCGAGGCGCACACCTGACGGCATCGCGACGACCGCCTTCAGCAGCGGATCGAGGAGTTGCGGTCGGGTCCATGCGGGCAGGCGGCGCGGAGAGATGCCGCCGTCGGAACGATCGAGATCGAGCGCGCCCGCGAAGTCTACTGCGCCGCCGATGAGTTCTACATCCTGCACGGGTTACCTCCGGACGGCGGACTACGATCCGGCGTTGCGATCGAGGTGCTCGCGGAGCGCCTCGTTGAAGATCTCAGGTCGCTCCCACTGCGGGGAGTGGCCGGCTTCGGGAACGATCAGGATGGTCGACTCGGCGATCTGCTCGTGCAGGTATTGCATTGACTTGACGGCGGGTTCCAGCGCGCCGGCGATGAGGAGCGACGGCCTGGTGAGCTGCTTGATCCGGTCGGCGGTGCCGGACCACGTCGTCAGCGCGTTCCAGCCACCGGCGAGGCCGTGTGCCGACATGCGGATCGTTCGCGCCTTCTCGTATTCACGGCGGCCTGGGGGCATGTGGGGCGGGTCGGGGATCATTTGCGGCATGGCGGCGACGGCGGCCATGCCCTGCTCGAGGGCCATCTTGTTGCGCGCTTCCATCCACATCGCGATCGCCGGGATCTTGCCGACGCTGAAGTCCGGGCCCGTGCCAAAGAGTGTGAGCGACATCAGCCGAGCCGCGCTTCGCAGCGCGATCTCCTGGGCGACGCCGCCGCCCATCGAGTGGCCGACGACGTGGTAGCGGTCGAAGCCGACGTGATCGATCAGCGCCTCGACGTCGTCGGCCATCTGGACGATGGTGTAGCTCGAGATGTCATCGGGGCCCTCGGAGTCGCCGTGGCCGCGATGGTCCATGACGAGGACGCGGTGGGTCTTCGAGAACTCGTCGATCTGGTCGAAGAAGTCACCGAGGTCACCGGTATAGCCATGGACGAGCACGAGGGGCTCGCCGGCGTCGCCGTGGAGTTCATAGTTCATCCGGAAGCCGTTGATCGTGGTCTGCATGGGTCGCTCAGTCTTTCGGTCCGTCAGTCGGTCGGTCAGTGCCAGGCGTTAGGCGGTCGGCCCGTGCCCGTCGATCGTAGCGCCTGACGAGGGTAGTGTACGATCGCGCTTCTCGCAGGGCGAAGGGTACCGCTGACGTAAAGCGGCGTATCGCTGAAAGGATGTGAGTATGGAGATCGGGGTACATGTGCCGCAAGTGGGGCCGCTGGCCACGCGCGAGAACGTGACGGCGTTCGCGCGGGCGGCGGATGAGGCGGGATTCGACGGGCTGTGGGTGTTCGACCACGTCGTGCTCCAGAAGGAGCAGCAGTCGAAGTACCCGTACTCGCCCGACGGCAGCCTGGGGTTCCCGCCGACGATGGACTTCCTCGAGCCGTTGACGC
This sequence comes from Chloroflexota bacterium, assembly GCA_031400455.1. Taxonomy (GTDB): domain Bacteria; phylum Chloroflexota; class Dehalococcoidia; order DSTF01; family JACRBR01; genus JANXYW01. The sequence continues at coordinate 74,428 of JANNPX010000017.1, read as the reverse complement.
AGCTCGCGTTCCTGGCGGGTGTGACGAAGCGCGCGCGGCTGGGGACGTCGGTGCTGGTGTTGCCGATGCGGCAGCCGGTGCTGCATGCGAAGATCATGGCGACGATCGACCATTTGTCGGGCGGGCGGTTCGTGTTGGGCGCGGGCGTCGGCTGGTGGAAGCAGGAGTTCGAGGCGCTGTCGGTGCCGTTCGAGAAGCGCGGCAAGCGGATGGACGAGTGCTTGCAGTTGGTGCGCGCGCTGTGGACGGACGAGTTCGTGAACTTCAAGGGCGAGTACTACGAGTGCGTCGACTGGGCGTGCAATCCGAAGCCTGTGCGGCCGGAGGGCATCCCGATCTGGCTGGGTGGCGAGAGCCGCAAGCAACTCGAGCGCGTCGGGAAGTACGGCGACGGCTGGCTCGCGACGGCGAAGTCGTTGCCGACATTGAAGGACGACTGGGCGTTCGCGCAGGAGGCGGCATCGAAGGCGGATCGCGACCCGTCCAAGTTGCGGTTGGCCATCGAGGGCGGCGGCCTGCTGGCGGCGGACGGGCTTGAGCGCGCGGCCGAGGGGTTGGGGCGATTGAAGGAGATGGGCGTGTTCCACGCGATCGTGTCGGTACATCCGCGGCAGATGGCGAACGCGGCGCCGCTGTTCGAGGAGTTCGCGGCGAAGCATCTCAAGGGGTTGCAGGGGTAGCGGCGGGTCAACCACGAAGGACACGAAGGGTTGGGACGCGCGGGCTGAGAGGGGCGTGCCTGAACACGGGCAGGGCATTCTACGGAACGCCCCTACGTGGCGTGTCGAGCGAGCAACGAGGGTTCTCTAGTTCTTGACACTGGCTTGACGGTTCTTGACGTGCTGCGCGCAACGGGGGTTTCGGCGCCGCTGTTTGGATCTGTGAGCGGCAGATGCCGTGCATGGGATTCCGAGGTGCGGCTATGGGAGGCATTGTCAGGCAGGCGGAGGGGCAGGAGGCGGCGGCGAGCGTACGCTGTCCGCTCTGCGCACACGGGAACACGCCGGGGCAGCAGTGCCGTCATGTGCGCTGGACGTTCGATCAGGGTGACCCGATCGACTTTGCGCGCTTTGCGATGGAGACGAGCCCGTACACGAGCGCACGCGGCTTTAAAGTGAGCGGCATCCCCTCGTTCTGGTGGGACGAGCGTGGCGAGTGGGTGGTGGAGCAGGTGCTGCTGCACTTCGAGGCAGCAGACGGCTACGTGTTCGGCGAGATCGCCCATCTCGATCTGCTGTCGCGCGACGTGTGGAAGGCATTCCGGCCGGATCCAGTGCGGGCAGAGATGGCGCGGGTCGATCCGATCTGACGGATTCGCCGGAGGCACGAAGAGTTCGATTTGAGCCCTTGGCGATTTGTTCAAGAGCACACGACGTCCGTACACACACACGAAGAGGGCACGGCGCGCCGTGCCCCTACTGTTGTCCGGCGCGCGGCTCGGCGCGTTCGCAGTACGCCCCCGTTCTTGCTCCTAACATAAGCCTCGCTTACATTGCCGATCGCTGTCCGGACAGGTTCCGGGGCGGCGAATCTGAAGCTACGGCTCCTGCTTGCGGCGGGGGTTTCGCTCAAACAACAGGCAACCGGTTAGGAGGCGTATTGTGGCAAAACATCTCGAAGGTAAGGTCGCCATCGTCACGGGCGGCGGACGCGGCATCGGGCGCGGCGAAGCGCTCGCGCTGGCCGCGGAAGGAGTGAAGGTCGTCGTCAACGACTTCGGCGGCAGCGCAGCGGGCACGGGCAGCGAAGCAGGCCCGGCGGATCACGTAGTCGCCGAGATCAAGGCGATGGGTAGCGACGCGGTCGCGAACTACGACAACGTGGCGTCGTTCGAGGCCGGCGACAAGATGGTGCAGCAGGCGCTGGACTCGTTCGGCCGGCTGGACATCCTGGTGAACAATGCCGGCATTCTGCGCGACAAGATGCTCTTCAACATGACGGAAGAAGAGTGGGACATCGTCATCGCGGTGCACCTCAAGGGGCACTTCAACCTCAGCAAGCACGCGGCCGTCGTGTTCCGCCAGCAGCGAAGCGGCGTCTTCGTGCACACAGGGTCAGAGTCGGGCCTCGGGAACCGCGGTCAGGGCAACTACGCCGCGGCGAAGGAAGGCATCGTCGGGCTGTCGCGCTCGCTCGCTCGCGAGATGGGCGGCTACGGTGTGCGGTCGAACACGATTCGGCCTCGCGCGGGTACGCGGCTCGTGATCAGCGACGAGATGAAGGCTGCGGCATCGCGCGGCGGTGCGGCGGGCATGGGCATGGCGGGGCTCGAGGCGTTCGAGAAGGCGAACCCGCCGGACGGCGTAGCGCCGTTCGTGGTGTGGCTCTGCCGCGACGACGTAGCCGGCAACATCAACGGCCGAGACTTCCTCGTGAGCGGTTCGATCATCGGGCTGTACAGCCTGCCGGAGATCGTGAAGAAGATCGACAACACGACTGGCGACGCGATCTGGAAGCAGGAAGACCTGGACAAGATGCTTCCGGAAGGCGTGACAGGCGACCTGCGGAACATGTGGCCGAAGAAGGAAGAGAAGCCAGCTTCGTAGGACGCGTGAAGCGGGATGCGAGAAATGAGAAGCGAAGAACCCCGGGCGCGAGTCCCGGGGTTCCTTCATTTGAGCAATCACCGCTACGGAGGTCGTCGCCAAGCTCGCCGGCGGTCACGCTAAGCCGGTGGCAGCATCGAAGGCAGTAAGATGTGCGCATCGCCATCGCGGATCGAGATGAGGGGCTATGGGACGCATCCGGTTGGTCGTTTTCGACTGGGCAGGTACGACCGTAGATCACGGCTGCTTCGCGCCGGTGGCGCCATTCGTGGAGGCGCTGGCGCTGCACGGCGTGCGCCTCTCCGCGGAACAGGCCCGCGGGCCGATGGGTCTGGAGAAGAAGGATCACCTGCGTGCGCTCCTCGCGCTGCCAGAGGCGGAGCGCCAGTGGCGTGGTGCGCATGGCGGCGCGCCGACCGACGTCGACATCGACCGGATCTTTGCGGATTTCGTCCCGCTCCAGCTCGCGTCAGTGGCGGCCGCGAGCGTGCTGATTGATGGCGTACTCGAGACCGTGGCGTCGCTGCGAGCAGACGGCGTGCAGATCGGGACGAGCACCGGGTATTTCGCCGAGGCGGCGGAACGGTGCTACGCGGCGGCTGCGGCACAGGGGTACGTGCCAGACTGCAACGTACATCCGGGCAACGTGCCGACCGGACGGCCCGCGCCGTGGATGATCTTTCGGTGCATGGAAGCCCTGGGTGTCTTCCCACCGGCGGACGTCGTGAAAGTGGGCGATACCGTGCCGGATGTGTTGGAGGGGCTGAGCGCGGGCGTTTGGTCGATCGGCGTCGCGGCGAGCGGCAGCGACGTTGGGCTGAGCGCCGCCGATCTGGCTGCGCTCTCCGAAGACAAGCGAGCGGACCGCGTAGCCTCGGCGCATGTGCGGCTGTACGAGGCGGGCGCGCACTTCGTTATCGACACAGTGAGGGATCTGCCCGCGCTAGTCACCGCGATCAGTGAGCTTCGAGCGCGGGACGAGCTGCCTTCAGTGCTGGTGCGCTGACGGTCGCGGAGGATGCATGGACGACGAGACACCGTACCTGCTGCTGACACCCGGGCCGCTGACCACGTCGCCGACGGTGAAGCGCGTGATGATGGGCGACTTCTGCACGTGGGACGACGACTACAACAGCATCGTGACCGACATCCGTCATCGGGTGGTACGTCTCGCCGACGGCGGTGATACGTTCACGTCGGTGCTGATGCAGGGGAGCGGCACGTTCGCGGTCGAGGCGACGATTGGCACGGCGATCCCGAGGGATGGCAAGCTGCTCGCGATCAACAACGGCGCTTACGGGAAGCGCATTACCCAGATCGCTGAGCGGCTGGGGATCGCCTACATCGAGATGGCGCTGCCGGAGACATCCGCCGCGCGCGCGGAGGACGTCGACGCGTTGCTCCGGGATGACGGATCGATCACCCACGTCGCGCTGGTGCACTGCGAGACGACGACGGGGCTACTGAACCCGGCTGCCGAGATCGGGAGTGTCGTGCGGGCACGTGGGCGCATCTTCATCCTCGACGCGATGTCGTCGTTCGGCGGCATGCCGATGAACATCGACGAGATCTGCGCGGACTACTTGGTTTCGTCCGCGAACAAGTGCATTCAGGGCGTACCGGGTTTTGGTGTCGTCATCGCGCGGCGATCCGAACTCGCGGAGTGCGCGGGGCGCGCGCGATCGCTGAGTCTGGACTTGTACGAGCAGTGGCGCGAGATGGAGGATCACGGCGGGAAGTGGCGCTTTACGTCGCCAACGCACGTCGTGCGGGCGTTCGCCCAGGCGCTGGACGAGTTGGAGGCCGAAGGCGGAGTGTCGGCGAGACACCGGCGATACGTGAAGAACCAGCGCATCCTTTCGTCCGGCATGCGCGCACGCGGGTTCAAGCCGCTCCTGCCTGACGAATTGCAATCGCCGATCATCACGTCGTTCCTCTATCCGGATGACGACGCGTTCGAGTTTCGCGCGCTGTACGACGCACTGAAGAGGCTCGGGTTCGTCATCTATCCGGGGAGGATCAGCCAGGCGGAGACGTTTCGGATCGGGAATATCGGGCATGTGTTTCCGGCGGATATGGAGCGCCTGCTTACGGCCGTCGATGCGGCGGTTCGGGAGCTGGGGTTGACCGTCAGCGGTTAGCTGTTGGCGGTTGGCTGTTCGATCGAAGCGGATGCGTCCGTACGCGGGCGGGGCTAGCCCCGCCCCTACACGATCTACGCGATCGTCTGAGATGGCTCCTCATATGTCGATCGTGGATTGCTGTTAGCCTTGCTGCATGGATGGGGTGCGATTCGCTTCGCCGTGGGTGCTGGTGCTGCTGTTGGCGGTGCCGGTGCTGGCCGGGTACTCGTGGCAGGCGCGCGGTCGTGCGAATGCCGTACGCATGGGTTCGCTGGGGGCGGCGACGGGCGCGCGGCGGACGTGGAGGGTGAGGGGCGAGCGGCTGCTGCCGGCACTGCGGCTCGCGGCGGTGGCGCTGCTGATCGTCGCGATTGCGCGACCGCAGCGCGGCGAGGCAGCGTCGCGGACGCAAGGCGAGGGCATCGACATCGTGCTGGCGTACGATACGTCGTCGAGCATGACGCAGCCGTTCGCGGCGGGACAGTCGCGCTTGCAGGCAGCGCAGGACGCCCTCACGAAGTTCATCAACGCGCGCACCAACGACCGGGTCGGGATGGTGGTGTTCCAGGGCGCGACACTGACGCTGAGCCCGCTGACGACCGACTACAAGGCGCTCTCGACACAGCTTGAGGAGGCGCCACGGATCCGGCTGGCCGACGGGACGGCGATTGGCATGGCGATCGCCAAATCAGTCAACCTCCTGCGCAGCTCGAATGCGGCAAGTCGCATCGTGATCTTGATGACAGACGGCGAGAACAACATCCCGACCATCGAACCGCTGGCCGCGGCGCGCATCGCCGAGACGCTAGGCGTGCACGTATACACCGTGGGCGTCGTCAGCCTGGGCACGAACCCGGGTCGCTCGAATCTCAACGTCGATGAGCGCTCGCTGCAGGAGATCGCCAGCGTGACCGGGGGCACGTATAGCCGCGCGGAGGACCCGCAGGCGCTGCAGGACATCTACACGAACATCGACAAGCTGGCGAAGTCGCGGTTCGAGGACCAGACGTACACACGATACGACGAGATCGCGCCACTCTTGCTCGCCGCGGCGGCAGCGCTGATCGCGCTGGAGATCGCGTTGCGGTACGGGGCGCTACGGAGGTTCGCATGAGCTTCGGTGCGCCGACGTACCTGCTATTGCTGACGCTAATGGCGATCGCCTTGGCGATCGTCGCGTGGTGGACGCTGTGGATTGCGGCTGCGCGGCGGCGCTTCGGCGTGTCCGGCGCGGGCGTGTCGCCGGTTCGGTTCGTTGCGCCGATGCTGCTCGTCGCCGCGATTGCGCTCGTGACGCTGGCGGCGGCGCGTCCTCAGGCGGGGTCGCACGACGTGCAAGTCGAGCAGCGCGGCGTCGACCTGGTGATCGTGCTCGATATTTCGAACAGCATGCTTGCGAACGACGTCGCGCCGACGCGACTCGCGGTCGCGCAGCGCGAGATCGGCGCGCTGCTGGAGCGCATACAGGGGAATCGCGTGGGGTTGGTGATGTTCGCGCGGACCGCGTTCACGCGCTCGCCGCTGACGGCGGACGTGCAGGCGCTGCGTGCCATCGTCGGCGGCATCGAGGCGGAGCGAGCGCTGTTGCCACCGGGATCCGATCTGGGTTCGGCGGTGCAGACCGCGCAGCGAGCGCTGGCGAGCGGGACTGCCGACACGAAGGTGATGCTGATCGTCTCCGACGGTGAGGATCGCGGTGCGGGTGTCGGCGATGCCGTGGCGACGGCAGCGAAGGCAGGCATCCGCGTGTACACGGCTGGAGCCGGCACGGCGGAGGGCACGCCGGTACTGGACGTCGATCCGGCGACCGATGTGGTGACGGAGCGAGTTGACGCGTCGGGTACTCCCGTTCTGACGCGGCTGGATGCGGCAGCGCTCGAGCGGATCGCGGGCGCGGGCGGCGGTCGCTATGTCGCGCTTGGCAGCGACGGCTCACCGCTTACGGGGCTTGCCGTGGAATTGAAGGCGTTGACACAGACGGCATTCGAGACGAAGCAATCGTCGGTGCCAATCGAGCGGTTCCAGATCGTGGCGGCGTTGGCGCTCGCGCTGCTTGCAAGCGAACTGGCGTGGCCGGCGCTGCGGCGGCCGCGTGCTGTGTTGCGCTCGGCGGCACGGATGTGGCCGCTGGCGGGCGCCGGGTTGCTCGTCGGGGCAATCTGCTCTGCGACGGCGGCGAGCGTGAACCGGCACGGCAACAACGACTACGCGAGTGGCGACTACGACGGCGCCGTTTCGCAGTACCGCACGGCGGAAGCGATGGCTCCATCGCAGGGCGAGCTCTATCACAACGCTGGGAACGCCTTCAACCGGCGGGGCGAGTACGACAAGGCGATCGCAGAGACGCTGCGTGCGTTGCCTGCACAGCAAGCGCTTGTGTCGCGGCTTGAGTACGCGCTGGGCAACCACTACGTGGGATCGAGCGAGCTGAGGGATGCGCTGGAGGCGTACAAGCGCGCGCTACTGGCGGATCCTGCGGACAACGATTCGAAGCACAACCTGGAGGTGGTGACAGCGCGGCTGACGCCTTCGCCGACGGCGCGCGCGCAACCGACCGTCGAACCGAACGCGACGATCGTGCCGGGCGCAACGCCGGGTGAGGGGCCGCAGAGCGGCACTCCCGCCGCGACGCCGGGCGCCGGCCAGGGAACGGGAGACGAGGACCTGGCGACGAGCGAACTCGAGCGCGCACTCTCGGATGCGCTGGCGGGGAAGGATCGCGAGTTCACTGAGGACGAGGCGATCCGCGTGCTGGAGTTGCTGGACGAGGCGAACCGGCGTGCGGTGGAGCGGTTGATCGGCAACGTCGCGGCTGCGGCTCCGCCTGACTATTAGTTCACCGCAGAGACGCAGAGACCGCAGAGGTTCGTCTTTGGGGCTGCGTTAGATGGCGCCGGCGAGTCTCGAGCACGCGCTCCCTCAGATAGGCCGCTTCCGATTGCTCTGAGGGGCGATTCACGGCAACCTGTCCGTGACACCGCCAAACACCTGCACGGAGGCAAGCGTCCCTTATGACTAACGAGATGCGTCCGCCGACTTTTATCAAATTCGGGACGGACGGCTGGCGCGCAGTAATCGGCGAGGACTACACGTTCGATAACGTGCGGGCGTGCGCGGCGAGCGTCGCGATGTACCTGAAGAAGCATGGGCTGGCCGAGCGCGGGCTGATCGTCGGGTACGACGCGCGGTTCGCGTCGGAGGACTTCGCCGACGCAGTGGCGGAAGTCGTGGCGGCGCAGGGCATCAAGGTCGCGCTGACGAGCGTGCTGTGCCCGACGCCGGTGGTGAGCTATTCGATCATCGACCGGAAGGCGGGTGGCGGCGTGGTGATCACGGCGAGCCATAACCCGTGGCGCTGGAACGGATTCAAATACAAGCCGGAGTACGGCGGCAGCGCATCGCCGGAGATAGTCGCACAGCTTGAGGAGCCGCTGCCGTCGCTGGTCGGGCGGGACGTGGCGAGGTTGGATATCGAAGCGGCGAAGGCGTCGGGGATGGTCGAGATGTTCGACCCGCGCGCGCCGTACCTGGCGCAACTGGCGCGGCTGATCGATCTGGACCGACTGAAGGCGGCGGGCCTGAACGTCGCGTACGACGCGATGTACGGGACGGGCGCGGGTTACTTCGGCGCGCTGCTGGACGGCGGTAGGACGAAAGTGACGGAGCTGCACGGGTTTCGCAATCCGGTGTTCCCGGGGATGCATGCGCCGGAGCCGATCGCGCGGAACCTGACCGATATGGAAGCGCTGATGGCGAAGGGCGGGTTCGACGTCGGTATTGCGACGGACGGCGATGCGGATCGCGTGGGGATCGCGGACGAGAAGGGCAACTTCATCGACCAGCTCCAGGTGTTCGCGCTGCTCTCGTACTACCTGCTAGAGACGCGCGGCGAACGCGGCGCGATCGTGAAGTCGATCACGACGACGGCGATGGTGCAGCGGCTGGGCGAGATCTACAACGTGCCGGTGTACGAGACGCAGGTGGGGTTCAAGTTCCTCGGCCCGAAGATGATGGAGACGGACGCGCTGATCGGCGGGGAGGAGAGCGGCGGCTATGGCTTCCGCGGCCACGTGCCGGAGCGCGACGGCATTCTCGCCGGGCTGTACATGCTCGACTTCATGGCGCGCACGGGCAAGCGCCCGAGCGAGCTGCTGGCGGAGGTGTACGCAAAGGTGGGACCGCACTACTACGACCGCCTCGACATCGCGCTGAAGGACGAGGACCGCGACAAGGTTTGGAAGCGCGCGGAGGACGCCCGGCCGGACTCGGTGGCCGGGATCGAAGTGACGAGCCGCGACACGACGGACGGCTTCCGCTTCTCACTGGGCGATCAGGGGTGGCTGCTGTTCCGGTTCAGCGGGACGGAGCCGCTGGTGCGGATCTACGCGGAGGTCGTCGGAGATCGATCGCTGGTGCGGAAGGTGCTGGATGCGGGGCGGGAGATCGTGGGGCTGTAGGGTCACGATCCACCGAGAGCACGAGGGTTTCAGTTGGTAGGGCACCTCGGCGAGCTGACGCGGATTCGCTACACGGAGCACTCGAAATGGATGTCGTCGGGTTCCTTGGCGAACAACGCCACATCAGGAATACCGAGCAGCAGCGCGCCACGCCCCTGGTAGAAGTGGACCGTGTTCTCCGACGGCGTCGCCGAGATGTACAGGCCCACCGCGCCGCAATTCCGCGCGGCTGTGCGGGCCTGCTCGAACAGCCGCGTCCCCAGTCCGTTGGCGCGGTGATCGCGTCCAACGTGAAGCATCTCGAGTTGCAGGAGATTGCGGCGCTCCCCTCGCCAGACGGTATCAAGAACGGCGATTCCCGCTAGCTGGTCACCTTCGAATGCCGCAAAGAACTTGCCGCCGCGGTTGTGGCACTCGTATAGCAGCGGCGTCGTCGTGCGCAAGGTGTCGGGGTGCCAGCCGGGCACGTGGAAATCATCCGGGGTGAGAACCAGCTCGCCGTCCTGGACGCGGTACGTGCGGGCGATGAACTCACGCCTGTCGATCGTCCAGATCAGCTCGATCTCATCGCGGCGCAACGGGCGGAACTCCATGCTCCGGGTGTACAGGATCGAGAGGTAGCGATCCATCTGTTGCTCGGGCGACGTATCGCCCAGCCTGGATCGGTTTGCGGACAGCCGCATAACGATCGGTCCTTGCTCGAAGCTGAAGGGCGGATCACAGCCGGGGACGGCTGTGCCACTCTGTCGAGCTGGGATGAGCGGTCGTCTTGCTTGAGAGCGGGTTGCCGGCGGGGCGCCGGCGCTCCATATCGGCAAGGCGCCTAGCGGCGGAGGGCGGATTCGGGTTCGCGGGTGGGGTCTGCGGGGCGGGGCGTGCCGTTGAAGCGCGCGGACGGCGCGGGCGCGGCGGTTAGGCCGGCGTCGGCCGCGAGGGTGCGTTCTTCATCGGCGGTGCGGATGTGGTTGATCATGCCGTCGAGCTTCCAAGCGAGAGCGAGGTAGATGCCGGCGAGCAGGATGGCGCCGTAGACATCGCTGAACCAGTGGGCGCCTTCGTACATGCGGGCGGGGCCGATGAGGACGATCTCGAAGACGCAAGAGGCGCGGACGAGCATCGCGAGCGGACCGACCGTGAGCGCACGCGGCGCGTAGGCAAAGATGAGGCCGTAGACGATCGTTGCGCCGAAGACGTGGCCGCTCGGGAAGCCATACGCATCGGGGTAGAAGTTGGGACGGTCGAGGCCGGCATAGACCGAGCGAAGGATGAGGAACTCCTCGTCGGGCCGATGCACAAGCTCACGCACGCCGAGCTGGATGAAGCGGACGGCGCCGGTGCCGGCGATCATCAGCGCTTCGTAGCGAAGGCCGCGCAGCAGGAGCACCGCGAACGCTGAGAAGAGGACGAGCGTGATTGTGCCTTCGCTGCCGAGACGATTAATCTCGTCGAAGAAACGGCTCGCGCCCTCGTACCGGTAGAGCTCCTGCACGCCGAACGTGACGCGTCTGTCGAGCGGCAGCGTGTAGCGCTGATCCGCCCAGGCGGCCAGGCCGATGAAGGCAGCGACGGCGGCCAGCCAGAGCGCCCAGAAGGCGATTTCGGTGCGGTAGGACCAGATACGGCGTGTGAGCACGCCTTGAGTATCGAGACGGGAGCGCGCGTACGCAACCGGATGACGGCGGGGCGTCAAGTCCGCCAGTGTTATCATGAAGCACGCGGAAGCCCGCAGGAGCATAGTCATCGAAGAGCACCGACTCCGAGCGCTACTGGCCTCCGTGGCCGAGGGCCGAACCGAAATTGACGCGGCCTTAGGGGAATTGCGCCACCTTCCCTACGAAGATATCGGCTACGCGAAGGTCGACCACCACCGTGCGCTTCGGGATTGGATGCCTGAAGTCGTGCTGGGCGAGGGGAAGACGGCCGACCAGATCGTCGGGATCTCGCGAGCTCTGCTGGAGCAGTCCGACCGCCTGCTGGTCACTCGCATACAGCCCGACTCGGCGGCAGCCCTGCTCGCGATAGTGCCGGATGCCACACACCACGAGGCGGCCCGCTGCGTGACCCTCGAACGGACGCCCGTGCTGAAGCAGGACGGCGTGATCGTGCTCTGCGCCGGGACGGCGGACTTGCCGGTCGCGGAAGAAGCGGCGATCACGGCCGAGATGTGCGGGAACACCGTCAAGCGCATGTACGACGTCGGCGTGGCCGGGATCCATCGCCTGCTGGACCAGGTGCCGGTGCTACGCGAGGCGCGGGCGCTGGTGGTGGTCGCTGGCATGGAGGGCGCGCTGCCGAGCGTCGTGGCGGGGCTCGTGAACGTGCCGGTGATCGCTGTGCCGACATCGATCGGCTACGGCGCGAGCTTCGGCGGACTGGCCGCGCTGCTTGCGATGCTGAACTCATGCGCGGCGGGCGTTGGCGTCGTGAACATCGATAACGGATTCGGCGGCGGGTACCTCGCCGCGAGCATCAACCGCACGGCGCTCGCGCAACGAGCGGACTAGCGATGCGCGCGATCGTTCGATTCGCCGCGGGCGTGGCGATCACCGCGATCATGCTGATGTCATCGCAGAGCGCGGGTGCGTTCGGGTCGTACGTGAAGCTCACGCAATATGCGGGCCGTGCGTCCGAAACGTTTGCATTCACCTACACCCTGAACCGCCTGGCCGGCGATCCCGCATGCCCCGAGAAGACGCAGGTCGCCTTGACGTGGGACGACATCGACCTCGGCAGCGTACCGATGGATTGTGAGACGTTGAGCGCGAGTGGCGTCGTAACGCCTCCCTCAGCTGCCAACGATGTCGGACGCCACCAATTCTGCATCGAGAACGCGGGCGGTGGCTCACCCCGGCTGTGCTACACGTACACGATCATTCCGGAGCCGGGTGAGTGCGATCCGACCGGGAACTGGTCGCCGCCGTGCGCCATCGCAACGTACGCGACGTTCGAGCCCGACTGCATTCCCAATACGCAGGAAAGCTCGCCGCCGTGCGTGACGCTGACTCCGATCCCGATCGGCTGCGATACGACAGGGCTGGGGCCGTCGCCGCCTTGTGCGGAAACGCCGACGCCGACCGCGCGTGAAACGCCGGAAGTGACCGAGACGCCGGTGGAAGAATCGACATCCACGCCGACGGTCGCGGTGACGAGGACTTTCACGACAACTCCCACGCCGACACGGACGGTCGTGCGGGTATGCGGCGGCACCGCCTCGCCTGGCGCGGGTGCGTGCGTGACGGCGACGCCGACGAGCGGCTCAGATGGCGACGGAGATGATGCGTCGGTGAACTGGACGGCTGTAGCCGTGGCGGTCGTAGTGTTGACGGGCGCGGGCGGGGTAGCGGCCGGTGGTTGGGTGTTCTTGCGGCGGTAAACTCACGCTGCGCGTCTCCGTGCAGATGCGCCAAACCGAGCATGGCGCACAGCCGTGCGCCCCTACGGTGATTGCGGGAGCGGGCATTGATCGCCGGGCAGGAATCTCACCTCTGACCTGTCTCCTGCGGCGACTCTTCGACATGGTGCTGTTGTTTGGGCCCGATGCGCCAGGCACGACGGCGGGAGCAACGGGTTGCGCACTACGGCGATTGCGCGGCGCGTATGCCGATCCGGATCGTAGCGCGCAGCTACGCCGCCCCGTCGCACCCACGCGGCGGCATGACCACGCGCTTCCACCACGTTCGGACTGGCGGAGCACGCAGATTAGCGCAAACCCTGACGAGCGCGCCTCTTGAATCCCTGTAAGATTCCGCGACAGTGGGTTCCGAGCTACCGATCGTTCCCCCGGCGGGCGCGTGACCGGTCGAATGAGGACGGTGATGAACATTCGCGCGGGGTTCCTTACGGCGATCGTGCTGGCGGTCTGCGTGTTTGCCGGTTCGCGCACCGGCGCGTTGGCGGCGAGCGCGACGCTGACGCTCACGCCAAGCAGCGGTGCGCCCGACGCGTCGTTCACGGCGGTATACAGTGTCCAGCTGGGTGTGAATGAGAAAGCGTGCCCGCAGGCGAAGCTCACGCTTCAGTGGGACGGCGTCAACGTCGGTAGCGCCGTCTTGAACCAGTGCTCAACGGCGTTCGGTAGCTCCACGCCACCGGCAGGCAACAACAAGCCTGGCACGTATCAGGTGTGCGCCACCGACGCGAACAAACTCGCGCCCGCGGCGTGTAGCGGCTACACCATCATCGAACCCGCGTCGCCTACGCCCCCTGCGGCCGCCACCGCAACGAAGACGGCGCGGCCGACGTCTACACCCCCGCCTCCGCCGCCAGCGACCGCGACTTTGGTGCCAAACCAAGAGCCGACCCAGGCGCCATCTCCGACCGAGGCGCCGCCAATAGCTGGCGGCGGATCGGAAGCGACGGCGACGCCGGCGAACGGGCCGAACACCTCGGGTCAGGGGTGCGACACGACATCGCCGCCGTGCGCGCCGTCGCCGCCAGCGTGTGAACCAACATCACTGCCCTCATCGCCGCCGTGTGGGTCGTCACCGCCGCCATGCGCATCGACGTCGCCGCCCTCATCGCCGCCGTGTGTGCCGTCACCGCCGCCATGCGTGCCAACGTCGCCGCCTTCCTCGCCGCCGTGCGCTACGTCGCCGCCCGCATGCGTATCGACGTCGGCGCCCTCATCGCCGCCGTGCGTACCGTCACCGCCGCCATGCGTGCCAACGTCGCCGCCTTCCTCGCCGCCGTGCGCTACGTCGGCGCCGGCACCGACGAGTCCCGGCGGCCGCTCGCGGTGGTGGTACGCCGCACCGATCACCGTAGTGTTGCTGGCGGCCGGTGGTGGGGCAGGCTTGTGGAGGTGGAGGCGGCCGTAAGGCCCAATTCGTACGGGAGTTCCCTTAGCCGGCGCGAGTCTAGCGGTCGCTATACTGCTCGTTATGAAGAGTCCGTTTCTTGAGGCATTGGAGCAGCGGGTGCTGCTGGCGGATGGGGCGATGGGGACGCTGCTGCATAGCCGCGGCATCGCGCAACACGCTTGCCTTGAGGCGCTGGTGCTGGAGCAGCCGGACATCGTGCGGCGCGTGCACGAGGACTACATCGGCGCGGGCGCTGACATCATCGAGACGGACACGTTCGGAGCCAACCGGTTCCGGCTGTCGCGGCATGGGCTGGCGTCAAGCGTTCGGGACATCAACTTCAAGGCCGCCAAGCTGGCACGCGATGCGCGCGAGATTCACGGGCACCCCGTATTCATTGCAGGCGCGATCGGGCCGACGGGGCGGATGATGGCGGCTTCCGGCGATGTGCGGCCGGCGGAGGTGCGGGAGGCTGTGCGCGAGCAGGCTGAGGCGCTGCTGGAAGGCGGCGTCGACCTGCTGATCCTCGAGACGTTCCCGGACATCGCGGAGCTGCGAGAGGCGATCCTGGCGATCAAGTCGTGCTGCGACCTGCCCATCGTCGCGCAGTTGACATTCCAGCGCGACGGGCGCACGTACGCGGGCGAGCCGCCGGACGAGGTGGCGAATATCGCGAGCGCGTTGGGCGCCGACGTCGCAGGCGTGAACTGCAGCCTGGGGCCACAGTCGGCGCTGGACGTGATCGACCAGATGGCGGCGAACACGGCGATCAGGTTGTCGGCGATGCCGAACGCGGGGCTGCCGAAGTTCATGGACGGGCGGCTGGTGTATCCCGCGACGCCGGATTACTACGCCGAGTACGCGAAGAAGCTGGTGCTGGCTGGCGCGAACATCGTAGGCGGCTGCTGCGGCACGACGCCGGAGCACACGTCGGCGATGCGCGAGATGCTGGCGGGCGAGTGGAACACGCGCGGACGGGCGACGGCCACGCGGCGCTCCCCGGCACCCGCGATCAATGTGCAGGCACTGGAGGCGACGGCAGACACCGTGGACGAGGAAGTCAAGCGACGCACGCTGCGTGAGAAACTCGCGGCCGGCGAGTTCGTGGTGAGCATCGAGCTGGACCCGCCTCGCGGCCTGAATCCGCGGAAGGCGATCGAAGGTGCGGCGCACTTGAAGGCGCTGGGCGCGGACTGCATCAACATCGGTGACAGTCCGATGGCGCGGGTGCGGATGAGCGCGATCGCTCTGGCGGTGCTGATTGAGCAGCGTGTGGGGATCGAAACGATCATCCACTTCACGTCGCGCGACCGCAACCTGATGGCGATCCAGAGCGACCTGCTGGGCGCGCACGCGCTGGGCATCCGCAATGTCATCGCGCTCACGGGCGATCCGCCATCGGGTGGGGATTACGCGCGCGCGACGGGCGTGTGGGACGTCGACTCGATCGGGTTCATCCGCATCCTCAAGATGCTGAACAGCGGGACGGACTGGGCCGGCAACTCGATCGGCAAGGGCACGGACTTCCTCGTGATGTGCGCGGCGAATCCGACCGCGGATGACGTCGCGCTCGAGGTCGACCGCGTGCGGCGGAAGATCGACGCTGGCGCCGACGTACTGATGACGCAGCAGATCTACAGCGCGGAGATCCTGGAGAGCTTCCTTGAGCGGCTGGGGCCGATTGATACCCCTCTGCTCGTCGGGATCATGCCGCTGCAGAGCCATCGCCACACGGAGTTCATCCACAACGAACTGGCGGGCGTCTTCGTGCCGGAGAACGTGCGAGAGCGGATGCGGCTGGCGGGCGAGAACGGCGTAGCGGAGGGCATCGCGCAGGCGCGCGAGTTGCTCGAGGCGTGCCGGCCGCTGGTGCAGGGCACGTACCTCGTGCCGTCGTTCGGGCGTTATGAAGTGGTGGGTGAACTCGTTACGATGGCGAAGAGCCTCTAAGCCATCCTGACTCGCTGAGCCGCATGCGTCTTCGCAGCAGCAGCATCCATGCGAACGCGACGCTTGGTCAGATTCCACTGAACTGCGCGGTACTCACGCATGGAAGTAGGCTGTCCACATGAACGAAGCATGGCGCGCGACCCTACGCGAGGCGCGACGGAGCGCAGGCATCAGCATGGAGACGGTTGCTCAGCGATCGGGGCTGTCGTACGAAACTGTCCGCGGCTACGAAAACGGCCGGCGCAGCCCCACGCGCGAGAGCCTGCTCAAAGTACTTGTTGAACTGCAGATTACGGCTGCCGAGGCGAATGCGATCGTCGAACAGGCGGGCTTCGCCCCGGAACCAACGCTGTATCCACCTCACGAGTTTCCGGCGTACTACTACCGGGTCGAGGAGTTGCAGCGCATCGTTGAGAAGCGGCCGTGGCCCGCGTTCGCCACGAACGACGCCATGCGGGTCGTCGCCGCGAATCGCGCGGTGCAGGCCGTGTGGGCGATCAACTTCGCGCGCGAGAAGCGACGCCAGAGCAGCGATCAACTCAGCCTGTTCCGCATCGGCGGCGACTATCGATTCGTCGAACGCGTGACAAACTGGGCTCAGATCGTGAGTGCGGTTGCGTCGATCAACAAGGGACGTCCTCGCCGGACGGTGCAGACGGCCCTGGCGCCCGGCGTCGTGGCGGCGATGGAAGCGACGGCGGGAGGCGATGCCGCCTACCTCAAAGCGCTCCTGAAGATCTGGCAAAACGCGAAGCCCGCGCCTAACCGTGTGCAGTGGGATATGCCATTGATCTGGCGCGACCCGGAGTTCGGCGAGATGCGGTTCATCGACACGGTGAGCGTCGCGAGTGAGTCCGACGTGCTGCAGTTCCAGGACTGGCATCCCGTGGACGGCGAGACTTGGAGCGTGCTCGATAAGGTCATTGTTCGAGCAGCCGGGCAACGAGCGAAGCCGAAGAGTCGAAGCCGCTAGCGGCGGCCAGATCCGCACTGACGCGTGTCCACGCCGCCCGCGGGCAAGTCTGCCCAAGCACCACTTGACGCAGCCGGCGTAATGAATGAATATTCATTCTATGGCACGAATTGAAGCTCCTGAGGCCGTTGCGGACAAGCGCGAGGCGATCCTCGAGGCGGCGCTTGAGCTGTTTGCGGAGCGGACGTTCGACGGCACAGCGGTACCGCTGATTGCGGAGCGAGCAGGCGTCGCGGCCGGAACGATCTATCGCTACTTCGACGGCAAAGAGGCGCTGGTCAACGCGGTCTACCGCCGGTGCAAGGGCGAACTGCGGGACGTGTTGGCGACGGCGATCGCGGCGGGGCAGACGCACGAAGAGCGCTTCCGATTGATGTGGCGCGGACAGTGGCAGTTCGCCGAGGATCACCCGCACGCGCTGGCGTTCCTCGAAACGCAACACCACGAGTCATACCTGGACGCGGAGAGCCGCGCGCTGGCGGCGGAGATCGAATCGGCGACGACGGCGTACGTGCGCGCGGCGCAGGCGGACGGCGCGCTGCGTCCGGGAGCGCCGGAGATGTTTATCGCGCTCGTGTTCGGTGCATTTGTGGGGATGGTGAAGCAAGCGGGTCCGGACGGGCTCGCGTTCGATGAAGCGAAGGTGCGCGCATCGGCCGACGTGATGTGGTCGGCGTTGCGGGCGGAAGGCGTAGAGGCGATATGAACCAGCGAAAGGATTCACGATGAAACTTGGGCTGCAGATACCGTACTTCACGTGGCCGGGCGGACCGGCCGCGCTAGGCCCGAAGCTCGGGGAGATCGCTAGGGCGGGAGAAGACGCCGGTTACGACTCGATCTGGCTGATGGATCACTACTTCCAGATCCCCGGCGTGGGGAATCCGGAAATGGAAATGCTGGAGGCCTACACCGCGCTCGGTTACATCGCCGCGCACACATCGCACGCCAAGCTTGGCACGCTGGTGACCGGCGTGACGTACCGGCATCCGGGAGTGCTCGCCAAGCAGGTGACGACGCTGGATATCCTATCGGGCGGGCGTGCGTACCTGGGCATCGGTGCGGCGTGGTTCGAGCGCGAGCACCTCGGCCTTGGCGTGCCGTTCCCGCCGCTGAAGGAACGGTTTCAACGGCTCGAGGAAGCACTACAGATAGCCAAGCAGATGTGGAGCGACGAGAACGGGCCGTTCGAGGGGAAGCACTATCAACTTGCCGAGACGCTCAACGTTCCGCAGGCGCTGAGCAAGCCACACCCGCCGATCCTGATCGGCGGCAGCGGCGAGAAGAAGACGCTGCGGCTGGTGGCGAAGTACGCGAACGCGTGCAACATCTTCTCCGATTCACCGGACGGCGTTCGGCGTAAGTTCGACATTCTACGGCAGCATTGCGACACGGTTGGACGCAGCTACGACGACATCGAGAAGACCCTCTACTTCCCGATCCGGCTCGGAGAAGGAAACACGCCAGCGCAGATCGTGGAGACGATCGGCACGTTCGCCGAAGTCGGCGTACAGACGTTGATCGGAGCGTTGGTCGGAGTCGAGCAGATGACGCAGATCGAAACGGTGGGGCGGGACATCATCCCACAGATCAAGAATCTGTAGCCGGGGTTAACCACGAAGGACACGAAGGGGTTCGGTGGAGCGGGACCGGCGGATGCGTCACGGGCGGACACACGGGTGCGAAGCGGAGTGACGCGGGCTTGAAAGCCCGCGTCACGAATCGAGAAAGCGGGAACGCGGGCTGAAAGCCCGCGCTCCGGACGAGAGTGCATGCAGCGAAAGGTGAACATCGATGGCTAACGTACTGATTACGGGGTGCAGCAGCGGGTTTGGTTTGTTGACGGCGCTGGAGTTCGCGCGGAAGGGCGACAAGGTCTTCGCGACGATGCGCAATACGGCGAAGGCGGGCGATCTTGAGAAAGCGCGCGATGCGGAGAAGTTATCGATCGAGATCTTGCAGCTCGACCTTCTCGACGAGGCTTCCATCACGAAGGCAGTCGCCACGGCTGAGAAGTCTGGCCCGATCGACGTGCTGGTG
The DNA here is from genome assembly GCA_031400455.1 of Chloroflexota bacterium. Taxonomy (GTDB): domain Bacteria; phylum Chloroflexota; class Dehalococcoidia; order DSTF01; family JACRBR01; genus JANXYW01. The sequence continues at coordinate 55,543 of JANNPX010000017.1, read as the reverse complement.
AACAACGCCGGCTGGGAGCTGCGGTCGCCGATCGAGACGGCACATGAAGACGAGGTGCGGGCGCAGTTCGAGACGAACGTCTTCGGCACCCTGCGCGTCACGCGCGCGGTGCTACCGAAGATGCGCGAGCGGCGCGCCGGGACCATCGTCAACCTCTCGTCGATCGGCGGGGTCGTCAGCGTGCCGTATGGCGGCTACTACTCCGCCAGCAAGCACGCGCTCGAAGCGATCAGCGAAGCGATGCACTACGAGCTGCACTCGTTCGGCGTACGGATCATCATCATCGAGCCGGGCGGGTTTCCGACTGGATTCAGCAGCAACGTCGCCGTGGGGAAGGCGTTCACGCCGGGCACTCCGTACTTCAACCTGAACGAACGATTCGATGCGAAGCTGCGCCAGATGATGGCGCCGGGGGGCGTTGCCCAAGATCCTGCTGACGTTGCAACTACGATCTATGCTGCCGTCAACGATCCAGCGCCGAAGCTTCGCTACCTGGTTGGCGCTGACGCGCAGATGATCGCAGGAGTTCGCAAGCAGTTGGACTTCGAGGGGTTCGAGGGAGCGATGCGGAACGCGATGGACTGGCGCGACTGAGGCGCAGGCGGTTCAACCACGAAGGACACGAACGAGCACGAAGATTTCATTGGCAGGCAGGGAAGGCCGCGAGCAATCGGCTTCCGCGAGGAGTTGCGATGAGTGACGAAGCTTCCAAGGCGGTACTAATCACGGGGTGCTCGACGGGCATTGGGCGGGCGACGGCGCTGCGGATGGCAACGCGCGGGCACAACGTATACGCCAGCGCACGGAAGCTCGATGCGATCCGTGATCTCGGCGACGCCGGCTGCAAGATCCTCGCGCTGGACGTGTGCGATGAGGCTTCGATGCGGGCCGCGGTCGAACAGATCACGACGGCGGAGGGTGCCGTCGGTGCGCTCGTGAACAACGCGGGCTACGGACAGGCGGGCTCCATCGAGGACGTCACGATGGACGATGTGCGGAGCCAGTTCGAGACGAACTTCTTCGGCCTGGTGCATCTCACGAAGCTCGTAATCCCGGGCATGCGGGCGCAAGGCTCGGGACGGATCGTGAACGTCAGCTCGATGGGCGGGAAGGTCGTGATACCCGGCTTCGGCGTCTACCACGCGACGAAGTTCGCGGTCGAGGCGATCAGCGACGCGCTGCGGTTCGAGCTGAAGAACTTCGGCATCCGCGTGTCGGTGATCGAACCCGGCGCCATTCGGACTCAGTTCGAGGAGACATCGGCGAGTACGATCAGCACGGCGGGGCGCTCAGCAGGCTCTGCCTACGCGGCGTTTTACGACAGTATCGAGGCGACCGCGCGCACGATGTACTCGGGGCGGATGTCTGTGGGGCCGGAGATGGTCGCCAAGGCGATCGAGCACGCCGTCACGTCAAAGCGGCCGCGCTCGCGCTATCCGCTGACGCCGGGCGCGCGCGTGACGATTGCTGCCCGGCGCGTACTGCCTGACGGCGGCTGGGACATGCTGATGGGGATGCAGGTGCCTCGGCCGAAGTAGGCGTTTGGCGCCGCGCTGTTCGACCGACGAGCGCGATGGCTTCGCCGGACAGCGAGCTATTTCGAACTAGATCCTTCGCTTTGCTCTGGATGACAAACGCGCCGCGCGCTGATGCACCTAGCCGTGGGCGACGAGGATCACGGGGAGCTTGGAGCGCCAGAGGACTTCCTCGGCGATGCTGCCGGTCTCCTTACGGGAGTAGTTCGCGAGCTTGCGTGTGGTCATCGCGATAGCGTCAGAGCGGAGGTTGAGCGCGGCGCGGAGGATCTCGTCGACGGGCTCGCCGCAGACGACGGTTCCGGCGGCGGCCACGTTGAGCGCCTCGAATTCTTCGACGTGGCGCTGCACGTAGCGCTCGTTCGCCTCGCGGACATGCCTGGGTGTCGACGTGCCAATGACGAGCGCACCCTTCTCCCCGTCTTGCGCCGCGGGAGCGGGAGCCTTGTGATGCTCGGGATGCGGGAGCTTGGCCCCGACGGTGGGCTCGACGAGCAGCAGGTCAACATGGCAGTCGAGCCGCTTCGCGAGTTCGGCCGCGTAAGGGACCACAGTAGCGGACGAGTGACTCCCGTCAATGGGGACGAGCATGCGCTTGAACATGTTGACGCTCCTGACACTCCGACGCCTAGAGAGATGGTCGGCAGAAGCACCGCGTTTCCGAACCTCCTGTCGGACGAATTCAGGGGGTAGCGGCCCGGCAGCGCGCTCGGGGGCGGCGCGGTACAGTGGCGCCGAAGCTGGCCCGAGCGCACGACAGGACGGAATTTCATGGGATTGAAAGAGCAACTTCCAGAGGATCTGAAAAATGCCATGCGGGCGGGTGACGCCGTGCGCCGCGACGTGCTGCGCTCGCTGATCACGGCGATCAACAACACCGAGATCGCGCGAGTAAACGTGAAGGACGAATCGGCGACCCGTCAGGGGCTGGGCGACCCGGAAGTACACGACGTCATCCAGAAGCAGGTGAAGCAGCGGCGGGAGAGCGCAGAGGAGTACCGCAAGGGCGGACGGGCGGAACTTGCCGAACGCGAGGAGGCCGAAGCGGCGATCCTCACCGCGTACCTTCCGGCGCAGATGAGTCGCGACGAGATCGTCGCTGAGGTACGCGCTGTCATCGCAGAGACCGGGGCATCGGGGCCGGCGGGCAAGGCGAAGGTGATGCCGGTCGTGCTGGGCAAGCTGAAGGGGAAGGCGGACGGACGGACGATCAACGAAGTCGTCACGGAGTTGCTGGCGGGTGGGTAGGGGCTGGTCTTTGGTCGCTTGAGGTTGGAGGCGGGACGAGCGGTGCCGGGGCGATTCTCGGGCGGTGGTGCTCAGCGGAATAGATCCTTCGCTTCGCTCGGGATGACATCCCCGTACTGGATCACAACGCGGCGGTCTGGGTCACAGATCGCCACCCGCAAGCGCATACGAGCGCGGGCGCAACGGGTTGCGCCCCTACAGGCGACCGGGCTGCGCGCGGACGATCTGCTAGCGCGTCCCGTGCGCGGGTGTGGATGACGCGTCTGCGGCGATGATGTCGAATTCGCGGCGGGCGTCAGCGACGACCTTGGCGATGCCGCCGCCTACGAACGTCAGCACGAGCACGGTTGATGTGAGGTAGAGTCCCGCACCCAGCATGATCACGAACGGCAGGCCGAAGGCGACGGCGAGGCCCGACGACGCGAGGGCGGCGAACGGCATAGTGCCGTTGAAGGTGATGCCGTGCAGCGACATGACACGGCCGCGGAACTGCGGCGGCGTCGACTCCTGGATCATCGTCTGGATGATGCCAAGCTGCGACGAGAATGCGAACGAGACGAACGCCTGCGCGATGATGGCGACGATGGGATCGCGCGTGATGGCCGTCACGATGAGGCCGGCGGGTGAAAGCAGCGCCGCGACCCAGAGGCGCATGACGCGGCGGTCGTTGTTCCAGACGATGAGCGCAATGGCGCCTAGCATGGCGCCGACGCCGGAGCTGGCCCAGAGCGCGCCGAGCACGCCGGGGCCTTCGTGCAGCACGTTCTTCACATAGAACGGCGTCAACACGGCGATGATCGGGAAGACGAAGGTCGTGTTCAGCGCGGTCAACATGAGGAAGACGCGCAGGTTCGGGCGGCCGCGCGCGTGACGGAGACCTTCCTTCAGCCCCGCGATGGCGGACATCGCCGGACCCTGTGGCTTGGGCACGATGCGGCGGCTGACGAGCAGCAGGCTGAAGATGACGGCGAGGAAGCTGAGTGCGTTGAGAAAGTACGCGGTGGCGATGCCGAAGGTGGCGATGATGACGCCGGCCATGGCGGGACCGACCATGCGCGTGCCGTGGAAGGTCGATGAGTTGAGCGCGACGACCTGACCGATCTTCTCCGGCGGGACGAGTTCCGGCAGGAACGCTTGGTAGGCGGGCATGTCGTAGCCGAACGCAATGCCGAGACAGATCGTCGCAACGATGAGCATCCAGTATTCGATAGAGTCCGCGACAACGAGCAGGCCGACGGCGACGGCGAGAGCGCACATCACAACCTGGGTAACGATGAGGATGCGGCGCTTGTCGCCACGGTCGGCAAGAACGCCGCCAAAGAGCATCACGACGAGACTCGGTACGGCGTTCGCGAAGTTGAGCGCGCCGAGGGCGAACGCGGAGTTCCAGAGCGTCAGCACGAGGAGGCCCTGGGCGATCATCTGCATCCACGTACCGCTCATAGAGACGGCCTGCCCGAACCAGACGACGCGGAAGTCACGCTCGGCGAGGGCCGAGATGGAGTCCGGGAGCGTCAGGTTGAAGGGGAACCGCCGCGCAGCTGCAGGTGTCGTGGTGGCCATAGGTGGATCAGGATAGCAGGCGGGGTGCGGCGCGATTGTACGGATTTCCCCGTGTTGCCGGTGTTCGGGACCGGTGCGATCGATTGGAGAGAAGTTGGTGGAGCCGAGGGGGCTCGAACCCCTGACCTCAACACTGCCAGTGTTGCGCTCTCCCAATTGAGCTACGGCCCCACATGCGCCTGAAGGAGGTGCGACCCATGCTAACAGGCAGTCGAAACGCTGGCAATCAACGGATACTCGCGACGTCACGCTTGCTCGCGGGCGCGACGGCGGACTGGATTTGTCGGCAAGTTGGTATTGCGATCGGGTTGAACCGCCGGCGGACCGCCGAGCACTTCTTCGAGGACGAGGTGGGATTTGGCGTCGGCGGGGATCCAGAGGTGGGCGTAGAGGCCTACTTCTGTGTTCAGGCAGCCGATGAGGCAGTTGAAGCGGATGGTACCGGCGGGAGTGTTCCAGACCGCCGGATACATGTGCCCGCTCATCCGCCCCCGGAACGGAGGGGTGGCATCCCACAGCTCGACGAACCGCGTCATGAGCGCGGCGTCTCCGCGAACCAGTTCGTTCAGAACGGCGTTGAGGTACGGGCCGGGCGTGTCGAGCGACTGCTCATCCGGCACGCCAGCCTTGACCAGTCCGATCACCGTGGCGAGGAGTTGTTCCCAGTTCGCCGCCCAGGTCCCTATCGTGCGGCGCGTCATCGCGAGGAGAATGCTGCGGCGAGCTGAGGGCTTGAGATCCTGATCCGGCAGCTCAAGGAGGCGCCAGGCCGGCGCACTGATCGCGAGAATCTCAGCGCGCGCATTGACGAGAAACGCGGGCAGAGGCCGGCCGCGCACAAGTCGCATCGCTTCTCTCGGTGGCACGTTGCGCTCCGGGAAGCGTACGACCGCGGAGTCGAGCGCGAACCCGGCGCCGGTAAGGATGGCAGCCCGAGACCCAGCGTCGAGTTGGAGGCACTCCAGGAGATGGGAGAGGTGCTCGCGCGTGGGACGCCGCCGGCCCGCTTCATACGACCGCAGCGAGGCGGCCGACAGCCCAGACCGGTCGGCGAGTTCTTCGCGGCTCATTCCGAGGCGCTCTCGCACAGATCTGAGCTCTTTGTTCCAGTCTGGCATGGCAGGTGCATCTTCTCTGGCGCGAGGCAGCGTGTCCAGAAGGGCGCGTTGTGGAACGGGCGAATTCCGCTTTGTGATGAACTGACGCGAGGCGGACGCTGGCGCGCAACTAAAGCCAGCGTCCGCTCGCCAAGCCCTACACCCGGGCGGAGGTCAGCGGACCGAGAAGCGCTGGCTGAGAGCGCTTGACCGGTCACGCCCGGGCATTGATCAGACAATGAGTGCGACAGTAGGGTCTTGTCAATATCCATACGGGTACAAATTGTACCCTTTTGGAGTTTCCGCACCGTTTACCCCGAATTGCGCGCCGATCTGGGCCGTCGCGCGCGGGTCACCCGACCCACGTGCTCCGAGGGCGGAGCGCATCGTACGGGTTAACCCTGCTTGCGGCGCCGGCGCCGCCATCACGTATACTGCGGCCTAACCATAAGAAACGCTTCGATCCGGAGCAGTAGGCGCGAACTAGAGAGCCGGCGGCGGTGCAAGCCGGCAGCAGGGGCGCTGAACTCGCCGGGGAGTGGAGGCGGTGAAGCCGAACAGGCCAAGCCGCTGCCGGGTGCGCCCGTTACAGCGAACGAAGGTGCTCGCGCGCTGCGAGAACCAGGGTGGTACCGCGGAGAGGCTCTTCGTCCCTGTTAGAGGACGGAGGGCTCTTTTGTTTGTATCGGGGAATCGGCGGAGAGGGCGCGGCGCACGATGATCGACGCACAGACGCAGTGGGAGATCGTCGGACGGCTGGCGCTGGCAGCCGTGCTGGGCGGGCTGATCGGGCTCGAGCGCGAGTATCGAGGCTATCCGGCCGGCGTACGGACGATGGCGCTGGTCTGCATGGGGTCGGCGCTGTTCGCCGATACGTCGAGCATGTTCGGCGGCGATGGGGCGCGGATCACGGCGCAGATCGTGTCGGGCATTGGCTTCCTAGGCGCAGGTCTGATCTTTCGCGAGGGATACACCGTCAAGGGTGTGACGACTGCCGCGACGATCTGGACCGTCGCGGCGGTGGGCATCGCGGTCGGCGGACAGGCGTACATCGTGGCGGCGTTCGCGGCCGTATTCTCGATGATCCTGCTGGAACTGCGGGTGGTGACGAAGAACATCCGGCCGCAGGACGGGATCGATGAAGATGTACAGCATCGAGGCGATCCGGAGGACCACGCCTGCGAGCCCGCGGATTAGGGACCAGCAAGAAGCGAGATGTGGGAAACGAGAAGCGGGAAGCGGGAAGCGAGAAGCGAGAAGCGAGAAGCGAGACGCTGAAAGTGGTGCGAACGCGGGCTGAAACCCCGCGCTCCGCAAGACAAGCGACCTCACGAGGAGGTGCAGGATGACTAACGAGACTACGACGCGGCCACGGACTGACTCTGCGGCGCGTTACAGCCCGCGCGAGATCGAGACGAGATGGCAGGCGCGCTGGGAGGCGGACGGGCTGTACCTCACCTCGGACGACGACCCGCGCCCGAAGTGGTACGCACTGACGATGCTGCCGTACACGTCGGGCGACCTGCACGTGGGGCACTGGTACGCGATGGCTCCTTCGGACGCGGCGGCGCGCTTCAAGCGGATGCACGGCTACAACGTGCTGTTCCCGATGGGCTTCGACGCGTTCGGATTGCCGGCGGAAAACGCCGCGATCAAAAACGGCCGCCATCCGGCAGAGTGGACGTTCGCGAACGTGGAACGGATGCGCGGGCAGCTGAAGTCGATGGGCGCGATGTTTGACTGGAGCCGGGAGGTCGTGACGGCGTCGCCGGACTACTACAAGTGGTCGCAGTGGTGGTTCCTGCAGCTGCTGAAGCACGACCTCGCGTACAAGAAGCGGGCGGCGGTGTGGTGGTGTCCAAAGGACCAGACGGTTCTGGCGAACGAGCAGGTGCTCGACGGGAAGTGCGAGCGTTGTGACACCGTCGTGATGAAGCGCGACCTGGAGCAGTGGTTCTTCCGGATCACGAATTACGCGGAGGAGCTGCTGGACTTCTCGAAGATGCAGTGGAGCGAGCAGATCGCATCCATGCAGCGCAACTGGATCGGCAAGAGCGTCGGCGCGGAGCTACGGTTCGGGCTGGACGTGCAGGGCGTCGAGACGAAGGAGATCCGCGTCTTCACGACGCGGCCGGACACCGTCTACGGCGTAACGTTCTTCGTGGTGGCGCCCGAGCATCCGTTGGTCGAGCAGATCACGACACCGGAGCAGCGCGACGCCGTGCGGGCGTACGTCGACGCGGCACGGCGCGAGAGCGAGATCGACAGGATGTCGACGGAGCGCGAGAAGACGGGCGTCTTCACGGGCGCGTACGTGACGAACCTGTTCAACGGCGAGCAGGTGCCCGTCTGGACCGCGGACTACGTGCTCTCGACGTACGGCACGGGAGCCGTGATGGCCGTGCCCGCGCACGACCAGCGCGACTTCGAGTTCGCGAAGAAGTTCGGGTTGAAGATCGTGCCCGTGTTTCAGCATCCAGATTGGGATGGCGGCGAACTGACAGCGGCGCTCGGGCACGGCGGTTCGATGATCAACTCCGGCCCGTTCGACGGCACGCCCGACGAGCAGGCGATCGCCGCGGTGGTGAAGTACGCGGAGGAGCAGGGCTACGGGCGCGGCACGGTGAACTATCGGATCCGCGATTGGCTGATCTCGCGCCAACGGATGTGGGGCGCGCCGATCCCGATCATCTACTGCGAGACGCACGGCGCAGTGCCGGTGCCGGAGTCCGATCTGCCGGTGCTGTTACCGGACGATGCGGAGTTCCGCCCGACGGGCGAATCGCCGTTGACGTATCACGAGGGCTTCCTGCGCGCGAAGTGTCCGACCTGCGGAGAGCCGGGGCGGCGCGAAACTGACACGCTCGACACGTTCATGTGCTCGTCGTGGTACCAGATGCGGTACATCGATCCGCACAACGACGAACGGCCGTTCAGCCGCGAACTGGCGAAGAAGTGGCTGCCCGTCGACCAGTACACGGGCGGCTCCGAGCATGCCGTGATGCACCTGCTGTACACGCGCTTCTTCACGAAGGCGGCGCGCGACATGGGCATCGTCGCTTTCGACGAGCCGATGCTGCGGCTCTTCAACCAGGGGCAGATCCTGGGGCCGGACGGCCAGCGCATGAGCAAGTCGCGCGGCAACGTGATTGCGCCCGACGGCGAGGTCGAGAAGTGGGGCGCGGATACGTTCCGGGCGTACCTGATGTTCCTGGGGCCGTGGGACGGCGGCGGGCCGTACGACGCCAGCGGCATCAGCGGCGTGTATCGCTGGCTGAGCCGCGTCTGGACCGTCGTCACCGGCGAGATGCGCACGGGCGCGCACGCCGACACGCCGGAGACGCGCGAACTGCGGCGATGGACGCACAAGACGATCACCAAGGTGACGGATGACCTTACGGAGTTCCGTTTCAATACGATGGTGGCTGCGCTGATGGAGTTCACGAACCACCTCGTGCGGCTGCGCGAGAGCGGCGCGGAGGTAGACGCGGGGGCCTGGCGTGAGGCGCAGGAGTCGATGGCGCTCATCCTTGCGCCGAGCGTGCCGCACATCGCCGAGGAGCTGTGGTCGCGGCTGGGCAAGCCGTACAGCGTACACACGCAGACCTGGCCGTCGTTCGACGCCGAGCTGGCGGCAGATGACGCCGTCGAGATCGCGGTGCAGGTGAACGGGAAGGTGCGCGAGCGGCTGATGCTGCCGGTCGATGCGCCGGAGGACGTTTTGCGGGCGCAAGCGATGGCGAGCGCGTCGGTGGCACCGTACGTCGAGGGCAAGGAGATCGTGCGCGTGATCTACGTGCCGAACCGGCTGCTGAATATTGTGGTGCGGTAGACGGCCCTCACCCGGCGCTTCGCGCCACCCTCTCCCACTGGGGGAGAGGGATGCATTTCGGGGGCGTGGCAGGCTGCGCCGGCACCCCTTCGTAAGCCGAGCCGACGCAGTCACATGACACGCCCGAGATGCAGCGCCAGACCGAACGGGGCGCACAGCCGTGCGCCCCTACCGTCGTCTCTCATCACCCTTCGCATCTTGAGCAATGCTGATCGTGTTTGCGTGGGGTTCGTGTGGGGTGCGCGGCGGGGTGGCGTCCGGTACGGCGTGCGCACGGCGGGCATGATGGGCCTGCCCGGACGGCGCCGGGGCGGTTTAGATGAGCCCTTGCCCTGCTGTCGGCCGCCTGATGCACTCGCACCGAAGCGGCGCCGTCCGGTTTGTTATGTTGTGCCAGCTGGGAGAGAAATGTCACCCTGTCGGGCTCGGAGCACCGTGATATGCTCACCCGGTGCTGCACGCGGCCGATCTCGACCTGGCGCGCATGGCGCGAGCGCTGGATGAATGCTTCCCGGAGCTCGCGCCTTCGGCGCCGCTTGCGCTCCTCGACCACGGTTTCAATTCCGTCGTCGTCCAGACTTCCGGCGCCATCATTCTCCGCGTCGGCCGAAGCGCGCACTCGTACGCGGGATACAGCCTCGAGCACCGGCTTCTGCCCACGATAGCGGCGCGCCTCCCGGTCGAAATACCGTCTCCGAGTTGGTTGATCGAACCCTGCAAAGACTTCGCTTGCGGCGCGATCGGTTACCCCAAAATCGAAGGCCGCACTCTTTCACTCGAACTTTTCAGACACATCGACCACGGGGCACTCGCCGCAGCGATCGCCGAAATCCTGGTGGCGCTTCACGGACTCGATGTCGCTTCACTTCCAGACGTGCCGGCCGCGGGTCCTCGTGAGCGACGCGCGAGTGATTTGGAGCTTCATGCGGTCACGGTGGCGGCCCTGCAACAGCATCTATCCCCCGACGGCTACGCGCGGTTTGACGCCTTCTGGGAATCCTATCTTGGAGATGCTGTCATGATGGATTTCGACTCCGTCCTGACGCATGGCGACCTGTGGTATGGGAACCTGCTGATCGACGCCGACGGTGCCTTGACTGCCGTGCTCGACTGGGAGATCGCGCGCATCGGCGACCCCGCTCGAGACTTCGCGGGACTGAAGTACTTTGGAGCGCCCTTCGTGGAGGACGTGCTGCAGCGCTACGCCGAGCATCGCGGTGTGGGCATCGGAGAACTGCGTGCCCGCATCGGCAAGATCATGATCATGCGCGAGCTGTACGGCGTCCGGTGGGCGCTAGAGGATCGCAGCGACCGTGACCTCCCGGAAGCAGTTGAGAAGCTAGGGCGCGCCGTGGGATAACTACATCCGGTCAGGTGCTTCGGCCTTGTTTCGCCAGGATCGCCACAACCCGATCCAGAATGCGGTGCCCTACTTCGTACTTGGTGAGGAGTGGTAATTCGTCGACCGTGCCGTCGGCGCCGATGAGGGTGACGAGGTTGGTGTCGTGGGCGAAGCCGGCTTGCGGCGCGGTCACGTCGTTGGCGGCGATCAGGTCGAGTCCCTTGCTGGCGACTTTCGCGTGCGCGTTGGCGATGACCTTTTCGGTCTCGGCGGCGAAACCGACCTTCACGAAGCTGCCTTTCAGGCCGGCGATGATGTCTTCGTTCGGGACGAGATCGACGCTCAGAGATGCACCGGTGCGCTTGATCTTCTGATCGGACTGCGAGGCAGCGCGGAAGTCGGCCGGGGCAGCGGCCATGATCAGCGCGTCGCAGCCGTCGGTCGTATGACGGATGGCGGCAGCCATGTCGGCCGTGGTGCGCACGTCGATCCGCGTGACGCCGTACGGAGTAGCGAGCGCGACGGGGCCAGTGACGAGCGTGACCTGCGCGCCACGGTCGCGCGCGGCCTCGGCGATAGCGAAGCCCATCTTGCCGGACGAGCGATTCCCGACGAACCGCACAGGATCGATCGGCTCCTGCGTGCCGCCCGCGCTGACGACGATGCGGCGTCCTGAGAGATCGCCCTTCGCGCTGAGGGCCTGGCGGAGCGCGCCGAGAATGGCGCCGGTCTCGACGAGGCGGCCGGGGCCGATGTGACCGCTGGCGAGTCGCCCTTCCGCCGGGCCGACAAAGATCACACCCCGCTCGCGGAGCAGGTCGACGTTCACGCGGGTTGCGGCGTGCGCCCACATCTGGGCATCCATCGCCGGTGCGACGAGCACGGGCGCGGTCGTTGCGAGCGCGGTAATGGCGACCATGTTGTCGGCCATGCCATGAGCGAGACGCGCGAGCGTCGTCGCGGTCGCGGGCGCGATGATCATCGCCGATGCCGAGCGGGCGAGCGCGACGTGCTCCTCGGCGAGCGGCGAGTTCGGGTCGAACATGTCGGTGAAGACGGGTCTGCCGGTGACGCCACGGAAGGTCAGTGGGGCAACGAACTGTCGCGCGCTGTCCGTCAACACGACGTCGACTTCGGCCCCGGCCTGCGTGAGCTTGCTGGCGAAATCGGCGGCCTTGTAGCTGGCGATGCTGCCGCAGACGCCGAGGACGATGCGTGCGCCGTGAAGGGGGTCTTCGTGTGGCATATCAGTCGCGCCGCGTGTTCATTTCGTGGATCAGGCGCAGGCCGGTGAGCGTGAGGTTCTCATCGACCGCGTCGAAGATCTGGGTCTCCTTCGCAAGCCGGTTGGCCCAGCCGCCGGTGGCGATCACGCGGGCGTTGCCGCCGAGTTCCTTCTGAAAGCGCACGACCATCCCCTCGATCAGGCCGACGTAGCCGTAGAGCGTGCCGGACTGGATGGCCGCCACGGTGTTCTTGCCTATAGCAGTCTTCGGCCGCTCGAGCTCCACCCGGTAGAGCTTCGCCGCGCGCTCGAACAGTGCCTCGGACGAGATGCCGATGCCGGGAGCGATAGCACCGCCGAGATAGTCGCCTTCGGCAGAGACGGCGTCGAAGACCGTGGCGGTGCCGAAATCGACAATGATCAATGGCGGCGGGCCGTACAGATGCAGCGCGGCGACGACATCGACGATGCGGTCGGCGCCAACCTCGCGCGGGTTGTCATAGACGATGCGGACGCCTGTGCGCGTGCCAGTGTTGACGACGAGTGGCTCGACGTGGAAGTAGCGGCGGCAGAGCTGCTCGAAGACCGGCGCGAGGTCCGGTACGACGCTGGCCATCACGGCCTGCGTCACGGACTCGATGGCGATGTCTTCGGTGCTCAGCAGGCCGAGGATCGTCACGGCGTACTCGTCAGGGAGGCGGCCGACGTCGGTGGCGATGCGCCAGGTCGCGCGGATCTCTTCGCCCGCGAAGACGCCGATGGTGACGTTGGTGTTGCCGATGTCGAGCGTCAGAAGCACGCATCTACCTCGTTTCGTGCGAAGTATATCGGGCAGGGCGGGGACGAACGTGCGGTAGCGAGCGTCGACCTGCGCTAAACGCCGCATATAATGCCGGCACGTCAACTTGACATGAAGGCTGACCGATGAGTCTCACCCCCAGCATCACCATCGGCGGCCGGACGTCGGTACTCACGTGCCACATGGCGGCGCTCTCCGGCCGGTTTCGGCACAACTCCGCCGCGGCGATCCGCGAATGCGTTCACGCCAACGTCGCGCGGCTGGAGATCGACGTCCATTCGCTGGCGGGCGACGACTATGTCGTGTCGCACGAGCGACGTCTTGAGCGCGAGACCACAGGCGCAGGATCGATCGGTGTGGCGACGGCAGACGACGTACGTGCGGTTCGATTCCTGGACGACGCGGACGATGGCCCGCCGCTGCTGAGCAATGTGGTCGCGATGGCGCGGGACGGCGCGACGGAACTGCAACTCGACCTGAAGGACTGGCGTCCGATGGAGCATGCGCGGCTGCAGGCGCTGCTGGATGTCATCGCACCAATCAAGCAGCGGGTAATCGTGACGGCGGGCGAGGACTGGAACCTCCGGCTGCTGCACGATGCTGATCCCACGCTCGCGCTCGGCTTCGATCCGGGGCGGTACATCGGGCACGCACAGGAGGAACCAAGCCTCCTACCACGAGCCATGGGTGCGTACGGGTATCGCGACGACCACCCGCTCGCGATCGGGCGGACGGTGGCCGCACCGGAGTATCTGCGCGCGCGGTTCGATGCGTTCGCGTCGCAGTGTCCCGCAGCGCGTGAGATGTTCCTCGATCATCGGCTGTTCCTCCAGATGCTCGACGACCGATTCAACGCGGCCGAGTGGCTGCACGAGCACTCGATGGATGTGACGGTGTGGACGGTCGACCACGGTGCGACGCCGGACGCAGCCGTCGAGCGGATGGTCGATGCGGGGGTGGACCGCATCACCACGAATACGCCGCTTGCGTGGGCCGAGGCGTTCGGCGGGAAGGCCAACGTCCGATAGGACGTCTCCGTCATCGACTTCGTCGCGCCATCATGAACCCGGACAGGCCTGTCTCCTGCGGCGACTCTTCGAGGAGGCCCGTCCCTACGGAGTCTCGACGGCGTTGCCCAGCGCCCAGGCGAGGAGTGGCCCAATTTCAGTCGGGTCGATCGGAGCGTGAGCGATCTCGGTGTCGCCGACGGCGATGACGGGGATGACGTCGTTGTAGCGGGACTGCAGTTCCGGATCGTCGTCGATGTCGCGCTCAACGATCGTGAAGGGCAGATCGCGGGCGAGATCGCGCAGTTCGACAAGCGCGTCGTCGCAGAGTCCGCAGTTGCGGCGGCGGAATAGTGTGACTTCGGGTAGCGACATCAGCCTGGGCGGGCGGCGGCTCTGGAGCCCCCTAGCGACGATGCCGCGAGTGCAGGCGCGGGCGCATCCTGCGACTTGCGCATGACGGTCCATGCGAGGCCTACCATCCCGATCGCGAACGTGATCGTAGACACGACCTGCGGGAACGTCATCCAGTTCTTGATGATGTACTCCGGACAGCCGACGTTGTTGGGGCAGCCGACGCCGCTATCGATGCGCAGGTAGCTGACACCGAAGCGCATCGCCGAGTAGAGCACGAGGCCCGCAAAGAAGGTGATGCCGGGGCGGTGCAGCCAGAGCTTGATGAAGAGGAACGCCATGATGCCGATAATGAGGAAATCGCCGATCATCTCGTAGGTAGTCGCGGGGTGCGTTGGCCCGAACGTGAAGCTGGGGCTCGCGGTGTTCGTGTACTCGACCGCCCACGGCAGATCAGACGCCTTGGCTACATGCTCGCCGTTGATCAAGTCGCCAATGCGGCCGAGCGCCATGCCAAGCAGCAGTCCGAATGCAGCGGCGTCGAGGCCGCGCGTGATCGGGAGCTTGCGGATCAGTCCGTAGGCAACGGCGCCCAGCACGCCGCCGATGACGGCACCCCAGACGGTGATACCGCCTTCGTTGATGCGCAGAACATCCAGCCAATGGCCGGAGAAGCGCTCGTGGTTCTCGAGCACGTACATGGCACGTGCACCGATGATGCCCGCGGGCACGCCGACCAGCGCGATGCTGTAGGCGTCGTCTTCCGTGATGCCCTGGCGTCGACCCAACCAGGCGCCCAAGTACACGCCAGCGGCGATGCCGACGGCGGTGAAGATGCCGTGCCAGGTGAGCTGCAGGCTCCCCCACTTGGCGATGTTCGGATCCATGCCGATCTTGATGGTCAGCAGAGTCAGCATCGCTGGCACTAGCGTTCCTCCTGCATGTCGGTCGGCACGGGCACGCCCAAACGGTGTGCGAGCGTGCGCATATCCTTCTCGAAACCGCCGCTCTTCTCGGCGAGCGAAGCGATCTGCGTGCTACGAGATGTCAGGCGCAGCCATAGGCGCCTGCGCGGCACGTAGAAGGTTAGCGCAAGGCCCCCAACGAGCATAGCCGTCGCGATCCAGATGAACCATGCCCCGGAATCGCGCTTGACGGCGATGCCGGCGAATGGCCGCCGCCCCTCAAAGGTGTACTCCAGACCCCCAACAGCCACCGGCTGTCCGGGCGCGAGGGAGATGGCGGGGTTGTTCGTCGAGACGAGCATCAGCGTCTCTGCACCGCCGGAAGCCGTGGTGAGCTGCGCGAACGTCTGTGCATCGGCGCCGGGCACGCCGATGCCGACCGCGGACGGAATGGGCTTCACGCGATCGAACCGCACGTTCAGGCCGCTGATCGATCCGGTGGCGCCTTCATTGATCCGGAGCTCTGCGGATGCACCCGCTGCCTGCGGGTCGAAGGCGACGAGCTGCCATGCGTCCTCGTCTTTCGCCGTGATGCCGACCCAGATCACGCGATCGGTGTTCGGCACGGCCACGAGGGCACCGCTGGCAATGTCGAGGAAGTCGGTGGGAGCAATCGTGTCGGCGAGCAACGTCGCGCCGGAAGCGTCGCTGATCGTAACGGACGGCGCGGCAACCGTGTCCTCGAGCGGAAAGGTCTCGTGAAAGACGGTGTTGCCGGTCGAGAGATCGCGAATGCGCAGCTCCGCGCCGTCCGGAAAGTAGGCCGCCTGGTGGAACCGATAGCCGCCGTACTTGAACGGGTCGTTGACGGTGCTGGTACCGCGCGCGACCTCCTCGCCGTTGCGGAAGATGGTGAGCTGCGTTCGGAAATCGAGCGGATTGCCGCGCTCGCCGAAGCGGCCCGTCGCCGAATCGATGCGCACCTGTATCTGATTAGGATCGCTGACGGCGAAGAGCGGAGCGGTGGTGCCCTCGCCGGCGAAGATCTCCGCACTGAATCCGGTGAGCCATGTGACGAGGCCGCCGGAGATGAAGAGAATCAGCGCGAGGTGGCTGACGAACGTCGCGAGTTGCGTCCACGGCGCGCGATCCGCGAAGACGTACGTCGCGGCATCCTCGACGCGCGTCTCGACGCGGTAGCGGAGTTTGCGGAGTGTGGGTTCCAGCGTCGCGACATCGATCGGCGCGAGGACGGTGCGGTTGTGCGCGCGCTCGAAGAAGCTGTCGGGAACGCTCCGCGGCGGGTGGAAGACGTTGCGAAACGTCGGCGACCAGCGGTTGAACGTGCAGGTCGTCACGTTGACGACGAGAAAGCCGAGGGCGAAGAGAAACCACTTCGCTTGGAACACTTCGAAGAGACCGAGACGGCGCATCGTTTCCGTAAACGGCCCGAACGTGCCCCGCTGCGCCTCGAGCCAGACAGAGATCGCGGCATCGTTGCCGCGCATGGGCTCGGGCACTTGCGGGATGAGCACCCCTAACAGGCCGAAGGCGGCGAGCGTCGCAATGTAGAAGACGGCGAAGCGCACGGATGTGAGGAGGCGCCAGATAGGCGCCCACGCATCGAAGGAGGGACGGCGTGATGCGGTAGAAGTGGGGCTCGCCGTGGTCAACGCGTCACTCCCGCACCCCGATGGCTGCGAGGTTGTCGCGCAGCGTCTCTGCCGTCATCGGGCCGAAGATGCGCGCTTGCACCACGCCTGAGGCGTCGAGGAAGTACGAGGAGGGGATGCCCTCCACGGGGCCGCCGATGCGCCAGGCGTCGCCGACGCCGCCGTTGCGGTCGATGACGATCGGGAAGGTCATTCCGAACTCCTGCGCGAAGGTCCGCACAGTTCCGGCGTTCTCCTGCAGGTCGACGGCGACTACGACGAGGCCAGCTGCCTTGTGGGTATCGTAGGCACGGACGATCTCCGGCATCTCCTGGCGGCATGGAGTACACCACGTTGCCCAGAAGTTCACGAGCACAGGCTTGCCCTGCAGGTCGCTCAGACGCAGCGTGCCGCCATCCGGCGTCTTCAGCAGAAAGTCTGGTGCCGCGCGCCCGACATCGGTCGAGGGTGACCTACCCGTGAGGTTCTTCTCCACGGGGAGCGTGACGATGCCCGTGCCATCGACCGTGCTGGCGGCGCCGTTGCGCCGCTGCTCGATGTAGTAGAGGCCGCCGACGATGGTCGCGATGAGCAGCAGCGGCAGGACGAGGCTGCGAAGCACGCCGCTCCACTCGCGGCGGTTCTGCGGACGCTCTTCGACGCCGGATACCTCGTCGAGGGGCAGGTCGTTCGTAGGCGTCATGGCGCTCCGAGCGGGGCGAACAGGTGCTCGTAGAGCATGCGAACGTCGCCGGGTGGCAGCCCGTTGCCGAGGAACGTGTCGCCGGCGCGGAGCTCGAAGTGCAGGTGCTCTTCGACGCCAGGGGCGCTGATCGATTCGGGCGTGCCGGAGTCGCCGACGAACGCGATGACGTCGCCCTCACGGACGGCGTCACCGACCTTGATGTTGGCCGCGACATCGGAGGTGTGTGCGTAGCGCGTCACGATGCCCTTTCCGTGATCGATCCATACCTGGCGCCCGCGGAAGACATCGAGGACGTCCGGGTCGTTGGCGTGTCCTTCCGAGATACGCTTCTCGAGGTCCAGCAGTTGTGCCTGCGTGAGCGGCTGATAGTCGTGGTCGGCCCGGATCACCACGCCGTCCTTCGCGGCGACGATGGCTGTGCTCTGGCCGATCTCCGTGCAGTTGTCGTAGTCGTAGAAATCGACCCCCTCGTGCGTGCCACCACGATACTCGCGCGGCGCGTTGGGCATGAGTTGATCGCCTTCGGGCAGACAGCCTCCGCGGATGGGGAAGATGAAGCCCCGGAACACCGTCAGGTCAAGTGGTTCGGGCGTGGCTGTCGGCGGCACGGACGTTGCAGTGAATGTGGCGGTGCTGCTGGAGCCGAAGACGGAACCGCAAGCGGACGCCAGCAGGGCGAGCGCCGCGAGGAGCATCGGAGCGGTGCGGGAGATACGCCGCAAGCGACGGCCAGCTTTCCGACCCGAGTATCAGGGGGTGGGTCGCTTCAGGATAGCGGTTGGGGATTGGAAGCTGGAAGGAGGAGGGAACGGGAGGCGGGAGGCAAGAGGCGGGACAGCGAACGGGCCGCGCCGACTGTCATGCAGAGCGAAGCGAAGCATCTGTTTCGGACGGGCTCGCCGCCACGGCATAGCGGAGTCCCCCCGGGCGGCGATTCGTCGTGGGCTGCCGAAGCCTCCGATGCCGATCGGGGAAGATCCTTCGCTACGCTCTGGATGACAGGGGGGAAGGTCAGGATGACAAATCGCCACTGGTCGAGAGGCTTCCAGCAAGGGCGGGGCTGGCCTACAATCGAGGTATGTATGACGCAATTGTCCTTTGGTTGCACATCCTCTCGGCGGTGGCGTTCATCGGGCCGCAGATCTTCCTCGCTGTGGCGGCGGTGCCGGCGATGCAGACGATCGATGATGTGAAGGTGCGCGCTCGCGCGATGCGGGTGATGACGACGCGATTCGGCATGCTGGGAGGCGGCGCGCTGGTGGTGCTGCTGGTCACGGGTGTGATCAATTACTACGAGCACGACTTCGAGATTGACAACTACAAGCGCTACTTCATCACGCTGCAAATCAAGCTGACGCTGGTGACCCTGATTGTCATCCTGACCGTCCTGCATGGCGCGGTGTTCGGGCGGAAGCTGCAGCGGCTCCAGGAGTCGAATGCCGCGGAGGCGGAGATCGCCAAGACGCGGCGGATGTCGATGTACACATCGATCGCCACGCTGGTGCTGTCTGTGGCGATCCTGTTCGTCGCCGCGCTGCTGGGATCCGACTGGAGCAAGATGGGTTCGCTTCGCTGACATAGCAGGACCTTTCAGCTAACTACTTCCCGGCGAGCAGTCGCCCCAAATTTCGCATCCAAGGCGCCGGGTTCGGCACAAGCAGCAGCATTAGTTCTAGGAGGTAGTTCGTTATGGCATCTGATGTGCTCGTGACGACCGAGTGGGTCGCCACCAACCTGAGTAATCCGAAGGTCAAGTTGATCGAGGTGGACGTCGACACGGCCGCCTACGACGAGGGACACGCACCCGGCGCAGTCGGCTTCAACTGGACCAGCCAACTGCAGGACCAGGTACGGCGCGACATCATCACGAAGGATGGGCTCGAAGCGCTGCTGAGCGCGGCGGGCGTTGGCAACGACGACACGGTGGTGCTCTACGGCGACAACAACAACTGGTTCGCCGCGTACGCCTTCTGGCTGCTCGAGATGTACGGCCACAAGGACATCAAGCTGATGGACGGCGGCCGCAAGAAGTGGACCGCCGAGAACCGGGCGACCACGAAGGACGTCCCTTCCCCGGCGAAGACCTCGTACAAGGCACAAGCGCCGAAGGCCGAACTGCGAGCGAAGCGCGACCAGGTGCTGGCAGCGCTGGGCAACGCGAAGAACGCCATGGTCGACGTGCGGTCGCCGGCCGAGTACAACGGCGAAATCATGGCGCCTCCCGGACTGCCGGAGACGGCGCAGCGGATGGGGCACATCCCCGGAGCGGCGAACGTGCCGTGGGCGCAGGCAGTCGCCGAGGATGGCACGTTCAAGTCGGCGGCCGATCTCGAGGCGCTGTACGCGTCGAAGGGTGTGACGAAGGACAAGGAAGTCATCGCCTACTGCCGCATCGGCGAGCGGTCGTCGCACACGTGGTTCGCGCTGAAGCACCTGCTGGGCTACCCGAACGTGCGCAACTACGACGGCTCCTGGACGGAGTACGGATCGTTGATCGACGTGCCGATCGAGAAGTAGGTCGTCGGTCGTCGGTCGTCGGTCGTCGGTGGTCGGTCGTCGGGGAAACGTATGTCTGACTACTTACGGTTGATCGCGAAGCGCGCCTTGAGCACGAGCGATCCTGCGCTGCTGCAGGTGGGGTTCGAATCGGCCGTGCTGGAGCGCTACCGACAGTCGAGCGCGTACCAAGTGATGCGCACAGAGACGGTCGGTCGGGTGAAGAAACAGGGCGGCTTCTCGATCGACTTCGGCATCTCGCCGGGCGACGCAACGATCCACGCATCGTGGCAGGCGTTGACGACATCGCTGCCGGACGACGAGCGCGCGCACTGGTCGTCGTTCGGCGCAGCGGTGTATGAGCCAAGCGAGATGTTCCTGCGAATGCAGCTCTCGCCGAACAGTTGCTTCGACGATGGGGAACTCCGCAGCTGGTAGCCCGTCAGCCCGTCAGCCCGTCAGCCCGCTGGAGCTTCGCGGCAACTGCCGGGACGCGCTACGCTCAATATGCGAACACACGCAATTCACGGCCGATGCGTGACGCAGGAAGCGATAACGTATGGTGTTTCGACGCTCGAATGAAGAACGCGACGACGTCGTGCGAGACGACGAGGATGGACTGAATATCGTGAGTGACGACGAAGAAGAAGCGGAAGACGACGGCGACGAGGGCGGCGATCTGTTCGAGCCGGGTCAGGTGTGCGACGTCTGCGGCAAGGAAGAGGGGCGCGTGGGGCTCGACCCGACGTGCCGCGGCACCTACGACGGCGAGCCGACGCTCCTGTGCTTCGGCTGCCTGACGCCGGCGCTGCAGGCGGCGTACAAGACCGTCGAGGGCGTGGCCATCATCGTCGAGTCGTTCGACGAGTACGCGCAGCACTATTACTACCGGCTGGACGAAATGCCTGCGTACCAGTTCGTGCGCGATGACGTTGAGGCGATTTCGTGGCTGCTGCTGACCATCGGCGACAATTGCGCCCGCTGCGGCGAGCAGGGGCACTTCGCGTGGCTGACGCGCGACAACGTGGATGTGCTGCTGCCGGAGAACAAGCCGCTCTTCCGCGGCCTCGACGGCGAGATCGAACACCTCTGCGGCTCGTGCGCGGGCGCCGCGCTCTCCGCGTCGTACCGGTCGCTGGAGCTGCCGCTGATGACCGTCGAGCTGCCGCGCAGCGCCATGGGCATCCTGATGCCGACGGGGGAATAGCGGCGCCGATGACCCTCCTCCTCGAACAGCAGCACATCGACGAGATGATCGCGCACGCGAAGGAAGACGCACCGAACGAGTGCTGCGGCATCATCGCGGGGCTCGACGGACGGGCGACGAAACTGTATCGAATGGTCAACGCCGCCGAAGCGGGCTACCTTCCGTACCGATACGAGATGGACGGCAAGGCGCTCCTCGACCTCATCCGCGAACTTGACACGCGCAACGAAGAATTCTTCGTCATCTACCACTCCCACACGGCGACGGAGGGATACCCGTCCCCCACAGACGTTCGCTTCGCCGCTGGATGGCCGGATCCCTACTACGTCCTCGTATCGCTGATGGACGAGGCGAAGCCGGTCGTGCGGGCGTTCCGAATCGAGGACGGTGTCGTGGCGGAGGAGTCGATCGAGGTTCCGGCGTAGTGTCCACGGCAGGAGGACCGGTCGCCGGAGGACCGGTCTAAGAACCCGTCCGTACGAACGCCAACAACCCCGCCCGAAGCAAAGACGCGCACCTCTGGGTGCGCGTCTTCGACTATCCAATGTGCACTGCGACCTGCCTACACTTCCTGCTTGCTCAGCGTCGCCAGGAATTCGGCGTTGCTGCCGGTGCGGGAGAGGCGTTCTAGCAGGCGCTCGGTGGCTTCGGACGGGTTGTTGGCGTTCGATGCGATCATCGACGTCATGCGCCGCATCAGCCACACCTGGCGCAGCGTCGCTTCGTCGAGCAGGAGCTCTTCGCGGCGGGTGCTGCTGGCGTTGATGTCGATGGCGGGGAACGTGCGACGCTCCGCAAGGCGCCTGTCGAGCCGCAGCTCCTGGTTACCGGTGCCCTTGAACTCTTCGAAGATGACTTCGTCCATACGGCTACCAGTATCGACAAGACACGTGGCGATGACGGTCAAGCTGCCGCCCTCTTCGCAATTACGCGCCGCGCCGAAGAAACGCTTCGGCGGGTAGAGCGCGACGGGGTCCATACCACCTGTCAACGTGCGACCGCTGGGCGGCATCGCCAAGTTGTAGGCGCGCGTGAGGCGCGTGATGCTGTCGAGCAGGATGACGACGTCCTTGCCGCCCTCCACGAGCCGTTTCGCACGCTCGAGCGCCATCTCGGCGACGCGCGTGTGGTCTTCGACCGGCTCGTCGAAGGTGGAAGCGACGACTTCGCCCTTCACCGAGCGCTTCATGTCGGTGACTTCTTCCGGACGCTCGCCGATGAGGGCGACCATCAGGTGGATGTCGGGGTAGTTGGCGGCGACACCGGCGGCGATCGCCTTGAGCAGGAACGTCTTGCCGGCCTTCGGCGGCGAGACGATGAGTCCGCGCTGGCCGCGGCCGATGGGCGAGATCAGGTTGATCAGACGGCCTGACAGATCGGCGACGGGTGTCTCAAGGTCGATCATTTCGTTCGGAAAGATTGCTGTGAGGTTCTCGAAGTACGGGCGGGCCTTCGCGACTTCGGGATCAAGGTCGTTCGTCGCCTCTACGCGGAGCAGGCCGTAGTACTTCTCACTGTCTTTCGGGGGACGAACCTCGCCGGTGACATAGTCGCCTGTGCGAAGGCCGAAGCGGCGAATCTGCGATTGGCTGACGTAGACGTCGTTCGATCCGGGAAGGAGGCTTTCGCCGCGCAGGAATCCGTACCCGTCGTCTACGATCTCGAGGATGCCGCCGGTGCGTATGGCGTTCTCGCGGTCGGCAGCGGATATCGGTTGTTCGCTGGCGTCCTCTTGTGGCGGCTGCGGCTCTCGCTGTGGACGCGGACCGCCGGATCGCCTTCGTTCTCGTACTGCGCCCATGCTTGGACCTCGGGGGCTGATGCCCTGCTAAACGTGCTGGGTGGATCCCTGGAGTACGCCTCCACATGAACACGTGCGGTCAAGGTGACCTTCGGCGAGCCGAATTGTGCCGAGTTCCAGGGGAGTCGCTGCGGCGCCGGGAGAATGCGCGCCGATAGTTAGCGGGTATTCCGCCCTTCCTTGTTACCGGATCGCCGAATTGATGTCAAGCATTCCGTGCCTGGTGCGTCTCATGTCAACCGTGCCGATTGGGGAGATCGTCCGGGTGCCGATGTCTGGCACCGCTGCGCGATCTGCGTGTGGTATCGGACGGCGAAACGCCCGAGCGGATCAGCAATTCCCCGATATCCGCGCGTGGGCGCGTGTTCGCACGTGATCGATCTGTGATACTTGACGCGCGCAGTCGAACGGAGCTGAGGAGCTCCCCGCGACGTGGGGACTGACCGGAGCTAAAGCTCCTCCGCTACGAACTGGGGTCTGCGCGAAGGCGGCCAGATGGACATCCTGCGGACTCTCCTCTTCGTCCCCGGCAATCGTCAGCGCATGCTGGAACGAGCGCCGCGCGCGGGAGCCGACGCCATTGTGGTCGACCTGGAGGACGCCGTTCCGGCCAGCGAGAAGCGGGCGGCACGCGTGACGTTCCGGGCGATGCTGCCGAAGCTTGCGGCCAGCGGAAAGCCGGTGTTCGTTCGCGTCAACAACGTGCGCGGCAAGCTCACCCGCGACGACGTGATGGGCGTGGTGCGGCCGGGGCTGGCCGGCGTGATCCACCCGAAGACCGAGTCGCCTCAGGATTTGCGGGACCTCGACGTTCTGCTGCGTGAAGCGGAGATGAAGCATAAGGTGCGACCTGGCGATATCGTCACGATCCCGCTGATCGAGAGCCCCCTGGCGGTGCTGCGATGCGAGCAGATCGCAACGGCGTCGGATCGCGTGGTGGCGCTGTCGCTGGGCGGCGAAGACTACACGGCCGCGTTGGGCGCGAAGCGTGATGGCGCTGGCGCGGCGCTGGCGTACCCGCGCCAGGTGATCGCCACCGTGGCATCGGCGTACGGCATGCTGGCCATCGATACGCCGTACACGGATACCAAGGACGAGCGTGGACTCATCGCCGAAGCGAAGCTGGCGCAGGCGATCGGACTCACGGGCAAATACGTAATCCACCCGGATCAGGTTGCCGCCGTCAATACAGTGTTCACGCCATCGAAGGACGCGGTTGCGTACGCACGGCGCGTGGTCGTGGCGGCGGCGCAGGCGGCGAAGCAGCGGCGCGGCTCGGTGTCGCTGGACGGTCGAATGATCGACGCGCCGGTGGTGGCACATGCGGAACAGGTGATCGCGCTTGCGCAGCGGATCATCGAACGCGGCCCGTAGAAGGCAGACGCCCAGTTCGCGACATGCAGAAAAGCCCGGACGAATCCGGGCTTCCCTCTAACGTGTGCAATGTGCGCCGATCGGCGGGCTAGTCCTTCCAGATGCCGTACTGCTGCGCGCGGCGGAGCTTGAAGTCCGTCTCGGGAAGTTTGAATCCCAGCGCGCGGACCTTCTTGAGAACGACTTCTACCTGGCGTTTTTCGGCCGCCGTGATGACCTTGTTGCCGAACATGTCTTCGTAAAGTTCCTCGGAAATCTTGATGATCTCCTCGGTGACCTTGCGGCCCTCGTCGGTCAGTTCCAGGCCAACGGCGCGGCGGTCGTTCGGATCGGGAAGCCGGCGCACCCAGCCGCGCGATTCGATGCGGTGTAGGATGCCGGTGATGCTCTGCGTCTCCTGGAAGAGCAGCGTGGCTACCAGGCTCGGCTTGATCGGCCCGCCCGAGAAGTGCAGGACCGCCAGTACGCGCGCCTGCGATGCCGACACGCCCATGTGATAGAACCGCCGCTCGAGGAGTTTGTATGACATCCAGTAGATCTCGGTTACCAAGACCCACGGCATCATTCTGTGATGGATCGGCACGTCCGACGCGTTCTTTGCGGATTTGACGGTGGTTGTCATGAAGACTCAGCCTCTTCTTTCAGCCCTCGCGTGAATATGATGATATTCGAGTCTAACATCGTGATCCTTACCGGGCAACGCAGCGCCAAATGGAAGGCATTTCAATACCTGCGGGTATCACGTTGATTCACAGATGTTGCGGAGCCCGCGCGATCACGGCGATCGTCTGGTGCGGTGCGCAGCTCTTCTGGTAGCGGCACGTTCTGGATCGAGTGAGGACGCGGTGATACGCTCGCTTGGCTGCAGAGTGAAAGCATCGAGGTGATACGACATGGCGGAACTCAACTTCGAGAACGTGATCTACGAGAAGCGCGGGCGGATCGGGATCGTAACGATCAACCGACCGGAACGTATGAACGCGATCGACCCGCTGACGTCGCAGGAGCTGCATGCGGCCTGGTGCGATTTCCGCGACGACGACGACCTGTGGGTTGGCATCTTCACGGGCGCCGGTGAGCGCGCATTTTCGGCGGGAAACGATCTCGTCGCGATGTCGGTAGCGCAGAAGGGCGGACTCAACGCGGTGAGTGCCGCATACTCGCGCGCGCCGTTCGGCGGCATCACGCGCAACTTCGAATGCTGGAAGCCGATGATCGCCGCGGTCAACGGGTACTGCCTGGCGGGCGGGCTCGAGATGGCGCTCGCCTGCGACATCCGCGTCGCGGCTGAGCACGCCACATTCGGCCTGCCGGAGGTGACGCGCGCGATCATCGCGGGAGCGGGCGGCACACAGCGGTTGCCGCGGCTCATCCCGTTCGGGCTGGCGCTGGAGCTGCTGCTCACCGGCGGGAAGTTCGACGCGCAGTGGGCGTTCCGTTACGGGCTGGTAAACCACGTCGTGCCGGCGGACCAGGTCATGCCGAAGGCGATCGCGATCGCGGAAGCGATCTGCGAGACTGGCCCGCTCGCCGTGCGACTGGCGAAGGAAGCGGCCTACCGCGGGCTCAGCCTGACAGTCGAAGAAGGGCTGCACTTCGAGAACGAGCAGTCGCGCAAGGTGCTCGTCTCTGAGGACGCGCGCGAAGGTCCCCTGGCGTTCGCGCAGAAGCGGAAGCCGGCGTACAAGGGGAAGTGAGTTCGTAGTCTGTAGTTGGCAGTTCTTCTTCGCCCGCACTTTGTGCGGGCGTTTCCGTTTATGCGCGCGGAGCGATCGCTTCGGCGAACTCCTGTAGCGAGCGGACTAGCGTGAGGTGCGGCGGCAGCGGAGCGTCGCCGTGGGCGCCTGCGTGATCGAGCAGATAGACGTGCTCGACGCCGTTGTTCGCGAGGTGGTATGCCGTGCGCGGATCGTCGTCGATGTGGGCATCGATGCCGAGGATGCGCGCCGTTGCGAGCTTGTGCTGCGCCGGACGGAGCCCGGGCGGCGCCATGCGGATGCCGGCGATGCGGTCATCCAGCTTGTGACGTCGAAGCCAGCTGCGCACGAGCGGTTCACCGGACCAACTGCGGCCGGTGACGATATAGACCTCGTGTGCATCGGCGATACGGTGCAGGACCGCAGCGGCGTCGGTCGCGCTGGTGCGCCAGCCGAATCGGGCATATTCCATCGCCAGACGCAGGGGATTCGACGAGCGCTCGTGGTCATACAGCGCCGCATAGCCGTTCGGAAGATCGGGCACCGGCGAAGGCGCATGCACCGCAAGGCGCCCAAACGGTGTCAGGCAGAGCACACCATCGAAGTCGAAGGCTACGCGCATCAGGCGGTCGCCGCGCGCGCGAGTGACAGCGCGACCGCGGCGACGGCTTCGATCCGCGCCGCCAGCTTGTCGACGGGCTGGCCTTCAACGAACTGGTCATCGGTGGCGTAGACGCCGCTGATTGGCACGCCGTCAAGACTCGCGAAGAGCGGTCGCATGCCGTACTCGATCGTGAGGAAGTGCTGCGGCGATCCGGCGGTATGGATGGGCACGCAGATCTTGCCGGCGAGATGACCGTGCGGCATGAGATCGAAGAACGCCTTCATGACGCCCGTGTAGAGCGCGCGATACGTCGGCGATGCGGCGACAATGATCTGCGCTTCGCCGATCGCTCCCACTGCGGCGTCCATCTCCGGCGCCGAAGCGCGCGCGAGGAGCGCATCGGCGGGGAGCTCGGCGACGTCGACCATGCTGGTTTCGCAGCCGCCGCGCGCGAGGGCGGCGAGCATCAGCTCCGCGAGGGTCTTCGACTTGGAGGGCGCGCGGGGGCTGCCCGAAACTGCGACAGCGCGGAGCCGGGACGCATCCCGCCGGGTCGCAAGCCGCGTCATGCGGGCGCCAACTCACGCTCGGGCGGCGCGACGGCTAAGGCGGCCTCGCCGCGGAAGTGCGGCATGACGAACTTGCCGAAGCGCTCCGATTCCTCAAGGTGCGGATAGCCGGAGAAGATGAACGTGTCGATCCCAGCATCCACATATTCGCGAATGCGCGCCGCAACGTTCTCGCCGGAGCCGACGAGCGCGAGGCCGACGCCGAGGCGCGCGCGCCCGATCCCAGTCCATAGGTTGGGGCCCAGCCACTCGCCCTGTTCCCGCAACGCCCTCTGGCGCTTCTCGCCCTCCGAATCGGCGCCGCTCATGTGTTTCTGCATCTTGTCTTCGAAGTTGTCGGGCACACCGGCAACCATCGCCTCGGCTGCGGCGCGCGCCTCCTCTTCGGTCTCACGGGAGCAGACGAGCAGGCGGATGCCGAATCGCAACGACCGACCGAGCTTCGCCGCGCGCTCGCGCATGTCGGCGATGCGTTCCTTCACCATCGGCACGGTCTCGCCCCAGAGCAGATACACATCGGCTTCTTCCGCGCCGACCTTCTTGGCGGCATCGGAAGCGCCGCCGAAGTACCAAGGCGGACAAGGCTGCTGGTACGGTTTCGGGAATACGTTGCCCTTCTCGACCTTGTAGTAGGCGCCCTCGTGATGCCACGAGCGTGGCTCCGTCCACGCCCGCTTGACGACCTGCATGAACTCCTGCGTACGCGCGTAGCGTTCGTCGTGCTCCATGAAGTCGCCATCGGCAGCCTGCTCCGCCGGGAAGCCACCCGTGACGACGTTGATGAGCACGCGGCCGCGGGTGAGTTGGTCCATGGTGTTCGACATCTTCGCGGCGACGGTCGGCGCCACGAAGCCGGGCCGCATCGCGACGAGGAACTTCATCTTGTCGGTGCGCGCGGCGACGGCGCATGACGCGAGCCAGGCGTCTTCGCAAGTGGTGCCAACGGGCACCAGCATGAAGACGAAGCCGGCATCCTCGGCGGTCTTGGCGCAGCGCGTGAGGTACTCGAGCGTGGCTTCGCGGGTCGGCGGGCCGATGATCTCCGTGTCGCCCATCGTGGGCAGGAACCAGCCGAAATCGATAGTCATCGTCGTACCCCCGGTGCTGATGCGTGCGTCGCCTGAGTATAGGCCGGGTGTCGAGCGCGCTCAATTCGGCCCGGGAATCTGCCCGGAGCATGCTTGACGCCGGAAATAAGCGCGCACCGTCATCTGGGCGTAACACGATTTGGCTATACTCCGGCATCCTGGCTGGAGGTGTTGTTCGTGCAAAGCATTCTGCTCGTCGATGCATCTGAGGAGATGCGGCCGATCGCGTCGGCCCTGGAGGAAGCGGGATTCTCTGTCTCGCACTCGCCTCTGGAACGCGTCCTCGACGAATCGCAGGCGGGCGCGCCGGCCGTCATCCTGTTCAGCCTCTTCGGACGTCCCGACACGGCTTCGATCCGCAATCTGCTGCGCTCGCCGCAGATGCCCCACGGCATCGGCTCGATCGCATTGATACGCAGCGATCAGTTGCCGACGTTCGACTTCTCGATCGGGTTTGACGACTTCATCGTCTATCCAGCGCTGACCGAGGAAGTGAGTGCACGCGTACGACGGACGATCTGGCTGCGATCGGGCGTCGAAAGCGACAACACGCTGAAGGCGGGCGAACTCCACATCGACCTCGGCAACTACAAAGTGTTCATCAGCGGCAAGCCGATCGATCTGACGTACAAGGAGTACGAACTCCTGCGCTTCATGGCCACGAACCGCGACAAAGTGTTCACGCGCGAGGCGCTGCTGAACCGCGTCTGGGGTTACGACTTCTACGGTGGCGCGCGCACCGTTGATGTCCACATCCGGCGGCTGCGGAGCAAGATCGAAGATCGTGGCCAGACGTTCATCGAAACGGTACGCAACGTCGGCTACCGCTTCCACATGGACTAAGACGTCTCGAACGTGGACGCTGACGCCGGATCATATGCCGGTACACTCCGGTGATGGCGCATTCGACCGATCCGCAGTCCCCGCACGATCGTCCTGAGTCACAGTCGGATCACCTGCTCGAAACAGCGGCGGAGACAGTCGCGCGCCGCACGGAGTCGCCGCTCGATCGGTTCGTGCTTCGTGCGACCGGCTGGTTCGCCGAACACACTGCGATCCGGCTGGTGGTCGTCGTCACGGGGCTTGCCCTGGCGCTGGCGCCCGGCATCACCCTGGTTATCCTCCCGGATCTGACGGATTCATTCGCCGGATTCAGCTACGGCGGCGTCTTCCTGACCAACCTCGCGAGCACGGCGACGTTCTTCTTCCCCGTGCCAGGGCTTACGGCTGCGGCGCAAACGCTGATCGCGACGGAGGGCGAAGCGTCTGACCTGCCGTGGCTTGTGGGTGTCGCCGGCGGCGCCGGCATGGCGGTCGGTGAGATTACGGCGTACTACGGCGGCTACCTGGGCGCGGAACTGGTGCGCGGCCGGGAGTTCGGCGGACCGGCGCGGCTACGTCGCACGATCGAGCGTGTAGTGGGTGGCGTGAACTGGCTGATGAAGCGCTGGGGCATGGCGACGCTCTTCGTGCTGTCGGCGCTGCCGAATCCGCTGTTCGAGGTCGCTGGGCTGACAGCCGGGTCGGTACGGATGCCGTTCCGGCGCTTTCTGGTCTCCGTGACGGCGGGCAAGATCCTGCGCGGCATTCTGCTCGCGTACTACGGCGCGAACGCGTTCGATGGGTTCAAGAATCTGTTCGTCTGAGCGCGCGGCGCGGGCACACCACCGCGTGCCCCTACACCATCCGATAATAGGTTGATGACGCGCGCCCGCGACTACGTCGGCGGCGGGACAGTGCGAGAGCCGGTGAGGCGGTTGATGATGTTGGCCGTCAGACGCCGCAGACGATCGTCGGCGAAGGCGCCGTAGTTCTCGTGGCCATAGTCGTCGAGCGCCCATGACCAGGCAATGGTGCCGGCAGCGAAGATCGTCGCGCCGCTAGCGGTGGTGTGGACGGCGGAGACGGAGGTGTCACTGCCGAGGAAGCCGTTGACCGGCGAGGCACCGACGATCGTGAGCCCTTCCGGGCGCTCGTCGGTTGGGGCCATGTGGTCGTATTCGTAGCCGACGATGCCGGGAAACTCGTCGCCCTCCTGGATTCCGGTGCCTGCGAAGATCCACGTATCGATGTTGATCGGCCGCCAGGCGATGTAGTCCGGCTGCGTGTTGGAGCCGTAGGCGAGACCGGAGAGCATGCTCTGTGGGCGGCTGACGGGCGGATCCGTGAACAGGACGGTCGTCTCCTTCGGATTGTCGCGCGCCTTCGGGTCCAGCGTCGCGTCCTTGTAGCACGTCAGCACGCGCGCCTCATGGCCGCTGGTTGAAGGCTCGATACGGCTCTGCCAGTACGCCTCGTTGCCGCTGAAGAACGCGATATTCATGCCGGCATCGCGTGCGGACTCGATGGCGTCGCGCTGCTGCTTCGTCCAGTACTCGTCGTGCCCGAGCGAGACGAACAGCCGGTGCTTCTTGAGCGTTTCGCCGCGCAAGTGCACATCGACGTTCGTCGTGAACGTCATATCGAAGGCCATCGATTCGGCCCAGCGGACGAAGTTGTACTCCCAGCGGAAGAACTCGCCGGCGCCAAGCTGCATCTGGTTGTTGATATCGACGTCGTAGGGGCGGTCGTACGAGACGCGATAGGCACGACGCGTCTTCTCGATGTAGCGGCGGTCGGCGCCGAACGAGCCGTACATGCTGGCATCGCCCCAGACGTTGTACGCCTGCCACGTGTTCGTCGAAGCCTGGGCGATGATCGGTGCGGTCGACGCGTCGTCACGCAGCACGAAGATGGCGTAGACGGCGGTGTCAGTGGCCAGCTCGTGCAACTTCACCAGGTAGTAGCCGCTGACCCAGTCGTCGCCAATCTTGATCTGCAGATTGCGCTTCCAGTTGCATTCGAGCAGCAGCGTGTCGGGCTCGACCATCGAGTCCTTACCGTCCTGCACGCCGCGTAGCGGATCCCAGCGACCCTGGTTCTCGCCGTCGATGTTCCTGATCGAGCGCACGTTGCGGCCGCCGGCGCCGCCGTACCAGCCCATGCGATAGACGTCGGCCTCGTACTTGGCGGCGTCCGTCATCGTGCTGACGTGCACGTCGAGCGTGTCGCCACGCTGCACGCTGACCTGGCCGCAATAGGCCGCGATCTCGCCGATGAGTGACGGGCGCGTGATCTTCCAGCCGTCATCGCCCGGCAGCGCGTTCTCTTCGGCGATCGTGCGGAGTTTTCGTTTCGGCGTGGCGGTCGGTTGGGGCGTGCCGTCCTTCGGCTTCCCGTCGTCGCCGCAGGTGGCGGCGAGCAAGCCGACGCCAAGCATACCGACGAGAAATCGGCGCCGCGCGAGGCGTGTGTGGGTGAGGTAGTGCAAGTTAGGCGCCTGGAATCTGATGGCTGGGGACTGGTCGTCTTCGCACTCTGCGTTGTAGCAGATGCGTATGCGGCGCGGCGAGGGGGCGGGCCTTCTTCGCGCCCAAAACTCATGCCGGCTTCATCCGCGTTTCACTCGGGCTGCTTAACGTAGAGGAATCGAACGTATCTAAGCGGCATGCAGCGAATCAAGGAGTTAGAGCATGAAAATCGCCACTCTGGCCTTCATCGTTTTCGGCGTCCTGCCCACCATCGTCACGGCTTGCGGTGGCGCGAACGCACAGACGGATACCGCGAAGTCGTCGACCCAGCCGGCAGCGGCCGACAATTCGGGTGCATCCAAAGGCGTGCTACCGCTCAAGGAAGCGAAGCTGAACATCGAGCACAACGCGACGGCGCACGACACGGGGTTCCAGGGTGCCATCGACAGCGAGGGGTGGAAGCGGCTCGACGTGAAGGGCCCTCACGGCACCGTCCTGTCGCTGGAGGGTCGTGGGAAGCTGGCCAAACTCGGCGTCACGGAGCTGTTCTTCGAGACGGTCGAGCCGGAGAACGCCGAGGTTCCGATCGAGGAGATGCTTTCGAAGCTGCCGGCGGGGAACTACACGATCGCCGGGCCTTCGATAGTCAACGGCGAGAGCGCGGGCAAGACGGCGGGAACGGCGTGGCTCACGCACACGATTCCTGCAGGTCCCGAACTGCTAACGCCCGCTCCGGGCGCCACGGTGCCAACGAGCGGACTCGTTGCCAGCTGGGCGCCGGTCACGAAGACGATCGACGGCAAGCCAGTGACGATCATCGCGTACCAACTGATCATTGAAAAAGACCAGCCACCGCACCCGCACATGATCGGGAAGATCGGGCTGAGCATGTACCTCAAGCCGACCGTGACGAGCATGCCGATACCGAGCGCCTTCCTTGAGCCCGGAACGGCGTACCTCTGGGAAGTGCTAGCTATTGAAGAGAGCGGCAACCAGACGCTCGCCTCGGGTGAGTTCCGGACGCAGTAGCATCGCGCTGTCCCGCAGAGCCCGCGCATCGGCCGGACCGCTGGTGCGCGGGTTCTTGCGTATGGCCGACAGCAGGATGTGGGCGGCTCGCTAGGACAGGATGAACTCTCGAATCACGTCGTAGCCGCGTGGGTCGTCGCGGAAGACGCCGTGGCCACAGCCGGCGAAGCGCTCGAAGCGTACGAGGTGTTGCGGGAGGGCGGCGGCGATGTCTTCGGACGACTCAATCGGCGTGATCGGGTCATCCTCGCCACCGAGGACGAGCGTGGGGCACTGAATCTTCGCGAGGTTGGCAAGCAGGTCGAACGAGAGGCCCTCGCCGCCGGGGCCGAGGAACTGCATCAGCACCTTGCCCGACGCGACGCCGCGAGTGCGCGCGTCGGGGTCCGGCACGGCATTCGTGTTGTAGAACGGCATCGCCTGGGTGATCCAACGCATCACGAATTCGGGGTCGTCGTAGCCGACCGTTAGCGCGTGACGCGCCATCGCCGCGATCTCGTCGCCGCCCGCACGGCGGAACAGCTCGATGCTGCGCTCGACGTGCGCCTGGCCCTGCGCTGCGGTGCTCGAAAAGATCAGCTTGCCGGGATGCTCCGGATGGCGCGTGCCGTAGGCGATCGCGACGAAGCCACCGAACGACTGCCCCATGACGATCGGATTCTCGATCTCGAGGGCGCGGCAGAACTCGAAGATGTCATCGCCCCACTGCGCGAGCGTCCACGCGTCCCGCGGCTGGCGGTCGCTGCGGCCATTTCCGCGATGGTCGATATAGATCACCTGGGCGACATCGGCGAATTGCGAGAATCCGGGCTTAAACGACGAGTGCTCCATGCCCGGGCCGCCGTGGAGCAAGATCAGTGTCGGCTTCTCGCGCATGCGCGGGCCGTCAGGGACAAGCTTCGCGCCTTCGACGTCGAAGAAGATGCGGACGCCGTTGACTTCGACTCTCATGCTACGGCCTCTCCCGTGATGAATTCGCGGATCACATCGAGGGTCCGATCCGGGGCGTCGAAGAAGGGGCCGTGGCCGCAGTTGGAGATGCGCTCGAATCGCACGACATGTTGCGGGATCGCGTCGGCGATATCGGCCATGTCGTCGATGGTCGTGACAGGATCGTCTTCGCCGCCCATGACGAGCGTCGGGCACTGGATGCGCGCGAGGCCGTCGGTGAAATCGCAGGTCTGCGCGGGGCCGTGATCGCGCAGATACCACTCCGTGAGGTCGGCGTTCAGTATCGACCGCGCGTCGTGGTGCGGATCCTGTGGCGTACGGAAGTAGAGCGGCACACAGTGTCGCGCGTAAGTCGCACCGCTTTCCGGCGTCATCCCGCGGCTCCAGAAGTCGCGCGCCGCATCACCCGCTTTGCGTCCGCCCAAGCGCTCGAAGGCCGCCGCGATCCGGTCGATGTTCAGCCGCGGCGCGGCGCTCAGAATGATCAGCTTGCCGGGATGCTCAGGATGGCGCGTGCCATACGCCATTGCGACCTCGCCGCCGAACGATGAGCCGCAGACGATGGGCCGCTCGATTTCGAACGCTTCGCAGAATGCGTGTACGTCGTCGCCCCACTGGTCGAACGTCCACGACTCCTTCGGGCCGGCATCGCTGCGACCGGCGCCGCGTTGATCGACGTAGATGATCTGACAGATGTCGGAGAGCGCGGACGCCCACGGCTTCCAATACGCGCCGTCCATGCCGGGGCCGCCGTGCACCAAGATGAGCGTCGGCTTCTCGCGCATGCGCGGGCCGTCGGGTACGAGCTTCGCGCCTTCGACATCGAAGAAGATCCTCACGCCATTGACTTCGATTCTCATGACGCCTCCGACGGGATGCTGGCCGCACGGTACGCCCACGCGCAGCGGCGATCAAATTCGACCGTCTGCCCGGATCCGAGGCGGGCTGTGACGCTCCAGCTAGGCGCCGCGGAACACACGCCCCGAGCCTTCGTCGGCGCCGTTCGAAGGCATCCACGCTTGGCCCATGAAGATGCCTCGCGGTGTCCGCGAAAAATGGGTCGATTCAGCTTCGGATCAGGCGCGCAACCGAGCCAGATCAAGGGCCGGACTGTGGTAGAATATTGCTGATGCGGAAGCCGTTGGCGACCGCCATCTGAAGGCCCGGCGATGGAGACGTTGCCGCGGGTCTTTTCAAGCCGAAGACATCTCCCACAACGACAGAATTTGGGGCGACAAGAACCATGGTGAGCAAGCCCAAAGACGCGCCGCCGCCCAAGCGCGGGAAGCAGGCGGACTCGTACACGGCGTCCGATATCCAGGTGCTGGAGGGGCTGGAGGCGGTCCGCCGGCGGCCCGGCATGTACATCGGCACGACCGACCAGCGCGGCCTGCTGCACCTGGTCTTCGAGATTGTCGACAACTCGGTCGACGAGGCGATGGCGGGGTATTGCAGCAAGATCGACATCACGATCGAGGCCGACAACTGGGTGACGGTGCGCGACAACGGCCGCGGTATCCCCGTGGACAAGCACAAGACGACGGGCCTCTCGGCGCTCGAAACGATCATGACCGTGCTGCACGCCGGCGGTAAGTTCGGCGGCGGCGCGTACAAGGTATCGGGCGGTCTGCACGGCGTCGGCGCCTCAGTGGTGAACGCACTCGCGCGCAAGATGTACGTCGAAGTGCGGCGCGACAACAAGGTGTACCGACAGGACTACGAGCGCGGCATCCCGAAGGGCTCGCTGAAGACGACCGCCGACCCGAAGCAGGCGCACACCGGCACGACGACCGGCTGGCTCGCCGACGACGAGATCTTCGACGCCATTGAGTACGACTACGACATCCTGCTGCAGCGCTTCCGCGAGATGGCGTATCTGACGAAGGGCATCTGGATCCGCTTCGACGACAAGCGACCCGGCCACGAGCGCGAGATGAACTTCTGCTTCGAAGGCGGTGTCGCCAGTTTCGTGCGGCACGTGAACAAGGGCCGCAACACGCTGAGTTCCCGGCCAATCTACGTCGAGAGCACGGTCGACACGACGCAGGTCGAGTGCGCAATCCAGTACAACGACAGCTTCTCGCAGGTGGAGTTCAGCTTCGCCAACACGATCAACACCATCGACGGCGGCGCACACCAGACGGGCTTTCGCAGCGCGTTGACGCGCGTGCTAAACGACTACGCGCGCAAGCAGAAATTCCTGAAGGACGACGACGCCAACCTGAGCGGCGACGATGTGCGCGAGGGCATGGTCGCCGTCATCAGCGTCAAGCTTCCGGAGCCGCAGTTCGAAGGTCAGACGAAGACGCGGCTGGGCAACGCCGAGGTGAAGACGCACGTCGAAAGCGCGGTCGCCGAAGGACTAATGCAGTATCTCGAAGAGCACCCGTCCGACGGACGGCGCATCATCGAGAAGGGCATCCTCGCAGCGCGGGCGCGCGAGGCAGCGCGAAAGGCGCGCGACCTCGTGGTGCGCAAGGGGCTGCTGGACGGCACGATGCTGCCCGGCAAGCTGGCCGACTGCAGCGAGAAAGACCCGGCGCTGTGCGAGCTATACCTGGTCGAGGGAAACAGCGCAGGCGGCACGGCAAAGATGGGCCGCGACCGCCGCTTCCAGGCGATCCTGCCGCTGCGGGGCAAGATCCTGAATGTCGAAAAAGCGCGCATCGAGAAGATGCTGGCGCACGAGGAGATCCGGTCGCTGATCACGGCCATGGGGACGAGCTTCGGCGAGACGATGGACGTCGCGAAGCTGCGTTACCACCGCATCATCATCATGGCGGACGCCGATGTCGACGGTTCGCACATCCGCACGCTGCTGCTGACGTTCTTCTTCCGCTATATGCGCGGGCTGATCGACAACGGGCATCTATACATCGCGCTGGCGCCGCTGTACCGCATGCAGGTGGGGCGACAGCACACGTGGATCTACAGCGAGCCAGAGCGCGAGCAGCAGCTCGCGAAGGTGAAGGACGGGCAGAAGGCGCACCTGCAGCGCTACAAGGGTCTCGGCGAGATGAACCCGGAGCAGCTCTGGGAAACGACGATGGATCCGGAGAAGCGCACGATGCTGCAGGTCAGCATCGAGGACGCGATGAAGGCGGAGGAGATCTTCTCGACGCTGATGGGCGACGAAGTAGCGCCGCGCAAGAAGTGGATCCAGGGCCACGCCACGCAGGTGACGAACCTGGACATTTAGCGAGTTCTTAGTCGGTAGTAAGTAGGTCGTCGATGGGGGCACGCCGGTGGCATGCCCCTTCATCGTGCGTCTTCGCAAGCCAGACTATGCCAGCATGGTGCTCAGGTCGAATGCCTCGCCGAGCTTCGGAGTGAAGGTTCGCGTCTGGAGCTCCGACTGGAGGCGCTGCGCCAGCGCCGCTGACGCGTCCGGCTCGCCGTGCACGATAAACGCCGGATCGGGCGCGGCGCCGCCGGAGCGAACCCAGCGCACAAGCTCGTTCGCGTCGGCGTGAGCGGAGAGCCCGAGTATCGAGATTACCTCCGCGCGCACGGGGATATCGGCGCCGTGCATACGCAACGTGTGTGCGCCATCGACGAGGGCGCGGCCGCGCGTTCCGGCGGCCTGGAAGCCAGCCAGCACGATCAGATTCTTCTCGTCCGGGGCGAGGCGCTCCAGGTGGTGCAGCACGCGGCCGCCGGTGAGCATGCCGCTCGCGGCGATGATGACGCGAGGGCCCGTGAGTCGGTTGAGTTGCTTCGACTCTTCAACCGAGCTGTGGAACTGTGAATCCCTCGGGAACAGGCGCCGCCACTCCGCTTCTGTGAGGCTCGCGTCGAGTTCCTTCGTGCCCGCGTACTGGTGATAGATCTCCGTCACCTCGACGGCCATCGGACTGTCGATGTGGACAGGTATCTCGGGGATGTCGCCGGACTCCATCAGTTCGCGCAGCATCAGCGTGATGAGCTGAGCACGAGCGACCGCGAACGCGGGGATGAGAATCGTCCCACCACGCACCAGCGCATCGCGGAACGGTCCGCGCACCTGGTCAATGAGCGGCGTCGGATCATGCGTGCGGTTGCCATATGTCGATTCGACGACGAGGGCATCGCAAGGAGGGAGCGGCTCGGGATCGTTGTGAAGCGGCACGTTGTAGCGCCCGACATCGCCGCTGAACACGATGCTCCGGTCACGGCCGCCGATGTGCACGTTCACCTGCGCGAACGCGGCACCGAGAATGTGGCCGGCGCCGAACAGCCGGACCTCGATCCCGTCGCCCAGGCTCAACGGCGTGTGGTAACCGTGCGGACGGAACAGGCGCATCGTCCGGCGCACATCGTCGCTGGTATAGAGCGGCAGGGCGGGGCTGTGCTTGGTGTAGTGCCGCCGGTTCGCCCGCTCGGCGTCTTCTTCCTGCAACTTCGCGGAATCGAGCAGGATCACTTCAGCCAACTCCCGCGTGGGCGGTGTGCAGTGGATGGTGCCATGGAATCCGTTGCGCACGAGTCGCGGCAGCGAGCCGCAGTGGTCCAGATGGGCGTGCGTGAGGATGATGTCGCCAACAGACTGCGGGTTGAAGTCCGGGCGCCGCCAGTTGAGCAGCCGCAACTCCTTGAGCCCCTGGTACATCCCGGCATCGACGAGGACGTTGCGCTTGCCGACGCTCAGCAGATGCCGCGATCCGGTGACCGTGCCCGCTGCGCCTTCGAATGTGAGCTTGAGGTTCATCGAAGCGCCGAGCAGCAATGAATGTGCATGCCCGATCGTATCGGCAGCAGAACGCTGGGCCAACGCTACACCGCCGGGCGGCAGTTTAGGCGCAACGGACGGTGGTCAGGTGCCGAATGGCCCCCGGATCGCTCGAGATGGCGCGGCTAGGCTGGTGGTACATCGACGCCGGACTTCTTTACGCTTGGAGGTACCCATGGCTACGCACGAACTGCCGAACCAAGGCGCATTGCATGCGCCCGCGCACGCCGAGCCGTTCGCGAGCAGCTTCAGCCTCTTCGCGCTGATCGTGATGTCGACGTTCGTCATCGCCATGACGTTCGCGCTCATGGGGTTCTCCACGCCGAGCTGGCTGGGCTTCAGCTAGCGTCTGCCCCGCGCTCCGGGATCTCGGCGAAGCCTGCCCGACACCACGAGAGACGCTCACGTGAGCGTCCCTCAGTTTCGAAATATGGTCGGGGCGACAGGATTCGAACCTGCGACCTCCTGACCCCCAGTCAGGTGCTCTACCGGGCTGAGCCACGCCCCGACTTTTGAATCTGAAAACGGCACATAACCTGAAAATGCTTGCGGCACTGGGCTCGAATCGCATATAACTTTCTCGATCCGCTGGGGGCAAATCGAGGGGGTGAGCACGTGCCGCACGCGGCTTCCGAGGCCATTACAACACACGGCGATATCCACGACAACATCGTTTCCTTCACCCGTCACCTTCGCGCCCGTAGCGCCTCGCCTCGGACGATCGAGACCTACACGGAGGCTACCCGCCAGCTGGCGCGGTACCTGGCAGAGCACGGCATGCCGGTAGACGTGGCGAAGATGCATCGTGAGCACATCGAGGCGTACATCATCGAGCTCGTCGAGAAGTGGAAGCCGGCGACGGCGAACAATCGATTCAAGAGTCTGCAGGCCTTCTTCAAATGGCTCGCCGAGGAGGGCGAGGTCAAAGAGTCACCGATGGCGAGGATGCGTCCGCCAAAGAATGAACCGCAGCCGGTGCCGGTGTTCAGTGATGGTCAGCTCGCCGCGCTGTTAGCCACCGCTGAGAAGCCCGATACCTTCGAGAACCGAAGGGACCTGGCTATCTTGCGCGTCTTTATCGATACCGGCGCGCGGCGCGCTGAAGTCGTCGGGCTCAGGTACACCGGGGACGACGACAACGATATTGATCTGGATAACGGGCTCCTCCGCGTCATGGGCAAAGGCGGGCGGGCGCGAGTCCTCCCCATCGGACACAAGACCGTGAAGGCATTGGATCGCTATCTCCGAAAACGCGGCCAACATGCAGCGAAGTCGCTGCCGGAGCTGTGGCTCGGGCGTAAGGGCGCGTTCGCCGAGAGCGGCGTGTCGCAGATGATTAAGAATCGGGGCCGCAAAGCCGGGCTCGGTGAAATTCATCCGCACCAGCTGCGACACACCTTCGCGCACAGCTGGCTATCGAATGGTGGTCTCGAAGGTGACTTGATGAGGCTCGCGGGTTGGCGCTCGCGGTCGATGCTTGAGCGATATGCCGCATCGACCGGCGCTGAACGAGCACAGGCGGCGCACCGTCGTTTGAGTCCTGGAGACCGATTGTGAACGAGGGCGAGTACGAGATCGCCGACTCGATGTTCACGAGTTCCGAGCTGACCAAGTACGGAACGATCAGACTCAGACTTCGAAAGACGCGCCTCAAGTTCACGTCATTCAACGTCGCGGGCAAAGACGTGAAGCTCGCCGAATGGACGTATTACGACACGGTGACGCTCAGTCAGGCTGCCCGTCGCGATCTCGTTGTCATCGCTACGCGGGACTGGTACGAGTTCGAGGCACACGACTGGCCGGATGCCCGAGAGGGTGATGGTTGGGTGCCGATGTCGGGTTGGCGTCGCGAGGAGCTTCGACAGGCTCAGGCGGTCGCCGAAGCATCCGTCGTGCTGCGCGCCGCCTCGGTAGGAGCTGGTGAGCCCGAACCGACTCCCGCGCCGACCGTCGCTGGCGACGTTGCCTCAATGAATGGAGTTCTCGCCAGTGCGGGAACGAAACCGGTAAACGGCGAAGTCGCAACACATCTCCTGAAGCACCTGGAGCGTGCGCCGAAGCATGCTGTCGCCGTGGTTGATGGGTTGGTGGCGTTGGGCTGGGCAGGGTTGCGACTACGCGAACCGCACAAGTTCAAGCACCTTGAGGAGCACAACAAGAACGGCGCACAGCGCAAGACCTGCCGATTCCGTCACTCCTGATTTAACCCCACTTACCCGTGGTCTCATCCGCGACTATCCGACTTGCGGCGGCACAGTGCCGTCATGCAGAGCGAGTACTCCCTTCGGGCACGCATAGCGGCGAACCATCGTTGGGCGTTCGCTGACGACCGGACGGCCGCGACTGCGGCCGCGCGGACGGCGGCTGACGCACGCTTCGCCCGCGAAGTTGACCCCGAAGGGAAGTTGCCGCCTGAGGAACGCGCACGTCGCGCGGCTTCGCTCCGTAAGGCTCACTACTCCCGTATGGCGCTCGCGTCCGCGAAGAAGCGGCGGAAGCGATGACGCTCCAGGATCAGCTCGACTGTCCAGCGGGTCAAGGGGGAGGGTCTGTAAAATCGCCGGGCGATTTTATGGATACCCCCTTGACGCGCGGGTCTCAGCACCCAGGCTTAACCTCCGGAGGAGAGCAACCGCTCTCCTCCTCGCTGGACAAGCGCCGCCGGAGGCCGTCCCCTTTCTCGTCCGGCGTCGAAGCGCCGGGCTCAGCACGCACGCGGCATGCGGAGCGAAGCGCTGCGCGGCAGCTCGACTTGATACCGGTAGAACAACTCCAAGAGAACCTAGAGCTACCCTGCCCGACTCCCGTCGTGCTCGTCCCTGTAAAGCCCGGTGAATTGCCCTACGGTTGGCGAGCGCGCTCGTTGCCGCACGGCGCACCGGACCGAATCGTGAAACGATGTGGTCGCCGCAGATGTCCGGCTTGTGGTCTCCACTGGGCGCGGTACGCGAAAGCATCGATGCTCTCGGGTCTGAAAATCTCCAACGCTGACAGCCGTGTGTTGTTCGTCACCGTGACTGCGCCAGGCGAAGCGGCGGGGCTCGACTCTCCAGAGGCGATCAGTGTGTGGAACGCCGGTGCATCGAAACACTGGAACCACCTAATCGAGCTGATCCGACAAGCGTTTCCCGCCGCGCGAAAGTCGATCCAGTTCTTTCGCGTCGGTGAAGTGCAAGCGCGTGGGGCGATTCACTATCATCTCGCGTTGCGTGGTTTGCAATGGCTCCCCAAAGAGCTGCTGCAGAAGCTCGCCGTGCAAGCCGGCTTCGGCTATATCGTCGATGTGCGGCTGCTCCGAAACATCGGCGGTGGTGTCAGCTACTTTGCCAAGTACCTACTCAAGGACGTGAAGGCGTGGCCGACGGGTCGGCGCGTATGGTCGTGCTCGGCGGGTTGGCGGGTGAAGTGGAGTCCGCGCTCGCCGTTGTCGGGAAAGTATCCGGCGCGTCTGCTCAGCACAGGCGAGGAGTTCCTGTCTGTGTCGCCGTGGCGGTATGACCGGCGCGAGAGTGAGACGGAACGACGGCGGCTCCGCGATGAAGCGAGAGACGGGCCGAGACCGGAGGAGTGATGGCACGAATCAGACATCTGGAACGGCAGCGAGTAGCGCCGGAGGACTTGCGGCGAGTCGGGCGAAAGCTGATCGTGGTACCTGTGCTTCATCCAAGTTGTTCGTGAATTTCGTACATCAGGGCCTCCGCATCCAACATTATCGCGGACATCTCCACGGACGTGGTGGGGGGGCCTTCTACCGGTATCCAACCTTGAGCGAGGAGGTCGAAGAGGTCATCGACCGGTAGTTGGAGCTGAACATTCGCAAGAGGGCGTCCAAGTGCGGCGCCAGCAAGGCCTAGTAGGAGGTCGTGGTCGATGAACCGGACATGCCCACCTTGCGCGATTGCCTCGTCATTAAAGTCGCTGTCAGCGTTGAACTGGGCATCGACCTGTAGAAACCCCTGCAAGCCTACGTCCGGGTCGCCTCGCGGTCCGAAGATATTCCGTAGGCCGGAGGCCCACGCCTCCTTCGCTTCGCGGATTCCAGGGCTCGCCAGCGGCGGGGGCCAACCCTTGCGAATCCAACGCGAAAGCATCGCCGCGCTGAAGACCCACACGACGCCCAGCATCTGTTCCTCGGAACTTGTCCAGTAGCGACGGAGTTCCGTGTCGAGGCGCAGGACGCAATCGCCCGCGTATACACCGGCGCCCACCACCGCCAAGAGAGTCCGTTGAGTTGGTTCGTCCACCGGAAGCTCGCGAATCGCGTAATCAAGGCGTTCTCGGACGGCGTCGGAGATAAACGGTTGCCGCTTCGGCTTGCGAGACAAGAATCTCATTTGCACCGTCCTTGATGCCATGGGCAGGGGTGTTTCGTGACATCGGATCCCGGTAACAGGACTAGACATGCGCACGATGATTCGCGTGCTTACGCTGAGTATCTCATATCTGCGAGCGCAGCGTACGGACCCCGCGAGTTAGGAAGTTACTAGATGTCGTCGAACGCCCGGCTTCATTTCGGATGCGCGTAGGCGGTAAGGCAGCTCAACCTCTTCGTTGAAACCTCCGGGATGCAGCGTGGCTCGACCTACATAGTTAGGCGTGCGCCGGATCTGCACACACGATGGCGCGGCGGCAACGTGGCAGCTACAGACAGCAAGGGTCTCGCGGGAGCCGGTGCTGGTACACTTCGGGTGGAGGCTAGGTGACCGCCTCTTCACCCACATCAAGACACAGGTTGCGTACTCTTCGACCCGGCGTAGTAGACGGAGTCGTCTGTCGCGGTTCAGCAGCGCCTGGCGGCGGCGGCGCGCCGGGTGGATGCGGCTGTGTTTAATGAAAGGGGAACCCGCCATGTCAAGCGAAGCTGAGAACCCGCCCTGTTATATGCACGCCGACCGCCCTTCCACCGGGAAGCTCTATATGAAGTTGCGGGGACAAGATGATGATACTGCCGGATGGTACGACTTCTGCGACGAATGCTTGCGCACTGACAATGGCTCCGAAAGAACGCCGCCGGAACCGGTGCCCGAGGATCGGCTCATCCGCAGCGTCGACCTACGTACCGATCACGACTCCCTCTTGAGTGCTAGCATCCGCGCAGATGGCGCGCTGGAGTTGTACGGGTCTGACGTCGGTCCGTTTGTGCGAAGCCTGTGGGGGTCCGACGAGTACGAGTACTGGTGGCGGGTGAGAAAGGAGTACAAAGACACGGTCTTATTGTGGCTCATCAAAGAGCGGTTCGCCTCCGAGACGGATTTCCAAGCTTGGCTTAAGGAGCACGACATCCCGAGTTCATTCGGTAGCTGGGTTTCGTTTAGTTGAACTCACCTCGACGGAGGAGGGATGTTGGGGCAGCGCCGGATCTTACGGGCGTGCTCTTCGAGTACTGCCGGATGTGGACGCTCAGCAACTCAGATCGGGTCGGCGTTCTCCACCTCAGGTGACTGCATAGTGCATCGACCCGCTGGTTTTAGGAAAGCACGCGTCTATATTTGGTCGCCGTAAAGAGCAGATAACTTCGCGATTCTAGCTTCGGATCGCAGATACGAGAGCACTGAGTTAGCCCCGGAGTAGCCCCCAGTCAGGTGCTCTACCGGGCTGAGCCACGCCCCGAACGGGGTGAGTTTATCATGCGCGCCGCGACTCGACACAGAGGCTGACGCCGGCTGCTCGGCTCTTCGTTAGTAGAGCTTGTCGGGGGTGTGGCCGGCGTTGAGGGCCTTTTCGATTACGTCGACGGGGATGGCGTCGAGCTTTGTGTGATCGCGCAGGACGGCGGCCCAGCGCGGCTGCTCGTCGGCGGGCATCCACTGCGTGGTGTCCCAGAGCTGCGAACGCAGGAAGCACTTCGGGCAGTGCAGGAAGAGCTCTTGCACGTGCATGGCGATGCCGAGCAGCGGCAGCTTGCCTTCGACGGCGCAGCGCTGGAGGACGTCGGGATCGCGCACGAGTTCGGCGCGGCCGTTGACGCGAAGGGTCCAGTCGACGCCGGGGATGATCATGAGCATGCCGATGTGGGGGTTGGCGAGGATGTTCTGGAGGGAGTCGGCGCGCTGGTTGCCGGGGCGATCGGGGATGACGAGAGTGTGGTCGTCGAGGACCTGCACGAAGCCGGGCACGTCGCCCTTCGGCGAGACATCGCACTTGCCTTCGTCGTTGGAGGTGGCGATGAGGGCGAAGGGGGAGCGCTCGATGAACGCACGCGCGTGCTCGTCGATGTGATCGATCTCCTTTGCGAGGGCGGGGCCGCTCGGGGGCGGGATGAATTCTCGGAGCTGATCGACGGTGGTGATGGTGTTGGTGAAGGTAGCCATGGCGACGCTCCGTGCTGTGCGGGATCAGAATGCGAGGATCATAGCACGGGGGTCAGGGCGGATTCACAGCAGAGACGCGGACGTTGTCTGACGCGCGGGACTCACAGCCGGGGACGGCTATGCCACTCTGGGTGGTGTTGCCATGACAGTTCGTGGTGGATCGCGGTGGGCGCGCTACGGAACGCCCCTACGCGGATCGCAGCGCTCACTGTGCGGCAGAACGGAGAGGCGCGGGCACGACGATTGCGCCTTCGGCTGCGTTCCCGAGCGCCATCGCTTCGCCGCGCGCGAACAGCAGTGCCGTGTAGGCGGCGGTGATGGCGTCTAGTTCGTCGTGGGTTAGCGTACGCGCGACGTGTGCAAGATCGGGGACGATGGCGGTGAGTTGG
This sequence comes from Chloroflexota bacterium, assembly GCA_031400455.1. Lineage (GTDB taxonomy): Bacteria > Chloroflexota > Dehalococcoidia > DSTF01 > JACRBR01 > JANXYW01. The sequence goes on along the minus strand of JANNPX010000017.1, from coordinate 10,764 downwards.
TCTCGGAGCCAAGCTGCGCCTTCGGGTGTGGTCTTCTTGGGCATCTTCTTCGTGCCGAAGAGGATGCGCTTTGTGGCGTAGGGATAGACCTCGATCACGCGCGCGCCGCCGGCTTCCATGGTGCGCCGGAAGGCGATGCCGCGGTCGGCCATGGCGCGGATGATCGTCTTCTTGGTGGTGAAGTAGAGGCCGTAGCCAAGTGCGCGGACGGCTAGCTCGCTCTCGCGAATGCCCTTCGGTGAGGTGGGCGCGCAGGCGCACGCGGGATCGAGGCAGTCGAGGCCGGCGGGAAGCCCGAGCGGGCAGTCGATGGCGACCGTGGCGGGCGCGAAGCGATCGATCAGGTCCAGGATCGCTGCGTCGTCGCCGATGAGGCCGACGTCGAGCAGAGCGCCGGACGTGTCGAGCAGCGCGTAGCCGGAGGTGCGGCTCGGTCCGGCGAAATCGATGCCGAGAAGGGTTTCAGGCATGCGGGTTTCGGCGATCAGCTGAGGACGTGGCCGCCGACGACGATGGCGAGGCCGGCGATCGTTACCAGCGCGAATTCGAGCAGGACAGTGTGCTCGAGATGGTCGGTGAGGTAGTGCGAGATGATGCCGGTGGTGAGGTAGAACGTCAGCAGCAGGAAGACTCCGGCGAGGAAGCCTTCGAGCGGCACGAAGTAGAGCACCCAGCGGGACTCGGCGACGATGACGCCGATGACGGCGGCGAAGACGAGCGCGCGGATGGGATCGGCTTCTGCCTCGCGGAAGATCTCAATCGACAGCAGCATGCTGACAAGACCGACGGCGAAGGCTGCGGGCAGCAGGTCGACATCAAATCCGTAGACGACGGTGTAGAAGCCGAACGCTGAGAGATACGTGACGACGTTCAGCACGAAGCGCGCCGCCGGATACGACTCGCTGTGCGGCTCGACGGAGATGTGCTCCGCGTAGAGCGCTGCTGCCATCAGTCCGCCGGCGCCGACGACGGCGGGCGCAGCCCAGTAGCTCAGCACGACATCTTCGAGGAAGAGTCCGGCGGAAAGCGAGAAGAGCACCGGCACGAACAGGTGCGGCGCCGTGTCAGCGATCGTGTGGAAGTCGGCGCGCGGATGCAGGCGGTAGATGCCGTCGGCGCCAAGCGCGACGAGAGCGGTGACGACGAGCAGGATCCACGGTTGCGGCGGATCGAGGCGGATGAAGAGCGCCAGCCCAATCGCGAAGACAGCAGCGAGCAGCGGGATGCGGCCCGTGCGCGGCGACTCGTAGGCGGAAGGCGGCGGCCAGTCCTGCACAGGTTGGGTCTGGCGATCAAGTGTGGGAGATGTTGCCATCGGAGTCTTTCGTGGAGGCGATGGGGTGCGCTCGATCTTAGCGATGGGGTCTGCGGGGTGTCAAACGGGGGCCGCGCGGAGCCACAGATTGCACAGATTTCACAGAGTTTCTTGGACGGACCGCAGATTGCGCAGATTGATGACGGGGCAACGGGGATTTCGCGGATCTCACTGATTGGCGTGGGGGCAGATGGGTAGCGGGCGCGGGACGGCTCGTCTCATGCCCGATCGCGAGTCGATATTCGGCGCGATGAGGCGAGCAGCCACCAGCCTACGGACGGTGAGAACTTCAGTCGAACCTCGTTACCCTCAGATGCTTCCATAGCAACAGGGTGCACGCTGCAAGCAACAGGGCGACGGCGGCGGCGCCCCCAACGGCAACGGCGTTGGGGCGCGACGCGGGCGGTTCTTCGATGAAGGTCGGCGAGTGGGACCTACCACCGACGGAGGCGGGCGTGGGCGTCGCCGCAGGCGCGCTCCCCACATGGCTGACGAAGAAGTCGATGACGGGCTGGTTGTAGACGTCCTGCCAATAGTGCTCGTCGAGGGTGCGCGTCCCTTCGCCAGGGATGATGTACGCTCCGTCGTCCGGGTATCCGTAGGAGGCCAACTGGACCGCAGCTTTGGCCTGGCAGCTGATGTCCGCGACGCCATCATCCTCATCATGGAAGTGCTTGAACGCGGGCTTGGACGCCGGGTTCGAGGTCTCCCAGGGCTTCTCGTTGGGGTATGCACCAGGCGGACTGGTGAGGCAGGCGTTCACCTGGACAAGCTGCAAGTCTGTCTCGTTGTCGTACCCCCTGCCATAGACAATATTGTCGCCGAACCCGTGCGATCCCAGGGCAGGATCGCAGATTCGGTGCCAGCCGTAGGGATCGCCGGCCGAAACGGGGGCGAATGCGTTCACCAGGTTGTCATGTCGAGTAGAAGCCCTGACCGCCATGAAACCGCCCGATGATATCCCTGCGATGAAGACGTCTCCGGCGCTACCGACAGGCCGCCTGCTGGGCGTGACGCTGGTTATCACATGCTCAATGAACGATAGATCCAGATTCGGTCTAGCCCTCACCTCATCATCCCAGACCTTGCCGCACACGCGGCCCTCGTTGTCGGTAACGGTGCCGTTCGTCGAGTCCAGGGAAAGCACGGCGAACCCGGAAGCGACGGCCAGGTTGGCGAAATTCGTCATTGCCGTCGTGCCGCCAATGCCGGACGGATAGCAGAAGTTGTAGTACGATCCGCTGCCACCGTGCATGGCGACGATGGCGCCGTTCGTCCAGGGGCCGGACGGCCCTTTGTAGAGTATCGTCCTGTCAACACCACCCACGTTGACGACGATCCTCTCCCAGCCCTGGCTGACGCAATAGTCCTCCTGCGGAACCGCTCCGACTGTCCTCGCCGAAGCGTGGAACAGGTAGAGCATCACACCAGCAACCATCAGACCGAGCAGGAAAACCAGGGCGAGTGTCTTGCTGTCTTCGTTCAACACGAATGCGTCAGCCTTCCACCTTTCGTTCGGGGCGATGCCGCAGACTACCAAGAATTCACAGGTTGATGGTTCGTGATGGACGCGCAAGCGCGCGCGGCCAGCCGTGGATGGCGCCGTCTGTTGAGTGCGCTCGCTCGCGGCGCAACGCGTCCGCGCGGACTTAAGTCCACGCTACGTGCTCGTGTCTTGCGTAGGTCTGCTGCGAGTTATCGCGCGCGCTTCGCTGCGCTTTTCTTCGCGGCCGACGGCTTCGTCGAACGGGCGGCTGCCGACTTCGCTGGGGCGCGCTTCTTGACGGGCACCACCGTGACCGGAGCGGCTGTCTTGCCACGCGGCTTCTTCATCCAGGCGATGGGTTCCTCGCCGTAGAGTTCGGCGCCGTTCGACCACCACATGCGCTCGCGGGCATCTTCGGGGACATCGAGCAGATCGAAGATCGTGTCCCAACGGCGGATGTGCTCGGCGATCTTTTCCGGCTGCGTGTCCGAACCGAAGATCAGTTTCTCGAAGCCGATCTCGTGACCGATCAGGCGGCGCTCCAGGGCGTGGCGCTCGATCGTGGAGCCACCGCTGAAGTCGAAGTAGACGTTGTGGCGCCAGCGCGCGACAGAGGCGGCTTCGTCGTAATTGCCGGTGCCACCAAGGTGCGCGCCGATCAGGCGCAATTTCGGGAAGTTGTTGGCGATCGTGTCGAGATGGAACGGGCGCATGCGGGTGGCGGACATGTTGCGCGGCTGTGCGAACGGACTGGACTGCGCGCGGCGCAGGCCTTCCGCCGCCTCGGCGTTGCGGCGCGGGTGGGTGACGCGATAATCGATGCCGCCGCCGATCACGCCCATGTGGAGCAGGATCGGCCAGTCGAACTTCTGCGCCGTCTCGTAGACCGGGAAGTACGCCTCGCAATCGTAGTCGCGCTGTACACCGATCATCTTGAGGCCGCGGTACCCCATGCTGCGCAGCTCTTTGAGGCGCGCGGGTGTGGTCGTCTCGGGATCGATCATCGCGGTCGGGATGAAGAGATCGGGGTGGCGTAGCGCGTGCTTGATGGATGCTTCGTGCGTGATGCCCCAGCGGCCGCCGCAGAGGAAGTTCGCCTTTGTGATGCCGGCGGCCTTCGCGTTGCGGTAGAGATTCTCGACGAGGGGCTTGGGGTCGGACTCCGGCTTCTCCCAGTTGCGGGGGAAGTGCATGTGGATGTCGAAGATCTTGCGCACGCTGGCCTCTTTCCGTTTCGGGGGAAACCACAGATTTCACAGATTACACAGATATTGGTGGTGGCGGATGGGACGGACGTGATTTCACCGTAGCACGCATGCTCAACGGAGGATCGCCTTCGCAGAGCACGACCGCGCCTAGGACGGAACCGCGCGGACTAAACTCCACGCTACGTGCTCGGTTGGCGCTCGGGCTTTGAGGCACGGCTACGGCTTTGGCTTGTAGTCGGGGATGAGGCCGGCACCGGTTTCGCGGATGCGTTTGCGCTCTTCCATCGTCGATTGAGGCTTGTCGAGGCGGTATTGCTTCACGAGGTTGTCGAACGAGAGGTCGGGGCTCGATGCGTCGATCATCTTGTCGTACTTGGGGTCGAGCTGGTCGAGTTGGGACTTCATCGAGAGGTGGAACTGAAAGCGGCTGATCATGCGGGTCAGCTTTTTGCCTCCACATTCGGGGCAAACAGGCACGTAGCTGTCATCCGGGATTTTGCGGGTGATCACTTCGACGAAGTTCCGGCACTTGTGGCAGGCATATTCGTAGATGGGCATGGGCCGTAATCTTTCAGTCTCTCAGCTAGTCAGCACTTCAGCATGTCAGCTTATTGGGGGCGCGGCAACTCGGGCCTTTGTGGTCGGTGTGCGCAGCAGCGGCGGATCAGGGCGCGAGGCGCCGTTGAAGGTACGCCGCTGCTTTCGTTCTTCGCCGCCGAGCTAGGCGCTAGGAGCGGCGGTCGAGGACGTAATCCGCGATGTCTTCGAGGGCGGCGCGGGCGGGGATGTTGGGGAGGGGTTGGAGCGCTGCGAGCGCACGGTCGCGGAAGTCGCGCGCAACGGCGTAGGACTCGTTGAGGATGTCGGAGTTGAGGACCATGTAGACGGCCTCGGCGACGTGCTCGGGCTTGGGCTTCTTTGTGCGGAAGGCGCGCTTGATCGGGTTGTCTTTCGGATTTCGGTCCATGAGGATCAGCGACGGCAGGGTGAGCGTGCCGGCGAGGAGGTCGCTGCCGATCGGCTTGCCCATCTCCTCTTCGTCGCCGGCGAAGTCGAGGATGTCGTCGACGATCTGGAACGCCATGCCGACGTTGAGGCCGTACGTGCGCAGCGCCTCCTGCTCGTCCGGGGTGCAGCGCGCGACCATCGCGCCTCCCTCGGCGGACGTCGCGAAGAGTGATGCCGTCTTGCCTTCAATGCGGCCAAAGTACTTGATGGTGTCCTGGCCGTAGTCGTACGCGCTCATGTCCTGGTGCAACTCGCCGCCGGCGATCGCCATGATGGTATGCGCGAAGAGACGCACGACCTTCGTGTTGTCGGTGCGCGAGATAAGTTCGGCAGAGTGGGCGAACATGTAGTCGCCAAGCATCACCGACACGGAGTTCGTGAACAGCTCGTTCGCGGTCGGACGGCCGCGGCGGGATGGTGACGCGTCGATAACGTCGTCGTGCACGAGCGTGGCTGTGTGGAGCAGCTCGATCGACGCGGCGAGCGGCACATGCAGTTCGGGGTTGTACGTGCCGAAGTGGCCGGCAAGCAGCGCGATCGCCGGGCGCAAGCGCTTGCCACTGACGGAGAGCACGTGCGAGAGCATCTTCGACAGCGCGGGGAAGCTCTCAACGTGCTTGATGCGGTCGAGCGCATCCTCGACCAGGCGGAGGTCTTCCTGCACGGGGCCATAGATGGATGCTACCTTCACGAGGCACCCCTTCCGGCCACCGCGGCAGCGATGCCGAGCAGGCGCTCGGCGTTGCGCGTCGTCGCTTCCGCGACTGCTTCCACCGAAACACCCTTCAATTCGGCGATCTTCGCGGCAGCGTCGACGACGTATGCCGGCTCGTTGCGTGCAGGACTTTTACCTTTTCGTCTCGAACCATTTCGCCTGTGTAGCGCACTGGCGCCTCCATGGCCGTCACCATCATCAATTGCAGGATATGGTTTTGAAACATATCGCGGAGCACACCCGCTTTGTCATAGTAATCACCACGTCGTCCTACTTTGACTTCTTCGGCTACAGTGATTTGAACATGGTCGACATAGTTTCGATTCCACAACGGTTCGAAAATGGTGTTACCAAAGCGGAACACTAATATATTTTGGACAGTTTCTTTGCCCAAGTAGTGGTCGATGCGATAGATTTGATCCTCGCGAAATGTTTGGTGGATCGACTCGTTCAGAATTTTTGCCGACGCCAGATCGGTACCGAAAGGCTTTTCGATAACAACTCGACGGTGGCCATTTTTGTCTACATTGAGGCTGGCTTTGCCTTATTGGGATATTGCTGCTGCGTAGAGCTGTGGCATTGTCGAAAGGTAGTAAACCCGATCCGTGGTTTGTGATTCTTCTAATTCGTTGAGGAAGGCGGCGAGTTTGTGAAAATCCTCTTCACTTCCGATGTCACCCGGCTGGTAAAAGATGTTTTGTGAAAACGCTTGCCAAGTCTCGGTGTGGAAGTCGCTTTTTACGTACTTGGATGTCGACTCTGCTAATTGTGTTCGCCACTGCTCGGTCGTGAAGGCGCTTCGAGAAACACCAACGATTCGGGTTGGATTCGGCAGACGTCCGCGTTGAAACTGTCGATACAAAGCCGGAATGAGCTTTCGACTTGTTAGGTCGCCGGAAGCTCCAAAAATCACCATCGTATGCGACATGAAATCAGTCCACTCGGAAGCCGAGTTGTTTTTGCAAGTTTTGAAACCAAGGTTGAAGAGCGCGATCGCTTTCAAGTTGAGAAACGGTAGAAACACCTTCAAGCGGAGCGGCGGCAAATCGTTCGAAAAGTGAATTTATTTCTGGTGTCATCTCAACCACTTGGACCACGTAATAGATGGTCTTGTTACTGTCGGCGGCGACGACTGCTTCATTGGTCTTGCAAGAAAAAACCGCTTCCATAAACGAATCATCCACTGGCTGCAACAGCTCGACATTGCTCAATTGGAGCCTACTCTCCATACGAGCAAACATGGGGTTGAACCAAGTGAATCCTGCTGGCTCTAGAACCAAGCCTTTCTCCTCAGGTGCCGATAAGGAATCCTTGAGAGACGATGAACCGACTTTCGAAGCGATTTCTCGAGCTCGCGTTTCGGCTAACTTAAACGCCTGTTGCTTGCGCCAAACGTCTACGATCTGGTCCCTTATGCTGTCAACCGAGGGAGTCATCGGTTGAGTCTCTTCGATTTTCCAAGACAAATAACGTTTGTCGCCGCCAGTAAATCCGCGCGACGTTATAGGTGTATACAGTTCACCAAGCCCGGTTGATTCATTGACTAACATGACGAATGAGAAAGGCCTTTGTCCCATCACGAATGACGTACCAATCGGTGTGCCTTGAATGGATTCTTGGTCAACTAGCCCCGTCTTTCCGAGTTCAAATCCGAATTCGTCGCCAAGCTTTGCTAGATCAAGTGGGGTTGGAGCCTTTGCATTTCTGACCTTTTGAGCGACAGCTTCCCTGTAAGATCGCATTTCGGATTGGTAGATACTCATCTGGCCGACCATTTGTTCCATTCGTTCCTCCAGAACTTTGTTTGCAGGCCCGGTCGCTTGCTCGCGAGCGATTTGGTCCTTAACTTCTTCGAAAGTCTTGGTACGCATTGGAGTACTATCCGCGACTTCTCCGGCCTTAAGTGCGTCCCCGGCCTGTGGAAACGTTGGCAATCCGGGTGCGGTTTCCGTTGGGATTGGGTCAGACAGTTCGATTGAAGACTTGGGCTTCGTCGGCTCAGGAGGATTTGCCTTCGCTGTGGCGGTTGTATCCGGAGCACTTTCGGTTTGAACGGTGGCTGCAGGTTTTTCTTCTTGGAAGGCCACCAACTTAATGACAGCGTCTTTGCGTGGTAATGCCGCATTGTCCTTTGGGTCTTCCAACGGAGGAGGTACGGCGGGAGAGCCTTCTATCTTGGGTTCTGTAGCGGAATCGAGTTTTGAATCCTTAGTCGTTGTCGATTCTGGAGTTGTACTTGTCGCGGGGGCTTCCGTCGCGGGCGTCCCGTCGGTGTTGTTGGCGGGCGACCCAGGAGTAGTTGTCGGCGTTCCAACGGCTTCTTGCACGATTGGAACTCGAAACTGCTTTTCTTTGACGCGACGATCGTATTCGGTACGCAGGGTATCCTCTTGCACTAGGGCTATTTGTTCGTTGAGGATCTTGTCAAAATCGATCGAAAGGAATTCGAAATTGGCAGTCTTCGTTTTCATGAAGGCTGGTTGGGTTCCGATGGTCCGTCGCGATCGGGGGATATCCTTTCCCTCTTTGTAAATATCAAGGATTTCTTTCTCGGATGGTTTGCCCTTTACTTGTGTCTCGAAGTCGTTCACGAAAACCGGAAAGGCTTGGATTTTAACAGCTCGGTTGAATTTAAGAAAATCCTGCCAGTTTTTGCTCGGAGTGGTTAGAGGGGGCCGACCAAGGGTTCGCGAGTCACGCCGATCTTCGAATCGCAAGCCACTTCCGGCCAATCGGAGCACTTCATTCTTGGCTAACTCTTCTCTCATCAACCGATTGAAATCGAACAGGTTGAGCCTGCCGCCGGTAGCCACCTTGAGCGTCGTTTTTATATGAGCCCCATCCAGTTTCCCGTCAACGAATCGTTTTAGGAATATTTTTACAGATTCATCGTCAAAGTGGATCCCCATTCTGTTTGCTTCTGCAACCAACAGCTTTCTTTCTACAATTCTTTCCTTGGAGTCCATGTTGCTCGTGATTCCAACCAAAGAAAGGTCCGGCGCAAATTCCGGGACATTTGGCGTGCCACCTTTTTCAATAACATCACTCGCCAGTTTTTTAAGGAAAACATTTGCGTAGTAGACGTGTTCCCAGTCGTGGTCCAATTCATCTTGTCGAATGGAACCGCCGCTCCAGGAAGCCAGGACGGGATTTTCGCCACCGCGTGGCGAACTGCTATTTCCGTCCGTAAAATACTGGAGCATGGGCGCAATGACGAACGCAACAATGGCAATGAAAACGGCTCCAGCCATCCAAAGCTTCTGGTTTTTTCGGAAAATAGCAAATGGGCTGGACATTGGGCAAAGCAATCCTTGGTAGTCGATATTCTTCTGAACTTGCCCCGGAAAACAGGGACTCAAACAAGGATTGTAGGATTTTCGCTGTTTGATGCAATTCCAGTGCAGAAGCGCAGGCTGGGTCTTGACAAATGACTGCCATTGCGGTGACAACCCTTGTGCGTGAGGTAGATTACCAGATTCATGGACGAGCAAATCGCATTTCGCCCAAGCCACCTGCAAACCAATATTTTTATGAGTGAGAAAAAATCCCTCGTCATTGTCGAGTCTCCAGCAAAAGCGAGAACAATATCGAAGTATTTAGGGAGTGGGTTTCAGGTTGAGGCCTCAATTGGCCACATTCGCGACCTGCCAGGGGGGGCAAAGGAGGTCCCTGCCGAGTTCAAATCGGAGTCGTGGGGTTACCTCGGGGTAAATGTCGAGAACGGTTTTGAACCGCTCTACATCGTTCCGCCAGACAAGAAAAAGCAAGTTTCGTTTCTCAAGGCTGCTCTAAAGGATGCGAAAGACCTGTACCTGGCGACGGACGAGGATCGCGAGGGAGAGGCAATTTCCTGGCATTTACAGGAAGTATTGAAGCCAAAAGTGCCCGTTCATCGCATGGTGTTTCACGAAATCACTAAGGAAGCCATTCAAAACGCACTAAAAAACACACGGCAAATAGACCAGGGGTTGGTCAAAGCACAAGAAACCCGTCGAATTCTGGACAGACTTTACGGATACGATATTTCGCCGCTTCTTTGGAAAAAAGTCCGACCGAAGTTATCAGCTGGGCGCGTGCAGAGCGTTGCCGTGCGATTGATCGTGCAACGCGAACGTGAACGAATGGCATTTCATTCGGCAACGTACTTCGACCTGGATGCAACGTTGGAAACGAGCGGAAAAGAAAAGTTCGTGGCCTCCTTGGTCAGCGTTTCTGAACGAAAAATTCCATCGGGAAAAGACTTCGATACGGCAACCGGGCTGCTCAAGGACCCGAAAATGCTTCAACTCGATGCGGATTCTGCTGACGCACTCAAAGCTAGGTTGGAGAAAGCTGCTTTCACAGTCGTCAGCATCGAAGTCAAACCGTACACGGAACGCCCTAAAGCTCCATTCACCACGAGCACGCTGCAACAAGAGGCGAATCGCAAACTGGGTATGACGGCCAAAGACGCGATGCGGGTTGCGCAGAGCCTTTATGAAAACGGCTATATCACTTACATGCGTACCGATTCGACAACGCTTTCTAAGGAAGCCGTCGATGCAGCCAGAGAGCTTGTTCGATCACAATATGGAGAATCGTTCCTGTATTCGACTCCGCGGACTTATGCGACCAAGGTCAAGAATGCTCAGGAAGCTCACGAAGCAATTCGTCCTGCGGGAAGCCCATTTCAACTGCCGGAAAAAATTCGCAGCGAATTGAACTTCGATCAATTCAGACTATTTGAGTTGATTTGGAAACGCACTATCGCCTCACAAATGGCAGACGCAAGGAAACAAAGAGTTGTCGTCGTCATCCGAGCTGACGACGCCATTTTTCAAGCGACGGGCACCTCGATCGAATTCGAAGGCTTCCTGAGAGCCTACGTTGAGGGAAGCGACGACCCGGCAGCTGAGTTGGCCGAAAAAGAGAAACTCTTGCCTGACGTAAAAGCCACGGACAAGCTCAAAGCACTGTCGTTGGAATCGCTCTCGCATACAACGCAACCGCCAGCAAGATTTACGGAAGCTTCACTAACGCAAGGCCTAGAAGA
>JANNPX010000005.1:0-90450 GCA_031400455.1 Chloroflexota bacterium | reverse complement strand
GCCGATGTCGGCGGCGCCGTTCAAGTATCGCGACAACGGGCAGCCCGATTGGGGATCGATGTGGCAAGGGTTCTGCGAACTCGCCCTTCATGGCGGCCCGCCGCATCGCGGCGCAGACGAAGCACTCATGGAGCCCGCGGCACGCCCGGATGAGGTCATCCGCGACGAGATGGTCGAGGAGATCGTTCGTGGCATAGAAGAGACGACCGGGCTGATAGCTGAGCCGGCGCCGGGCGGCTGGCTGCGGGTTGCCTGCGACTCAAAGCGTATGGCCGCGTGGCTCTGCGCCACGATCATTCTTGAGAACGTCGATGCGCGCGTCGAAGGCAGTAACCTCTTCGTCCCCGGCGATCGCGATTTCGACCTGAAGGACCAGGTGAAGAGCGTGATCACGGTGGTGGCGAAGGCGAACCACTACTGGCAGGAGCACCTCGCGAACGAATCAGCGGCGGGGATGTCACCTGCGCGCGAGGCTGCGAAGCGTGTGTTGCAGGGTGAGGTGATCGCGCGGCTGCGGTCGCAGCGGGCGAGTTAGCGGCACTCACAGCCGGGGACGGCTGTGCCACTCGCTTCGCGGCAATAGTCCGCGACGTGCGTGCTGGGCGGAGAAGGTCCTTCGCTTCGCTCTGGACGACAGGCGGAGTGATGCGCTAGGGGCAGTCCGTCACTGGCTGCAGGAACGCGTTTGCGATCCTTGTGAGATCGAGCACGCTCACCAACAAATCGGCATCCTGATTGTGGCGCTCGGGCGCGGGCGGTATCGATCCGAGGAAGTCTGCGGCGACGAGCGTGATATCGAGGATCGACACCGCGCCGTCGCCGTCCACATCGGCGCGCATGATCGGGCAGTAGACCAGCAGGTCTTTGCCGAGCGCTAGTTTGGCCAGATTGCCGTATCCGTCGCCTGAGATGTCGGAGTCACATGCATCACCGATTACGTCCTGCCCAGGGCGATTCAGGGCGGTGTTGTTGCCGTCTGTGTTGGTCTGGGCTGGGTTGTAGATCGATGGGCAGTTGTCACCGGTATCGATCACGCCGTCCACATCGAGGTCCAGCGGATCGACCGTAGCAGTCGGCGTCGGCGTATGCGTCGCCGTGGGCGTGGGTGTGTCGATAGGCGTGACCGTACCCGCGATCTCGACGGTAGCGGTGGGCGTCGGCGTTTGAGTCGGCGTGGGTGTCATGGTCGGCGGTAGCGGCGTGTTCGTCGGAGTGGCGCTCGGTGTCGCGGTGTACGTCGGGGTCCGGGTTGGTGTCGACGTGTTCGTGGGTGGCACGGGCGTGTCGGTCGGCGTCCGTGTCGGAGTCGGGGTGTGGGTCGGCGTCCGTGTCGGCGTCAGCGTGTTCGTCGGCGTCCGGGTGGGAGTCGGCGTGGACGTGCCGACGGGCGTCGGCGTGGGCGTGGCGCTCCCACTATCGATTGGTGCGGCCATGTCTGCCTGGATCTCGCCGTCGCTGAGTGCGCGGTTGTACACACGCACTTCATCGATCAGCCCCTGGAAGAACTCTCCCCAGATGTTATTGCCGCCAATACGCAGCGAATCGCCGGACGTGGCGATGTTGCCGCTCGCCGCCTGGCTTGCCACCTGCACGCCACCCACGTACATCCGGAGGTTCGAACCGTTATACGTCACGGCAACGTGCGTCCATGAATTCAGCGCGACCTCGTTCGTGCCATTCACGGCGTAGCTGTTCGCCGCGGTGGCGAGCCCTCCGTTGGGGTGGTTGCTGTCGGTGTTCGCGTACAAGTAATACGTCACGACCTCTTGCCAACCGCTCCGGGGAATCGGGCTGGAAACGGACTCCTTGGTGAACACGGTACGCCATCCGCTCAGCGCAGACGGCTTCACCCAGGCTTCGAGCGTCATACCCGTGGTGAGATCGAGAGATGGCGCATCGGGCACGCTGATGAGGGCGCTTGTCCCGTTGAAGCTCGCGGCTTTCCCGTACTTTCCGCTCGCTGACCACGTCGCGTTGATCAGCGAGCCAGTATTGTTCCGGCCAGACGCATCTCCGGCCAACCCGCCGCCTCCCTCATTGAATCCCAGGGCGAGAACGAGTCCGCTCGTGCCGGCGTTCGAGGTGGAAACGGCTGCCGTTGCCGTGCCGATGTTGCCGTACGTGTCGCGCGCTCGTGCGGTGATGGTGTGGGCGCCGTTGCTCACGGAACTGGAGTCCCAGGAGATCTCGAATGGCGCCGTCGTGTCGGCGGCGCCGATGTTTGCGCCGTCCACCTGGAACTGCACGCTGTATACGCCGCCAGCGTCCGTGGCGGTTGCCGCGAGACTCTGCATTCCGGACACGGCCGCGCCGTCGCCAGGCGACGTCAGTGACACCGCTGGTGGCTGACTGTCGATCGCTGGCCCGCCCACGTTGATGATCTTTGCGATGGAGGGCACGCCGTTCGTCTTGAGGATGAACAGCATGTAGGAGCCTGGTGGCGCGATGTTGCCGTTGGCCGGTTCCTGCACGTTCAGCGAGCCGGCGCCCGCGGTGAAGCTCAGGTCGATGTAGCGCTGGTTCGTGTCGAGCGTGTGCGTGTTCGACGCGAGCGGGATGAGCGCAACAGCGCCGATGCTGGCCGCATCCGGCGTGTCGACGGTCATCGATGCGCCATAGCCGGTCTGAGTTGGCGCGTTGGTGATGGCCGGTCGGGCGCCATTGAAGAGGTAAGGCGGGGAGTAGATCTGCGACGTGTTGTAGTTGATCGCCGCACCGCCACCGCTGCCGAGGCGACCACCGCCCGCAACAAGCACCCGTGCGTCTGGGAGGAGTACGGCAGTCGAGTGGTACATGCGGGGGTCTTGCATAGTGGCCACTGTGGTCCACTGCTCGGTCGCCGGATCCCATATTTCGGCGGGGAGCGTGCCGACTGTGGAGACGTCGCGCGTGATGGTGGTCGCGCCGCCCATCGCCATCACTTTGCCGTCTGCCAGGACGATGAGATTGTGGTCATATCGTGGGTACGCCATGGACGCAACCGCGCGCCAGGAGGGGGAGCCAACGGTCTCGTCGATGACGTTTGCATTCTTCTGCGAAGGGCTGTCCGGACCGGTGCTGGTGCCACCGGTGTAGAGGATCTTGCCGGGACGGTACATGGCGGCTGAACCGTGCTTTGTCGGCAGCGTTCCAGAGTTGGTCCACGTCTCCGCGGCCACGTTGAGCGTGCGTGCAATCCCCTGCGTAGCGCCCAGCACGAAGATCTTTCCGTTCGGCAGTAAGTAGCTGAGCGGATACTCCGGCTCGCGGAGGTCGGACGTGTTCACATTCAGGGATGTCCACGTGTTCGCGACCGGGTCGTAGACCTCGGGAGTATCGGCGAAGACGTCCGACGTGATCTGCCCACTGATGGCGACGACGCGACCGTCGGCAAGGATGTTGGTGCTGGGGTACCACCGCGGGTACGCCATGTCGGCAACCCGGGTCCAGCTATCGGTGCCGGGGTTGTAGAGGTTGGTGTCTTTGATGCCGATCTCGCCGCCGTTGTGGCCCCCGACGACCAGCAGCCGGCCATCGGACAACGTGGAGTGGCTGGAGCAGAAGAGGCCGGACAGATTGGTGATGTCGGCAAACGTGTTGTTGGCCGGATCCCACACCCGCGCGAATGTGTCCATCTCCCAGCCGTCCCACATGGCGATCTTCCCGGTACGGAGCAGGCTCATGTGCACGGCGGTGAACGGCCACGTCGCCGTGGTCGACCACTGACCGCCCACTGCGGGCGTCGGGGTTGCCGCGCCAACGGTCGTCGGCGAGGTTTGGCCGAACGGAAGGAGACCCGCCAGCGCAATGGCTGGAACGCACAACGCTAACAGGATCCGTCTACGGTTCATTCAGTGGCCGCCGCATCAATGGTGTCGGGAGACGAAGCTGCACGATTGTCCCATAGCCGCTGATAGGGGAGCAAGGCGACGAGTACCGCGGCACACCTGATTGACGAGGTTCTCCGCGCCATCCGTCAAGTAATCGTCTGTTATGACATGCGAGCTCCATGTGAGCTGTGGTCGCATCCAGCTGGGTCGCCGCCGGACGCGGATCGGCAATGATTGCCATTTGTGTCGCGGGGACACCGTTCCTTCGAAAAGCGCAGCTGCGTCGCGGCGGCCAGCGACTGGCGGACGTTAGACTGGCGACATGACCGCGATCCTCGTCGAGCTCCTTGCGAAGCACTTCACGCCGGAGATCCGCGCGGTGGACGGCATCGATCTCGCGATCGGTGAGGCGACGATCTTCGGGTTTCTCGGGGCCAACGGCTCTGGAAAGACGACGACTGTCCGCATGCTCACGACGCTGCTCCGCCCGAGCGCCGGCCGCGCGGAAGTTCTCGGGTTCGACGTTGCACGATCGCCCGGCGACGTGCGGCAACGCATTGGCGTAGCACTGCAAGAGGCAGGGCTGGATGACGTGCAAACAGGACGTGAGCTGCTGACCCTGCAAGCGCGGCTCTATCGGCTTTCGGCCGCTGACGTCGCGGAGCGGGTCGCACATCTCCTTCGGGTTGTGGATCTCGAAGATTCCGCCGACCGCCGTGTGAAGACTTACTCCGGCGGCATGCAGCGGCGACTCGATCTGGCTGCTGCGCTGGTGCACAGACCGAAGGTCGTCTTTCTGGATGAGCCGACGAGCGGTCTCGACCCGATCAGCCGTGACGCGATCTGGCGCTACGTCGCGGAACTTAACAAGAGCGAGGGCGTTACCTTCTTCCTGACCACGCAATATCTGGAGGAGGCCGACCGCCTTGCGGACGATGTCGCAATCATGGACGCGGGACGCATCGTGGCGCAGGGTTCGCCGGCGGAGCTGAAGGCGAGCATCGGCACCGACGTCGTGTCGCTGCAAATCGAAGGTGGGGCAGACGAGCTGGCACGCGCGGAGCATACGGTGCGACGTCTCGAAGGCGTCGAAGATGTTCGGATCATCGACGACGCCGTGATCGTGTACGTGCGCGAAGGAAGCGCTGCCATCTCGCGACTTGTGTTGCTGCTCGACGAAGCGTCGCTCCGGGCGCGCCAAGTAACGCTCAAGCAGCCGACGCTGGACGATGTATTCCTACAGAAGACGGGGCACCACCTGGAAGCCGAGGCGCCTTCGGCTGCTCTCCAACCAACGCGAGGCAATCACTGATGATCCGCACGCTGAGCGATACGCGATACCTCACCATCCGGGCCCTGCGCGAGACCGCGCGACAACCCGCCCTGGAGATCACGAACATCTTCATCCCAATGTTCTTCTTCGCCGTCACGGTCGGCGCGATCGGCAACGTGGCGGGGCGAGCGTTCGGTGTGACGAACTACACCGGCTTCCAGATGCCTGTGGCCGTCCTACAGGCTGTTGCAGGCGCGGCGGGATCGGCGGGGCTCGGCATGGTCACGGACATCGAGCGCGGCTACTTCGACAAGCTGATGCTGACGCCGACGCCGCGGTTCTCGCTCGTGGCGGGACGGCTGGCCGCCGATGGCATCCGCACAATGATCCTCTCGACGCTGATTGTCGTTGTCGGGATCATTGCGGGCTCCGGATTCGAGACGGGCCCGATCGGCTTCGTTGTGCTGATCATCGTGTCGGGAATGTTCGGCCTCGCGTACTCCGGCATCGGCGTCGCAATTGCGTTGAAGACGGGGAGTGCACAGGCGGCGCAGGTGGGATTCCTGATCTTCTTTCCGCTGATCTTCCTTTCGCCCGCGTTTGCGCCGAAGGAGTTCTTTGCGCCGTGGCTCGAGTTCCTTGCGACGGTGAATCCAGTGACTTACATCGTCGAGGGCCAGCGCGACCTGGTGCTGAACGGATGGGACGCGCGATCACTGGGGCTGTGCATCGCGTCGATCAGCGGGCTGGGGGTGTTCACCATGACTCTGGTGCTGCTGGCGCTGCGGAGCCGTACAGCGTAGGGGTCGGAACCACAGATTTCACAGATGGCACAGATTGGGTTGGTAAGCGAGGGCGGTGCGACATGGAATACGACGCGATTGTGGTTGGAGCCCGGGTTGCTGGAGCGCCGACTGCGATGCTGCTGGCGCGAACGGGGTACCGGGTGCTCCTCGTGGATCGCTCGACGTTTCCGAGCGACGTGATCTCGACGCACTACATCCAGCCGCCGGGCGCGGACGCGTTGTCTCGCTGGGGATTGCTAGACCGGGTGCTGGCGACGGGTTGTCCGAGGCTGGGTTCGCTGCGGACGACGATCAACGGCGTGGATCTCGACGGGCCCGGCGCGGACGATTCGGCGTTCGGGCTGGCGCCGCGGCGCACGGTGCTGGACAAGCTGCTTGTCGACGCGGCGCGCGAGGCCGGCGTAGAGGTTCGCGAGGGTGTGTCGGTGCGCGAGATCATCCGCGATAGCGAACACGTGACGGGCATCTGTGGGCGTTCGGCCGCGGGGAGTGACATTGAGGCGACTGCACGCATCGTCATCGGCGCTGACGGAGCGGGGTCAGTTGTCGCGAAGGCCGTGCAACCGGAAGAGTACAACGTGCGGCCCGGTCTCACCTGCGGCTTCTATTCGTATTGGCGGACGGATCCGGTCGTCGAGCAGGCGGAGTTGCACATCAAGAGCAAGAAGGCCGTCTTCGTCTTTCCGACGAATGACGGCGAAGTATGCATCGGCACCGAACAGCCCGCCGATACGTTCGCGGAGCTTCGACGCGATCCCGAGGCGGGACTGCTGGCTGCGGTCGATACGGTCTCCGATGTCGCGGGACTGCTGCGCGCCGGCACGCGAACGGAGAAGATGTTCGGGATGCGCGTCGGACCGAGCTTCTACCGCAAGCCGTACGGGCCGGGCTGGGCGCTCGTCGGCGACGCCGGGTATCACAAAGATCCTGTGACGGGCGCTGGCATCACGGATGCGTTCCGCGATGCGGAACTACTGGCTGACGCGATCGACGCCGGCTTCTCGGGCCGCGCACCGCTGGACGAAGCGCTGACGGGGTACGAGCAGCAGCGGAACGCCGCGACACAGATCATGTACGAAGTGACGGCCCAGCTTGCGACGCTGGATCCGAGCCCGGAGTTCCTCAGGATGATTGCGTCGGGGCCGCCGGCGGCGGCGGCTGGCTAAGCCCACCGTGGATGTGGCGTGCGCGACGAGCGGCCTCGTCCAGAACGCGGGTGCAACGGGTTGCGCCCTACCTGACGACGGGTGCGGCGACCGGGCAACACGTTCCAGCGCGTTGGCGGCGGGGTTGCTACCCTGAAGCCAGATGGAACCAGCGCGAATACGCAACTTCTGCATCATCGCCCACATCGACCACGGCAAATCGACGCTCGCAGACCGCTTCCTCGAGATGACGGGGACGATCTCGAAGCGCGACATGTCCGCGCAGGTGCTCGATGACATGGATCTCGAGCGCGAAAAGGGCGTGACGATCAAGGCGAAGGCCGTCCGGATGGCCTTCACCGCAGCGGACGGCGTTGAGTACGAGCTGAACCTGATCGATACGCCCGGGCACGTCGACTTCGGGTACGAGGTGTCGCGGGCGTTAGCGGCGTGCGAGGGCGCGCTGCTGATCGTCGACGCCGCGCAGGGGATCCAGGCGCAGACGCTGGCGAACGTCTATCTGGCGCTGGAAGCCGATCTCAAGCTCATCCCCGTCATCAACAAGATCGACTTGCCCAGCGCGGAGCCGGAGCGTGTCGCGCAAGAACTCGTCGATACGCTGGGCTTCGGCGCGGACGAGATCCTGTTCGCATCGGCGAAAGAGGGCACTGGCACGCAGGAGCTGCTACAGGCGATCGTCGATCGCATCGCGCCGCCGGCGGACACGAGCGAGCGGCCGCTGCGCGCGCTGATCTTCGACAGCAAATACGACGCCTACAAGGGCGTCATCGCCTACGTGCGGGTGGTCGATGGCGTCGCGAACAGCCGGCGCAGGCTGCGACTGATGGCGAACAATCTCGCCGTCGACACGATCGAGGTCGGGGTCTTCCGTCCGGCGCTTGAGCCGGTTTCGGAGCTGGGGCCGGGCGAGGTTGGCTACGTCGCCACGGGGCTCAAGAATGTCAAGGAGTGCCGGGTCGGCGATACGTTCACTGACGACGCCAAGCCGGCGGAGGAGGCGCTCGCGGGATATCGTCCCGCGAAGCCGATGGTGTTCGCGGGGCTCTACCCGTCGTCCGCGAACGAGTACCCGCTGCTGCGCGACGCGCTGGACAAGCTACAGCTCAGCGATGCGTCGCTGGTGTTCGAGCCGGAGTCCAGCGCTGCGCTGGGATTCGGGTTCCGCTGCGGTTTCCTCGGGCTGCTGCATATGGAGATCGTGCAGGAGCGGCTCGAGCGAGAGTACGACCTCAACCTGCTCGCGACAGCGCCGAGCGTCGAGTACCAGGTGACGAAGACGAACGGGCAGGAGATCGTCATCGACAATCCCGCGGAGCTACCGCCGCCGCAGGAGATCGGACAGGTGCGCGAGCCCTGGATGGATATCTCCGTGGTCTGCCCCGACCGCTACATCGGCCCCGTAATGGAGTTGGTGACGAGCAATCGCGGCGAGTTCAAGCGGATGGAGTACTTGCAGCACAGCATCGTGCAGGACGACGGGACGAAGAAGGGCGAGGGACGGGTCGTGCTCGACTATCGCATCCCGCTGTCGGAGATCCTGGTCGACTTCTACGATGAACTGAAGTCGGGCACGCAAGGATACGCGAGCCTCGACTACAGCTTCAGCGAGTACCGGGCGGCGCCGCTGGTGAAGCTCGACATCTTGGTGAACGGCGAGCCTGTTGATGCCCTGTCGATGATCACCCATCGCGAGAACGCGGCAGTGCAGGGCCGCCTGCTCGTCGAGAAGCTGCGGTCTCTGATCCCGCGCCAGATGTTCGATGTGCCGATACAGGCCGCGATCGGCGGGCGGATCGTGGCGCGCGAGACGATCCGTGCGATGCGGAAGAACGTGCTGGCGAAGTGCTACGGCGGCGATGTCTCGCGCAAGCGTAAACTGCTGGAGAAGCAAGCCGAGGGCAAGAAGCGCATGAAGCGCGTCGGTAACGTCGACATCCCGCAGGAGGCTTTCATGGCGGTTCTGCGGCTGGATAAGTGACGCTGGGATGCTCAGGCGGGAGGAGTTTTCCATGATGTGCGCATCCTTGCGGCGAGCAATTCTCATCGCCGGCGCGGTCGCGGTCCTTGCATCGCTGGCGACGGCGTGCGGTGACGACAAGAAGAAGGCCGCGCCGGACACGACGACGGCCGCCGAGTACCAGGCGTATTTCGCGCTGCTGACGCCGGTGGTGGACACGCTTGCACAAACCATCCCGAAGCTCGATACGAGTGGGAACGCGCAGGGGCCCGAACTGGCGGCGACGCTTCGGGTGTATGACGATGCTCTCAACGCCTTTGCGGCAGCGCTCGACAAGATCGACGCACCGGGTCAGGCGGCAGCGGCGCACAAGAACTTCGGCAAGCAATCGAAGGCCATCGCCAACGCATTCGACGGAGTGCAGCGGAAGCTGTCATCTCCTTCACACACGCCGACGTCGAGCGAGTTGACGCTATCGCTCAGCACATCTGGCGCCGTGGTGCAGTGGGTGGCGGCGTGCGCGCGGCTTCAGGATCTCGCGCGCACGAAGGGTACGGCGGGCGCCGACTTCAAGTGCGCGACGATGCTGAGCCTCGGTAGCACCGGCGGGACGTAGCGACAATGACGCCCTTCGACGTGACGCGTTTTCACGGGCTGCTGCGGACGACATCGTTCGGACGCAGCCTGATCTTCGAGGCGAGCGTCGGTTCCACGATGGACCTCGCGCGTGACGCCGCCGCGCATGCCGCGCCAGAGGGCACGGTCGCGTTCGCCGACGAGCAGACGGCGGGACGCGGACGGCTCGGCCGTTCGTGGATCACGCCGCCGGCGACGAACCTCGCGGCGACGCTGCTGCTTCGGCCGCCAGCATCGGTGCTGCGGGCGATCGCGATGATCACGCCGCTGGCGATCTGCGACGCGGTCGAAGAGGTGGCGGGCATTGGCGCTGACATCAAATGGCCGAACGACGTGCAGATCGGCGGCAAGAAGCTCGCCGGTGTGCTGATCGAAGTGCCGGAGCCGCCAGCGGACGGAGGGGTGGGCGTTGTGCTCGTCGGCACCGGCATCAATGTGAACTTCGACCCGCGCGAGCACGCGGAGATACGCGATATCGCCACGAGCCTGCGCGCAGAACTCGGGCGGGATGTCGATCGCGAAACGCTGCTCGCGTCGTACCTGGCGCACTTCGAGGCGGGCTATGTTGCTTCGAAGTCGGGCACATCGGCCCGCGATCGCTGGCGTGAGCGACTCGTCACGCTGCGGCAGGACGTGCGGGCGGCGTGGCAGGGCGGGTCGGTGGAGGGCGTGGCGGAGGACGTGGATGCAGATGGGGCGCTGCTCGTTCGCACTGCCGATGGCCAAGTTGTGCGGGTCGAGGCCGGGGATGTGACGCTGCGCCACTGAGTGGCCCGGCACGATCATCGAGAATAGTCCATCTGGCCCCGCGAATGGTTCATTCAACACCCTCCGTACGACCGTCCTTGCCCCATACTGCCACCATGGACGAACAGGAATACCGCGAGCGCCTCGTGCATGACGCCGCGGTCTGGCGCCGTGAAGGCCTGATTAGCGAAGCGCAGGAGCGGGCACTGCTCGCCCGATCTGGCGTGAGCGCCGCCGCGACCGTCCGCGCGTTGCGCCTCGGCTGGTTCGCCACCGCGGTATCCATCATCGGCGCGATCGTATTGGCCGCAGGTGTCGTGCTGCTATTTGCCGCGAACTGGGAGACGATGCCGTCGTGGTTCCGCGTTGGGGCGGTGTTCGCCGGCATCAGCGTGGCGTACGGGCTTGGGTACCAGTTGATCTACCGGTACGACATGCAGCGCCTCGGCAGCGCTTTGATCCTGCTCGGCGTGCTGCTCTACGATGCCGGCCTGTTCCTGATCGCTCAGATCTACGACATACCACTGGACGACAACTCTGGGCTTGGGCTCCTGATCCTCCTCGCGGCAGCCGGCGCGGTACCGCTGGCGTACCTGTTCGGTTCGCGCATCATCATGCTGCTGGCGCTGGCCCAACTCACCTTCGGGGTGACCTCTCTACTCATCGCCCAGTACCCCGATTCGCCCAAGACGCAGTCTGCGCTCATCGTGATCGCGACGCTCGGTATCGCCTTCTATGCGATCGGCCGCTTGCACGAGCTGCAGAGCGAACTCGAGCGATTCACCGACACCTACGTGTTCGCCGGACTGCTCGCGCTGCTCGGGCTCATCTACATCTTCACCTTCGACGAGCCGTGGTCAGCGATGATCGACGCGGGGGTCGAATCGTACGCGGCGCCGCCCGTTGTCTACGTGTCGGTCCTGCTGGCGCTCTTTCCGGTGGCAGCCCAATGGTTGCTGCGGCCGCACGATGTGGAGGCCAACATCGAAACGGGCATCGAAGTCACGCTGCTTGGGCTTGCGGCGGTGGTCGCGACGTGGCCCGGCTGGACAGGCTACGCCATTGTCTTCAACGCGGCGTACTTTGCCATTGCTGCCGGGATCGTCACTCACGGCTACGTCCGGGGCGACGAGCGCTATGTCAACGCGGGGTTGATCCTCGTCGCGCTCGGCCTGCTCACGCGGTACGTGGATGTCTTCTGGTCGCTGCTGGCTGGCTCCGCATTCTTCATCATCGGCGGGCTGCTGCTGCTGGGTGTCGCGTTCGCGCTCGAACGCATGCGGCGCGGCCTCGTACGCGCGATGTCCGACTCGCCGCAGCCTGATTCGCCGGAGGTGGCCACGTGATTACCAGGCTGTCCCCCGCGAAGAAGCTGCTGATCATCGTCGCCGTGCAACTCCTCGTTCTGCTGTCCGTGATCGGGTTCAAACAGTACGTCATCTGGACCAGCGAGACGATCCTGCTGAAGACCACCGTGACCGACACGCGCAACCTGCTGAGCGGCGACTTCGCGGAGATTTCGTATGCGATCTCCACCATCGACCTCGACGAGGTGGCAGGCGATGACCAGTACGGCGGTGAGGTCTTCGTCGAACTGCAGCGTGGCGACGACGGGTACTGGTTTGCCGTCGCCGTGCACGGCCGCGGGGAGCGTACGTTCGACGGCACCGTGTTGGTGCGTGGCGATGCCGGGGGATTCTTCGACGACGCGCTCGGCGGGTGGCGACCGACGAGCAGCGGCGTGATCCGAGTGCGCTACGACATCGAGCAGATCTTCGTGCCGGAAGGCAGCGCGGCGGCCCTACCAACGGGAAGCGGTCACGTCGTCGCGGTGCAGGTGAGAGTGGACCGATTCGGCGATGCCGTGCCCGAGCACTTCGTCGTGGATGACGAGCCATTCGCCCTGAAGCGGCGGTGACCGCGGCCACGTCCAACGGCGCTAAGATGACCCGGGCGGCCTTCGAGCCGCCCCTGCGTGGCCGATACTCGATCGAACGGACAGGACATCCAGCGACCAGGCGACCACCCGATGACGACCGTCTTCCGCCGCCCATCGACCGCCGCCAGCCCATCGCACGCCGATGGCGTGATGCGCCATGGCTTCGCCTCGTTCTTCCGGGCACCCGTCGTCGAGGA
This sequence comes from Chloroflexota bacterium, assembly GCA_031400455.1. GTDB lineage: Bacteria > Chloroflexota > Dehalococcoidia > DSTF01 > JACRBR01 > JANXYW01. The sequence continues at coordinate 77,920 of JANNPX010000005.1, read as the reverse complement.
CATGGATGCGTGGCACGCGGATATCGGCTTCGCCGGCGTGCCGTTTGATGGCGGGACGAACGACCGGCCGGGGGCGCGCTTCGGGCCGGCTGCGATCCGCGACGCGTCGACGCGCTACGAGCCCGAGGAGGACTGGTCCGGGTGGCTCGATGCCGAGAGCGGCGTACGAATCCTCGCCGGCGTCTCGATGGCCGACGTCGGCGATATCGACGTGCGCACGGTCGACCTGCTCGAGAACTTCGACATCATCACCGAGGCGGCGCGGCTGGTGCGGCGCAACTGCCGCGTGCCGGTGTTCGTCGGCGGCGACCACGCGATCACGTTCCCGATCGTCCGCGCGTTCGATGACAATCCGCTGACGCTGATCCAGTTCGACGCGCACCAGGACTACACCGACGAGAAGCACGGCGTCCGTTACTCGCACGACAACCACATGCGGCGGTCGAGCGAGCTGCCGCACGTCAAGCAGATCGTGCAGATCGGACTGCGCGGCGTGCTCGAGCGCTTCGAGCCGTGGGAGGCGGCGCACCGCGATGGCGTGATTATCGTGCCGGCGGATCGCATCGTGCGCGATGGTGTGCCGTCCGCGCTGTCCGTGCTACCCGGCCGAGGCGCGGCGTATGTCACGATCGACATCGACGTACTAGATCCCGGATCCGCGCCGGGTACGGGGTATCCGGAGCCGGGCGGCATCACGTACTACCAACTCAAGGAAGCGCTGCTGCTGGTCGCGAAGCAGTACGACATCATCGGCCTCGACCTAACGGAGGTCGACCCGGTGTACGACGCCGCCGGGGTGACGCCGCGCATCGCGGCGAAGCTGCTGCTCGATGTGCTGGGTGGCGTGTTCGCGACTTAGCCTTGCGGTGTTGCGTTTGTTCGGCACTTTCGCTGTTTTCGACGATTTATGTCTAGCCGGTGCTTCGTCGCTTCGCGCCCGGCCACCGAACCCGCGACAGCGTGCGTGCTGCGCGCACTACTCCTCGATCACGGTAGCGGCGCGGTCGGGCGAACGCCTAGCGGGTGGTGTCACTGCGCGCGGACGCGCGGGAATGTTGCGCTGCTCGGCGAAGCTCCTGCTGGCGTGTGGGGTGGGGTGTTCGCCACGTCGCCGCCGAGCGGCACGCGTGGTTATGGCCTCGATAGCCACTCCGGGTTCGAGACTTCCATTTTGGCGTGGACGGTGTCGCGGACGTGGGCTATCACTAGCTCGCGAAAGTGGCCGGCATCGGCGTCGCCTTCACTGATGCGTTCGGAGAGCTCGCGGTTGCGGTCGACTAGCTGCTGCTTCGTGGCCGACAGCGATCCGGGGCGAGCGGAGGCGCCGAGGACGACATCGAGGCCGCGCCATTCGGCGTCGAGCTGTTGCTCTTCGTGCTGGAGCTCGCGGCGGACGATGCGGATGACGTTGGAGGCGACGCGCGCGTTGTACTTGCGACTGCCGTCGAGGGTCGGCACGAACTGCTCGTCGAGCAGCAGCTCGACGGCGCGGAGGAGTTCGTCTACGGTCGGGCGGTCGTGCATGTCGCTTCGCTCCAGTTTGTAGTTTGTAGTGGGTAGTTTGTAGTTCTCGTGGCCTTCGGCCAACCCGGACGACGGAGCTGAAGCTGCGTCCCTACGTCCTCGTTACGAGCTGATCAGCTCCAACAACTCCCATTCGGTTTCGGCGGTGCGGCGGCCGATGCTGGCCAGTTCTACGCTCTTCGAGATGCCGTCGAGGTAGGTGCGGGCCTGGCTGAGGCAGATGATGCCCCAGCGGAGGTTGCCGAAGACTTCCCAGAAGCGGACGCGCTCGGGGTCGACCTTCGCGCCGCCCGCGGCTTCGTATGCGGCGAAGAAGGGTTCGCGATCGCCGATGCCGCCGACGGGCTTCGGGCCACGGAACCGCCACGAGCGCACGCAGATGAAGCCCATGTCCTCCATCGGATCGCCGATGTGCGCGAGCTCCCAGTCGAGCATAACGCGCAGCCCCTCCGGGCCGAAGAGGACGTTGCCGATGCGGAAGTCGCCGTGGACGAGCGTGCGTGAGGTGGGCGCTGCGGCAGCGATCACGGGATGCTGGCGCAGCCAGCGGAACGCGAGTTCGAACGCGGGATGCGGCTCCGGCGCGATCATGCGGAAGATGTTTTCGTAGCGGTCGACCTCGTGGACGGCGGGCGAGACGCCGGGCGGCGGGGCGGGCAGCGACGCGAGGCCGTGCTTCTCGACGGGGATGGCGTGTATTTGCGCCAGTAACGCGCCTAGTTGTTCGGGCAGCGCGGCGCGGGCGGGCGCGTAGAGGTCTTCGCGCAGGAGGCGGCGTGGCAGGGTCTCGCCGTCGATGCGGCGCACGAAAAACGATTCGCCGGAGCCGACGGCCTCGTCGCCGACCCAGAGCGGTTCGGGCGCGCGCACGCCTTCGTCGAAGGCGGCTTTCATGAGATGGAACTCCATTGGCCGCGTGAGTTCCTTGGGTGCGCCGCGCACGTCGCGTTGGAGGATCAGAGGCAGTGTTTCGGTCGCGGCGCCGTCGCGTTCGATGGTGGCGTCGAGCGACCATGTTTCGCGGGATGCGCCGCCGGTGAGTCGGCGGAGGTCGGAGACGCGTACGGATGTCGCGCCGGTCTGCCGTGCGATGAAGGTTTCGATTCCACGGGCGAGTTCTTCGTCAGTCACGAAGGTTCACCACGACAGAGCGGCACAGCGGCTTCATCGGGAGAGTTAGTGACAGTTGCGCCCCCAAACGGCGTTCGTGCCCACAGAGGGGAACGATGAGTGTGCTCTAGACGACTTGATCCAGGTATTCGGAGAGGCCGTAGCCTACGGCATCGCCGCAGCGGAATTCTGTCATGCCTTCGCCGACGTGGGTGATCATGCCTTCGCGGCGGTTGCGGAGGGGGATGAAGCCCATCACGTCGCCGGTGACGTCGAACTGCTCGCCGGTGTTGAGCTTGAGATGGGCAACGAGGCTCTTGTGGAAGAGGCCATTGTCCTCGAACTGGGTATCGATATCGACGCCGACGATCTGGTCCATCTTGTCGCCGCGGTACACGACGCCGCCCTGCGTGCGGTTGTCGGCGTCGCGCCAAACGGTCGAGACCATCATGCCGAAGTCGGGGCCGAAGTTGATCGTCAGCCAGCGATAAGCGTGGATCGCCTGCCAGTAGCGAGGACCCCACGAGTGATCGCGCAGGCCAAGGCCGTCGATCTGCATCACCTCGCCATCGACCTCGATGGTGCCGTGCACCTTCATGTGCTGCTCGTAGTGCGCCTTCGCGAACTCCTTCTCGGGATCGACGACCTTGTGGTTCGCGCCGGTGCTGCCGTACGCGGGGCCGGCGGCTTCGTGGATGAGGTCGAGCTTGACCTTCTTCCACGGGTTGTTCTTGAATGCGGTGCGAGGGTCGGCCATCTGCGACGGATCCTTCAGGTGGACGGCGCCCCCTTCATAGACCGTGCGCAGCTTCTCGAGTGGTTCGATCACCCCGAAGCGCATGCCGCCCGCATCGAAGGCGTCGTTATTCTCGATCATCGGGCGGTCGTACTGGAACAGCACGCTGCCGTCGGGCAGGTAGAGCGTGATGGTCAGTTCGGCGCGGCCCTCATTCGCGCGATTGCCGAGGCGGACGAAGCCGCCGCTCTTGCGAGCGCGGTCGAAGAAGTTGAAGTACATGCTCTCATTGAAGTTGGACTCGGGCCCCAACGGGTGGGTGTAGTCGTCCTTGCCGGTGATGTCTCCGAATATTGCGACCATTTGTCACCTCGTGTTGCTGGGGCGCTCCCGCGAGCGCGCCGCGTGATCGAGTGTACGGGACGCGGCGGCGATGGGCACGTGTTGGACGGCTCGTTCGTGGCTTGCTCCGAGCACCGCGCCAGATGGAGAAGATCCTTCGCTTCGCTCTGGATGACAGTCGGTTTGGGACGCCCGGGAAGCAGGCATCAGCAGGCGGCATCGCCTTCGAAGACCATGCTGAAGTAGATGCGGCCGGTGTCGTCCGGCACAACGCCAGCGCCGAAGCGTGTGTAGTTGCAGCTCAGCATGTTCTTGAGGTGTTCGGGGGTGCTCCGCCATTTCGCCACCGCGCGCTGGGCGGTCTCGGTCCATTCGTAGTTGTTGACTTCGAGGTTTTCGCCCGCCCAAGCGCGCGACACGCCGCGCTCGTCCATCACGCAGATGACCGTGCAACCGTCGGCGAACTCGTGCCGAAACGTGTGGTTAACCGCCATGTCAGTGCTGTGGAATCGCGCGATGTCTGCGAGTTCCGGATCCGCCTGCAGTGGTGGGAGGCCTGCTTCGGTACGGACAGCGTTGACCTCGGCGTAGAGCACGATCTCCGTATTCGCGAGGACGATGCAGCCGCTGCTCGCGGCGGCCGATGCCAGCGCACACAGGACAGCACACAGTCCGATCAACAGCCGCAGACGTGGTCTGCGACGAGCGCTCGAAGGTAGGGGGACATCGACATCGACGGATACCGGTTGTGGTTCGTGCACTCAGCCTGCCTGGCGGGTCCACGAAGCCATGTCGAAGTAGTCTCGCCAGGCGGCGATCTTGCCGTCGCGCAGCTCGAACGTGCCCATGACCTCGAGCGCGACGGTCGTGTCTCCCATCTGGAACGTGTCGACGCGCTCCGTCAGCACGACATCGCCGTCAGCGACGACATATTTGATCTCGAATTTCACGCTCTGTGCAGGGGCGAGGATGACGGCCAGCAGGCCTTTGATCGCGTCCTTGCCAGCAGCGGGAGGCATCGGCATGTTGTGGTAGACGGCATCGTCGGTGAAGGCGTCGAGGATGCGCTGCTGGTCGCGCGCCTCCCAGGCAGCGCAGAAGTCGCGTACGATCTGCTTCGCGTCGGTCATGTGGTCCTCCTCAGATCATGATGATACGCAGCGGGAAGCGATGCGAGAAGGCTGCTCAGAACGCCTTCGCGAGCGTCGCGCCGGCCCAGACGGCGAGCAAGCCGACGATCAGGCTCGCGCCGACGTTCAGAATGGCTCGGTTGGTATCGCCGGATTCCGCGAGCTGATACGTCTGCCACGTGAACGTCGAGAATGTAGTGAAGCCGCCGAGGAAGCCGACCGCGACGAGCAGTACCAGTGCGTTCGACCAGGAGCGCTCGGCGCTCGCCACGAGGAAGAGGCCGATGAGGAATGAGCCGACGATGTTCACGGCGAACGTCGCGGGCGATACCGCGCCTGTAGCGTTCGTCAGCCAGATGCCGACGTAGTAGCGTGCGAGCGACCCGAGAGCGCCGCCGAGCGCGACGTAGATAACGTTCATCTTGGCCGCATCGTATCAGTCACAGCGATGCGGCGCGCAAACGGGAAGGCTAGCGCCCTTGCCCGGAGTCGGGTGCTCCGGGTAGGCAGAACAAATGCTTCGTGCCGGCAAAGTGACCGGGCCTCGGCACCGAGCAACGGTCGCCCGACGAATCTTCCTCGAAGTCAGCGTAGAGGACGAACTGCTGTCCCGTCGACTGGTACGAGTAGACCCGGTCGCGGAACGGATCTCCAGGAACTGGATCGCCCAACTCCTTCAATGCGCAGCCGGAGTCGAAAGCATACGTACACAGCGTCTGGATGTTTTGCGTGACGGGATAGCTGCCGTGGACGGCGTGATATCGCTGAAGCAGATCGAAGACGACAATTAGATCGCGGCGGCGCTGCTCGTCGCGCTTGGCCGGCGCCGCCGGATCGGGCGTGCTCGTCGGTACTACGGTCGGCGGTGGGAAGTCGCTCCCCTTCGGAGGTGTTGCGACAGCGCCAGCACCGTCGATGACGGTGTCCGGATCCGTGCCGTACGGCACGATGGACGGAGGCAGATACGTCGCTGTGTACACCGCCCGATCGGGATATTTCGCGAACACTTCGGCATTCTTCGCCGGAAGATATCGGGCGTACACAACATCGCCATCGAACGTCGGCGAATTCAACCAGAACACCGTGCCGATGCACTGCCAGTTAGAGCACGGCTTCGTCAACACCAGCGCGTTCTTTAGCTTCATCTTCTGTAAGAGTGTGATCAGCCGATCATCGGCGCCATTGTAGCTGCGCATGTCGCGCGCACGGGCCGGCATCTGATCCACCCGCCAGTGTTGCGCGTCACCGAGCAGCCATCGATATGAGCCCAGGCATATCAGAGAGATCGCAAGCGCGTAGACGATGATGACGCTCGCCCACAAAGGGCGCTGGCTATTGGCAGTCCCGGGCCACCGCTGCCACAGACGATGCACCGCGTCAGCGAGCACTTCCGCCGCACGCTCGGCGCCGCGGGCGGCAAGGAACATGAGGAAGGGGAGCGACTCGTACCAGTACCGCGGTCCGTACGCGACTCCGTTTTCGAGATACAGCGTGTACACGCCCATCACCGCCACGGCGCACGCAAGCATGAACCAGTCCCACTTACTCGTCGTGCCGAGGATGAACGGAAGCAGCACGAACATCAGCCCGATGTAGCGTGGCCAGCCGTTGAGCACGAGTGAGAAGAACGCAAGCTGTACCAACTCGTTCTGCATGCCGTTGGCTACCGTGTTCTTTCCGCCAAATCCCACCACTTGACCAACATCACCGCTCACCTGGTACCCGCCCTGGAACGTCCCGGTCGTGCCGAAGTTGTAGAGCCAGTACGCAACGAGCATGAGCAGGCCACCCAAGACAAACGCGCCGATCTGCTTCGCGCCACGCGCACGTTGTGCCCGCGGCAGCAGAAACGAGAGCAACATGACGCCGAACGGAAACGCCAGGGCGATCGACGTGAGCGGACGCGTATTGAAGAGGAGCCCGAAGAAGACGCCTGAAAGCAGCGGGAACAGCACCGGTCGCCTATCCGCGAATGACAGGAACAGTAGCGCAGCCAGAATGTAGAACACGGCCGTGTTATGCGACATGAAGCTGCTTGCGTTCATCAAGAAGAATGGCGAGGCCGCCATCATCAGCGCGGCCAGCATACCCGTGCGCGCGTTGAACAAGCGTCGCCCGATCGCGAACGTCATCGCCACGCACCCTGCTCCCAGCAAGGGTGGGATCAGCCACACCGCGCCGATGCGCATTCCGACCGCCAACACCAGCGGATGACCGAACGGATAGACGCTGGCGAATTTCCCATGCGACGTCACGATCAGCGATGGAAAGAAGAAGTCGAACGACTCCGGCACGGGAGGTGGGTCGGCTGCGAATCTCCCGGATGCAAGAATCTTTGCCTGAAACAGGTACGACACCTCGTCCGGTATGTGGATTATGTGCGACCCGTATGAGTAATTGATGAACAGCGTGACGCCGAATACCGCGACGGCCAATGCTCCGGCGCCGATCCATGCGATCGAATCTGGCAGGCTGATCGCGAACGCGCGTCCGTGTCGGTTCAGCAACCACCCGCCGGACGCCAGCGCGAACACTGCGACGGCACCCAACGCGAGCAGTGCCAACGCGTACGGATACGGCCGCAGCGTCATCGACAACATCGACTTCATGGTTTCCGCGCGGTCCATTCGGAGCCGTGGTCCGCCGTACTCTTTCACCGCCTTGCCCTTATCCAAGGGCGCCAACCGGTTGTCGAAGTGACGGAACGGGCGGAAGTTGTAGTCGATACCCGAGCCGTCAAGTCCGGAACGCACGGTGACCGAGCCACTCGTGATGTTCCGATACGTGACGTCGACGGCGTAGTCGCTCCAGCCGCGATCGTCCATGCGTAGCGTTACGGCCGCGTTGTTCGCGCCCAATATGCCGTCGGCAACTACCGCCGGCCCGATCACATCCGTCCATCCGCCGCTGCCCTTCAGCGGCAACGTCGAGAAGTCGTCTTCGAAAAGAACTTCACCGTTATCCAGATTCGTAACCCGAATGCTGTCGATGCCCCGTGGCTGGGGGAGGCTTGGGACAACACGAGTGTCCTCCAAACCCAGGTCGAATCCGCCACTCGCAGGCGCTTCCAGATTCGCCTGTACCTGGAGTTTCCCGTCCACGTACGCGGCGAACTGATTGCCCTGGGCCTCCAGTCGAACGTGGGTCGTTTGCCCACCACGGCTCCAGAGATAGGCGCCGGCTATGAGCAGATTCACTGCCAGGGCGAGTCCGAGGCTCATTTGGCCCACCGTCAGCCGGGGCCCCCGCGGCATAAGCCGAACTGCCGGTCTAGATTCGTCCATCATCCTCCGCGCCAATCGGTCATGTCTGACCCGTGATCCTCAACCTAAGACATGTCGGTCGCGAAATGTAGGGTTTCATCAGGCGTAACCCTGAGCGTGTCGTGCCGTTACATCGTGGTACTGTGGTGCGTCTCGGGAAGGATAAAGGAATGGCAGCGTCCCACCCCTTGGAAGGCGCGTACGAGCGTCCAGCAGCCGCCCGGGCCGCAGAGCGTGCATCTGTCAGCATATCGATCGTGATGCCCTGCCTCAATGAAGAGCAGACGGTCGAGACGTGCGTGCGGAAAGCCCTCTCGTGGCTGGAGCGCAGCGCGTACACAGGCGAGGTCGTCGTCGTCGACAACGGCTCGACCGACCGGTCGGCTGAACTGGCAGCTGCGGCTGGCGCGCGTGTGGTGCACGAACCGCGCCCGGGATACGGCGCGGCGCTCCGGCGGGGGTTCGCGGAAGCCAAGGGCGACTGGCTGGTGATGGGTGATTGCGACGATACGTATGACTTCAGTGACCTTGATCGCCTGATGGAGCCGCTGGCTAACGGCGCCGACATGTCCGTGGGCAATCGCTTCGCCGGCGGCATCGCACCGGGCGCTATGACCTGGAGCCACAGGTACATCGGCACGCCGGTGATCTCATTTCTCCTCCGTATCTTCAGCGGCCTCAAAGTCGGCGACAGCCAATGCGGGCTCCGGGCTTTCACGCGCAGCGCCCTCGATCGCCTCGACCTACGCACGGACGGCATGGAGCTTGCGTCGGAGATGATTCTCAAATCGGCGCGTCGGGGACTGAAGGTCGCCGATGTGCCGGTACCCTACGATGTGCGGTTGGGCGAAGCCAAACTCAACACCATGCGCGACGGCTGGCGGCATCTGCGATTCCTCTTGCTTGCCAGCCCGAATTACCTGTTCACGATTCCCGGCATCGCACTCACGCTGCTCGGCATCGTCACGTTGGCGTTGGCGCTACCGCAAAACGGCATCGAGATCGGAGATCTCACATGGCAGCCCATCTTCGCCGGCGGCATCTTCTTAGTCGTCGGGGTCAACGCGCTCTTGCTGGGTTTCGCGTCGCGTCTGTACTTGACGGCGCGCGGCATCACGAATGAAGACGCCATGCTCCGTTTTTACCACCGCCACCTTGGACTGGAGCAGTTCATCGGAATCGGCCTGTTGCTCATCGTGCTCGGCCTGGGCATCGACGTGTTGATAGCATTTGTAGATGTCGCCCACGTGAGCAGGCTCGATCTCGCTGCCATCGCACAGGCGGCCATCATCGTCGGGGTCAACGTCGGCCTGGTGGGTGCGCTCGCAAGCCTTCTCGAAGACTAGCGAGCGGCGGCCAGGGACGATTCGCCGGAAAGGCACGCATTCTGATGGCCGACACCCGCCTGTCTCCGCCCATTTACACTAAAGCAGCTTCGGGGAAATCACTCACGGAGCGCGTCGTTCTGTCGATCTTCGCGCCGGACTTCGCGATCCGGCGATTCCTTGAGCGTAGATTTGCGCGACGCGCACGGACGGATCGATTCGGTGTCATCGAGGCGCTGGCTTTCGGCGGTCGCGTCGACCTCTGGCAGCGATACGCCGCCGTGGTCGAGGCGACGAAGTCACTTGGCAGCAGCGTAACGACCGTGCTGGAGATCGGCTCCGGGCACAAAGGCGTGACGCAGTTCCTTGACCCGAGCCGCTATCAGATCTGCATGCTGGATCCATTCTTCCTGCCGGCGCCCGAGGACGCGCGCGTTCGCAGCATCGTCGCCGATGGCGCGGCGCTGCCATTTCGGGACGGCGCGTTCGATGTCGTGATCGCGGTCGATGCGCTCGAGCACTTCCCGCGACGGCAACGGGCCGCCTTCGCCGCCGAGACGCAACGGGTCGCGGCGAATACGGTGATCATCCATGTGCCGGCTGTGTCGGCCGACGGCAGGTGGGCTGGGATGGACCTCGACCGGCGCTTCAACACCTGGCACCAGCGCCTCTCCGGCATGCAGGATCGAAACTCCGTCGAACATCTGAAGGAGGGGTTGCCAACCGTCGATGAGCTACAGGCGTTCTACCCGCGCGCGCGCATCGCAGGTGACCAGAACGGGCGCGTGTGGCTGCGATCGATGCTGCTGACGAGGATTCCGTTTCTGGGGATCCTCACGGGGTTCGTCTACCTGCTGTGGGGGAAGCGCGACGCCCACAAGCCGCCGTGGCATGGCTGTCTGCTCGTATCCACGAAGAGCGGTGGCTGAGTGAACGTCGCGACGCCCGACGCGAGCATCATCGTCCTCGGCTGGAACGGCCGCGACTACGTCGATGCGTGCCTGGATTCTCTCCGAGATCAGGACTTCGATCGCCCGTACGAGATCCTGTTCGTCGATAACGGCTCCACGGATGGCACACCTGACGCTGCTGACCGGCACAACGGCGTCTCCGTGCATCGGCTGGATCGCAACTACGGCTACTGCATGGGCAACAACAAAGGAGTCGAGTATGCCAAGGGTCGCTACATCGTCTTCCTCAATCAGGACGTCGTCGTGCATCGATCCTGGCTGCTGGAGCTTATCGGTGCGATGGAATGCGAGCCGGGGATCGCGGCGGCGCACGCCAATATCATCCAGCCGTGGTACCCGGAGTTTCGGGCGATGGAGCGCACCGCGCCCGTGACCGGCGCGCACACGGCAGATCTCTCGCCGTTCGGTTTCGTACACTATCGCCGCGTGCCAGTAACACAGCCGGTGGTCGATACATTGTTCCTCCACGGCGTTTCGATCATCGTCCGTCGCGACCTCATCGATGAACTCGGTTACGCATTCGATCCGGACATGTTCGCCTATGCGGAGGACATGGACCTCGGATTGCGCGTGCGCAGCGCCGGCTATCGCACGGTTGTCGCCACGCGATCCGTTGTGTACCACAAGCACACGCTCGCGAGCTCGCTGTCATATCGCACATTCGTCAAGACCGTTCGCATCATCCGCAACCGACTGCTCGCGCTCTGGAAGTGCAGCACGTGGCCCGAGTTCGTACCACTCGCGCTTGTGACGCTCGCCGGCTCGCCGCTGAATGCCGGAGAATTCGGACTACCCGCATGGAAGCGCGCGGCGTACGCAGCCTTGCTCGTCCCGCCGACGATCGTCGCCGCGCTCGCCACAGCCGCGGCGATGCCGCAATATTCTGAGCGACGCCGGCGGGTGCTCGCGACGCGCCGCGTCGGCCGCTGGTGGCTGTTCCGCACCATGCTGTTCGACCGCACGAAGCTCAGCACGATGCGCCATGAAACAGCGCGCATCGCCGCTTCATGACACAAGACGACGCTACAGGGAGGCCACAATGACCGCCGACTACGAAGCACTCTGGGGTGAGACATGGGGCGGTATGCAGGATGTCGGACCGGTGCACCGCCACAACCGCCAAATCATCGTCGACCTGATCCGCCCGCTTAGCGTGAACTCGATTCTGGATGCCGGATGCGGCAATGGCACCAACCTGGAAGCGATCCAGCAGCAGCTCGGCATCACGGATGTGACCGGAATCGACCTATCCGAGGTCGCGCTAAATGCGGCGCGGAGGCGCGTGAAGGGCGACTTCAGGGCTGTGGATCTCGAACACGAGAAACTCGACCGCACTTTTGATCTCGTCCTCACTTCGCAGGTGATCGAGCACGTCGTCGACGATGACGGGTTCCTCACTAAGCTCCGCGCGATGTGCGAGCGCTACGTCATTGTGGCCACGTTGCAGGGCCGTATGCGAAAGTCGGAGGCGCACATCGGCCATGTCCGCAACTACACGCGTCACGGGCTCGAAGATAAGATGAAGCGAGCCGGGTTCAAGATCGACCAGGTGATCGAGTGGGGGTTCCCGTTCTACTCGCCGATCTATCGTTCGCTGATCGAGTACGCGGGTGGTAACGCGAAAGACATCAAATACAGTCGCCTCGACAGGTTCGTTGCCAGCGCGCTCTTCCAGTTGTACCGCCTCAACTCATCGCGCCACGGTGACGTGCTGACGATCTTGGGCAGCATCGACGAGAGCCGAAGTGGATGACGCCGCCAGACACTCGACCGGCGTCGCTACCCTTATACGGAGTCACACGCTGCGGGCGGTGAACATTGCGGTGTTCGCGATCCTCGCCGCGCTGCTTTACCATCAAGTTGACCTCGGAGCATTGCGCGAGGCCGTCAGGGACGCCGATCTGCGTTTCGTAGCGGGAGCGTTTGCGCTAGATCTCCCCGTGGCGGCGTTGTTCGCCTTGCGATCGCGCTTCGTACTGCTGCGACTGGGACACCGGGTGGAGGCACGCATCCTCGTGCCAGCAATGATCCTTGGCAACGTCGCGGGTTCGCTCACACCGGCGTCCGCCGGAGAACTGTTGCGTGCAGCGGCGCTCCGCTCGCACGCGAACATTCCCGCCGCCGACGGGATTGCGCTGGTCGTGTTCGAACGCGGCTTGTCGGTCTACCTGCTCGCGCTCGGCACGGGCGTTGGCGCCGCATTCGTCACGCTGTCCTCCGGGGCGGCGCTTGCCGTCGCCGCGGCGTCGTTGCCGCTCTTCGGCGCGCCAGCATTGGTCCCATCGCTCCTGCGGGCGTTGCCAGCCCGAGGCGATGGCGGTGGGACGTCACGTGTCGCGCGGGCGCTTCGCCCTTTGCGCGATGCCACCGGGCAGGTGGGCGTCGTCATGGGCGACCGCAGTTTGCTCATCCGGTGGTCCGCCGTGACAGCGCTCTTGTTCGGCATCTTCACGCTGCAAATCTGGCTACTTTCGCGGAGCATCGCGGACTCCGTCGACCCGACCGAGGTGTGGGTCGCGTTCGGCGCATCCCAACTCGCTGGCATCGCCTCGTTGCTTCCATTCGGCCTGGGCGCCATGGACGGATCGCTCGCAGCCATCCTGCGCAAGTTCGGGCTCACAATCGAACAAGGCGCGGCGACCGCCGTGCTATTCCGCCTGGTGGTCACGATCCCGTACGGGATCATCGCGCTCGTCTGTTATCTATATCTTCAACGCCTCGGAGCGCGGGAGCGGCGCAACGGTGCGGACGCTCAGGCGCACTGACTAGCCGGGGTCTGGCCATGCACGGCCGTTTCGCGAAAAAGCTGAAGGGATGCGTAGGGATTCGACCGCAACGTCATGTGTCCCGGCGGCAGTTACAGCAGCGGGCGCGCAGTGGGCTCTATCGGGGCCGGGAGTTGGGTCTCTCCTGCGAGGTGGCGGTCGACGCCGGCCGCGCACGAGCGCCCCTCGGCTATGGCCCATACGATGAGGCTCTGGCCTCGGCCCATGTCGCCGCAAGTGAAGACGCCTGGCACGCTCGTCATGAATGAGGCGTCGCGCGCGACGTTGCCTCGCTGGTCGAGGCCGACGCCGAGGCTCTCGAGCAATCCTTCGCGTTCAGGACCGAGGAAGCCCATCGCCAGCAGGACGAGCTCACAGGGCAGCTCGAATTCGGTGCCCTCGACCTTCTCGAAGCGGCCATCGCGCATCTCGACCTCGTACGCCACCAGTGCGCGCACAGTTCCGTCTTCGTCGCCGACGAAGCGTTCCGTGTTGACGCTGTAGACGCGCTCGCCGCCTTCTTCGTGGGCAGATGACACACGGAAGACGTTCGACCACGTAGGCCACGGATTCGTAGGGGCGCGATGCTCGGGCGGCCGGGGCAGGATCTCGAACTGGTGCACCGAGAGGGCGCCCTGGCGATGCGCAGTGCCGAGGCAGTCGGCGCCGGTGTCGCCGCCGCCGATGATGACGACTCGCTTACCGGCAGCCGTAATTGTCGGCTCGGGTAGGTCGCCTTCCTGTACGCGGTTACCGATCGGCAGGTACTCCATCGCCTGATGGATTCCGCGCAGCTCGCGTCCCGGGATCGGGAGGTCGCGCGCGGCGGTCGCACCACCGGCGAGGACCGTGGCGTCGAATGCCTGGAGATCAGAGACAGAAACGTTGACGCCGACGTTGGCGTTGACGCGAAACTCGGTGCCTTCGGCGCGCATCTGGTCGAGCCGGCGGTCGACGTGGCGCTTCTCGAGCTTGAACTCGGGGATGCCGTACCGGAGCAGGCCGCCGATGCGGTCAGCCCGCTCGAACACCACGACGTCATGTCCGGCACGGGTGAGCTGCTGGGCCGCGGCGAGGCCGGCCGGGCCAGATCCAACGACGGCTACGCGCTTGCCGGTTCGAACCGACGGCACGACCGGCTGGATCCAACCTTCTGCCCACGCACGGTCGACAATTTCGACTTCAACTTGCTTGATCGTGACGGGGTCCTGGTTGATGCCCAGCACGCACGACGTTTCGCACGGCGCGGGGCACACCCGACCGGTGAATTCGGGGAAATTGTTCGTTGCATGCAGGCGCTCAATCGCGTCGCGCCAGTGATCGCGGTATACGAGATCGTTCCAGTCCGGGATCAGGTTGCCGAGCGGGCAACCGTTGTTGCAGAACGGGATGCCGCAATCCATGCAGCGGCCGGCCTGCTGTTTCAGCGTGACGAGTTCGATCGGCTCGTACACCTCGTGCCAATCGTGCAGGCGGACGGAGACATCGCGCCGTTTGGGGGTTATGCGGCCCCACTTGAGGAAGCCCGTCGTCTCACCCATGCGCCGCCGCCATCACACGCGTGAGCGTCTCTTCTTCTGATAGACCGGAGGCGGCCGCTTCTTCCATGACCGCGAGCACCCGCTTGAAGTCCTGGGGCATTACTTTGCGGAACGACTCGACCTCGCTCTCCCACTGTGTGAGCAGGCGGTCGGCCACATCAGAGCCCGTCAGCTCGCGATGGCGCTCGACTGTCGCGCGCAACCACTCGCGGTCGTCTGCGGTGAGCGGCTCGAGCTCCACCATCTGGTAGTTCACGAGCGCCGGGAAGCGGTCGTCGGGATCGTAGACGTAGGCGATCCCGCCGGACATCCCGGCTGCAAAGTTCCGGCCAGTGGGGCCGAGCACGACTACCCGTCCGCCCGTCATATACTCGCAGCCGTGGTCGCCGATGCCCTCGGTGACGGCGGTCGCGCCGGAGTTGCGCACGCAGAACCGCTCGCCGACGGTGCCGCGCAGGTACGCCTCGCCCGACGTGGCGCCGTAAAGCGCGACGTTGCCGGCGATCACATTATCTTCCGCCACGAAGAGCGCATCCCGATCGGGG
Organism: Chloroflexota bacterium; assembly: GCA_031400455.1. Taxonomy (GTDB): domain Bacteria; phylum Chloroflexota; class Dehalococcoidia; order DSTF01; family JACRBR01; genus JANXYW01. The sequence goes on along the minus strand of JANNPX010000005.1, from coordinate 62,668 downwards.
TGCACGATCACGATGCCGCCGGACAGGCCTTTAGCCGTGTAGTCGTTAGCGTCGCCTTCGAGGCGGAGCGTGACGCCGTGAGGCACGAACGCCCCGAAGCTCTGGCCGGCGGAACCGCGCAGGTGAATGCGGATCGTGTTGTCGGGGAGTCCCGCGCCGCCCCATCGCTTCGTCAGCTCATATCCGAGCATCGCACCGACCGAGCGATTCGTATTGTGCACGGCAGCTTCGATCTCGACGGGGATTCCGTCAGCGAGCGCAGCGGCGGATTGCTCGATGAGCTGGCGATCGAGGGCCCGCTCGAGCCCATGCTCCTGACCCCGGCTGCAGAAACGGGTCTGGCCCTCATACGGGTTCTCCGCTTCTTCGAGGATCGGTGTGAGATCGAGGCTGTCCGCCTTCCAGTGGTCGATCGCAGCTCGCACATCGAGCACCTCGGTATGCCCAATCGCTTCTTCAATCGAGCGGAACCCGAGCGCGGCGAGGTACTCGCGCACCTCCTCGGCGATGTACTCGAAGAACGTGACGACGAACTCAGGCTTGCCGGAGAAGCGCTTGCGCAGCTCGGGGTTCTGCGTCGCGATGCCGACGGGACACATATCGAGGTGGCAGACGCGCATCATCACGCAACCGCTCACGACGAGTGGTGCGGTCGCGAACCCGAACTCCTCGCCGCCAAGCAGTGCGGCGATGAGCACATCACGGCCGGTCTTCAACTGGCCATCCACCTGCACGACGATCCGGTCGCGGAGACCGTTGCGCATGAGGGTCTGTTGCGTCTCGGCGAGGCCAAGCTCCCACGGCGCGCCGGCGTGCTTGATCGACGTGAGCGGCGACGCACCGGTGCCGCCGTCATGACCGGAGATAAGCACGACATCGCTGTGGGCCTTGGCCACGCCCGCCGCGACCGTGCCGACGCCGACCTGTGCCACGAGTTTCACGTGGACGCGGGCGTCCGGGTTGGCGTTCTTCAGGTCATGGATGAGCTGCTTGATGTCCTCGATCGAATAGATGTCGTGATGCGGCGGCGGGCTGATCAGGCCTACGCCCGGCGTGGTGTAGCGGGTCTTGGCGATCCACGGATAGATCTTGAAACCCGGGAGTTGGCCGCCTTCGCCGGGCTTCGCACCCTGCGCCATCTTGATCTGGAGGTCGTCGGCGTTGACGAGGTACTCCGAGGTCACACCGAACCGGCCGGACGCCACTTGGTGGATCGCCGAACGCCGGAGGTCACCGTTCGGATCGCGGACGTAGCGGTCGGCATCTTCGCCGCCCTCACCGGTGTTGGACTTGCCGCCGATGCGATTCATGGCGATCGCGAGGGTCTCGTGCGATTCCTTCGAGATCGAGCCATACGACATCGCTCCGGTTGCGAAGCGCTTGACGATCTCGCTGGCGGGCTCCACTTCGTCGATCGGGACGGGTTGCCGCACGTCCTCGCGGAGCGTGAACAGGCCGCGCAGCGTGGCAAGCCGCTTCGACTGATCGTCGACGAGTTGTGTGTACTCCTTGTAGACGTCGTATCGCTTTGCGCGCGTTGCGTGCTGTAGCTTGAACACGGTCTCGGGGTTGAACAGGTGGTACTCACCTTCGCGACGCCACTGATACTCGCCACCAAGGTCGAGATCGCGATGAGCGAGCTCGGTGGGGCGAGGGGCGTAGGCGCGGTGATGGCGGCGCGCGACTTCTTCAGCGATCTGATCGAGGCCGATGCCACCGAGTCGGGAGACCGTTCCGGTGAAGTACTCGTCAACGAGTTCGTGTCCCAGCCCGATGGCCTCGAAGACCTGCGCCGACCGGTACGAAGCGACCGCGGAGATGCCCATTTTTGACATCACCTTCAGTACACCCTTGCCAGCCGCCTTGACGTAGTTCTTGATCGCCTTGTGCGGATCGGCCTCACCGAGCCCGTAGAGATCCTGCGCAACGAGGTCTTCGATCGACTCGAAGGCGAGGTACGGGTTGATGGCGCCTGCACCGTAACCGATGAGCAGCGCCATATGGTGCACCTCGCGCGCGTCGCCGGTCTCCAGCACCAAGCCCACCTGAGTGCGCTTGCCCTCGCGGATGAGGTGGTGGTGGACCGCGGACACGAGCAGCAGCGAGGGAATCGGGGCGAGATCCGGCCCGGAATCGCGATCGGACAGCACGATGATGCGCACACCCTCGGCAATCGCCGCCAACGCTTCCGCCTGCACGCGATCGAGCGCTTCGCGCAACGCGGCCCCGCCGCCGGCGACCCGGAAGAAGCCGGGGAGGACGCGCGCGGCGAACTCCGGGCGGTCGCCGTCGTCATTGATGTGAATGAGCTTCGCCAGTTCGTCGTTGTCGAGGATCGGGAATGGCAGCGCGATCTGATGACAGGCGTCGGGCTGGGCGTCCAGCAGGTTGCCTTCCGCACCAATCGTGGACACGAGCGACGTGACCAGTTCCTCGCGCAGCGCGTCAAGCGGCGGATTCGTGACCTGCGCGAACAGCTGCGAGAAGTAATCGAACAACAACCGCGGCCGAGCCGAGAGCACGGCAACCGGGGTGTCGGTGCCCATCGAGCCGACTGCCTCGATCCCTAGCTTGGCCATCGGCGCAACGAGCAGCTTCAGTTCCTCGTGCGTGTATCCGAACGTCATCTGACGCCGCACCACGGACTGGTGCGAATAGACGACGTGCTTTCGGTCGGGCAGGTCGCTGAGGTGTACCAAGCCCTGCTCGCACCACTCCTCGTACGGGTGCTCGGCGGCGAGCTCGGCCTTGATGTCTTCGTCGTGCACAACGCGACCAAGTGACGTATCGACGAGGAACATCTTGCCAGGCTTCAGCCGGCCCTTCTTGACGACGCGCGCCGGGTCGATATCGACGACGCCTGACTCACTCGCCATGATCACGCGGTTGTCGTCCGTTACCCAGTAGCGGCTCGGGCGCAGGCCGTTGCGGTCGAGCACCGCGCCGATCACGGTTCCGTCGCTGAATGCGATCGACGCGGGCCCATCCCACGGCTCCATGAGCGATGCGTGGTAGCGATAGAAGGCGCGCTTGGCTTCGGACATCGTCGCGTGGTTCTCCCACGCCTCAGGGATCATCATCAGTACGGAGTGAGCGAGTGAACGACCACTGAGATGCAAGAGCTCGAGGCACTCGTCAAACTTCATCGTGTCGGACGACCCGTCTGTGATGATTGGGAAGCAGCGCTCGAGATCGGGGATCAAGGGTGTCGAGATCTGTGCTTGTCGCGCTCGCATCCAGTTGCGGTTGCCTTGCACCGTGTTGATCTCGCCGTTGTGCGCCACGTAGCGGTACGGATGCGCGAGGGGCCACGACGGAAACGTATTCGTCGAGAACCTGCTGTGTACCAGCGCCAAGGCCGATTCGATGCGCGGGTCGCTGAGATCGGGGAAGAACTCCTCGAGCTGCGGGGTCGTCAGCATCCCTTTGTAGATCAGCGTGCGGCTCGACAACGACGCGAAGTAGATCGGCAGGTCGACGCGAATCTCATGTTCGGTCCGCTTGCGCAGCACGAACAGCTTGCGGTCGAGGTCGATGCCCATGGACCCGGCGGGGTCGGTGACGAAGCAATGCCAGAAGCTGGGAATCACTGCACGCGCCGTCGGCCCGATCGACGCGGCGTTGATCGGAACGTGTCGCCAGCCGATCACGCGGAGCCCCTGCTCCTCCGCGAGGTCCTCCACGACGCCGCGCGCCTTATCAGCCGCACTGACGTCCGCCGGGAGGAAGGCGAGGCCGACGCCGTACGCGCCTCCGGCCGGAAGGGAGAACGGCGTGACGGCGCGAAAGAATCCGTCGGGCACCTGAATGAGGATGCCGGCGCCGTCACCGGTGTTGGCCTCGGCGCCAGATGCGCCGCGGTGGTCGAGGTTGCAGAGCGCGCCGAGTGCCGTAGCGACGATGTCGTGGCTCTTGGCCCCGGTTACGTCAACGACGAAGCCGACTCCACAGGCGTCGTGCTCGAAGCGCGGGTCATAGAGACCCTTCGCTTCGGGCAAGGCGCTGAATGGCAGGGGTCGCGGCGTCAGCCCCTCGGGATTCGGCACGGTTCCTCACTTCCGGAGGGATCATCAGCGGGTTCGGCGGCGAAGCCGGTGCCGCAGGCGTCCCATTCCTGGTCGGGCCTGTAGATTCGAACGATCTCGTCAATACCCGCTAGGTGCCTTGAAGTTGCCAATTGTAACGCAATTCACAATCGGTGTCACGAGACACGGACGAATCTGGATCCTCTAAGAAAACGCAACGAGGTCGCCACGGCGACCCCGCTTGCTCCGGCGTACGCGGAAGTAGCCGCGAGCGCAGAAGAACGCTTCCATAAGGGTTCGGGGATCGTACAGCAGGCCGCCGGATTTGACAAGCGGTGGCGAACGAACCCGGGTTGAGTTGTAAAGCGCGCGCCGTTATCGTGCCGCCGATGACAAGGACCGCCACACTCACACTGCACTTCGTACGCCACGGCGAGACGCCAGGGAACGCTGAGCGGCGCTTTCAGATGCCCGACATTCCTCTGAGCGATGCCGGGCGGGCGCAGGCGATCACCGTGGCGGCAACGCTGGCGGAGACGACGCGAGCGGAAGCGATTCTCGCTAGCGACTATGCCCGCACGATGGAAACGGCAGCGGCGATCTCGGAGCGGCTGGCGCTACCGATCGTGCGGGAGCCTGCGCTCCGCGAGCGGAACTTTGGGTACGCGCGCGGGCAACTCTACTCCGACATCGGCGAGGAGACGATGGCGCTTTGGCGCGATCCACATTTTCGCATCGAAGGCGGTGAGAGCTGGGCGGACGTTCGGGAGCGTGTGGTGCAGTTCCTCGACCGACTGCGGGCGTCACCGCCCGGGCGCGAGTTGATACTCGTCACCCATGGCGGCGCGATGAGCGTCGCTCTCGACTATCTCGCCGGGAAGGCGATCGATGCGTTCGTGGTCACGCCGTTGGAGAACTGCGCGGTGCGGACGGTGGTGGTCGAGACGTAGCGGCGCGAAAGCGCAAACCGGACGGGGCGAGCCCCGCCCCTACGCGACCACGTGACTCTACCAGATGCCGAGCTGCATCTTTACGTCGTCGCTGGCCATCGTCTTCGGATCCCAGGGCGGCGAGAACGTGAGCTTGCCGATGACCTGCTTCACGCCGGGGAGGTCGATGAGAACATCCTGGATCTGGCCGTCGATCACGGCACCCAGCGGGCAGCCCGGGCTCGTCAGCGTGTACTCGACGGTTACGACGCCGTCGTCGGTGATGTCTACGCCGTAGACGAGACCAAGTTCGACGATGCTGAGGTGGATTTCAGGGTCGAAGACGTCCTTCACCCGCTCCATCACCAATTCTTCTGACAGCAGACCTTTAACCGACATGGTTCAACCTCTCTCTGTAGCTATCGTTCGCGATCCTAAATTGGGCAGACGGCTTCGTACCGACCCTAGTGCCAGGCGACTCGACTCGTGCAGATCGAGCAAGGTTCTTCGCTTCGCTCTGAATGACAGAGCCGCCGTGCGGAGTTCATTCGTTTGCGCTGCCGTGCTGCGCTAGTTCACGCGCCATGTTCAGTGGGGCGATGATGCCACGGCGGTCGAACTCGCCCCATTCTTCTCGAGGCATCATCCACATCACTTCGAACTCGTTGCCGTCCGGGTCGACGCCGTACAGCGACTTGGTGGCGCCGTGGTCGCTTTGGCCGGAGAGCGCGTTGAGGTTCGCGAGTTGCATCTGCGCATCCTTCAGGTCTTCGATATTCGCCACCTCCCACGCGAGGTGGTAGAGGCCGGTCGAGCCGCGCGGCGGTCGCGGCGCGTTCGCGCCGACGGCGAGCAGTCCGAGGTCATGGTGGTTCGTCGATCCCGCGGCACGAAGGAACGCCATTTGGCCGCCCTCACGAGCGATTTCTTCGAATCCGAATGCGGTCTTGTAGAACTCGACGGAGCGATCGAGATCCTGCACATATAGCACCGCGTGATTGAGGCGCCTGACTGGTATCACGACTCTTCCCTCCGCACGACGCCGTCGCCCTTCTCGTGCTGCGCGATGCCGTCGGCCAGTGTGTGCCAGGCGAGGGTCGCGCACTTCACGCGGGCTGCGAACTTCGCCGCGCCCTGTAGCGCTTCGAGGTCGCCGAGATCCTCCGGTACGGTGCCGTCAGGCTCAGTCATCATGCGCGTGAACTCGGCGCTGAGGCGCCTGATCTCGGCGATGTCCTTGCCGAGGACGAGTTCCGACATCATCGATCCGGACGCCTGGCTGATCGAGCAGCCGCGGCCGATGAGGCCGATATCGGCGATGCGATCCCCATCGAACGCCAGCTCCATCTCGACTTCGTCGCCGCACACCGGGTTGTAGCCTTCGGCAACGACGTCGGCACGTGCCAGCTTCTGGTGGTGACGCGGGCTCTTGTAGTGATCGAGGATGAGCTCGCGGTAGAGCTCGTCCAGCTCAAGCTCCGGCTGTGGTTGGGGCACGTCCAAATATCCTGTCCGCCGCGCCGAGCGCATCGACCAGCGCGTCCACTTCGTCGTTCCGGTTGTAAATGTAGAAACTGGCTCTGGCGGTCGCGACGCAGCCCAGCCGACGCATCAGGGGTTGCGCGCAGTGGTGACCGGCGCGGATGGCGACTCCCTGCTGATCGAGCACCTGGCTCAGGTCGTGCGGGTGCAGTTCGCCGTAGTTAAAGGTGACGGCGCCGCCCTTGTCGCGCGCGTCTTTAGGCCCGTATACGGTGACGCCTTCGACGGCGGTCAGTGCGTCGATCGCATACTGCGTGATCGCAATCTCGTGCTCACGAACGGCCGCCATGCCGATGCCTTCGAGATAGTCGATGGCCGAGCCGAACGCGATGACGTCGGCGATGTTCGGTGTACCGGCTTCGAACTTGTTCGGGAGAGCGGCGTAAGTGCTCGATTCGTACGAGACCTTCATGATCATCTCGCCGCCGCCCATGTACGGGTCCATCGCGTTCAGCAGGTCGCGCTTGCCGTACAGGACTCCGACGCCCGTGGGGCCGAGCATCTTGTGTGAGGAGAACGCGAGGAAGTCGCAGTCGAGGTCGCGCACATCGACCGGCATATGGGGCACACTCTGCGCGCCATCGACCAGCACGACGGCGCCGAACCGGTGTGCTAGCGCTGCGATCTCCTTGATCGGGTTGATCGTTCCGAGCACGTTCGACATCTGCGTGATGGCGACGATCTTCGTCTTCGCGCCGATCTTCGCAAGTACGTCGTCCCAGATCAGCTTGCCGTCGTCGTCGATATCGATGTATCGCAGCGTAGCGCCGGTCGCCTGCGCGATCATCTGCCACGGCACCAGGTTGCTGTGGTGCTCCATGGCAGTGAAGACGATCTCATCGCCGGGTTTGAGGAACTTGCGCCCCCAGGCGTTCGAGACGAGGTTGATCGATTCGGTCGTGTTGCGCGTGAAGATGATCTCTTCTTGAGGATGCTCGGCGTTGATGAATCGGCCTGTCTTCAGTCGCGTCGCCTCGTACGCCGCGGTCGCCTCTTCGGCGAGGGTGTGCAGGCCGCGGTGGATGTTCGCGTTGTAGTGCTCGTAGTAGTGCACCAGCGCGTCGATCACTTGCCGCGGCTTCTGTGACGTCGCGGCACTGTCGAGGTACACGAGCGTCTTGCCGTGCACCTGACGGTCGAGGATGGGGAAATCCTTGCGTATCTGGTCCGTGTCGTACATGTGGGCCTGTCAGTTCGTCAGCCGGTCAGCATCTCAGCAGTTCGCAATGGCTCACTAGCTGAAGCGCTGACTAACTGATATCCACTTTCACGTCATCGCCGTCCACCTCGACGGGATACGTCTTTACGGGGACTACGGCCGGCAGCGTCATCGCGCGGCCGGTCGTGACGTCGAAGCGCGCGCCGTGGCGGGGGCATTCGACGAGATTGCCTTCGAGTTCGCCCTGATCGAGCGGGCCGCCGTCGTGCGTGCAGACGTCATCGATCGCGTAGAAGCGGCCATTCACGTTGCACAGGGCGATACGTACCCCGCTCACCTCATGCACGCTGATCGTGCCGGGGGGTGTATCGCTCAACTTCGCGACTGTCTCGAACGCCATCGATCGATTCCTTGCAATCCCGCTTCCCGCGTCTCGTTTTCCGTTCTTACGTTGCACTCATTACTTCATCGAAGGTCAGCGCACCTGCGGTACCGCCGGCTTTCGCCAAGACGGCATCCATCACGCGGGCACGCACTTCCGGGTTCGGGATTCGGTCAATGACGTCGGCGAAGAAGCCTTCGACGAGCATGTGCTCCGCGAGATCGTGCGGGATGCCGCGCGATTCGAGGTAGAACAACTCCGTCTCCTCGACGGGGCCGACGGTCGCACCGTGGCTGCACTTGGACACGTCGTGCGCCTTGATCTCGAGGATGGGGATCGGCGCGGCCTTGGCGTGCTCGCTCAGGAGGAGGTTACGGGATGTCTGGTTCGCCTCACTGCCGCCCGCAGTCTCGTTAATACGGACGATTCCATGCCAAACGAGCGATGCGTAGTCGGCCAGCGCCGACTTGAATTGCAGGTCGCTGATCGTGTGTTTGCCGGTGTGGTTCTGGAGTGTGCTGTAGTCGAAATGCTGGTGGCCGTCACCGAACGTCACGCCGAGCAGCTTCGCCTGCGCGCCAGACTCCGGCATCTCGACGTCGACGCGCATCTTCGTCAGCTTGCTGCCGATGCCGGCGGCCATCGCGGTGAACTCCGCATCACGGCCGAGGGTGGCACGTACGGTCTTGAAGTTGTAGACCCCGTCACCCCATCGGTTGATGTCGTAGTACTCGACGTGCGCTCCATCCTCGACCACAATCTCCACGGCCGAGCTTACGAGGGACTTGCGAACGTCATCGGAACCGCAGTCGTCTACGATGCGTACACGGGAGCCTCTACCCGCCCTGACGAGCGAGCGGGGAAATGCTGCGCGACCGTCTGTCAACCCGCGTGTCATCATCGTGATGGGCAGTGCGACGTCCGTGTCAGGCGCGACGTCGACATACAGTCCATCGGACCAAAGAGCTGCGTTGAGCGCTAGGAACTTCCATTCATCAGGACGGACTAGGTCGAACATGGCGGTATCGAATCGTTCGAATCCGACCTCGTAGTTTTCAAGGGCGGCGCTCATCGAGCTGATTACAGCCGTGTCAGCATCGCCGCTTATGGTGTGGGTTAGCTCAGAGGTGCGTAATTCGCCGAAGTCGAGAGCTCTCACGTCCGTCCGGCGCCATTCTTCATCGCCGGAATCAGGGAGATCCATTCCTTCGTAGAGGTCCCATGCCTCTCGTCGCAGCCGGGCAATTCGCCTGAAGGTCGAGGCCGGATCGTTTTGTCGCGCGATCATCTTCTCGACGTCGTCGCGCGTAATGCCGCGGATACCTGGGGCGAGCAATTGTTGTGTCATCGTCATCTCGGGCGGAGCTGAAGCTCCGCAGCTACTTTACTTTCGGTGGGCGGTGCATCCCGAGCTGAGAGCCCGCGTCGCAGTGCACTAGCCAACAGCGCCTTCCATCTGGAGCTCGATCAGGCGGTTGAGCTCCACGGCGTACTCCATCGGCAGTTCCTTCACGATCGGTTCCACGAAGCCGTTGACGATCATCTTGGTGGCATCGACCTCGGTGAGGCCGCGGCTCTGCAGGTAGAAGAGCTGGTCTTCTCCCACCTTCGAGACGGAGGCCTCGTGGCCGATGTTCACCTGCTCCTCCTCGATATCCATCAGCGGGTACGTGTCGGAGCGCGATTCCTCGTCAAGCAGGAGCGCGTCGCAGCGGACGGTGGCCTTCGAGCGGACAGCGCCCGGGTACACCTTGAGCGCGCCGCGGTAGCTCGTGCGACCGCTGCCCTTCGACACGGACTTGGAGATGATCGTCGAGGTCGTGTCCGGCGCCGCGTGTACCATCTTCGCGCCCGCGTCCTGGTGCTGGCCGTCGCCGGCCATCGCGAGCGAGAGGACCTCGCCGTGCGCGCCGGGCTCCATCAGGTAGACGCTTGGGTACTTCATCGTCAGACGGGAGCCGAGGTTGCCGTCGACCCACTCCATGACGGCGTTCTCGTACGCTGCCGCGCGCTTCGTCACGAGGTTATAGACGTTCGTCGACCAGTTCTGGATCGTCGTGTAGCGCACGCGCGCGTTCTTCTTCACGATGATCTAGACGACGGCGCTGTGCATCGAGTCGGTCGAGTACGTCGGTGCCGTGCAACCTTCGACGTAATGCACGTAGCTGCCCTCGTCGGCGATGATCAGCGTCCGCTCGAACTGGCCCATGTTCTCTTTGTTGATGCGGAAGTACGCCTGCAGGGGGATATCGACCTTCACTCCCGGCGGGACGTAGACGAAGCTACCGCCCGACCACACCGCGCTGTTCAGCGCCGCGAACTTGTTGTCGGCCGGCGGCACGATGGTGCCGAAGTACTGGCGGAACATGTCCGGGTAGTCGCGCATCGCGCTGTCCGTGTCGGTGAAGATCACGCCGAGCTTCTCGAGGTCGGCGCGGATGCTGTGGTACACCACCTCGGAGTCGTACTGCGCGCCGACGCCAGCGATCAGCGACTTCTTCTCGGCCTCGGGGATGCCGAGCTTGTCGAAGGTGTCCTTGATGTACTCCGGCACGTCGGACCAGTCCGCCTCGGGGCGGTCGGACGCGCGGGCGTAGTAGTAGATGTCGTTGAAGTCGAGATCGTAGTTCTGGATGCTGCCGCCCCAGAAGCCGGTCGGCATCGGCTTCTCGAGGAAGTGCTGATACGACTTGAGGCGGAAGTCCATCATCCACTGCGGCTCGTTCTTCACGCGCGAGATCTCGCGCACGACGTCCTCGCTCAGCCCCTTCTCAGTGCGGTACGAGTAGACGGCGTTGTCGTTGTCGTTGAATCCGAACTTGTAGCCGTCCGTCTTCGCGAGTTCCGGTGTGACTTTCGCAACCATGACTATGCCTTCTCTCCGGCCGCCGCAAGCGCGGGACCATACTCCGCGATGACCGGGTCGTATCCCTGCTCTTCGAGTTGCAGCGCCAGGTCGGCGCCGCCGGACTGGATGATGCGGCCCTGGTAGAGGATGTGGACGAACTGCGGCTTGATGTAGTTCAGCAGGCGCTGGTAGTGCGTGATCAGCACGACGCCCAACTTCGGCGAAGTCAGCGCGTTGATGCCTTCGGCGACGGTCCGCAGCGCGTCGATGTCGAGGCCAGAGTCGGTCTCGTCCATAATCGCCAGATCGGGGTCAAGGATGCCCATCTGGAGGATCTCGGCGCGCTTCTTTTCGCCGCCGGAGAAGCCTTCGTTGACGTAGCGGCGCGCGAACTGCTCGTCCATCTTCAGCAGCTTCATCGTGGCAAGCAGCTTCTCACGGAACTCTCGTACCGGCACGTCTTCGTTGCGCACGGCCTTCATGGCCTGACGAAGGAAGTTCACCATCGTTACGCCCGGGATGCTCGTGGGGTACTGGAACGCGAGGAACATGCCCGCCTGGGCGCGCTTGTCGGGCGAGAGGCCGAGAATGTCCTGTCCCTTGAACAGCACTGAGCCGGCCGTCACCTCGTAGCGCGGATGCCCCATGAGCGCGTTCGCGAGCGTGCTCTTACCGGAGCCGTTCGGGCCCATGATCGCGTGCACTTCGCCGCGATTCACCACCAGATCGACGCCGTTCAGGATCTGCTTCTTGTCGACGGCGACCTTGAGGCCGCTAATCTTCAACAGTACTTCGTCCGCCATCCGTCCTCTACTCTCTCGGCACTCGGCTACGGGCGAGGGCGCCCGCGCTCCATTTACTTCGATTCGACTTCTACGCGCTGCTCGATATCGCGCACGATGTACTCGCACATGTGGTGACCGTCTACGATGCGGCTTATTTGCTCGACCGGCACACCGATCAGCGATTCGACGACCTTGTGATCGGCGTGGCACGGCGCGGCGGACGCTTCGGCAGCCTTCCGATATGGACACGACGTATTCATCAGGTGAAAACCGTCCGCGTCCTTGTGCCAGTGGTCGACGATGCCCTCTTCCTTGAGCGCCGCGCTGGTCTCGGCGACCCGCTCGCCTAGCGTTGCACCCGTCACCTGCGTGCGGTGCGCCATCGTAACGTCGTCGGCAACGCCGTCGAACAGCTGAAGCAAAAGCGGCGCTGACTCCGGCTGCGACGCGAGGCGCTTGACCATGCGGTTCAGGAGCCGTGGATAGTGCGCGCTCATCTCCTCAGCACGCTCGGTGAGTTTGTACACGTACGATGGACGCCCGATCTCGTGGCGGCGCATAGTTATGTCTACCAGACCTTCCGCCCGCATCACTTCGAGGTGGCGGCGGATGTTCGCCTGGTTGAGGCCGAGGTCGCTGGAGATGTCGGCGACCGTAGCTTCGCCGCGAACGGCGAGCACATCGCGCATTAGGTCTCGCGTGGATTTCATTGCTCTTCGATCGTAGATCAGCGGGAAGTCAGTATCAAGCGAAAAACGACTTAAAATGCACTTTTGTACACAAAAGGCCGATTTCGAGCCTTGGCGCTACTCCGCGGCCTTTAGTTTGCCATCCAAGATGTTGGCGAGCGCCAGATCTGGATCGGTCCCACCGGGCCGTTCCGGACCGACCTCCGGTCCGATTCGGAGAACGACGCCGACGCGGCCGCCACGAACCAGCATCACCACCCGGAGCGTCACGCCCCCTGACCGGAGCACGCCCAGCGACGGCGTCCACGGGTTCTTCGGATCAGGTGTCACGACCGCCTCGAACCCGACGGCGGCGTCACCGAGGCCCGCCGTTTGGAGTAGTCGGAGGCTTTCGACTGTCAGGCCGAACGTTGCGGATTCGCCGGCGGTGATGGCCTCCCGGATGTCCGCCCCGGCGATGCCGCGGAGCCCCGAGGCAATGCGATCCGCTTCCTGCTTCTCGGTTGGCTGCCTCACCGTCACGATCAGCGACGTCGAAGCCGCCTCACCGCTAGCGTCGTCCTTGCGGGCGGTCTTCCCGGCCCTGTCCGTCGTGCCCGCACGGGAGAGGGCAGCTCCGCCAGGAATCTCAAACGTGCTGTAGTGATCGAAACCATGAACGTCGGGTAGGTACGACAACAACGGCGAATCGGCGCCATCCGGAAGTTCCTCGGCGAGGAGATCGCCGAGGACCCGGGCGAACATCGCTGAGGCGACCGCGCGCGCATAGGCCGGATCCACCAAACCACCGGCTGCGGTCGCAGAGCCAGGAGACGCTACGTTCGGCGTCGCCGTCCGCGAGCCTCCAGCGCCGCCGCAGGCTGCGGCGGCGAGCGCCCCGAGAAACAGCGTCGTCGCGGCGTGCCGAATCAATGCGCCGACTTGAGCTTCCTGTCGATGATCTTCGCGAGGGCGATCTCGTCGACGTCGTCTTCCAGTTCGTCCGAGAACGCCATACGCATGATGCCTCCGACGTAGTCGCCGCGCGAGAAGAGGTACATCCGCACAGTGATCACGAGTTCGGAGAGATCGGGGGCACCGGAATCTGAACCGGAGTCGCCGAGCGCTCCAAAGATGCTGCCGAGCCCACCCAGATCCAGCGTCATCTGAAATCCAAACGCGCCTTCGCCCAGACCATCGGCGTCGAGCACTTTGACGTCCTTGATGGCGAACATGCTCTCGCTGCCGCCGGTCGCACCCTGTGTTAGCGCGTCCTCGAGATCCTCTTTGTCCAGATCTTTGATGGCGTCGAACGCGTCGCCGAGGCTCTGCAGGTCATCGGGCTTCATCACCATCGCCATGAGCATGCTGAGCTTGGAGAAGTCTTCTGCGGACGAGACGTCGCCTTTCGTCGCAGTCTCGATCGCGATGTCAATTCCGCCCGTGTCGGAGATGCCATCGGGGCCGCGGAATGTGCGCAGCCCCATGGGGGTGTAGCCGTCGGGAAGGTCGCTGTTCGAAGGCAGGTACTGCTTGAGTGTCTCGTCGGCCGCGCCGAGCCCGTTCGCAGCGCCGCTGTCCGAGCCACCGCCGAACGCGTTCGAGAAAACGGAGCCGAACAGCCCGCCAACGAGTTCACCGCTCTTGTCCTTCGTTGCGCTGGTCGCGGTCTTAGATGCGGTCGGCGTCTTGCTCGACGACTTCGGAGTCGCGGCCGTGGTTGGCTCGGTGGGTGCCGCGGTCGTCGGCGCCGTCTTCTTGTCGGTGCCACCACACGCGGCAGCGGCAATCGCGGCGACGGCGAGGAGCGAGAGCAAGGAACGCTTCAAGACGGCAACCTCCTGAGATGGCGAGAACCCTTACGGGTATTCTCGGCATTTGGCTGTTCGCAGATTAGCGGCTTCCGGTGGAAAGCGACCGGCGATCCGTGGCGCTCAGCTTCAAAACGACGAGTTCATACGAGTTGGTGATCATCTCGCGGAGTAGCGGTGGGGGCACGCTTCCGTCGAGAGCGATTGTGTTCCAATGCGCCTTGTTCAGGTGATATCCGGGCGTGATGGCCGGGTGATTCGCACGCAGCATTCGCGCCAACACGGGATCGCATTTCAAGCTGATGCTGGACGGCGGTGCTTCGGGCACTAACGCGAAGATCTTCCCGCATACCTTGTACACGCGGACGTCGGGTCCGAATGGATACTCGTACACAGCGCCGGGGAGATTCGCGCAATGCGTCCGCGCCGCTTGCGTCCTCACGTCCGCTAGAGCTTCGCCAGTTGATCGAGGGCGGAGGTCAGTTCGTCCTGCCCGAAGACCGCCTCAAATTTTCCGACTACGTTACCATCCTTGTCCATGAAGAATGTGTACGGCTCTGTCGGCAACGTCCATTCGCTCACCGCGGCGCGCTGCTTCTGCAACTGGAAGTCCTGCCACACTTCGATGTGCACGAAGTCGATGCGATCCTGATACGCCGGCACTTGCGCCATCAGCACTTCCAGCACCGGCCCGCAAAAACGCGTCTCGCAGAACGCGGGGGTGCTGAACATCACGACGAGCGGCCGTCCCTTGCCGAGTACATCGGCGATCGCCTTGTCGTGAAGCGGGCACGCCGGTGATCGCGTGCAGAGGCTCTCGAGGTCCGGGTTCGTCGCGAAGGTGTCATTCTGGCTGGCCGGCGGCTTCGTGCCAATGCCCGGGCTCTGAGACTGATCGAGCACCGTGAACGGCGCCTGGATCGATGCGCTGCTACCATCGGTGAGCGTCGCATCGATCTCGACTCCCCACTGCCCAGCCTGATCGAAGGGCGTGTTGGCGACATAGAAGGAGACGCTGTCATCGGCCGCGAGGGCACCGGCCGTGCCGTCGTGCGCGTGAGCGCCGGGAACATTCAGTTCCACGTATACCGCATCGCCTTCGCCGCGGAATGTTCCCGTCGTGCCATCGGCACCGACGGTGAAGAACTTGAGATGAACCTCCGCACCGGTCACGAGCTTGTTGTCTTTGCCAATGAGGCCGACGGCGAAGCGATTGTCTCGGTTCGCCACGAACTCCGCGGTCAACAGGTTCGGCGTGACGCCTGACGGGTTCGCCGTCGTCGCCGGTGTGACGCCAGCGGTGCTGCTCGCCTTGGTCGCCGCTGGCGTGTTCTCGCCATCATCGCCGGAACTGCAGCCGACGGCGTACAGGGCGGCGCCGCCCGCTGAAACCGCGAGGGTCGAGCGCAGAAACGCCCGCCGATCGAGCGGCCGCAGAAGGGGGCGGCGGGGGGAGTGTTCAGGTTCGGACATGGTTCTCCTTCACCGTAAGGTACGCTCGCGTCACGGGCAACCGATCTGTCGGCGCCGAAGCTAGGCGCGAAGCCTGCCGACGTAGGGTACGAAGCGCCCGGCCGTCGACGCGTACGCGCGGTACTCCATGCCATGCGACTGGATCAGGTAGGGCTCCTCGACTAGCCGGACCTGCGCCTCTACCGCCGCGATGAGGGCGACCAGTCCAGCCGCAGACAGGACGTTCGGCACCATCAACCCCAACCCCGCGACAACGACGAACATCGAGGTGAAGATCGGGTTGCGGATGAGGGAGAACACTCCGTGCGTAACAAGAGCCGTGCGCTCATCCTCGTCGACCCCGATCCTCCACGAGTCGCCCATCGTCATCTGCGCGACGAGCACGAGTGCTGTGCCGACGATGGAAAGCGCCAGGCCCGAGTACGCGATGATTTCCTCGTCAAGGATGCCCAGGCGCGGGAACCAGCCTGCCAGATCGGCGACCGGCGCCATCAATACTGCGACGAGCGCGAGCGTGAATCCACGGCCGGCCCACCACTCGAGCGAGCCAGGCGTGCCGGAGAAGCCCCCAAACCCGGTTGAACCCGTGCGGATGTATTGCAGCGCGCTGCGCAGCCCGAACGCGAGCGCTCCGAACACGCCGTAGCTCACGAGCGCAAGTTCAGGCATGTTCCTCACCTTCGGTCACGGGTGCGGCGCAGTCTTCACCGCACTCCTCGGCCCGGACACCTTCGATTCCCTCTTTCACGATCCACGGCACCATGGCGAGAGCGGCGGCGATATCCGCCCACCACCAACCGAACAGGGCGTTCGCGCCGAGACCGACGAACAACGTTGCGGACAGATAGGAGCAGACAAGCGTTTCGTGCGACTCCGCGATGAGCGCGTGCGAATGAAGAGCGTTGGCATTCGCCTTTTTCGCGAGTCCGAGCGCCGGCATGAGCGCCAGCGATGTGACCGCCAGCGCCAGTCCCAGGGTCGACTCGCCCGGCTCATTCGATGCGACCACGGCGTACGCGGACTGCGCCAACACGTACGCCGCGAGCGCCAGGAAGGTGGTCCCTATGATTCGGCGTGCCACGCGCTCACGGCCCTCGATGCGCGGATCGCCATCGGCGGCTTGCAGGCGCCAGATGAGCACGCCAGCGGCCGTCACCTCGATGAAGCTGTCCAGCCCGAACCCGACGAGCGCGACGCTGCTCGCGCGCGCGCCAGCGCTGATCGCCACGATGCCTTCGATGATGTTCCAGCCGAACGTGAGCCAAAGAAGGATGAGCGCGATCGTCAATCGGCGCGAGCGTTGCTCGGAGAAGGGCGTCGAGATCGGGGATGATACTTCCACAGGATTACTCCGGCACGACTGCGGGCGCGGCGGCCTCACGCGCATCGCGCATCGTGTCTTCGAGCACGTGGCGGACATGACTGTCGCTGAGGCGGTAGTAGACCATTCGGCCGCGGCGTTCCGCAGTGACCAGCTTCATCATCCGCAGCTCGCGCATTTGATGCGACACGGCGGACTCGGTGAGGCGCAGGATGGACGCGAGGTCGCAATTGCAGAGCGAGGCCATGGACAGCGCATGCAGGATCAGGACGCGCGTCGGATCCGCAAGCACTCGGAACAGCTCGGCGACGCCTGAGGCCGCGTCGCGGTCAACGAGGTTGCAAAGGACGGACTGGACGACCTCGGTGTCCACGTAGCGAATCTGACAGACGTCGGCTTCAGTGGTTGTTCGGCTCATCCTGATCATAATAGTTGAGTAGTTGCTCAACTGTCAATGGGTGGGCCACTTTCGATCAGTGCTCTGAGATCCTGCTTTGACGCGAGAATATCCGCCCACAGATCGCCGACTTTCGCGAGGCGGTCGGGTTCCGTATCGATATCGAAATCCGTGGGATACGCGTGCGGCAACTCTTCCCACGTGACTGGCGCAGAGACGGCCGCCTGCGGGGACGGGCGCAGCGAGTATTCGGCCGCGAGAGTCTTGCCGCGCGTGTTCTGGTTGTGATCGAAGAAGATCATCCCGGTGCGCTTCACGGTCGTCCACTCCATGGTTAGATCATCGGGATGTTGCTGCACCATAAACTGCCCGACGGCCGCGCTGGCGGCGCGGATCTCGTCGTAGGTGTACTGGCGCAGCACGGGCACGTAGATGTGCAGGCCCGTCTTGCCGGTGGTCTTCACGAACGACGACAGCCGGAGTTGTTCGAGCAGTTCCTTCAGCGAGAACGCCATCTCGCGTGTCTTCTCGAAGGCGCGGCGGTTCAGCGCGGGCTCTTCGCCCTTCTTCTCGGTGCCCGCGTAGATGTAGGGATCGAGGTCGAAGACCATGAAGTCCGGATAGTTGAGCACGCTGCGATCCATCGTCTCTTCGGAGCCCGCGAAGACCGTCGGCAATCCGTGTGCGTCCGGGTCCGGGTTGACGCGCGCCATCCAGGCGTGGATCTCGAGGTCTGCTAGCTGCGCGAGCCAAACTAGCGTCTGCAGGTTGTTGACGAGAACGTAGTCGCCATCCTGGTCGTTGTGTGCCGAGTAGATCGATGCGCGCTCGACGCGGAACTCCTTCGGGAACGGCGAGGGCCAATGCTTCTGGTAGAACGACGACCCTTCGATGCCGTTCGGATAGCGCGTGAGCGTCAGCGGACGATCCGTCAGATGAGGCAGCAGGTACGGCGCAACGCGCGCGTAGTAGCGAATCAGCTCGCGCTTCGTCCTGGGCGGGTGATCTTTCGTCGCAGGCCAGAACTCCTTATCGAGATTCGTCAGCTTGATCGGAACGCCGCCCACGTCGAGCACGAAGTCGGCCTTCGCATTCGAATCGAGTTGCTCGACGATCGACGCGACCGCGCGTGTTACGTCGTCACCTGAGGCCGACACGTCATCGGGTACCACATCGACCGGCTGCACGGACGGATCTTCGCGTCGCACGCTGCGCGGGTCGATATCGACGCGCAGGCCCTTGAAGACGGGAGCGCGCAGGCCGCCATCGCGCGTCCACTCGCTGAAGCGCACCTGTGCGACCAGCTCGGGCTTCACCCAGTAGCACTTCGTCGCCTTGCCACCGCCCCAGCGCCCGCCGATTGTCGTCGGCGGATCCGCGAACGGCGACGTTTCGACTTCGCGCTTGGCGAGCTGCTTCTTGATTTGGGTGAGATTCACATCCGTGAGGCCGGAGCCGACGCTCGACGAGAATCGCAGATCGTCGCCGTCGTAGTAGCCGACCAGCAGTCCGCCGAACGTCTTGCTGCGGGAGCCTTCACCCTCGGTGTAGCCGCCGACGACGAACTCTTGCTCCATCACGTTCTTGATCTTCAGCCACGCGCCGGTTCGGACGCCTGGCTCGTAGATGCTCGTGCCGCGCTTCGCCACCACACCCTCGAAGCCGAGCTTCGACGCCGCCTCGTAGAGTGATTCGCCATCGTCGCGTTCGTGATCCACGAGCATGAGATGTGTGGACGGAACGAGTGCGCGACGGAGCAGCGCCTTGCGCTCGACAAGTGGTACGCGGGTCAGGTCGTAACCATCCAGATAGAGCAGATCGAAGACGTAGTAGTACACGGGCGTTGTGGCAGCGATTCGTTCGACCTCGGCGGGGCGTGAGAGGTTCATCCGCGGCTGCATCTCCTGGAAGTCGGGCACACCGTGCTCGTTCATCGCGACGATTTCGCCGTCGAATATCGCGGTGCGCGCGGATTGCGCAGCGACTGCGGCGACGACCTCGGGGTACTGCACGTTCATCGCGTTGCCGCGGCGGCTCCGGAGATCGATGCGTGGCTCCACACCGTCGTCTGTTCGCGACAGGAACGCGAGCGCTCGCACGCCGTCCAACTTCGGCTCGAAGAGCCAGCCGGCGCGAGAGAACGGGCGCGCAACCTGCGTCGCCAGCATCGGACGCAAGGACTTCGCGTCAGGAAACGCGGCCTCGCGGGCATCTGGATGCGGGGCGCCACCTGCGGCGGCCATGCGCGGCATGCGGCCTTCCTTGAGGTCCTGGATGGTGACACCACTGAGCACCGAGCGATCTTCTTCGAGTACGTCGCGAGTGGAGGCGTGCTCGTCGCGATGCTTGATCAGCAACCAATCCTTCGGGTCGCGCGCCGTCCGCACGAGCGTCCACGAGCCGCGCAGTTTCTTGCCGCGCATGGTGAACGAGAGTTTGCCGGCCGCCAGTCCCTCGTGCATGCGGGCGCTACCAGCGACGGGATCGCCCCATGAGTACTCACCCTTTTCGTCTGGCGTGTATGTGCCGTTGTCCCAGACGATCACTTGGCCGGCACCGTAGTTCCCTTTCGGGATGACGCCTTCGAAGCCACCGTAGTCGAATGGATGGTCCTCTACGTGCGCGGCCATGCGCTTGTCTTTCGGGTTGAGGGCTGGCCCGCGCGGGACGGCCCACGAAACGAGCACGCCATCGACTTCGAGCCGGAAGTCCCAGTGCATGCGCGTCGCAGCGTGCTGCTGGATGACGAATGTCAGATCCGGGTGAGCCGGATCGGGGGCGCCTGATGCCGGCTCGGGCGTCTTCGCGAAATTGCGCTTCTGCCGATAACGGAGCAGCGCGTCGAGATCAGGTGCGGGCTTTTCGGCCATAGTGCATTGTCGTGCGAGGCTGCCGGGTCAGCAAACTGGCGGCGTGGTGAGGTCAGGCGGCCCAGCGCTCGCGGAAGTCCGACTCGAAGCTGGCGTCCTCCGTGGCCTCCTCGATACGTGCGACGGTACCGTCGCGCCACATGTCAACAAACGCCGCCACGGCCGACGGACAGAGCTTCACACCGCTCATGTGTTCCAGTTCGGCGATCGCCTTCAGCGTGGGCCACGCCGGCTTGTATGGCCGGGCGCTGATCAATGCATCGTAGATGTCGGACACCATGACGATTCGAGCCGCCAGCGGTATCGCCTCGCCTTGCAGGCCGAAGGGGTAGCCGGAGCCATCCCAGCGCTCGTGGTGGTGCAGCGCCACTTCGCGCGCAAGATCGTAGAAGGCTCCGCTGCCGAGGATGTCTGCACCGTACTCCGGGTGCTTCATCATCGCGACCCAGTCATCGGGGCTGAGTTCGCCGGGCTTCATCAGCACGGCGTCGGGGATGCGTAGCTTGCCAAGATCGTGGACGATCGCTGCGTAGCCCACAGCCTCGACCGCATCATCGTCCAGCCCGACGCGCCGCGCGATCTCCTCCGCCAGCGCACCGATGCGTTGCAGGTGACGGCCCGTGTACGGATCGCGCGACTCCGCTGCGTAGGCCAGCCGCAGGATGGCATCGCGATGCGAGTCCTTCAGATCCTCGTACGATCGTTCGAGATCGGCGTGCAGTGTCGCCACCTGCAGCGACGGCGCGAGCTGTGCCGCGAGGGTCTGCATGAGCGCAATATCGTCTTCGTGGAATCCGCGTTCGGTATAGCTGGCGAAGTAGAACAGGCCTTTCAGCTCGCCCTGCCAGACAACAGGCATCACGACCGACATCTTGATCTCCCCGGCGACGATCACGTGGCGGTAGACGTCCCCCACCTCATTAACCGGGTCGTACATGATGATCGGGTCAGGGATCTTCTGAAGGAACTCCACGACGGTGGGATCGCTGAGAGTCGGCCGCGTGGACACGTCACCGACCGGGCCGCCCTGATTGCTACGGCCCTCGAAGCTCCGGAGGATGGCATCGGCATCCACCGGATCCGCCGTGTCCAGCGTGACGCTGTCGAAGCCCGTTACTTCGACGATTTTGCGCACGACGGCGTCAGCCCGATCTGCGAAGCTACCTTCACCGAACAGCATGCCGCCGATGCCTGCAAGTCCAGCCAGCCGCTCGGCTTGCTCCCTGGCACGGGCGTACGTATCGGCGTTCCGTAGCGCCGAAGAGGCGAGACGAGCCAGCGCCTCAACGACACCGCTCGCCGGGGCCGAAGATCGCAGGTGGCTGGCCGTCAGCAGCAACATGCCCGCCCTCGGCCCCGGCAACGGCGCGCTCATCATCCAGACGCCCGGCTCGAATAACCCGCGAAACGGCTCCGGGAGCGCTTCTGAAGCGGCGATGTCGTCGATGTACACGGATCGTTCGCCGAGCAGGCCGCGCTCGTGGAGTTCGTCGGTACGGAGAGCTCGCATCTCTTCCACCGCTGAGAATCGCCCGGCCAGCTCATGATCGGCAACGTAGAACGACCACACGTGTATCTCGCCGTTGTCCTGGGCGAGCCAAATCGTACATGACTCGAGATTGAGCGATTTCCCAACGCCCGTCACCAGATTCCTGATGAGCTCCTGCGGGTCGAGCGACATCCCCGTGGCTTCGCCGATGGCAAAGAAGACATCCTGTGCATGCCGTTCATCGCGCCGCAGCCGGATCTCGCTGGTGTTGGCCTTCGCCTCGTACAGCGCCCGGTCCGCCCGGGCGATCAACGACTCGGCGTCTGCTCCATCTTCCGGAAAGACGGCGACTCCGTACGAGGCAGTCACCGCTGTGTTTCGATTCTCCGGCACGGCGGAGACGGACGCCGTCATGATGGCCTGGGCTACTCGTGCCGCGAATGCGGTGGCGCGTTCCCGATCTGTGTCCGGCAACAGGATGGTGAATTCATCGCCACCATAGCGCGCGACCGTCCCATGTCCATCGGCAACCTCGTGCAGCGCGCGCCCAATCGCTGCGATCAACGCGTCACCGGCCAGGTGACCAAAGTGATCGTTCACATCCTTGAAGTCATTGAGATCGAGCATGATCACCGCGCACGGCGTCGCGTTTCGCGCGGCCTCTTCGAGGTCCGCGAGCAGCGCCCGACGCAGGTAGCGGTAGTTGTGAAGGCCGGACAACTCATCGTAGTCCGCCAATTGCTGCAAGCGGGACCGATGCGTTCTCTCCGCCCTCGCCGACATCACAACCAGATACCAGACGGCTGCGGTCGCACCTACGATCACTGTGGTTATCAGCGCCACTTCGGCGAGAACCCCGATGTGGCGGGACGGAGAGAACACGGCGAGTGCAGCCTCGCCCGCGAGCAATACCGCGATTGCGGCCAATGACGCCACGATGCGCGGCGCACGGCTCCGTGAAGCTGGCGGTTCTT
Source organism: Chloroflexota bacterium (assembly GCA_031400455.1). GTDB lineage: Bacteria > Chloroflexota > Dehalococcoidia > DSTF01 > JACRBR01 > JANXYW01. Next base: position 39,995 of record JANNPX010000005.1, on the reverse strand, counting down.
TGGGCGTTTCGGTGTTCGAGCGGACCATACGGTTGTTCTGCTCCCGGCGTTTGTTTGTAGGGGATGTTCGACATTCCCGCCGCGTAATCGCAGGTGCGTTGACCTATCGGTTACGAGCTTTTGTTTGGAGCGCGCCGGTCGCGCTCGTCGAGCGTGACGCTCCAGGTTCCGCGGAAGCTGAATGCGGCAAGCGTGCCGAAGGCTGTGCAGATACCCGTCGCCGCTTCGAAGAGGCCGCTCCCACCGTCGATCTCGTATTCGAGGCGCATGGCGTGACCGCCGTCCGACCCGGCGTCACCAGCGGCAATCTCGGAGACATCTCCGCGGACGAGTGTTCCGAACAGCTCAGCACCGTCATCTCTGATCAGCGTTATGTCACCTTCGCCGGTGTTCGAGACGAGTCCGATGTTCCACGTCACGAGCCCGGATAGGGTCCAGCGACCGTCCGCGCTCTCGCCTTCCAGCGAGACGGTTTCGGTGCCGTTCAGCAACTCCTGGCGCTCGGCAATCTCCCCGGCGGCCTCGATCTCGATTTGCATGGAAGAAACGTACACCATCAGCTTCCGGACGTGGAGTCACTCGCTAAGTTGGAGACAGAGAAACGGCGGGCAACATGCCCGCCGTTTCTTTACTGATTTTCGAAAGTGCTGAACGCTATCCCTCTGCGCGCACCTTCTTCACGGCGGCGAGGAATGCGGGAAGTACGGTCTTGAAGTCGCCGACGATGCCGAAACGCGAGGCCTTGAAGATATTCGCGTCCGGGTCCTTGTTGATGGCAACGATGTTCTTGGAACCGGAGCAGCCGGCCATGTGCTGGCTTGCACCGGAGATCGCCACGGCGATGTAGAGCGTCGGGCTCACGACTTTGCCGGTCAGGCCCACCTGCTCGGCGACTGGCCGCCAGCCGAGGTCGGCGACCGCGCGGCTGGCGCCGACGGCGCCACCCAGCTCTTTCGCGAGTGCTTCGATGTCGGCGAAGCCTTCCGGGCCGCCAAGACCGCGGCCGCCACTGATGACGACCTCCGCGTCTTCGAGTCGCACGCCTTCGGACGTCGCAACCTTGCGGTCGATGACCTTCGTTCGGATGGCGGTCGGCGTGAACGCGACCTTCTCCACCGCTCCCGCGCTTCCGCCGTCCGCGGCGTCCTGCGACTTCGGCCGCACCGTGACGACGGCCGGGCTCGTCGCGAAGCCGTTGACGGCACGCGCGTTACCGCCGTACGCCGGGCGCGTCGTGTGCAGCTTGCCGTCCTTCATCTCGAGCGATGTCGTGTCCATCGCGACGGCGGTGCCGAGCTTGAACGAGAGCGCCGGCGCCAGATCGCGGCCGGTGTTCGTCTGGCCGAGCAGGACGATCGCGGGATCCGCCAAGGCGACCGCTGCGGCGGCCGCGTGCGTGAAGCCGTCCGTCGTGTACTCCGCGAGCGATGCATCATCGACGACGTACGTCTTCTCGACCCCGGCGATGCTTCCCGCTGCGGCGTCGACGCCCGACCCGATCACCATCGCGGACACCGGCCCTGCACCAAGACGCTGCGCCGCGCCGATCAACTCCGCCACCACGGGCGCGAGTTTGCCATCGACCAACTCAGCGAGAATCAGTACTCCGTTTGCCATGTTGCGTGCTCTCCGTTCTCGCGGCCGCCTCGGCGACCGGCGTCAGCTACGTTTCGTGAAGCTCGTCTAGATCAGTTTGGCGTCCATGAGGCGCTTCGCCAGCGCCATCGCCTGATCCTCAGGCGTCTCGCCTTCCATGATCTCGACTTTGGTGTCTACGACCGGCACGTACAGTGCCTCGAGCGTGAGCTTCTGTCCAAGAGCGCCGGCATCGAGGCCGATGTCACCGGCGGACCACGTGGTCACCTGCTTCTTCCCCGCGGCCATGATCTGCGGAAGCTTCGGGTAACGCGGCTCGCCGAGTTCGTTGCTGACGCTCACGACGGCCGGGAGCGACGCTTCTACCGTCTCGAACGCATCGGGCAGGACGCGCTCGACCGTCACCTTGCCGGAGGCGACACTGACGGCCTTCGCGAACGTGACGACTGGCGCATCGAGCATGCCGGCGATCAGTGTGGGCGTGACGCCGGAGTCCCAGTCGACCGCCTGCCGTCCGGTCAGGACCAGATCGACATCGCCGAGCTTCTTGATCGCGGCGCTCAGCACGACCGACGCGCCATAGCTGTCGAGATCGTTGAAGGCATCGTCGGTGAGCAGCACGCCTTCGTCGCCACCCATAGCGAGACCCTGCTTGATGACGTCTCGGGCTGTCGCGGCGCCCATGCTCATGATGGTCACCTTCGTGGTGGCGTCGGCATCCTTGATCCGCATCGCGGCTTCCGCGGCGATGGCGTCGAACTGGCTCGTGACGGGCGCCACGCCCTGCGGCGGCACGACCTTCTTCGCGGCTTCGTCCACTTTGAAGCTCGACGGGGGAATATCCCAGTCGGGTACTTGCTTGACGAGGACAACAATATGCAACTTCGTCCCTCCCTTGGGCAGAATCGCGTTCAACGACATCGGGTCAGGGTGCGACGTTCAGCACGAGGCGCAAACCGGCACCTGAGGCCGATGTAAGGTACATAACCACGTGCACTAGGTCTAGCGGAGCGGCGGCCCGTCAAGGGATGCCGGCGGGCGCGCGCCAACGCCCGCCAAGCAGCGCCGACGGACTATCGACGGAGACGTACGACCACGTCTTGAGCGGCCACGACGAACGCCGGATCGCCGGTGATGCGATGCTCCTTGAGGCAGGCCTCCGTGAACTTGATGGCGTGCTCGTCGCGGACCGCGACGGCCTGATCGATCAGATCACCCGCGTCAAACTCGCCGCGCTCGTCGAACGCCGGCAGCTCATCTGGCACGACGTTGGAGTACGCGGCGTAGATCGAGGCGCACGCCTGCCACGTGTAGCGCATGGCGGCCTGGCGCGTGGCGTCGGTCAGATGCGGCGCCAACGTGCGCAGTGCGCTCGGCGCGGTCACGCAGTGGATGAATGAGATCGAGGCCGTCTGCGCGTTGGCCAGGTAGTGGCGAACGAACGTGCGCGTCAAATCGGACACATAGGCACCAACGTCGCCGTCGGTCGCAACGAAGTTGATGACTGGTCCAAACTCGGCCGCATCTACCGCCTTGACTGCGTTGAAGATCATGCCGCTGGTGCGGCGGGATGGATCGACGCGCGGCACCCGCATCAACGCGGCGGATACGCGCAGCATCTCCGACGCGCCGGCTACGCCAGGCAACTCCTGGTAGCGTGCGGCCCAATAGCCAAGGCCCTCAGCTAGTTCGTGGAGGCGAGGCGCGTTCTCGCCGTCATCCAACGTGCGGACGGCGTGGGCGGTGCGCAGGATGCCGTGCGTCGCGCCGGCCATGATGCCCGGCCCGAGTTGCGCGACCCACGTCTCAAGCACTTCGCGCCATGCTCGCTCGCTCAGTTCGCGTTCGAAGAAGGAGATCCAGTCACCGGCGCGCTTGATGTCGCCGAGCGCTTCGCGCCAGTTCGACCCATCGATCCTGTTACGGGCTTCAGGGTGTTCCACCAGAACGCCGGCGTACCAGTCTGACCACGACGCAATGGCGTCGGAGCGGCCGAGCGTCACGAGCGCTTCCGCCACCATAGGGCCATGGTTCGAAAGCCCGGGGCCAAACTCCGGCCCCGTAGTAGCAAAACGGTCGAGTACATCGTCCAACGGCGTGCTTGTATCCATGGCGCACCTCCCACGCAGCATACAACCGTCAAGGCGGCGAGGATTAGATCGTGTTCAGCGCGTCGATCAGCTGCCGAATGCGGCCGAAGTTGTGGATCGGGCGGAAAGCGATGCGGGCGAGGTCGATGCCGTCGCCGTCGCGCGCCTCGGCTGAGCTAATGGCAACGAGTTCGATGCGGCCGGCGGCGACGACATCACGGAACTGATTATTCAGCGTGACGAGTTGGTCCTGCGATGGAGCGCGCTGCATGCGGATCACGAGGCGCTCACCGACGTAGCGCGCCGAGTCGTAGTTCGCGTAGAAGCGCTCGATGATGGCTACCGCGTCCGGGATGTTGTTCGCGCACTCGAACAACGACAGGTCTTCAGGCGAGGCGAGCTTTCGGTCAACGAGCTGCGCCTTCACGAAGTCCATCCAGTGTTGCCAGTAGTCACCGCCCGCCGGCTCCAACAGCACGACGGGACGGATGGCCGTCTTGCCGGTCTGCATCAGCGTGAGCAGCTCGAAGCCTTCATCCATCGTTCCGTAGCCGCCGGGCAGGAGCACGAAGGCGTCCGACTCTTTCATGAAGGTGATCTTGCGCGTGAAGAAGTACTTGAAGTCGATCAGCTTGGGATCGCCGCTGATGAAACTGTTGGCGCCCTGCTCGACTGGCAGCTTGATCCCGACGCCAAAGCTGTTGCGCTTGCCAGCGCCTTCGTGCCCGGCCGCCATAATGCCCGGTCCGGCACCGGTGATCACCATCCATCCGCGCGACGCGATCTCGTAGGCGAAGTCGCGCGCGATGGCGTACTCACCATCTTCCTGCGCCGTACGGGCCGAGCCGAAGACGCTGACCTTGCGCACGCCGCGATATGGGGCGAAGACGCGGAACGCTCGCCCGAGCTCGTGCAGCGAGCGCCGTACGAGCTTCACTTCGCCACGGTTGGCGGTGCGCGCGATGCGGAACGCCGTCTCGAGCGTGTCCTGCAGCAGATCCGCGTTCTCGACCTCAATGCCGGCCATCAGGTCCGCGATCCTGGCGTCGATCGTTGCGTCGCCGGATCCGGCCCGGCGGCGGATGCGCTGGCGCGTCGGGCTTGTGCGGACGCTCGTGGGCTCGAGCGGCTCCACACCCTGCGCCTGGCGCTCCGTCTCGTGTTTCTCTTGCGAGTGTTCCATGGTGTTCGATCTCAATTCTCGGGGAGGCGCAAAGGCCCGGAGCAATTGCCCCGGGCCTTCGTCGACGCTCCGTTATTGGTTCGGCTCAGCCGGTGACGCGCACGTTGATGGCGCGGCTGCGCTTCGGGTCGCGCGGGTCTGCCTCGGTGTCGAACTCGACTGTCTGGCCCTCGTTCAACTGGTCGAAGATACCGCCCTGCAGAGCAGAGCCGTGGAAGAAAATGTCCTCGGATGCGCCTTCCGGCCGAATGAATCCGAAGCCGCGGTCGCGCACAAGCCGCTTAATCTCGCCGTTAGCCATGTCGTATGTTCCTTCCTGGATCGGGGCCGTCGCTCGCGCCTAAATCGAGGGCGGCGTTTGACGTGCTTCGGAGTAGCATTGCTCTATTGACGGTAGCAAACGGCCCTGAACGGAGCAACCGTTCCGCGTCACTGCGTGACAGGACTGGCCCGGCCGCAGCCAACTCTACGCTACCGCGTGAGCCATCCGAACTCTTGCGCCTTCCGTTGCGCCTGCGCGTTGATCATGATGTTCACGACGTTGGGCTTGCCGCTCGCAAACGCCTTCTCGAGCGTCGGGCGCAACTGGTCCGGCGTCTCGACGAAGTAGCCATCGCCACCGAACGCCTCGATCACTTTCTCGTATCGCGCCTGCGGCAACAGCGCCATCGGGAGCAGCGGACGTGATCGATCGATGGTGCTCGGCCCGCCGCTGATGCCATTGTTGTTGAGGATGATGAACGTGATCGGCATCCCGTACCGGCACGCCACTTCCACTTCCATGCCGCTGAATCCGAATGCGGAGTCACCCTCGACGGCGACGACGCGCGCGCCCGGATTGACGGCCTGCGCCGCAATCGCGAACGACAGGCCGACGCCCATCGTGCCGAAGCTGCCCGCATCGAGCCGGTGGCGCGGCAGGAAGTTCGGTAGCACCGTGCGGCCAATATCCATCGTGTTCGCGCCTTCGCTCGCAATGATTGCATCACGCGGCAGGATGTCGCGGATCTCACGCAGCACGCGGTAGTAGTTCATCGGCACGCTGTCGTCGTCGAATTGCACTTGTGTCGTCGCCTGGTTGTCGGTGATCTTCTTCGCGATGCCGGTGCGCCACGTGTTCTCGGCAGCGAACTGCCACGGCTGCTCGCGCAGCACGCCGTTGAGTTGTCCGGTAATCGCCTTCGCGTCGCCGACGAGCGCTACTTCTGTCGACACATTCGTGCCGATCTCCTCCGCGGCGATGTCCATCTGGATCACGCGCACGTCGGGGTTGAATCGAGGCGGCAGTCCGAAGTGGAGGATCCAGTTGAGGCGCGCGCCCATCAGCAGGACGAGATCGGCGTTCTGCAGCACGAAGGATCGCGCCGCGCCCACGGACAGCGGGTGGTCGTCGGGCACCACGCCCTTCCCCATTGGGGTCGCGAGGAACGGGAGTTGCGTTGACTCGATGAAGGCGCGGACTTCGTCTTCGGCGTGCGCGTAGGCGGCGCCCTTGCCAACGATGACGAGCGGGCGCTCGGCGGACTTCAGCGCGGCCATCGCGGCTTCGACCGACGCGGGATCGGCGAACGATCGCGGCGCGTCCGGCACGCGCGGGCGTTGCGGCGCGGCTGCTTCGTCGACTTTTCCGCCGATGACGTCCGCGGGGAGGTCGAGATACACCGGCCCGGGCCGACCGTAGATCGACGTGCGCACGGCCTGCTCGACGAAGTACGGGATGCGGTCGACGCGGTCGACCTCTGCGGCGTACTTGCACCACGGCCGAGCGGCATCGACCTGCGGCGCTTCCTGGAAGGCGCCCATGCCGTGCTGCGAAATGTCGGACGCGCCGCCGAGGAGGATCATCGGCCAGCGGTTCGACCAGGCGTTCGCGAGTCCGGAGATCGCGTTGGTCATGCCGGGGCCGGACACCGCGAGGCACGCGCCCGGCCGTCCGGTCAAGTAGCCGACGGCCTGCGCCGCGTACGACGCCGACTGCTCGTGCCGCATGCCGAAGTACTGGATGCCCTCGCGCTGCGCCGCAAACGCAATCGGTACGACGGGCACGCCGACGATGCCGAACATGTACTCGATGCCGTGCTGCTTGAGGCTGCGGGCAATGAGTGTTGCGCCGTCTACTTCTGCCATTGTGGGTTTCTCCTTGCTGCGTGTAGTTCAACGAGTGTAGGAGACGCTGGCCGTAGGTTCTATTCTCACGCGCAGAGTGCGTCGCTGAGCAGACGGCCGCCCATCACCGATCGGCGTTGCGCGCCGACGCAACCGGCCAGCATGAGCACTACCACATCGCAACATTTAGGGACTCCACCCTGGCTACAATGATGAGGAGGATAAGAAATGATCTGCCCGCGAGACGCTAACGAGCTTCAGCCTGAGACGGAGCACGGCATCACGGTCGACCGATGTGCCGCCTGTCGTGGCGCCTGGTACGACTACGATGAACTAGCCGAGCTGGAATCGACCGTTGCGGACGAGGCTCAGCGCACCGGGATGATCGAGTTCGCCAAGCATCAGAGCGTACTGCTCTGCCCGGCCTGCAATGAGCCGATGCACGCCTTCAACTATCGTGCGTACAACCTGGAACTGGACGCGTGTGCTGGGGGCCATGGCTTCTGGCTGGACGCCGGAGAGTCGGAGCGCGTACGAGAAGTGATGCGAGAGCGAGTGCGTGGGCTCGGCCGTTCGGCGGGTGCGCAGAAGGCGTGGGCGCGCGCGAAGGGTCGAGATGGCGGTGGGGTGATCGACCAGATCAAAGGGCTGTTTGGCGGACGTCGGCGATAAGGCGAGCCTCAACGGTCAGATCTGGCGGAGCCGCTTGCTCGTGATGCCGATCACCAGAACGATCACCGAAGCTAGTCCGGTGAAGCAGGCGACCGTCACCTGCGGGCCGAAGAGATCGATCAGCGCGCCCATGAGCAACGCGCTGAACGGCGTGATGCCGCTCGTCATCACATACAACGACATCACGCGGCCGCGATACTCGTCGTGCACGATGAGCTGCACCATGACCTGATTGAACATCAGGTAGATCGAGTTGGCGACGCCGGCGATGACCAGCAGTGCGAACGACAACGCATACATGTTCGAGAGCGCGAAGCCTGTCACGAGCGCCATGTAGACGAACGTCGTCCAGACGAGGATCTGCCCGCGCTTCTCGATGCGCGTCAGGTTCGCCGCGATCAGGGCACCAACGATCGACCCGTAGCCGACGGCGGACGCGAGGAAGCCGAATCCGAACGAGCCTACGTGCAACACGTCGCTCGCGAACACCGGGATGAACTGCACGTACGGATAGACGAGCAGGCTGGGGAGCGCGGCCATGATCACCAGCAGCAGCACGTCACGATGCGTCCGGGCGTAGTCGACGCCATCGAGCATGCTGCGCAGCACGGTGGACGTGCCGCGGCCGACGGGCATGCCCTTCGTCTTGATGCGCGAGGTGGCGTACACCGAGAACGTGTACGCGGCGGCCTGAACGATGAACGCCGCCTCGATGCCGACGGCGCCGATCAGTGCGCCCGCCATCGACGGCCCGACGATCCGCATCGTGTTCGAGCCGAGCGAATTGACCGCCACGGCGTTCGGAAGGTCGTCCGCGCCGACAACGTCGTAGATCATCACCTGCCGGGCCGGCTGGTTCACGGCGTCGCCGAAGCCCTCGAGTGCCGAGAGCGGGTAGAGCATCCAGATCTGGATCACGTCCGTGATAATGAGCGCGGCGACGAGCGTGGCGGTGGTGGCGCTGATAGCGGTCATCACCATCAGCACTGACCGGCGGCTGAAGCGATCGGTCACGGTGCCCGCGAACGGCGCGACCGTCACGGAGGAGACACCGCGCACGAACCCTACGGCGCCCACCTGGAACGGCGAGCCTGTGAGGTAGAAGACCAGGTATCCCTGGGCGGCAAACTGCACCCACTGGCCCAACATGGTGCCAACGTTGCCGATCCAGAGCACGCGGAAGTCCGGGATGGCGAGTGACGAGAAGGTCCGCTGTCCGTAGCCGCGCAGTCCTGCAGCAGGCTGCGTGACAGGGGCTTGCGGGGCGGGCATCGCGCTTCCATTCGTTGAGACGGGTGCTGGGACGCGTCATCGTAACGAACGCTCACGCGTGCGTGAAGGTGCAGCGCGGTTCGTGAACTCCGTTGCGGAGGCGTCACCTGCTGGGGGCGCATGTTGGACGGCGAGGAACGGTGGCTATTGACAGCGGGTATACGATCGCAGCAGGCAAACTACATTCGCACGGAGGTGATTCAGATGGCAGAGAGCGTTTACAAGATCATCGAATTGATTGGCACGAGCCCGGACTCGTGGGAGAAGGCGGCTTCGGCGGCCGTGGCGCGAGCCGGTGGGACGTTGCGCGATCTGCGGATCGCCGAAGTCGTGACGCTCGACATGACGGTCGAGGACGGCAAGGTCTCGTTGTATCGCGCCAAGATCAAGCTCTCCTTCAAGTACGAAGAGGCGTAGAGCCCCGAGCCGCGGATCGCGACATGCGCAGCGCGCCTAGCGCACGAGCGACATGACCTCGTGCGCTGCCCGGTACCCCGATTCAAGCGCGCCGTGGACCGTCGCGGGGCGGTTGCGGTTCGTCGCTTCGCCGGCGAAGTACAGCACACTCCCAATGGGTGCGGCGAGCGCGTCGCGGAGTCCGGCGCCGCCCGGCGGCACGCTCGAGTAGCCCGTGCGTGTGTAGGGGTCAGCTTGCCAGTCCACGAAGCGTGAGCTGACGAGATGCGAGCCGAGCTTGCGGCCGAGCATCGTTTCCAAATCGTCCAGCGCGGCGAGGGGCGCATCTTCTCCGAACGCCCGGAAATGCGCCACGGAACTGCCGCCGAAGAACGCCATCAGCACGGGCGCCTCGTCATCGCGACAGCGACCAGGGCGCCACCAGACCTGGCTCTCTCGCTCGGTGAACAGGAACGTCAGGTCATCTGGCCAGAGCTGTTCGTCGAATCGCAGGATGATCTTTGCGATCGCCCCCGCGCCCAGACCTTCGATCGCGTGCTGCTTGTCATCCGGTAGCGGGGGATCGAACACGATGCCGCCCTCCTGCAGCACTCCCAGCGGCAGCGTGACGATCACGCGCTCGGCATCGAGTGTTTCGCCAGCCGCGTGAATGCGCACGCCGGCCGCGTCCCACTCGATGCGTTGGACCGGCGTTGAGAGCCTAACATCGAGCCCGTCAGCGAACGCGGCCAGGAGCGCCGAATAGCCCTCGGTGATGCGGAAATTCAGTCGCACGCCGTCGTTCTCGAACGACGGCTCCAGCCAGCCGGCCGCACCGAGCTGATCGGGATCCGCGGCGTGATACTGGGCGAAGAAATGCGACCAAGTTGCCCACTCTCCAGCGGTGAGGCTCACACCCCGCTCACTGTTCGTGACGCGCGCAACCTCGAGCAACGACGCATCGCCGCGTCCGGCCGCAAGCCAGTCCGTCGCGACGCTCTTCATCGAGAAGGCAGCACGAATCATCGGAGACCGGAGGAATTCGTCGTGGCCGTAGAGCTTGCCGTCGACGTACCCGCGCACGTTCAGGAGCGGCACCTGGTCGAGTGCGTGCATACCGAAACGCTCCATGAGCGCCCACGTGCACACGTTCTCGCCGTGGATAAACTCTGCGCCGAGTTCGACGGGGTGTGACGCAAAGTCGTACGAGGTGTGGGCGCGCCCGCCGATCCGGTCTCGCGCCTCAACGACCACAGCGCTGACGCCGGCATCATGAAGGTGGCGCGCAGCCGCGAGGCCGGCGGCGCCGGCACCAATCACGAGTGTGTCGATTGGGTGCGTCATTTGTCCCTCCGCCGCGCGCGTTTTGTTAGCGCTTGCGCTCGCCGTAGTCGCCGAAGGGCGCATCGCAGCGATCCAAGGCTAGACATGCGACCATGCCCCCACCTCGGAGCGCGCCACGAGCACGCTGTTGTTCGCCGTGACTTCGTCCTGCATACGGCGAGCCAGCGTTTCCATTCCCATCTCAGCCGCCGTCGCCACACCCAGACTAATCGTGTCGGCGTACAGCGTGCCCAAGGGATCTGCCACCAAACCAACAGCATCGGTACCGTTCGCGCCGGCACCGACGACGGCTTCCAGCCGCATGGAGGGAGCGGTCAGACCCGCATCGACGAACGTCGCGTACAGCTTGAGCCCCATGCTCGTCTCGGCGTCCATGAGCCGAAACGTCTCGACGATCCATCGCGTGCCGGTGTCATAGATCGGCGCCGGCGGAGACGATCGCGAGCCGTCCCAATCCAATTCATGGAAGACGATCGACGCGCCCGGCCGCACATGAGCGGCAACCTTTCGGAGCATGGCCGCCGGATCGCGCTGGAACAAGAGGACGTAACGGCCGGTAACCGCGTCGAAGGGTCGATCGAACGTCATGTCCGCAGCATCGCCTTCGACGAATGACACATTGCGAAGCGAGCGCCTATTCGCGCCAGCCCTGGCAGCCATCAGCGCAGCGGGAGCCCGATCCACACCGACCACTTCACCAGTCTCTCCGACGATGCCCGCGACGAGAAACGTGGTATCGCCGGCGCCGCAGCCCACATCAAGCACGCGCATGCCCGGCCCGATGCCGGCGTCACGAAAGAATCCTCGCGTGATCGGATCGATTACACGGGCCTGCCGACCCAGGCGTTCCAGCTCTCTTTCCGAGTGACCGAGCGCGTAAGGGGTATCCGGGCTGGCCTTGTCGTCAGAGTTTGTGATGTTCTCCCTCCCACGCGTGCGTGCGCCCGTCGATCGAGCGACAGCGCTACGGGTGACGCTCGTCGCGCTTGCGCTCGCCGTAGTCGCCGAAGGGGGCGTCGCGGCGGCGGACGGCTTCTCGGAATCCGTCGCGCATCGCTTCGTCCCGCCAGGCGATGCCTTCGGGTGTGTGGCGCGCGATGCCATCGAACACCGTACCGAGCATCTGCGTCGTGCGGAGGCCCATGTTCTCGTACGCCTGGTTCACGAGCAGCTTGCTCATGACGAGCTGGTTGAGCGGGATGGTAGCCAGCTTTCGCGCCATTGTTTCAGCAGTGTCGGCGAGCCGCTCGACGGGCACCGCCTTCGACGCGAGCCCGAGGCGCTCGGCCTCGATACCGGTGAGCGACTCGCCGCTGAGCATCAGCCGCTTGGCGTGTTCGAGCCCGAGGCGGTACACCCACATCATCGTCGTCGGCTCGCCCCAGATGCGGGCCGGCGGGTAGCCGATCTGCGCGTCCTCGGCCATGTAGATGAGGTCGCTGCAGAGCGCGAGGTCGGTGCCGCCGCCGACGCACCAGCCGTGCACCTGCGCGATGACGGGCTTCGGGCTCTCCCAGAGCGACATGTAGGCGCGCACGTTTCTGGACATGCCCAGGTAGTCACGCACGGGATCCCACTGGCCGGACATCGCCTTCTGCGAGGCGTCCTCCGCCTTCGTGCCCCAATCGAGATCGTAGCCAGCGCAGAACGCGCGGCCGGCGCCACTGAGGATCAGCACGCGCACGGAGGAGTCGTCGTTGGCAGCCGCGACCGCCGAGCGGAGATCTGCCACAAGCTGGGTGTTGATGGCGTTCATCCGCTCCGGCCGGTTCAGCACGAGCCGGGCGATGCCGTCACTGGCCTGATAGTCGATACATTCGTAGCTCATGGCGGATCCTTTTGCGAGGCGATTCTGGCTTCAGCAGGCTGTCCTGCGAGATGGCTTAGCGGAAGTGCGTAAGAATGCCTATTTGCAGGGGTAGGGCGAAAGGCCGTACACTCTGCACATAATAGAGAGCATCTTCAGTAAGCGTCCGCTGCGATTGCGCGCCCCTCAAGCCCGTCTCCCCCTTCGCACTGGTCGTCGAGAAGATCTATCGAGAAGATCTATCTTCTGACGAAAGGTACCCGTTTGTCATCGTTTAGTGAATTTACGCTTCGGCCATCAAGCCAGAAGGCGCTTGAGGCTATGGAAATCGAAACCCCGACGGAGATTCAAGAACTCTCCATCCCCCCTCTGCTCGAAGGCAAAGACGTCATCGGACAGGCATTCACCGGATCGGGCAAGACGCTCGCGTTCGGCATCCCCCTCATCGAAAAGATCGACCTCAACAACAAGTGGCTCCAGGCGCTGGTACTCGTACCGACGCGCGAACTGGCGCAGCAGGTCGGTGAGGTGCTGGAGAAGCTCGCACGCGGCTCCGGCATCAAGACGACGCTCATCTTCGGAGGTCGCGCCTTCGGTCCGCAGCAGGACGCGATCTATCGCGGCGCGCAAGTCGTCGTCGGTACGCCGGGGCGCGTCCTGGATCACCTGACCCGCGGCACGATGCGGCTCGACGGCATCACCTACATGGTGCTGGATGAAGCCGACGAAATGCTCGACCGTGGCTTCGCGCCGGACGTCGAGCGGATCCTTTCGCAGACACCCGGCGAGCGCCAGACGGCGCTCTTCTCGGCGACCACGCCGGAGTGGGTACACAAGGTCTCCACGAAGTACCTCAGGACGCCTGTTGTCATCGAGACGTCACGTGCTGACGACGACGAAGGCCCGGACATCGATCACATCGTGTACGAGGTCTGGGACGAAGACAAGTTCACCGTCCTGGAGCGGCTGCTCAACGAGCCGACTGAGGGCACGACACTGGTCTTCGGCAGGACGAAGCACGGGGTGCGTAACCTCGGCGTCAAACTGGAACGCCTCGGCTACCAGATCGACGTGTTGCAGGGGAATCTCAGCCAGGGCGCGCGCGACCGTGTGCTGGAGAAGTTCCGTGCCGGCAAGACGCCTATCCTGCTTGCGACGAACGTCGCCGCACGCGGGCTCGATGTGTTGCACATCACGCGCGTCATCAACTTCGAACTGCCGGAGACACACGAACTGTTCACGCACCGCGTCGGCCGGACGGGCCGTATGGGCCGATCCGGCAGTGCGATCACGATCCTCGGCCCCGGCGACCTGCCGAAGTGGCGCGAGATCGAGCGTGGTCTCGGCCGGACCCTGCCGCGCATGACGCCGGACGGCAAGGAGATCAAGGTCGCGCCGGCACGCGCTGCTGCTGGCCGCACAAGCGGTGGCTTCGGAACGCGGCGCCGCCGGACAACGGCGTTCAGCCGCCGCTAACGCTTCGGGCACCTCACTTCGTGACTCACAACAGCGCGGATTCAAGTGAATCCGCGCTGTTTGCGTTCGTGAGATTCGAAACATGAAGTGTGGCGTTGGGCGACAAGGGCGCGGCCTTCGTGGATACTGATAACGACGCAGCCACGAAGGAGGATTCGATGCCACGACACGAGGTCCGGTTCACGATCCCGGAACGAAGGCTCGGTAACAGCGATATCAAGTTTATGGTGTACAGCGACGATGCCCGGCTCGGGGTGCTGAAGGTGAGCAAGGGCGCGCTTGTGTGGCGTTCTGCCAACAAGAAACGAGGCCACGTCGTCGCCTGGGATATGTTCGACCAACTCGCGAGAGCACATGGTCGGCGCGAGCCGCTTCGAACTGCTTAGGGAGATGAGAGTGGAGCGGGGGACGGGGCTCGAACCCGCAACATCCAGCTTGGAAGGCTAGCGCTCTACCAATTGAGCTACCCCCGCTCGAGTGGGCGTCATGCCTAGCGATGGAGTATAGCGAAGCAGGCGCAGCCGTTGTCCGCTACGGCGTCGGCGCGGGCGTCGCAGGGATCGGCGTCGCGAGCGCCTGAGCGATCGCTTCGGGCAGGCGCAGCCATGTACCGGCGGCCCAGCCGTTGAAGCCGTCGCCGGCGATGCGCCACCAGATGAATGTCTCCGCCTCAACGGGGCCTTCCTGAATGATCGCTGTCGTGCCGTCGTACTGGCAGGCCAACTGCTTGCCCTCCTGGGTCGGTTGCTCACGAATGCGCAGGCAGTCGGGCTCGCCGAGGCCGATGACGATGACCTGGTCCCCGACTTGCAGCGGCCAATTGATGCCGGGCACCGCAGGCGCGCTGGGATCGCGGTTCGTGACGGTCAGTACACCCCAACCGTCCGTTTTCTGTTCGAGGATGGCGAGCGCGGTACCTTCGGAGAACGTCGGACCGATGCTGTAGGCCGCACGCGTACCGCGGGTGCCCAGCTGCGCCGAGCAGACTTTGCCGACATCAATGCCCGCCTTCGCGCCCGAGCAGTCGCCGATGAAGTCGACGTTGCGGTTCGCCCGCACCCAGTCGCCCAGCACGTCCAGCGCGCCAGGGACCTTCGCTGTGGGTGTGGCAGTTGGTTTCGAGGATCCGGCACCGCACGCCGTTCCGAGCACAGCGACAGCGATCACGATGGCGAGACAGCGAGCGGCAAGACTCAATTCCCACGCTCCTTCGGCAAGCGCATCGTTCGCCTACTTGCCCTGGCTCCCAGCATAGCGGGACATGAAGTCATCGTGCACATGCTGCCCGCCCGCGGCGAAGCCCTTGCTGCTGATCCGCATCGGCCCGCCGGAGCGATCCGAGGCGGCGCCTCCCGCTTCACGCACGAGCAAGATGCCGGCGGCGACATCCCATGGCGAAACGTTGAGATGCGCGTACAAGTCGAAGCGACCGCAGGCGGCGTACGCCATGCCAAGCGCCGCGCTGCCGGTGATGCGGAAGCCCTGCGTGTTCGGGAAGATCTCCCGCATGAGATCGAGCTGTCGCGCGCCCGCCGCATCGTCGTAGCCAAGATCGATGCCGAGGACGGCGGAGAACACGTCGGGCTTCTCTGAAGCACGAATGGGACGATCGCCGCAGAACGCTCCTCCCCCGGCGACGGCCGAGAAGCCCTCGCCGTGGACGGGGTCATACGTCAGACCCACCACGGGCTCGGCATCGAAGCAGAGCGCGATGTTGGTGCACCAGAACGGCACGCCGATCGCGTAGTTCTTCGTCCCGTCAATGGGGTCTATGACCCAGGTCCATCCGTGGGACGGGTCGGTGTCGTGGGCGGTCTCTTCGGAGAGCACGGCGTGATCGGGATACTCGGCGCGCAGGATCTCGATGATGCGGAGTTCCGCCGCGACGTCGGTTTCGGTGACGATGTTCCGGTGTCCCTTGATGTCGATCTGGTGGTCGCCGCGGAAGTGTTCCAGCGCCAGGCCACCACCAGCGCGCGCGCAGTTCCACGCGACTTCAAGTGCGGTAGCGCCCGAGGCCGCGACGGGGAGTGCGGTCATCCTGTTATTTCCGTTCTATCGCTCGATTGTGCGGCCACCGAGGGCCAAGCGCCTTCGGCGGACTATAGCAGTCCGCTCAGTTGAGGCCGATCGCAGGTCGCGAAGCCGCAGTCTCGGGCAGCCACGTAGCGAGCAGTTCCTCGAGATCGCCGGCCGCCTGGTTGAGGGAATGATCGGCTTCGGCATACAGAACGAGCCGCTTCGGATCCAGGGCGCGGGCGTAGATGTCTTCGCTGGCCGCATGATCGAGCACACCGTCGCGCATGCCGTGGACCAGCAGGAGCGGCTTACCCAGCGCCTCGACGGTGCGCGTCCCGTGTAGCTGAGGCGAGAGCGCCACGACGCCCGTTACCGCCGGCGAGAGTTGGGCGGCCTTGATGACGACGGCGCCACCAAACGAATGGCCGACCAGGACGATGCCGCCTGTCGCGCCTACACCGCTCAGGAACGACACGCCGGCAAGCACGTCGAGCACGCACTCCTCGAAGTCGCCCGGACGCCGGTAGTGGATACGAAGTCCACTCATCTGGGGCCGGAGGCGATCGGCGAGGCGGCCGTAGATGTCGTTCGCCGGCCCTTCGAATCCACCCATCGCACCACCGACGTAGATGGCGGCGGACGGCGCGGTCGCGCAGGGGTGTAGGACACCACGGATCTCACCGCGCGTCGTGCCGAGCATCACGCGCAAGTTGCCGTCCGGCTCCGGATGAGCGGCGACCTGCGTGATCGCCAGCTCAAGATCTCGATTGTCCGATTCGGGGGTGTCGTCGGAGAAGTCCACGCAGCAAGCGTACCATCGGCGCAAGGGAATCTCATTCGGCGGCGGCGGAGGTCACAGGTCGCAGAGTACAATGCGCGAGCTTTGCAAGGAGAGCGCGACATCATGGCCATGCAGATCGATGAACTCCGCGACATCATGGCGGCCAACTACGAGGATGTGCGCTCGGCGTTTGCTCAGCTACGCGAAGGCGACCTTCTGCGCGAGACCGCCTACGGCCGACCCGTGTGGCGCCTGGTCACCGAGGTCATCATGGCGCCCCGGCGCGACGTGCGCGGGGCAGACAGGCTGGACAACGGGAAGACTGCTACGCCCTCGCCCATTGGCCGCGCGCTTGACGCGATGTCGAACTGGCGTACCGGGCGCGCGCTCTCGAAGGCGACGCGGGGGGGCGTACTTGCGGCGTGGGAGAACGCATTCAACGGGCTCTTCTCGTTCGTCAACGACCTGGCGGCAGAGCCCGTGGACGCGAGCACGACTCCGCCGCGCGCGAACGTAGAGAACGCGTGCACGTACCTTCGGGAACGGCTAGATCGCTGGCCGGCCTGGGCAGCCGAGCTGCGATCCGTCACCAGTGCGGATCCTACGCCGTAACGCCGCGCTGCCTGAGGGCGGCGATCGCCTCGGTGTCATACCCGATCGATGCGAGCACGTCGTTGGTGTGCTGGCCTGCAACCGGCGCGGTCGTTCGGACCGAGCCAGGGGTGTCGGACAACTTGGTGCCGATGCCCAGCGTCTTCACCTTGCCCAGCGTGGGGTGGTCGACTTCGACCACCATGTTTCGTGCGAGATTGTGCGGGTCTTGCAATGCCTCGGCCAGCGAGTAGACCGGACCGGCGCAGATGTCGGTCTGGCTGAGGATCTCGAACCACTCGTCGCGAGGCTTGGTGATGAAGCGCGACTTGAAGTACGCACCGATCTCTTCGCGCTTCGATGCGTCGTACTGGTGCGGGA
Source organism: Chloroflexota bacterium (assembly GCA_031400455.1). Taxonomy (GTDB): domain Bacteria; phylum Chloroflexota; class Dehalococcoidia; order DSTF01; family JACRBR01; genus JANXYW01. The sequence goes on along the minus strand of JANNPX010000005.1, from coordinate 22,281 downwards.
TGAACTGCTCACATTCCAGTGTCTTGCAGAGATTGACGAAGAAGTGCGGCTCGAGGCTGCCAATGCTGATCCAGCCGCCGTCGCTGCATTCGTACACGTTGTAGTGCGGCACCGATCCGTTTAGGAGGGTGTTGCCCCGGCCGGGCGACCCGCCACCCATCAGCACACCACCCACCAGGCTTGCGAGCAGGTAGAGCACGCCATCGGACATGGCGATGTCGACGTACTGGCCGCGACCGGTGCGCTCACGCGCCATCAACGCCGCGAGAATGCCGTACGCGGCGTGCATGCCGCCGCCGGCGAAGTCGGCGATGATGTTCATCGGGATCGTTGGGGGCTGGTCCGGCCAGCCGATCATTCCGAGAGCGCCGCCGACCGAGATGTAGTTGATGTCGTGGCCGACGAGCTGGCTGTACGGGCCTGTCTGACCGAAGCCCGAGAGCGAGCAGTACACGATCTTCGGATTGCGCTTGCTCAGCGTCTCGTAGTCGACGCCGAGACGCTTGACGACGCCCGGACGGAAGCCTTCAAGCACGACGTCGGCGGTCTCGGCAAGCTTGTAGAAGATCTCGCGCGCCTCTTGTTCGCGGAGGTTGAGAATGATGCTGCGCTTGTTCCGGCTGAGGATGTTGTAGGCGGCTGCCTTCTCGGCATCACCGGGGCGGGAGGCTATCGCGTTCGCCAGCTTCCCGTCCGCGGGCGCTTCGACGAGCAGCACGTCGGCGCCGAGGTCGCCGAGCATCATGGAGCAGAACGGGCCCGGGGCCAGGCGCGAGAGATCGAGAATCTTGATTCCTTCGAGCGGCTGCATGGGGTTCCTTTCGGCTGAGATCTCTCAACGGAGCATGAGAAGGTTGGAGTGCAGAGGGCGTTGCCGCAAGGGCCATCAAGTCAGGCGGCTGAGGAAGATCGTCGCAAGCCCCAGAAAGATGAAGAATCCCATCATGTCGGTGAGCATCGTATCGAAGACGCCCGCGGCAGTCGCCGGGTCCACCTTGAAGCCGTATCGCAGCGTCATCGGAATCATCACTCCGCCGATGCTGGCGACGAGCATATTCAGGAACATCGCCGACGCGGCGATCACGGCAAGCGTGGTGTTCTGCTGCCAGAAGTACGCAATGACCCCAAGCACGCCGCCGAATAGCACGCCCTTCAGCGCTCCGAGGGCTATCTCCTTCGTGAGGACGCGCGCAAGGTCGCTCAGGCGCAGATCGTCGAGCGCGAGCCCGCGTACGACGATCGTCGCGGTCTGGACGCCGGCGTTGCCGCCCTGGCCGGCGATCACAGGCATGAGTACGGCGAGGGCAGCAACCTGCGCGATCGTATCCTCGAAACGGCTCACGATGAACGCTGCCATGAGTGCGACAACCATGTTCACGGCCAGCCATGGGATGCGCCTCCGCGCCGACTCGAATACGGGACTGAGTGCGCGCTCCTTCACACCCACGCCGACAAGCTTGAAGATGTCCTCGGTGGCCTCCTCCTGCACGACATCGAGCACGTCGTCAACAGTGATTACGCCGATGAGGCGGTCGTCGGCATCGACGACGGGCAGCGCCACGAGGTCGTAACGTTGCACCAGGCGGGCCATCTCCTCCTGGTCCATGTCGTCACGGGCGCGGACGACTTCACGTGACATGATTTCCGATAGGGGCGTCTCGGGCGCAGCGATGATCAGGTCGCGGAGGCTGACGATGCCTTCCAACCGGCCTCCAGCGTCGATGACGTACAGGTAGTACGCGCTCTCCGCGTCGGGGCGCAATCGGCGCAAGTACGTGATCGCTCTGCCGACGCTCCAGTTGCCGTTTAGCGACACGAATGAGCGCGTCATGTGGCCGCCGGCGCTCTCGTCGGCGTGACCAAGCAGCGGCGCGACGACGGATGCACGCCTCATGCCGCGCAGGATCTCGGCGGCGCGTTCAGCCGAAAGGCCGTGGAGGATGTCGGCGACGATGTCGTCATCGATCTCGTCGAGAAGTGGCGCGAGTTCGTCCGGCGCGATCGCCTCGATGACGTCGCCGCGGCGATCGTCCGGAAGATATTCGATGATCCTCGCAAGCGCGTCGCGGCCGATGGCGGCAATCAACGCGTCGCGCTCACTCCGTCCGAGTTCGGCGATCGCTCGGGCGCTGTCGGCGGGGTGGGTGGATCCGAGACGCGCAGCAGCGGTGTCGAGCTGACCAGCTTCGACGAGGTCGTGAATCTCCGAGAGGAGGCTGGGAGCGTCCTCTTCCATTGAACCTCCGCGGCGCGTGTCCTGCCCGTGGATGATTTGCGAACGCCGGCGGCGGATCTGGTTTGGTGCAGAATCGCCGGAACCGCCAGCGTCGGCACTGTAAGGGGCGATGATCTCTACGTCAACAATGCACCCCGTCGTGGCCAAGAGGCGTCGTCGCGCGGCCGCCAGCCCGACGGCACACAAGCCCGACAGTTTAGGGGGACACCAGGAAGTTGAGGATGCGCTGTTCCAGTTCGGAGCCGTGAATGCCTCGGAACAGATCCGTGCCGTGCGCGTCACCGGAATAGATCTCGTGGTCTTTGGGTTCTGCCGAGATGGACCAGAGTTGCTCTTCGCTCCGGGCGGCGGGGACATCGTCCTCGCTCGATATGAAGAGCTTGGGCGCTGAGATCGACACGACGGCGCCAAGCGCGTCGAGCGTCTGGAACTGCGCAGCGGACGAGATGGACACAACGCCGGCCACCTGCAGGCTGGCGCCGACCACCAGCGAGGCGGTCCCGCCCATGCTCGCACCCACCAGGTAGATCTTCTGCATCTTGAGATCGCCAGTCATGTATTGGTATGCGGCCGCCAGATCCGCGTCCAGCAGATCGAAGTCCTTCTCCCCGCCCGAGTCGCCGAATCCACGGAAGTCGAACGTGAGCACGGTGAACTTGCCCGTCGCTGCGAGCTTGAGCGCGAAGGGGAACCACGCCGTCTGATCCGCGGGCCGCATGTGGGCAAGAATGACGCCGACCGGGCCTGTGCCAAACACGCGACCGGCAAGGACGGCGGGCTCCCCGGGAGCCTCAGGTCCGCCGGGCGTAGCCTCAGCAATCGGTACGTCAATGGCGACCATGCGGGAGATCGATTCCGCCGTCGCTACAACCTCCGGCGGGGGCGCGCTGGTTGTGGTCTCGCCACATGCGATCAGGGACGACGCAAGCAGCACCAGCAGTGCGGACGAGAGGGCGCGAGCCGGGGACCCAGTCACATCAGGCGTCCTTGACTGGATCCGGCTCCGAACTGGACGTACCCAGCTGGAACGGAGCCTCACCATCGGCGAGCAGCTGCTTCTCGGCCTGCTGCGCGACTGGAAGTCCCCAGATCTTGATGAAGCCCAGGGCACTGTCGTGATCGTATTGATCGCCGCGATCGTAGGTCGCGAGTTGGTAGCTGTAGAGGCTGCGTGGCGACTTCTTTCCGACCGCGACCGCCTGCCCCTTGTGGAGCCGCAGCCGGATCGTGCCCGTTACGTGGCGCTGCGTGCTGGCAACGTAGGCCGCGAGATCCTGGTGATGCGCGGTGAACCAGAGACCGTTGTAGATGAGATCGGCGTATTCCTGTCGCAGCGAATTCTTCGTGCGGAGCTGGGGCTTGGAGAGCGTGAGTTGCTCAAGCGCCTCGTGAGCGACGTGGAGAGTCCAGGCGGCAGGCGCCTCGTAGATCTCGCGCGACTTGATGCCGATGAGCCGATCTTCGACGAGGTCCGTGCGGCCGACACCGTGCTCGCCGGCCCATTGGTTGAGCGTCTGCGTCAGCGTGACACCGTCCATCTCGTGGCCGTCGAGGCTGATGGGGCGGCCGTGCGCGAACGCGATCTCAATCTCGCGCGGCGCGTCCGGCGCGTTCTGCACGGACGTCGTCCAGGCATAGATCTCCTCAGGCGGCGCGGCCCACGGATCTTCGAGCATTCCCGCCTCGATGCTGCGCCCCCAGAGATTCTCATCGGTGCTGTACGAACTAGCTTTCGTGACGGGCACAGGCACGTTGTGCGCAGCGGCCCACTCGATTTGCTCCTCGCGGCTCATGCGGTGCTCGCGCACGGGGGCGACGATCGCGAGATCTGGCGCGAGCGCCTGCGTGCTGACATCGAAGCGCACCTGGTCGTTGCCCTTGCCGGTACAACCGTGCGCGATCGCGGATGCGCCCTCCTCGCGCGCCACATCGACGAGCATCTTGGCGATGAGCGGGCGGCCGATGGCGGTCGCGAGCAGATACTGCCCCTCGTAAACGGCGCCAGCCATCAGCGCCGGGAACGCAAAGTAATCGATGAACGGCCGCTTGCCGTCACGGACGATCGCTTTGATTGCACCAATCTCGAGCGCGCGCTGCTCGACCGTTTGCAGATCCTTCTCGTTGCCAAGATCGATGGTCAGCGCGATCACGTCGTAGCCGCGCTCTTCCTGCAACCAGCGAATGGCCACTGATGTGTCGAGACCGCCGGAATAGGCCAGTACGACCTTCTTCGCCATGGGGTTGGTTCCTCTTACCCGTTTTCGAAACGGCGACCACTTGATGATAGCGATGCGGCGGAGAGCCACATCTTTGTACGTTAAAGGTGTTACGGGTGCAACAGAGCGGGATCAGCCACCATCGAGGGCGTTCATGACGAGCCCGGTGGGGAGCTTAGGATAGAAGTACGTGGATTTCTGGGGCATCCTACCGCCTACGTCGGCCACGGCGAGCACCTGATTGACGGGCGTGGCATTCAGCAGGAAGGCACCGCGCACCTCGCCTCGGGCGACGGCGTCGAACGCGATGCCGGGATCCTGCGTGTACGAAATAGAGCCGCCGCGTGCCAGCGCCGCGTCGTCGATGCCGAACACGTGGTCGAGGACCCCGTACTGCAACACGCTCACGTCAAGCCGCTTCCACGCCTTGGGCTGATCGGAGGGCATGAGCGCCTCGATGGCGGTGCGGTCTTCGAGCGTGAGGAGATGCGCGCGTTCCGGTGCGAGGCCGAGCGCCAGGAACGCGGTCTTGTGCTTGGAAGCGTCGAGGCGGTGGAGCGCATTCCGCCGTCCCTCGGCGCTTGCCACATCGATTTCATCGATCTGGAAGTAGCGGGCGATCTGGGTGAGCGCGTCGGATGGGGACGTTGTCGTCGTGAGCAGCCGGTGCGTAGGCAGCACCAACAGACCCGGATCCGATGCATCGGTGAGCGCCATGAGGACGAAGTTTTCGGGCTCATCGCCGGTCCAGCGGTCAGCGCGGTCGCGGCATTCGTCGCGATATCGGAGCGCAGTCTCGTAGCGGTGGTGGCCGTCGGCGATGTAGACGTCGCCGTTGGCGAGATGCGCGGTAACGGCGGCGAGTTGGTCGGGATCGGAGATGGAACTGAGGATATGGCGCTGCCCGTCCGCCTCGACGTCGTACAGCGGTTCGCCGACGATGTCCCGTAGCGGCGGAGTCGAGCCTTTCGCGCGGTACAGACAGTAGACCGGGCTGACCTGCGTGCGAGTCGCGCGGAGGAGGTCGAGCCGATCGGCCTTCGGACCGGAGAGCGTGTGCTCGTGGGGCTTGACGACGCCCTTCTCCCATTCTTCCAGCCGCACTGCCGCGAAGTAGTGACGCCGAGTGTGGCGCATGCCGTCCCACGAGAATTCCTGCTGGTAGGAGTAGATCCGGGGAGCGTCTTCGCGGATCAACGCGCCATCGGCGCGCCACGATTGGAGATCGGCGGCGGCTCGCGTGTAGCGACTGTCCGACGCAGTATCGTCCGGCGATTGTTGGCCGTATTCGATGCGGACGATGTTATGGGGACTGCGGTCGTACAGCGACTGCTGCTCGGCCGGGGAGATCACATCGTAGGGTGGGGCGATGGTGCGCGACAGATCGACCGCGGCAGCATCGAAGCGCAGTGCGCGGAACGGGCGGACGTCAGCCATGCGGGAGTATATGCGTGGGGCCGCGGAACGCGGAAGCGCGTCACGCTGGGACGAAGCTCCGGGCGCGCATATATTGTCGACAGATGTCGTTTTACTGTGTCTTCTGCGAGATCATCGCGCACCGTGAACCCGCCACGATCCTGCACGAGGATGACGATGTGATCGTGTTCCGCAACCGCCTCAACTGGGTGCCCGTGATGCTGCTGGCGGTACCGCGCGAGCATCTGCTTCAGGGGGAGTTGTGGACATCGGACGTCGTCGCGAAGGTGGCAGCCGTCGCGGCGGCCATGGGCGCGAAGCACTGCCCGAGCGGCTTCCGTTTGCTCAGCAACTTCGGTTCGGACGCGATGCAGAGCCAGGCGCACGGGCACGTGCACATCATCGGCGGCACGTATCTCGGAGAGTACGCGTAGCTTCGCCTGCTACCGCTCGATGCCTAGCTGGCGCAGCGATGCCCGTTGCACGTCGTTGAGCTGGCGGATGCCGGCGGCGGCAAGGTCGACCATCTGATCCATCATCGAGCGCTCGAACGCCGGGCCCTCAGCGGTGCCCTGCAGTTCAACGAATCGGCCGGCATCGGTCATCACGACGTTGAAGTCCACCTCGGCGGACGAGTCCTCCGGGTAGTCGAGATCGAGGAGCGCCCGGCCCTCGACGACGCCGACGCTGACCGCGGCAACCAGCCCATTCATCGGAAGAGCAGCGACGACGCCGTCCTTCACGAGCCGGTTGAGCGCCTGCGCGAGCGCCACGCACGCGCCCGTGATCGAGGCTGTGCGCGTACCACCATCGGCCTTGATGACGTCGCAGTCGACGATGAAGTTGCGTTCGCCGAGCAGATCGAGATTCGTGACGCTGCGCAGCGCGCGCCCGATGAGACGCTGAATTTCCTGCGAGCGGCCGCTCTGTTTACCGCGCGCGGCTTCGCGATCGGTGCGTGTGTTCGTCGAGCGGGGGAGCATGCCGTATTCGGCTGTAACCCAGCCGCCGCCGGTTCCACGCAAGAACTGCGGGACGCGGTCTTCCATGCTGACCGCGCAGAGCACCCACGTGTTGCCGAACTTCACCATCGCCGAGCCCTCGGCGTGGCTGAGATAGTCGACTTCTATGCTCACGGGGCGCGTCTGATCCGGCGTGCGGCCATCATGTCTGTTCAACGTACATCCTCTCATCTGTCGGGGGCTGGTAGAGCCTATCGAGTGCGCGCGGCCGCTGCCAGCTACCTGCCGATGGACACGGACCAGTGATAACCGTCCGTCTCGAACCGAATCGATCCGGCATCGGCCGTGTTGTAGACGGGCCCGTACGGAGCGAGCCGCTCGACGACTTCGGCCGCGGGATGGCCGAACTGGTTGTCCTTTCCGGACGATACGACGGAGACAGCGGGATGTACGGCTGCGAGAAATGCGTCTGTGCTGGAGGTCTTGCTGCCGTGGTGCCCGACCTTGAGCACGGTCGACTGCAGTTCGATGCCGTCGCTCAGGAGCGATCGTTCGGCGCTGGCTTCGATGTCGGCGGTCAGCAGGAAGCTCACGTCGCGCCAGACGAGGCGGGCGACGACGCCGGTGTTGTTGACCTGCCGATCGGCTGCCGCCGACGCGTCCGGTCCGAGAATCTCGAGGATCACGCCGGCGCCGAGGTCGTAGCTCATGCCCTGGTGCGCGGTCTCGAGATCCACGCCCTCGGCGCCGACGGCTGCATCCCAGGCCGTCGAGGCAGCGGACGGTTGCGTGCCCGGGCCGGTCAGGATGCGATTGACCTCGTAACGCGCCAGCACGCCGAGCAGCCCAGTGATGTGATCCGCCTGCGGGTGTGTTAGCACCATCAGCTCGATCGAGCGGTCGTACCACGCGAGCTCATCGCCGAGGCCGCGGAGCACGGCGCGGCCGGGGCCGCCGTCGACGAGGATGTCTTTGCCATCCGGCGTCTGGATGAGGATGGCATCACCCTGCCCCACGTCGAGCACGGTGACGCGGAGCACAGGCTGCGACGACGGCCAGAAGACGAATCCGAGGCTCGCGATCATAGTCAATGCAGGGACAGCGATCGTAGCGAGTCGGAACGCGCCTCGAACATCGAGCTCCGGCGATGACTCGATTCGTCTACCGAGCGGACGACCAGCGATGCGGAACACCAAGAACGCCATCGCGGCGACGAGTGCATACGTCGTTGCGGCCCAGAACGACGTGTAATTCTCGATGCTGGTGGCGGCGCCGGGCACGGACGCAAGCCAATGTCCAACTTCGATCCAATACGTCAGGGCGTAGTAGGCTGGCGCGGCGAAGACGAGCCTTCCGAACGGCAACATGCCTCCGATGGCCGCGACCAACGACGTGAGCATGATGAAGCCGAAGACCGGCACGACGAGCAGGTTCGCGGGCAGAGCGACCAGCGAGATCCGGCCGAAGTTCATCGCGATCAGCGGTTGCGTCGCGATCGTGGCGGCGAGGGTGACCGAGAGCGGGGCCACGCACCAGGCGTTGACCCAGCCGGGAACGGCATCGCGGCGCAGGATGCGCGCGAGCCACTCGACCGTCCATTCTGCGATCGGTCCCGCCAGATAGGCGATGCCGACTGTTGCCGCGAAGGTGAGCTGGAACGAAATGTCGCGACCGATGTGCGGATCAAGGCCGGACATGATGGCGGCGGCGAACAAGATCGATGTGATGCCGCTCGACGGGCGGCCGGCGAGCGTGGCGATGATGAGCAAGATGCCCATGATCGTCGCACGCGTGACGGACGGCGATGCGCCTATCAGAGCGGCGTACGCGCACACGACGAGGATCGACAGCAGAAGCGCGCGGCGGCGGCCGACGAGCCATGCAAGCGCGGCCGTAGCGAAGGCGGAGACGAGCACGACGTTCGCGCCGGAGACGACGACGAGGTGCGAGGTGTTCGTGTCGTTGAGATCTGCGGCGATATCGCTTGGCAGTAGGGATTTCTGGCCAAGCAGGATGCCCTGCGCGAGCGACGACTGCGGCTCTGGCAAGGCGAGGCCGAGCGCCTTGGAGAGCGTGCGGCGGACGCGGAGGATGGTTGAACGCGCAAGGCTGTCATCTTCGTGGCCGACGCTGCGCGCCGCCGGGAACGCCATGACACTGCGGATGTTCTGCCGGGCGAGATACTCGGCGTAGTCGAAGCCGTCGAGCTGCGGCGGCGATTCGAGGTGGCCTTCGAGTTCGAGCACATCGCCTGACTTGTACGACGGCAGCAGTCCGATGCGGACCAGCACGCCGCCGGACGCAGGTTGCCACGCGCCATCCACCTCGATGTCGCGCACCGTGGCGGCGAAGCGCTGAGATGTGTCGCCGATCTCGGGATCGTCGCGGAGGACGCCGCGGATACGCATGGCGACACCATCGTTGTAGCGCGAGGCGTCGTCCGCGGGGACGTGCGGACGCGATGTCTCTAAGCGTGCGATGCCGGCTGCGAAGACGAGCGGCAGCACGAGCGCGTAGATGGCGATCGCGCGCTCGCGGCGGATCAGTGCAATGGCGAGCGCGGCTGCCAAGAACGCGATGGCGAGCGGCCAGGCGCCGCGGCCGAATGCGGTCGCAGCGAGGATGCCGGCCCCCCAAGCGGCGGCGAGCCAGGCGAGGATCATCGTGAGCCGACGCGATGCAGGCGCTTCCATGCGAGCATGAGATCCAGCGTACATTGCCGAATCAGCGTTCGCAGCGCGTTTGGCTTCCGTTGCCGGTCGATGTCAAGTGGTGAAGCCGCGTGCCAATGTGCGATTCGGGCGGCTGGCTGTAGCTTCCGCCACGGCGGGCTGTGCCGTAGATTGGAGCGCCGCCGGATACGAGCGACCGCGGCCGGAACCAGGAGACCAACATGCCATCGGCAATCATCGACGCAGCGCGCAAAGAAGGCCGCACGCTGCTCACCGAGATCGAGGCCAAGCAGGTGCTGGCGGATGCGGGCGTGCCCGTTTCGCCGGCGCGGCTGGCGACGACGAAAGACGCCGCGGCGAAGATGGCCGACGAGCTCGGGTACCCGATCGTGCTGAAGATCGTGTCGCCGCAGATCACGCACAAGTCCGACGTGGGCGGCGTGGCGCTGAACCTCGGTTCGAGCGCGGAGGTCGCGGCGGCGTTCGACAAGATCGTCGCTGCGGCGAAGAAGGCCGTACCGGACGCGACGATCGATGGCGTGGCGGTGCAGCGGATGGAGAAGCAGGGGATCGAAGTGATCATCGGCATGACGACGGACCCGCAGTTCGGGCCGGTGCTGATGTTCGGGCTCGGCGGCGTGATGGTCGAGATCCTCAAGGACGTGGCGTTCCGCGTCGTGCCGATCAACGAGCGCGATGCGCGGCAGATGATCAACGAGATCAAGGGCAAGCCGCTGCTCGACGGGTATCGGGGCAGCGATGCCGCTGATATCGGCAAGCTGCAGGAGCTGCTGCTGAAGGTGTCGTCGTTCATCGAGACGCATCCTGAAGTGGCGGAGTTGGACTTGAATCCGGTGTTCGCGTACAAGGACGGCGCGAAGGCTGTTGATGCGCGGATAGTGCTTAGTTAGTCGTCGGTCGTCGGTCTTGAGTCGTCGGGGGCGACGGATATGGTTCGAAGCAACGGCGTTTCTTTTCGGGTCGGAGCTCGGTGGACGGAGCTGAAGCTGCGTCCCTACGGCCGCTCCGTCGCGGATCGACGCGAGTTGGACGGAGCTAAAGCTGCGTCCCTACGTCCTTTCATTCGCGGCGCCGCTTCGACATCGCGACACTCATTCATTCGATGAGCACTCCACACGACCTTTCGCGCGCGCTGAGTCCGAAGTCCGTTGTGGTCGTCGGGTCGAAGAAGGCCGACGCGTACATGTGGCTGCGTAACTATTCGACCTTCACGGCGGGGCCGCTGTACTCGGTGCAGATCGACCCGAACGAGATCCCGGGCATCGAGGCGATGGGCGTGACGAACTTCACGTCGCTGATGGATGTGCCGGGCGACATCGACTACGTGATGATCGCGGTGCCGCGGCCTGTGGCGGCGCGCGTGATGACGGACTGCGCGAAGAAGGGCGTCGGCGGCGTGGCGCTGTTCACGTCCGGGTTCGCGGAGACAGGCGAAGAAGAAGGCATCAAGCTCCAGGAGCAACTGCTGCAGATCGCGCGCGACGGCAACGTGACGCTGATCGGGCCGAACTGTATGGGGCTGTACAACCGACGCCTCGGCATCCGGCAGAGCGGCGAGCAGGGGCACGGCGAGGCCGGCGACGTCGGCTTCATCTCGCAGAGCGGGACGCACGCGATCAACTTCGGGCTGGTGGGCGAGCAGCATGGCGTTCGTGTCAGCACCTCCATCAGCATCGGCAACTGCATCGTGCTCGACGTGCCGGACTACATCGACTACCTCGCGGATGACGCCGAGACGAAGGTCATCGCGATGTACATCGAAGGCGTGAAGGACGGGCCGCGGTTCGTGCGGTCGCTACGGCGCGCGGCATCGATGAAGCCGGTGGTCGTGTGGAAGGGCGGCGTGACGGACGCGGGCGCTCGGGCGACGGCATCGCACACGGGGTCGCTGGCGACGTCGCAGGCGGTGTTCAGTTCGATCGTGCGGCAGGCGGGCGCGATCGAGGCGAACAGTCTTGAGGACGCGATCGATGTGGTGAAGGCGCTGCTGTACGCGAAGCCGGCCACGGGGCGCGGCATGGGGCTGATGGCGATGACGGGCGGGCAGTCGGTGGTGATCACGGACTCCTTCGTGAACGCCGGGCTGGACGTGCCGCGGCTGTCGGACGCTTCGTACGCGGAGCTGAAGTCGTTCTTCAACATCGTCGGCGGCAGCTACCAGAACCCGCTCGACATGGGCGGGACGATCGGGTTCGGCGGGTCGGCGGAGACGCTGGCGCGGCTGTTCGGCATCCTCGATGCGGACCCGAACATCGATGCGGTGGCGATGGAGATGGCGTCGGGGTTCCTGGCGCGGATGTGGGCGGCGAACCCGGCGAGCCTGGACGGGCTGCTCGACACGCTGGCGGCGCACCGGGACGCATCGCCGAAGCCGTTCGTGGCGGTGCTGCAGCCGCAGCACGTCGAGGATGTGGTACGGCAGGCACGGATGCGCGTGCAGGAGCGCGGCATCGCGGTCTTCGCATCCTTCGAGCGGGCGGCGCGGGCGCTGGCGCGGGCCATCGAGTACCACCGGTTCCGCGCGGGGCTGGACTGACCGACTTCCCCTGTTTGATTGTTCATTTGTTTTTCTCGTTTTCGCGCTGGCTGATTGATTTTCGGCTCTGCGCAGATTCGGTTTGTGTGCGCGAGGCGCGCTGCGGATTGATTGTTCGGGCGAGGTTTGATTGTGTTTGATTGTTTCGGGAGGGGGCAATCAAACGGCGCGTTGGTGGCGGTTGGGGGTGGGGACGGCGCGTGGGCATGGTGCTAGTTTAGGGCGGGGGCGCGGTGATCTCCGAGGGGTGGGTGGCACGACCTCAGGGTCCGCCGCCATCCTGATGACGCTCCGTGCCAATGCTCTACAAACGCTCCGATCATGGGCGAAGCCCAGCGCGAATTGCACCTCGGCGCCCACTGACGTATTCCGGTCCTGCCTGGGTACTGTTAGGCCAAGGTACCCCACACCATCAAACGATCGTGGCCGTTTCGCCGCTATGCTCTTGGCCCCTCCGTGGAGGATGGAAGCGTGAGGTCAACTACGCGTCCGCGTCGGCATTAAGCAGCGCGTGCTTGCCTTTTCGTACGCCTCGGCGTCTAATGCCTGCGAACGGGGGGGAATCAATGGCGCCACGGCGAGGGCGAGTGCGGCGCGGCCAGCAGGGCCTCCTCACGATCCTCTTCACCGATCTCGAGGGTTCGACGGCGATGACGCAGCGCTTGGGCGACGCGCGGGCGCAGGAGATCGTGCGCGCGCACAACACGATCGTCCGCCGTGAGGTGTCCGCGCGCGGTGGCACCGAGGTGAAACACACAGGCGACGGCATCATGGCGACGTTTCATTCGGCAGCCCGCGCCGTGGCGGCCGCCGTCGCCATGCAGCACGGGGTGCGCGCGTATAACCAGGCGCATCCTCACGCGTCGTTCCAGATCGCCGTTGGCCTCAACGCCGGCGAGCCCGTTTCGGAAGACGCAGATGTCTTCGGAAGCGCTGTGCAGCTCGCGGCGCGCACTTGCGCCGAGGCCAAGGGAGGGCAGATCCTGGCGACGAACGTTGTGCGTGAGCTGGTGTACGGCAAGGGTGCGCTGTTCGCCGACCAGGGTGCCGCGGACCTCAAAGGCTTCGACGAGCCAGTTCACCTGTTTGAAGTATCAGTTGGCGCCGGTGGCATCGGTGAGGGTGAACAGCACGCGAGCAACTGGCTCAGGCTGCCGTTGTTGGCCGCGGCAGGGGCGCTGGCCGTCGTATCGATGGGCGCAGTGTTTCTCGCGCTCGCGCTGTCGTCTGGCGGAGGGGAGGATGGTGAACCTGAGTACACCGACCTCCACATCAGGTCGACTGAGGCTCGACAAAACGTTGGTGAGTTCACTGGAGATTGCGTCACGGCCCCACTGATGTTCAACGGGCGATTTGAGGCCGTCTTCACCGGCGACATCAACGGAACGACCAGCACCCCGTGGGACGCGGTCGGCTCACTCGCCGACCAATGCAAAAGCATCGTATTTTCGGGGATTTCGACGACGAAGTACGATGGTGGGAGCACGCTGGCCCCTATCCGTGGCTTTTCGAGAACTGGGATTAGCTCTGCGTCGGCGACCAACTCGGAACAGATCATTGCCTCGATCACGACCAGCGGCACGGGTGTGTACGAAGGCGTAGCCGGGCGCAGCGTCTGCCGCTTGACGACGCTGCTCGAGAGGCAGTCTCCGGAGGACGCCCCGTCAGGCATGGAGTGCACGATAAAGCTCGCGCCCAGAGTCAGTCTTCCGCCTGTCATCTTCCAACCGATCGCCAACGCAGAGACGGTCACGACCCGGCTCGCCTCGTCGAGTCTCGGCGATACGTTCAAGATTCTGCTGCTCTACTTCAATGCCAGCGATGAGCCGCAGTCCGGCCTTTCCGTGCGCTTGCCCGCCCCCGCGGGTTCGCAAATCAGCTCCTCAGCCGGAGAAGGTGACTCGATGGTCGAAGGTCCGCGGGAATGGGGAATACCCGCCCTCCGCCCGGGCGAGGTGGCCAGCTTTGAGATGACGGTGCGGCTGCTGTCAGCCAACGCCGAAACGGTTGCGTTTCTTCCGCAGATGGCCATGCACGGTCGAAAGAACACATTCACGTCAGATCCGATCGTGATCGCCGTCGAGCGGTGAACGAGCCGCCGTGGCCCCCGCGGGCCCGGCTTTGGGTAGACGATGACGCGCACGATTGTGCCATCGTGTTTGGGTTCGGGGCCAAGTGGCAGTGCCTAAACCCCGACCACCACGCCCGTCCCTAAATGCTCCGATCGGTGGTATGATCGGCGTCACTATGACGACCGCCCGACCGACAACGGCGACCATTCTGTTCAGCGACCTCGTCAACTCGACGGAGCTGCTGCAGCGCGTAGGCGACGAGACGGCACAGCGCGTCTTCGAGACGCACCACCGGCTGCTGCGCGATGCCGTGGCCGCCCACGGCGGCGCCGAGGTGAAGTGGACGGGCGACGGGCTGATGGTGGCGTTCAATTCCGCCACGGCGGCGGTGCGCGGCGCGATCGCAATGCAGCAGGCGGCACGCCGCCCGGCGGCGGGTGAGCAGCTGCAGATTCGTGTTGGCCTGCAGGTGGGCGAGGCACTGCGCCACGATGCAACGGACTACTTCGGCACGACCGTCGTCATCGCGAGCCGGCTCTGCGCACTTGCCAAGGCGGGTGAGATCCTCTGCACGGCGACGGTCCGTGCACTCATCTCTGATGCCTCCGCGTTCGACTTCCGTGACCGCGGTGAGTTGGCGCTGAAGGGCATCGCGGCGCCGGTCGCCACGCTCGAGGTGCAATACGAACATGACCCGCTGGCGATGCTGACCGTGACGCCGTTCGTCGGACGCGGTGATGTGATCGCGAGCCTGACAGCAAGACTCGAAGAAGCGCGCGGCGGCCGCGGGTCGCTCGCGATGCTGGTGGGCGAGCCGGGCATCGGCAAGACGCGGACGGCCGAGGAGTTCGCCGCCCTCACCCGGCACAAGGGCGCGACGGTGCTCTCCGGACGGTGCTACGACGGCGAGTGGGCGCCGCCGTTCTCGCCGTTTGTCGAAGCGATCAAGGAGTATGCAGCGGCGACATCGCCC
The DNA here is from genome assembly GCA_031400455.1 of Chloroflexota bacterium. Taxonomy (GTDB): domain Bacteria; phylum Chloroflexota; class Dehalococcoidia; order DSTF01; family JACRBR01; genus JANXYW01. The sequence goes on along the minus strand of JANNPX010000005.1, from coordinate 7,177 downwards.
GATCGGCTCGCAGCCGCGCTCGGCGCGGACGCGGGGGTCCTCGCTCGCATCGTGCCAGCGCTGCACGAGTTGCTGCCCGATATCGCGGAGCCGCCGGCGATACCCGCGGAGGGCGAACGCTACCGGCTCCTCGATGCGGCATCGAACCTCTTCACGAAGATCGCGTCCAGCGGCCCACTTGTGTTGCTGCTGGACGACCTGCACTGGGCCGACAAGGGCACGATCGCCATGCTCCGGCAGATCGCCCGTCAGGCGCCAGCGCAGGCTCTCGTGATCGTCGGCGGCTATCGCGACGTCGAGCTGGACCGCACGCATCCGCTGGCCGCGGCGCTCGCCGACCTGCGGCGCGAGACGCCGTTCGAGCGCATCGTGCTGAAGGGCCTGGCTGCCGAGGAAGTCGGCGCGTTGCTCGACGTGATCGCCGAGCAGGACGTACCGCGCTCGCTGGTCGACGCGATCGCCGGCGAGACGAATGGCAACCCGTTCTTCATCAAGGAAGTGCTGCTGCATCTCGTAGAGGAGCGCAAGATCGTCCAGGAGGACGGGCGCTGGACGTCGACACTGACGATCGCCGATATGGGAATCCCCGAAGGCGTACGAGAAGTGATCGGCCGCCGGCTGTCCCGTCTGAGCGCCTCGTGCAACGCGATGCTTACGGCGTCGTCGGCGATGACGGGCGGCTTCTCCTGGGTGGAGCTGCAAGCGATCTGTGAAGCGCCGGAGCGCGCGTTGCTCGACGCCCTCGACGAGGCGCTCGTCGCGCAAGTGCTTGTCGAGACGGCGAGCGGCACCTACGACTTCACCCACGCACTGATCCGGCACACGCTGTACGAGGAGCTGAGCACGCCACGCCGCGTGCTGTTGCACCGCCAGATCGGTGAGGCGCTGGAGCGGCTGTATGCGGGAGATCTGGAGCCGCACCTGGCGGAGCTGGCGCACCACTTCTATGAGGCATCGCCCGGTGGTGATGTACCTAAGGCCGTAGAGTATGCGCGTCGCGCCGGCGACCGGGCGGCGTCGCAGTTCGCCTTCGAAGAGGCCGTCGGTCAATACGAACGCGCGATCGAGCAGCTCGGGCGAGCGCCAAGTAATGATCGCGCTCTCGAGGCGGAGTGCGCGCTCGGAAGAGCATACGCCCTCTACCGTTCCGGACGTGATGATGAGTCTGTTGCCTCGTACGCGCAAGCAGGAGAGCTGGCGCGCGCCGCGGGGCGCGCGGACCTGCTTGTACGGGCCGCGACGCGCGACGACAACCTATTTGGGACGCGAGGCGAGCCGTTCACTACGTTGCTCCGAGACGCTCTCCAGTTGCTTCCGACAGGCGATAGCCGGGAGCGAGTCGCCGTGATGGCTCAGCTCGGTAGCACGTGGGACTTCGCATCCGGCGGAAACCTGGATATGGGATTGGTTGATGACTCGATTCACATGTCCCGGCGCTTGCAGGATTCGTCGATACTCGCGTTCGCATTGCATTACAAATGCTGGGGAATGCTCTTCCAGCGCGAGATCGACGAATTGCTGCACGTGACGGAGGAGTACGAGAGCCTCGGCCCGAACGGAGCCAGTGCCTCCTACTGGCGACTGATCGTGTTGTACCGGCTGGGTCGGATTGACGACGCGCACCGCGAACTCGATCGCTACCTCGAACGCGCGCAGGAGTCCCGGATACGCCAATTCCGCGCGCTGGGCTGCTTCCTCCAGGCGATGCGTGAGCAGATGCGGGGGAATTTCGCTACGTCGCACGAGTTGGCAATGCAGGGAATGACAGTCGGGCGGGGCTGGTCGGGTTTCGATGGCTGGCTGATCGCCAACGCGGCCACACGCGCATGGGAAGAGGGGCGCGAACCATGGAGCGAGCTCGACCCGATCGTTTCGGCCGCCCGAAGTGATGTGTGGACGCGCATTGTCTCGGCGTACGCGCTTCCTGTGGGGGCGGACGCTGAGGCGGTCCGCGCCCTCGTCGATCGCTTGCCGATTGACTCTTACGCCAAGATCCCTCCGACGGCGGACTGGCTACCACACATCTGTGGGGCAGCCGAGGCTGTGTCATTCATCGACGATCGAGATCGATGCCAAGTCCTCTACGAACTGCTCGCCCCCCACGCTCACCTGCCAGTCTTCATAGGCGCGCATAACTCCGCGGCTCTCGGCTCGTGTGCAAGATTCGTCGGCCGCCTGGCATTCGTCGTGGACCGGCTCGAAGACGCGGCTCGAAGCTTCGAACAAGCGCTTGTCGACAATACGCGCTGGGGTATGCGCCCCTCCGTGGCGCGGACGCAGATGGATTATGCGCGGATGTTGCGGAAGCGGGGGGCGGACGGCGATGCGGCACGGGCGCGCACGCTGCTCGAAGCGGCACTAGCAACGGCGCGGGAGATCGGGATGGCGAAGGTGGCGGCGGACTGTGAGTTGCTGCTGGCGGAAGCATAGCGAGGGAGGCCTGACGTGGAGGTTGCACTCGTCACAGGTTCGAGCACGGGGATCGGTCTGGCGACCGCGTTGCATTTGGCGCGCAATGGGTACGAAACGTACGCGACGATGCGGGATCCCGATGCCGGCGGCGACGCGGTGCGCGCGGCGGCACAGTCCGAAGGCCTCCCAATCCACCTGTCGCGGCTGGATGTCGACGAGGACGCGTCCGTCGAGGGAGCGGTGCGCGCAGCCCTGGAACGCAGCGGGCAGATCGATGTGCTAGTGAACAACGCGGGTATCGGCATGGGCGGGCCGATCGAAGAAACCTCAGACGCTGACCTGCGGAAGGTGTTCGAGACGAATTTCTTCGGGGCGCTGAGAATGGTCCGCGCCGTGCTGCCCCAGATGCGCGAGCGACGCTCGGGCGCGATCGTCAACGTGACGTCGTTAGGGGGACGCGTGACGTTCGCGGCCACAGGTCCGTACTGCGCAACGAAGCACGCGCTGGACGCGGCGAGCGAGTCGCTGGCGATCGAGGTGGCGCCGTTCGGCGTGCGGGTGGCGATCGTCGGGCAGGGGTCGTGCTGACGCCGATATTCTCCAAGCGCGGCCCGGAGCCGCCGGTCGATTCGCCGTACGCGGCGGTCACGCGCCGGTCATTGATGGCGAGGGTTCCGCTACTCAAGCAGCCGACGATGCCGGAGGAAGTGGCGGCAGTGATCCTCGAGGCCGTAACAACGGCAACGCCGCGCCTGCGCTGGCCGACCGACAGCGAATCGACGGCGATCCTGCGCAACCGCCCGGCGATGGCGGACGAGGACTGGATGGCGCTGTTCGCCATCGAGCGGGATGACGAGTACCTGGCCGCGATCGGTAACGTGTGGGGCGAGAAGGGCATCTTGTTCACGACTTAGGCGCCCCACCGGAGACGTCTCCGGTGGCGACCGGGCAAGCTGCTCCGCTACGAGCAGGCACTGGCGGCAGTTGGCGGACGTGCAGAGCGGGCGGGCAGGCGGGGCGCCTGCGCTCCATCGGCGGGTGCGGGATTGGGTGGTTGATGCGGGCGCTAGGCGTGTGCTTCGGCGTGGGCGGGTGCCGCTGCGGGCGCTGGCGGGCCCGACTTCGCGGTGAGTTCGGCGCGGGCTTTTACTCCTTGCAGGCACTTCCACTGGAAGAAGATGTCACCGACGTCGACGGCCAGCTGCATGGGGAGGATGAAGGGGTTGAGCCACTTGTAGCGATCGCGCATGCGGATGATGAGGCGCGTCTGATGGTCGTTGATGGGGTCGAGGTACCAGACGAAGGAGCCGATGTTGCCCATGCGGAGCAGCATCCAGCGCGGCTCCTCGAAGGCGTGGCAGTCCATCGAAGTCCACGGACTCATCGGGAACTTCGTGCCGATCTCGAGGTGCTGGTACTGCGGGAGGATCTCCCAAGCGCTGGGCTTCGCGCCGTTGTCGACCAAGTCGTAGCCGTACCAGCCCGCGCGTCCCCATCCCATCTGCACGAGCCAAGGCCAGATCTGCTCGGGTGTGGCGTCGACCGTGATGGCGCGGGTGGAACTCCACGTGGGATCGGGCACGAGTTCGTCGTACGGGAATGTCCTGGTGGCTTCTTCGTCGGTGGCGCCCCAGTGCATCTGTCGCGGCCTGATCCAGCGGATGTAGGCGAAGATGCTGCCGGCGGCGGCGGTGGCGATTGCGAGTTGTCGTTTCATGGTGCTGCGCTCCTGGTGTCAGGATGTGCGATCGGGCGGGTGCGGCGGGAGGGCCGTTTGGACTTTTGGATTGGGTACGGAGGTCACGAAGACGCTGGGGGGGAACCGCAGATTTCGCAGATTACGCAGATTGTTTGGGTTCGTTGCTGGCGGTGGTGGGCGATCGGGGTAGATCCTTCGCTTCGCTCTGGATGACAGTAGTGTTGGGTCGCGGCGTCTCGCGCGAGATGACATTTGGAGTGTCACCGGAGGGCCGGAGCTGAAGCTCCTCCGCTACGGCTGGCATAGCGGCGGTTGGCGGAGCTGAAGCTCCTGCGGCGACCAGGCAAGCTCCTCCGCTACGGCTGGCATAGCGGCGGTCGGCGGAGCTGAAGCTCCGCGGGTACTGGTGGCCCGCTCGCTTGGGTTAGTGATCCGCGGCTGTGGCGGTTTCTTCCAGGGCGCGGCGGAGGAGGTCGGGGTCGCCTAGCATGAGTTCTTCGGGGATGTACATGCGGCCGTAGCGCTCGAGGTAGACGAGTTGCTTCATGCCGAGGAATCCGGTCCGCATGACGGACGTGTCGAAGGCGCCGGAGTCGACGGCGGCCTGGTAGGAGCGGGCGGCTACGCGCATGCCGCCGATGCGCTGGCGGAGGGTGCGGGGCGGCGCGTCCTCGCCCGTGGCACGCCGCATGAATTCGTCGCCGCTCGGCAGGAGGTCGGACATGCTGACCTGGTTGAGGGGCAGCGTGAACACAGGCCCGAACGTCGCTTTGACGAAGCGGAGGATCTGTTCGTCATCGAGGCCGAGCGCGATGAAGCTGGGACCGTTCGTCTTCATCATGTAGCCGGCGATATCGCGCCACGCTTCCTCGCGCCCGAGCGCGGCCTCGCACACCTTGCGGAAGAAGAGGCTCGACTCGTCATCGAAGCGCGAGAGGATGCCCCAGTCGAGCATGCCGAGGCGGCCGTCGCGCAGGACGAAGAGATTGCCGGCGTGGATATCGGCGTGGAACGCGCGGACGCGCAGGCCGGCGAGCACCCACGCCGCGAGCAGCTGGCGCACGAGCGCGGCGACATCGATACCTAGCTCGGTGGCGTGCTCGAGGTTGTCGATCGACTTGCCGTCGAGCAGCTCCATCGTGAGGACGCGGCGGCCTGAGAATTCCGGATGGACGCGCGGGATGACGAGCAGTTCCATGCCGTACTGCTCAAACAATTCGCGGAAGATGTCCATCGTGCGCGCTTCGTTCCGGAGATCGAGCTCCTCGGCGATCTGCGCGCGCAGTCCGACGACGAGCGCGACCATGTTGTACGCCTGATCGATGCCGCGCGCTGCCATGAAGCGCACGAATCCTTCGAGCACGCCGATATCTGTCGCGACGGTCTGCTCGATATCGGGACGGAGCACCTTAACGGCGACGGGCGTGCCGTCGAGGAGCGTCGCGCGATGCACAACGGCGATCGATGCGGCGGCGAGCGGCGTCTCGTCGAATTGGCTGAAGACTTCCTCGAGCGGGCGTCCGAGCTCCGACTCGACGATGGCGCGTACCCTCGCGAACGGCACGGCGGGCGCGGCGTCGAGGCAGCGGCGGAACTCCTCGGCGACGTCCTCGCCGACGATGCCGGGCGCCGAAGCGATGAACTGGCCGAACTTCACGTAGGTGGAGCCGAGGCCCTCGAAGACGCGGCGGCCGGCGTGGGCGGCGCGTCCGGGGCGGCGGACGATCTTGCGGGCGACGACGGGCGGCATGTGCCGCGCGCCGAGTGCGGCCATGCGGGCGAGGCGGCGAATGCCCCGGAGGGCGCCGGAGCGGGGGAGCTCGATGGGTGTGGGGGCGAGCACTTCGGTGCGTTGTTGCGTGGTCATTGGTTCACGGTATCGCGTGGGGGCCGGGGGAACCACAGATTTCACAGATGGCACAGAAGGGGCTGGGGTGACGGGAACAGGGATTGCGCGGATTTCACGGATTGGGTGGAACCACGAAGGACACTAAGGGGCACGAAAGGGGGCGGATGCAATTGGGTGCCTGACTTGAGGGTGCGTGCCAGGCGAGCACCTCACCCCGCGCTGCGCGCCACCCTCTCCACGACGTGGAGAGGGTACGGAACCTCACCTCCGTGCGGCCTGGGCGGCTGTGATCCGTCGGGTCGTGCTGGGACGAGAGGGCGGGGCCGCCCCTACAGGCTGGGATACGCGTGGACGAACGCGGTGGGTTACGGGAGGCCGGCGTGGGGGATTTCTACGCGGACGGTTTCTATCCAGCCGGTGGAGATGCCCTGGGTTAATTCAGGGCCGGTGGTCTTGGCGGTGCAGAGGTAGAGGGTTCGGCCGTCTTCACCGCCGAGCATGCAGGCGTAGACGCCTTTGTCGGCGACGGTGATCTTGTCGGTGATCTCGCCGCCTTCTCGGACGCGGAGGCATTCGCCGGTGACGGGGGCGGCGGCCCAGATGGCGCCTTCGGCGTCGAGGCAGATGCCGTCGGGGAAGGTCGGGAGGGCGGCCCATTCCCGGCGGTTGCTCAGGGTGCCGTCGGCGGCGATGTCGAAGGCGGTGAGGCAGCGGCCTACGGTCTCCGCGACGATGAGGGTGCCGGCGTCGGGGGTGATCACCATGCCGTTCGGGAATCGCATGTTGTCGGCGGCGACGGTGACGGCGCCATCGGGCTGGACCAGGAAGATATTCGCGAGGGCGAAGGGGGTGCCGGCGTTGATGTCGAAGCCGAAGGCGCCGATGTAGGCGCGGCCGCGCGCGTCGACGGTCATGTCGTTGAGTTGCACGTTCTCGAGCGCGCTGAGGTCGGCGACGGTGGTGAACTTGCCGTCGGCGAAGCGCATCAGTTTGCGTTCGAGCATGCGGACGACGAGGAGCGCGCCGTCGGGCGTCCAGCCGAGGCCGGCGGGTTGGTGCGCGTCGTCGACGACGCTGCGGGCGCTGCCGTCGGCGTCGATGCGGATGATCTTGTGGGCGTGGACGTCGGAGAAGTAGAGGGCGCCGTCGTGCCAGCGGGGGCATTCGGGGAATGTGAGGTTGTCGAGAAGGATGGTGGGGGTGGGTAGGGAGTTCAC
>JANNPX010000029.1:0-86506 GCA_031400455.1 Chloroflexota bacterium | reverse complement strand
CCGCCGGCGTCGGCGTGCTGGTCGGCGTGAACGTGTTCGTCGGTGTCGGCGTGTTCGTTAGCGTCGGCGTCTCCGTCGGGGTGGTGGTCGGCGTCAGCGTCGGTGTGTCCGTCGGCGTCGGCGTGAGCGTCGGCGTGTGCGTCTCAGTCGGAGTGTTACTCGGCGTGTACGTCGGCGTGATCGTCGGCGTGTCCGTCGGTGTCTCGGTCGGCGTCTCGGTCGGCGTCTCGGTCGGCGTCGGCGTAATCGTCGGCGTGTCCGTCGGCGTCGGCGTGTTCGTCTCGGTCGGTGTCTCGGTCGGCGTGGCCGTGTCCGTCGGCGTCGGCGTGATCGTCGGTGTCTCGGTCGGCGTCTCCGTCGGCGTCTCGGTCGGCGTGGCCGTCTCCGTCGGGGTGTCCGTCGGCGTTGGCGTATTCGTCTCGGTCGGCGTCTCGGTGGGCGTCGCCGTATCCGTCGGCGTTGGCGTGATCGTGGGGGTGTCCGTCGGCGTCGGCGTGTTCGTCTCGGTCGGCGTCGCCGTCTCCGTCGGGGTGTCGGTCGGCGTCGGCGTGTTCGTCTCGGTCGGCGTTTCCGTCGGCGTGGCCGTCTCGGTCGGCGTCGCCGTCTCCGTCGGCGTCTCGGTCGGCGTGAACGTCGGCGTGATCGTCGGCGTATCCGTCGGCGTCGCCGTGTTCGTGGGCGTGGGCGTCGCGGTCGGCACCGGCGCTGACTTGAGGACCATCACGGAGTGGGCCCACGCTCCGCTCACGGTCGTCCATTGCATAGGCACGGAGCCGCTGGCATTGACGCGAGAGCTGCCGGCGCCGTGCTGGTCGTTTGTCGTGCCGGCGACCAAGTTCCAGCGCTGCGTCTGAGCCGCATTGACCGTCAGCGTGCTGTTGCTGTCCGTGGCGACGTTGTCGACCACGACATCCCGGTTCGTGACGCCGGTGGCCGTCGTCGAGATCCCGGTGGTCGCCCCGGTCGCGACCGGCGTGGCGCCAAGCGGGGTCGTCTGATCGACGCCGCTCCACGACGTGGCGCCGCAGACGATGTTCGTGCTGCCACTACCGGCGACCGTGACGACGATGTTCGCCGTGCCGGATGCCGGGTTCTTCAGGTACCACATCTCCGAACGCGCGTTGTTCGTGTTCGTCGCGATCACCGCAGTTGACGTCGTCGACGTGAACGGCGTGCCACCGTAGGTAACGGCAGCAACCGTACGCGTCGTGTTGCCGGTGTCCGAGCTAATCAGCGAGATGCCGACGACCAGGATCCGGTTCGAGCCGGTCCCCACGGTGTGAGCCCAGGTGCAGCCGCCGGGAATCGCCACGGCCGCCGCGCTGGTCGAGGACTGGGCGTCGAACTGGATGCTCGTCGCATCGGGCGTGCTCGTCACGGTCGGCGTCGCCGTGTTTGTCGGCGTGCTCGTCGGCGTGAACGTATTCGTCGGCGTCGGCGTGTTCGTCGGCGTGAAGGTACTGGTCGGCGTCGGCGTGTTCGTCGGCGTCGGCGTGGGGTTGTTCGAGCGGATCGACACGCCGATGTACGCCCAGTTCTCGCCCGTCGTCCAGGCCATCGCCGTGGTGCCGGCCGCGCCGGCCTTCGTGCTGCTCGCACCGCCTGTGTCCGTCTCGCCAAATCCGGCGTCCACGACGTTGTCCCATCGGAGGGTCTGTCCCGCTCCGACGGTACCGATCACGTTGTTGTCGAAGGCGACGACGTCAACGATCAGGTCGCCCGTGTTGCTGGCAACGTTCTGAGCGATGTTGTCGCTGTCCGCGTTGGCTGTCGTCACCGCTCCGAACGGCGACGCCGTGTTGACATTCGAGAACGAGATCGCACCACACGTCACCGACTCGTCGGTGGCGCTCATGGTCACCGAGATCGTCAGGTTCGTCCCGACGTCGGGGTTCACGCGATACCAGAGGGTCGCCTTCGTGTCACTCGCGTTCGCCGACGTCGAGAGCAGCGTGAGCGCGTCACCGTTGTACGTGACGGCCGATGGCGCGCGGTTGGAGTTGTTGTCGATGCTGTTGGCGATGCCGACGACCAGCAGGTTCTGACCCGCCGCGACGGTGTGCGTCCACGTCTTCGGGTTCGCACCGTCATCCGTCGGCGTGCACTCGGTGATGTTCCCGAGGGCGACGGACGGTGCGGTGGTCGCCGTCGCTGTCGGAGTGTTCGTCGGCGTGTTCGTCGGCACCGGCGTGTTGGTCGGTGTCTCGGTCGGCGTCTCCGTCGGCGTCGGCGTGTCCGTCGCAGCCGAGGTCGGCGTCTCGGTCGGCGTGTCCGTCGGCGTCGGCGTTTCCGTCTCGGTCGGCGTTTCGGTCGGCGTCGCCGTGTCTGTCGGCGTCGACGTAATCGTCGGCGTCGCGGTCTCGGTCGGGGTCTCCGTCGGCTCCGGAGTGTTCGTCTCGGTGGGCGTCTCCGTCGGCGTCGCGGTGTCGGTCGGCGTCGCGGTGTCCGTCGGCGTTTCCGTCGGCGTCTCCGTCGGCGTCTCCGTCGGCGTCGATGTTTCCGTCGGCGTTTCCGTCGGCGTTGCCGTCGGCGTGTCCGTCGGCGTGCTAGTCGGGACCGGGGTATTCGTCGGCGTCGGCGTCTCGGTCGGGGTCTCCGTCGGCGTAGCCGTCTCCGTTGGCGTTTCGGTCGGTGTATTCGTTGCGGTCGGCGTCTCCGTCGGCGTGTCCGTCGGCGTCGGCGTGATCGTCGGCGTCTCCGTCGGCGTAGCCGTCTCCGTTGGCGTTTCAGTCGGAGTGTTCGTCGCCGTCGGCGTTTCGGTCGGCGTCTCGGTCGGCGTCGGCGTCTCCGTTGGCGTCTCCGTCGGGGTGGCCGTCTCTGTGGGCGTCTCAGTCGGAGTGTTCGTCGCCGTCGGCGTTTCGGTCGGGGTGTTCGTCGGCGTCGGCGTCTCCGTCGGCGTCTCCGTCGGGGTGGCCGTCTCCGTTGGCGTCTCAGTCGGAGTATTCGTTGCGGTCGGCGTCTCCGTCGGCGTGTCCGTCGGCGTCGGCGTCTCCGTTGGCGTCTCCGTCGGGGTGGCCGTCTCCGTGGGCGTTTCGGTCGGGGTGTTCGTCGCCGTCGGCGTTTCGGTCGGCGTATCCGTCGGTGTCGGCGTCTCCGTCGGCGTCTCCGTCGGGGTGGCCGTCTCCGTGGGCGTTTCGGTCGGTGTGTTCGTTGCCGTCGGAGTCTCGGTCGGCGTATCCGTCGGTGTCGGCGTCTCCGTCGGGGTCTCCGTCGGCGTTTCGGTCGGTGTATTCGTCGCGGTCGGAGTCTCCGTCGGCGTCTCCGTCGGCGTCGGCGTCTCCGTCGGGGTCTCCGTCGGCGTTTCGGTCGGTGTATTCGTCGCGGTCGGAGTCTCGGTCGGCGTCTCCGTCGGCGTGTTGGTTGCCGTCGGAACGGGCGTGTTCGTCTCCGTCGGCGTTGGCGTCTCGGTCGGCGTGTCCGTCGGCGTCGGCGTAATCGTCGGCGTGTCCGTCGGCGTCGGCGTGTTCGTCTCGGTCGGTGTCTCGGTCGGCGTGGCCGTGTCCGTCGGCGTCGGCGTGTTGGTCTCGGTCGGCGTCTCGGTCGGCGTGGTCGTGTCCGTCGGCGTCGGCGTGATCGTCGGCGTGTCGGTCGGCGTTTCGGTCGGCGTCTCCGTCGGCGTCGCCGTCTCCGTCGGCGTGTCCGTCGGCGTCGGCGTGTTCGTCTCGGTCGGCGTCTCGGTCGGCGTGGCCGTCTCCGTCGGCGTGGACGTTTCGGTCGGCGTATCCGTCGGCAGCGGCGTGTTCGTTTCGGTTGGAGTTTCCGTCGGCGTCGGCGTATCCGTCGGTGTAGGCGTGACAGTGGGCGTGTTTGTGGACGTGGGTGTAGGAGTGTTGCAGAGGTTGATCGTGTGCGAACCGAGGCCGTTTACCGTATCGACGGTGAATCCGTCCCATTCCGTCGCCGGGGTGAACGTGTTCGCGCCGTTGGAGTCGCCTGTGAACACGCCGACCTTGCGGCGCATTGTGTTGTCAGCCGTGCTGGCGTTTCCCGATCCCCACTCGGTGCCTGGATCCGTGCCGATCTGGCCCACAACATCGACCAGTGTGCCATTTCGGCGCAGGGCAACGGCATCGTCCCCGTTGTAGCTCAAGAGCGCCGTGGTCTGATTCTCGGTCACGCCCCCGATGTTGGCATCGGCCAAGACGAAGACGCCGCCCGCTGTGACTGTGCCGGACAGCGGGATGGACGTGGTCGCGATGGCGGAGCCGTTGAGGAAGATGTCGATGACGTACCCGGACGCGCCGAGGTCGATCGAAACGCCGGTGCCGTTGTAGATCTCGATCGCATCGTTCCCCGAGTTGCTACCTTCGACGTACTCGGAGATGAACACGTCGGCGCCGCAAATGCCGGGGGTCGCCGTAGCCGTCGGCGTGTTGGTGTTCGTCGGTGTTGGCGTGTTCGTCGGCGTCGGCGTCGGCGTCGTGTCGTGGTTTATGTCGACGGCGATGAGCGCCCAGGGCGCCGACCCGAAGGTCCACGACATCACAACGGAAGCAGCACCTGCCTCGCTGCTCCCGGCGCCTAGGAAGTCCGTACCACTGGTGTGGTTTACGGACGCGTTCCATCCCGCTGCAGGAGGAACTGTCTGACCAGTGCCAGCGGTAGCGGTGTTGTCGTTCGCCTCACCGAGAGAGTCGACAACGACGTTGCCTGTCGCGGACGTAACCGTCACTGATGCGGTACCACTGCCAGCGTTGTTCGCAATGACCGGCGTGTCCAAGGGCGAACTCTGGTCGACGTTAGCCCAGGATGTCGCACCACACATCAGCCCGAGTGTCGACGCGCTCAGGTTGACAGCGATCGTGGCCGTGCCGCTCGTTGGAGCAAGCAGGAAGTAGAGTTCCGATCTTACGTTCGTGCCGTTGGCCGAACCCGTGCCCAACCGCGTGAGCCCCACGCCGCCGTACGTGACCGTATTCACCGTCTGACTGGCGTTGTTTAGGAAGGAGATACCGACGACGAGCAGTCTGTTGTTCCCGGTTCCGACCGTGTGCGACCACGTGGTGCCGCTCGTACCAGTGTTAATAGCATTTATGGTGCAGGCCGAACGGTTGTCAGGCGCGACGTTCTGCGCGAATGTGGTCCGCCCACCAGGCAGCGTGAACGTTCCGATCAGGACCAGCACGGCGGCGACGGCCGCGAGCGAGAGCGCGACGACGCTCATCGAACTTCCGCGCGAGTGGTGCGTTCTGCCCCGACGTTTGGCGCGCATGTACGATCCTGACCTGTGCCCTGAAGGCAACGATAATAGGCGCCGGCGGGGAGCGGCGCTGAAAACTTGTGAACAAAACGCGGGGAAGGAATACGGACCACATCCCGGTCCGCTTCAAAGACTACGTTTGCCCCGGGAGGGTGTCAACGAAATTCTGTCAATTTCGGACGATTGATGACGCTGTTAACGCACCGTTCACCGGCGCGCGTCAAATCGTAGAATGCGCGCGACAAAAGCGGCAGGGGCTACTTGAGCGCCTTGAAGTCGTCGAGGTGGGCGCTGATGTCGACGTAGAGGTCGGCGACGACCTTCAATTCCTGCGACACAGCCTCCGGGAACGCGACGACTTCGACACGCACACCACGGCTCGCGACCAGCTCGACCAGGCGGCGGAAGTCGCCGTCACCGGACATCAGCACGACGATGTCCAGGCGCTCCGACATGGTGAGAATATCGATCGCCAGCTCGATGTCGAAGTTCGCCTTCATCGACCCGTCGGCGAAGCGCTTGAGCGGCTTCGTGACGATGCGGTACGGGTGCCCGACGAAGTGGTGCACGAAGCGCTGGCTCTCGAGCTTCGCCTGCGGATCGTCGCTGATCGGCGCATAGGCGGTGGCGCGCACCAACTCGCGGCCGCGGGTGAAGAAGTCGAGCACGCGCCCGAAATCGATGTTGATGTTGCGGCGCTCCGACGCGTAGATGAGGTTCGGCACGTCGACGAAGATACCGACGCGCGGGTGCGACGTGGACACGGCGGACGCCGCGCCCATCTTGGACTGCATGTCGGTGACGGTCGTCTGCAGCGCTTTCAGCGTCACCGAAACGTTCTGGGCGAACGCCTCGAGCGTGGCGGCCTGGTGGGCCATCGCGCGCTCCACCGTCATCGGCTCGAGATCCTTCGCGGGCTCGGCGATCGCCAACGTTATGTCGCCATTCGCAGCGAGCGCTCCCGGCTTCTTGCGCCCGCGTCCGCCACGTGTACCGCGGCGGCGCTTCACCGGCGCAAGCGATCCATCGCCCTCCGCGGGCGATGGCGATGGCGCCGTCGCGAGCGACGTTGCGGCCGGAGCCGGCGCATCGATCGGCGCGGCGGCGGCCTCGGCTGCCCAGTCACGACGTGGCGGCCGCGCGGTTGTCGTGCGGCGGCGCGTGGCGGGTTTCTTCTCGGGCTCGTCGGCGGCAGCGGCGGGCGCAGCGGGCGCAGCGGGCGTCGTTATGGCACGTGGCGTAGCTGCGGCGCGCGTCGCGGGCGGGCCGGGCGGCGGCTTCGCTGCGGGCGCAGCAGCGGCAGCGGCTCGCGGCGCCGGGGCGCCGATCTCGCTCTTTGCGCCAATCTCGCTCTTCGCGCCGTTCTTCGCGGGAGCCTCGGCGGCCTTCGCCGCAGCCTCGGCCACCTTGGGCGCGGCTTCTTTTTTCGTCGCTTTCGACTTTCCGAAGAACTTGACCACGTTATGCTCCCGTTGCGTATTCCAGGACGCTGCATCGTGCGGCGACCTTCTTTGCTACCTCGACGAACGCCTGCGCCTGCGGACTCTCGGGCGCGGCGACAACGATCGGCGTGCCGTCGTCGGCGGCGCGGCGCGTCGCCGGATCGAGCGGCAGTTCGCCGAGGAACTCCAGTCCCAGATCCTCGGCAGCCGCGCGCGCGCCGCCGTGTCCGAAGATATCGGTTCTATCGTTGCAGTGCGGGCAGATGAAGTAGCTCATGTTCTCGATGACGCCGAAGACCGGCACGTTGAGCTTGTCGAACATGCCGACTGCTTTCGCCGCATCTTCCAGCGCCACATCTTGCGGCGTGCTGACGATGACGACGCCGGAGATCGGCGCCTCCATCGACATGCTCATCGATGCGTCGCTGGTGCCCGGCGGCAGGTCGATCAGCAGGTAGTCCAGCTCGCCCCAGTTCACATCGTGCAGCAACTGGCGGACGGCCGTGCCGATCATCGGGCCGCGCCAGACGACGGGCGTGCCGCGCGGCAGCACGAAGCCGATGGAGCAGACCTTCACGCCGAAGCGCTCGTCGACGCGCAGCCCACCGGCCTCAACCTGCGAGCCCTGGCCGATGCCCATCATCGTCGGGACGTTAGGCCCCGTTATGTCGGCGTCGAGCAGCCCCACCCGCGCGCCCAGCGAGGCCAGCGCGACGGCCAGGTTCGTCGATACCGTCGACTTACCGACGCCGCCCTTGTTGCTTGCGATGGCGATCAGGTGGCGCACGCCCTCGACCGGCGTGCGCTCGGACGCGCGATGCTGCGCGACCTTCGCGTCCATCGTGACGTTCGCCTCGCGCACGCCCGGCAGCGCCAGCAGCAACTCGCGCGCGTCTCGCTCGATCGTCTCTCGTACGGGGCAGGCGGGAGTTGTCAGCACGATACTGACACTAACGACGTCGCCATCGATCTGTGGCGTCTGGACGAAGCCGAGCGAGACGATATCGCGATGCAGGTCGGGGTCTTCGATGGCGCTGAGCGCCTTCATTATGTCTTGTTCGGTAACGGCCATCAGTGGTTGCCTCGATGCGCGCTGGAGAGCGGCGCGATGACGGGAATGAGGTAGCGGCAGCAGTCCGCACAGAGCGCGGGACTCTCGGCTGGCTCTATTGGAGCATCCATGACGCTGGAGAGGAAGGTCTCATGCCAGTAACACGGGCCTTCGGCGCCCGCGACGGCACGGTAGACGCAGGCGAAGTCGCGCACCTCCCAGGCAGTGCCCGCCGCTGTCTCGGCAGCCTCGTGCCACTCCGGGAAGCCGCCATGCGTGCGCAGGATCGCCACGACGCGGTCGATGCGCTCCGTGCTCGCGAGCGCGCGCACCTCGGCGCAGTGGCGCTCCGCGAGCGTCAGCGCGGCGCGCCGGAAGAGCGCCGCCCGGCGTTCTGCGGGCGTGCGCCCGGCCAGGTCGGCCGGCTCCAGCAGGCCTACCTGCTCGACGAGCAGCGCCAGCATGCGGTCGTGGCCATCGATGGTGCGGCGATGGCCGTCGGCGGTGAGGCGGTAGAGGTGGTGCGGCCGGCCGGTCTGGCGGCGGACCTCTTCGGCGCGCACGAGCAGGTCGCGCTCAAGCGCGGTGAGGTGCTGCCGGACGGTCATAGGTGCGAGACTGAGCGAGGATGCGAGATCATCGACGGTGGAGCCGTCTTTGCGCTTGAGCAGGGCCAGGATCTCGGTCTTCGTAGAATGCATAAGCGCCCGTTCAATTGCGGGCGCCTTCAGTATAGCCGGAACAGGCTCGAAAGACTATTACCACGCTGTATTACGTATAAACCGTCTTTACCTTGACACGGTACAATATCCCGTGCCATAATCGTGCACCTACAGAGCGTCTCGGACGTACTACTTACTGAGACAATCCTGCAGGACGGCAAGGAGGAAGAGATGCCGAAGATAGCAGTGCGAGAGAAGATGGCACAGCACAAAGAAGGAACCGTGAAGACAGAGACGAAGAAGAACGCGAAGGCATCGACGGCCGTGGCGGAGATCGCCGAGATCGAAGTGGTAGCCGGGCCGACCTGCGCGCATCACTGGGTGATCGCGAGCCCCGACGGCGAGATGAGCGTCGGCAAGTGCAAGGTCTGCGGTTCGGAGAAGGAATTCCCGAACTCGGCCGAGGACTACCTGTGGGAGCGCAGCGTCCCGCAGTCGCGCTGGACCGGCCGCGCCGACGCGAAGAGCTTCAGCGACGGCTTCTAGGCCGGCGTTGAGCCGCACAATCGAATAGCGCCGGAAAGGCCGCAGAGATGCGGCCTTTCTGCTTGGCTCCGGATGTCGCTCGGGCGACAGTGCTACTGTCATCACTGCGACTCCAGATTCAATATCGTCGCACCGTGACAGTGTCGCGACGAACGACTAGCGGCAAACGCCGTCGCGGATCGAGAGAGCCTCGTCGACGCGCCGCAGCAGCTCTCGCGTTTCGTCGGGCGTCAGCGGCCGCGCCGCGTCCGGGCCGAGCAGGTTCGCCGAGAGCGTGACCAGGTCGTCGGCATTCCTGCTGAAGAACGCGCAGGTGTCGGACGGTGTCGGCGCCGGTAGGGTCGGCTCGATCACGAGCGCCGGCACGGGCGTCGCGCTGCTTCCGCGCGAGTCGGCAAAGGCTATCGCAGCGAGCACGAGCGCCGCCGCGGCGACCGGCAGCGCCAGCAACGTGAGTATGCGGCCCGTCGCTTCCCAAGCGCTTCCCGGCGCGCGAGTCGAACGAACCGTGAACGCGCTTCGAAGCGAGTCGACGTCCGGAGGCGGGAGCGAGTCGATATCTCGATCTCTGCGCTGGTGCGAGTCTCCGTTTGGCGCCAGGGTCTCATCGACCGGAGCCTCGTCGTCCGGTTGTACGACGTGCTCGACGTCGCCTGCGGTCGCCTCGAAGGAGTCAGTGTCCGCTTCGAGGGGCGTCTCATCTGCTTCGGAAACCCGGCTGATCGAGCCCATGACGGCGTCGCCGATCAGCCGCTCCCTGATCTCTCGAAGCGATAGCCGTTCCGACTGAAGGCGCTTGATCGCAAGAACCCCGTCCAGGTGCGCCTGGCCGTACGTGCCCCTTGCGCCCGGCGCAGCCAAGAGCCCGCTCGCGACGTAGTAGCGAATCGTCCGCCGCGTGACACCGGCACGTTCCGCCAGTTCGTCGATCTTGAGTTCCACCGTCGCCTCCGTCGCCCGAGGATCATCGACGTCTGGCGGCAGCGCCTCCATAGGTGGGAGATTACGTGCCACTGTCACTGTCGCTGTCATATAGATACGCCGACTGCATCGCCGGTGCTGTTATGAGAGCGTAGCGAAGCATCCGGCTCGAATCGAGCCAGATTCCTCCCGATGCTCGGAATGACAAGAAGGCCATGCCGCAAAGGGCGCTACTTCGAGCCGACGCGGTTGCGGGCTACGAAGTTCCGCATGCGTTCCATCGCCTGCTCCAGTAATTCGTAGCTGGCGGCGTAGCAGATGCGGACGTGGCCCGCGCCCGCTTCGCCGAAGGCGGAGCCGGGGATGACGGCGACGCGCTCCTCCATAAGGAGGCGCTCGGCGAACGTCTCGTCGTTCATGCCGCTGCTGCCGATGTTCGGGAAGGCGTAGAAAGCGCCGCGCGGCTCGACGCATGGCAGCCCCATCGCGTTCAGCGCGTTCACGACGAACTTCCGCCGCCGATCGTATTCGGCCACCATGCCGCGCACGTCCTCCTCGCCGGAGTTCAGCGCCTCGAGCGCGGCGAACTGCGCGGGGGTGGGCGCGGACATCATCACGTACTGGTGCACCTTCATCATCGCTTCGGTCAGCTCGCTGCGGGCGCAGGTGTACGCCAGCCGCCAGCCGGTCATCGCGTATGCCTTCGAGAATCCACCCAGCAGGATCGTCCGCTCACGCATGTTCGGGAGCGTGGAGAAACAGACGTGTTCGGTCTCGTATACCAGTCGGTCGTAGATCTCGTCCGAGATGACGAAAAGGTTGTACTTCTCAGCGATCGCGGCGACTGCGAGCATCGTCTCGCGGCTCATCACCGCGCCCGTCGGATTCGCGGGATAGCCGATGAGCAACGCCTTCGAGCGCGGCGTGATGCGCTGCTCGATCTCCTCGGGCCGGAGCTGGAAGCCGTCAGCGGCGCGCGTCGGCACCTGCATATACCTGCCGCCGGCCAAGGCCACGCATGGCATGTACGCGACGTAGCCGGGATCCGGGCTGAGCACTTCGTCGCCCGGATCGAGGATCGCTTCCAGCGCGATGCTCAGCGCCTCGCTGACTCCGGCGGTGACGATGATCTCCGTGCCCGCGTCGTATCTGACACCATACAACCGGTTGAGATGCTTGGAGATGGCTGCCCGCAGTTCGACGAGTCCGTAGTTCGAGGTGTAGTAGGTTTCGCCGTCCTCGATGCTCTTGATCGCGGCCTGGCGAATCTGGTTGGGCGTGACGAAATCGGGTTGGCCGACGCCGAGGGAGATGACGCCTTCCATGCTGGCGAGGAGGTCGAAGAAGCGCCGGATGCCCGAGGAGGGGATCGCCTGCACATGCTGCGAGATGTTTCCCCGGTGCGTGGCGCCTTCAGTCATAGCACGCCCTGCCGGTCAGCCCCGGCCGGGCTCTAGCCTCCTGCGGACGATGCCGTCCGTTCCTCGATCCGGCCACACGCCGGACCACAGGTCCAACTCTGGCACATAATACAGTAAGAGCGCGGAGCCGTCCGACAGACGCACCCGAAACCCAAGCCGCTCCTCCTCGCGCCACTGCGACTCCATATCCACCACCTCACTCCGCACGCCGTCGCGCTCGATCCACTGCGGGCGCTCTGGGTAACCCGCACCAGCGTACGCGCCGACGACCAGGGCGAAGGCGCGCAGCCCTTCCTCTTCGTCGCTATCCATTGCGGATGGTGTACTCGCCGCCGTCGATTTCGATCTCGACGATCGCGCCGCGCGAGAAATCCAGCAGCTTGCTGAAGTGCCCCGCTTCGAGGTGGTAGTGCTGGTGCGGCGGCGCCACGCAGGCGCAATCCTCGACGACGATGCGCGTAGCGAACCGGCGGCCGCCGACACTGGGTCGGCCGACACTGACGGAAAACTCCTGCATCGGCGGCGGAAACGCCGGCCAACGATCCTTCGTGATGAGGATCGTGGCTGTCTCCGCGTCCTCACGCGAGAGCTTGCGGCGGTACGGCTTCATCCCGCAAGGATAGCGCGAGACGTGGCGAGAGGCGGTCGCCGCGGCGACCGCCTCTCACGCCCTCAGAAATCCTCGCTTACGGAACGGCGACGAACCAGACGTCGCCGAGCTTGTCGCCCTTTGTGTCGCCTGGCGCCTTGTCGTTCACAAAGTAGTACAGGGGCAGACCCTTGTACGTGATCTGCGGCTTGCCGTCGGCGCGCTCGAACAGCGCCCACGCACCAGTCGCGCCGGTCACATCCGCCGGCGCCGCCGAGAGTGCGAGCGGTGGCCAGGCCGCGGTCAGCCCCTCCGCCGCGCTCTTCCCATTGCCCGCAACGTCACTCTTGAACGTGTAGAGCGTGAAGCCCGCCGCGTCGACCAGAATCTTGCCAAGTGTGGACTCCGCGACCTTCACGCTGCCGGCCGTCGTGCCGCTCGCCTTGGTTGCGGCCGTCGTTGCCGCTACCGCGGGCGTGCTCGCAGCCGCCGTCGCCGCAGGCGTGGTTGCGGCCTTCGTTGCCGCAGTCGTCGCGGCGGGCGTGGAACCGCCCTTCGCACCGGCGGTTGCCGTCTTGTCGGCGCTGCTCGTACCGCCGCCGCACGCTGCCGCCGCTAGCGCGGTCACTGCGATCAGCGCCGTCACGCCGAGCGTAAACTTGCTCCATCGTGATCGTCCTTGACTCATCTGCATCTCCTTCTACTCTCCTCAGGCCGTCCGGCCATGACTCACAACACAATATCTACGGCCGCTCGGGCGGCGCAGATGTAACGAACAGCGGCTCGCGGCGAATGGGGTGGGGTCGGCGAGAACACTAGAGCGGCGGGCGGCTGCTGCTCCAGCCGGCGGACTGCTCGTACGCGTGGGCGACGCGCAGCACGGTCGCCTCATCGAACGGCTTGCCGACGACCTGTAGCCCGACGGGCAATCCATCGACGAATCCTGCGGGAACGGAGAGCCCGGGCAGGCCGGCGATGTTCACCGGCAGCGTGAAGACGTCGTTCAGATACATCTCGAACGGGTCCGCGGTCTTCTCGCCGATCTTGAACGCCGTCGTCGGAGTCACGGGAGCGACGAGCGCGTCGTACTTCACGAACGCCGCATCGAACTCGCGCCGGATCACGGTGCGCACCTTCTGCGCCTTCAAGTAGTAGGCGTCGTAGTAGCCGGACGAGAGCGCGTACGTGCCGATCATGATGCGGCGCTTCACCTCAGAGCCGAAGCCCCGGCCGCGCGTCTTCTCCATATTGTCCCACATGCCCTCGCCCTGCTGGTACGAGAAGCCGTACTTCACTCCGTCATAGCGAGCGAGGTTCGCGGACGCCTCGCTCGGCGCGATGATGTAGTAGACGGCGAGCGCCGCCTCCGTGCTCGGCAATGCCACGTCGCGATCGATGAGTGCGCCCTGCGCTTCGAGCGCGGCGAGCGCCTCGTCGACCCGCGCACGCACACCGGCATCCAGCGAAGCGGGCATGTACTCCTTCGGCACGCCGATGCGCAGGCCCTTCACTCCCTTATCGAGATCGGCGGTGAAGTCCGGCACATCCAGCGGCGCGGAGGTCGAGTCGCAGGCGTCGTGCCCGCAGATGGCGTTCAGTACCGTCGCGGTATCGCGCACGGTGCGCGTGAACGGTCCGACCTGATCGAGCGAACTGGCGAACGCCACCAGGCCGTAGCGGCTGACGCGCCCGTACGTCGGCTTCATGCCGACGACGCCGCACAGCGCGGCGGGCTGGCGGATGCTTCCGCCCGTATCGGACCCCAGCGCGAAGATCGCTTCGCCCGCGGCGACGGCAGCCGCCGAGCCACCCGACGACCCGCCGGGCACGCGCATCAGATCCCACGGGTTGTGCGTCGGGTGATAGGCCGAGTTCTCCGTCGACGAGCCCATCGCGAACTCGTCCATGTTCGTCTTGCCGACCATCACAGCGCCTGCGCCGAACAGCCGCGAGACGACCGTCGCGTCGTATGGCGGCACGAAGTTCTGCAGCATCTTCGAGCCGCAGGTCGTCGCGACGCCCTCCGTGCACAGGACGTCCTTGATCGCAACCGGCACGCCGAGCAGCGGCCCACGTTCGCCGGCAGCGATGCGGGCATCAGCGGCGTCGGCCTGCGCGAGGGCGCGCTCCGTCGTCAGCGCCAGGTAGGCGCGCACGCGCGGTTCGACGGCGGCGATGCGCTCGATGATCGCTTGCGTCAGTTCGCGCGAAGAAATCTCGCGCCCCGAGAGGAGGCCGGTGGCCTCGGTGATCGAGAGTTCGTGCAGCTCCGGCATGGCTATTCCAGCACCGCCCGCACGCGCAGGTAGCCGTCATCGGTACTGGGCGCGAGCGCGAGCACCTGGTCCCGCGGCAGCGACGGGCGCGACGTGTCGGCGGCCATCACATTCCGTAGCGTCAGCGCCTGCGCCGTCGGCTCCACGCCGTCCGTGTTCACGGCGTTGAGCGCATCGAAGTGCCCGATGATCTCGGTGAGCTGCTCCGAGAACGTCTCGATCTCGGCATCGGTCAGTTCAACCCGGGCGAGCTTCGATATGTGTGTGACGACTTCACGATCGAGCTTCATGCGCACAGATTAGCGGCTGGCTCCGCCGCGCGGTACCGCACACGCCTGGCCACCATGATATTCCGCTCCCATAGGCGCGCTCCGGCTATACTCCCGCGATGCAAAGCGCCGCCTCCCTCCTGCGCCGGCGAAACTTCGGGTTA
This sequence comes from Chloroflexota bacterium, assembly GCA_031400455.1. Taxonomy (GTDB): domain Bacteria; phylum Chloroflexota; class Dehalococcoidia; order DSTF01; family JACRBR01; genus JANXYW01. The sequence continues at coordinate 71,965 of JANNPX010000029.1, read as the reverse complement.
CTGTTCTCCGGGCGCTGCATCTCGTTTCTCGGCAACGCGATGGCCCCGGTGGCGCTCGCATTCGCCGTGCTCCACCTCACCGGATCGGCGTCGGCGCTCGGCCTCGTGCTTGCGGCGCGCATGCTGCCCAACGTCTTCCTCCTGGCAGTCGGCGGCGTGATCGCCGATCGCCTTCCCCGCAGTACGGTGCTGATCGGCAGCAACCTCATAGGTGGGGGCGCGCAGGCGTTCGCCGCGGTCTTGTTGCTCTCGGGCCAGGCGGAAATCTGGCATCTCGTGATCCTGGAGGCCATCAACGGCGCCGCGTTCGCGCTCTTCTACCCCGCGGACTCCGCGCTCGTCCCGCTGACGGTCCCGGAGGATCGATTGCAGCAGGCGAACGCGCTGATCCGCCTGGGCACGAACGCGACGCTGATCTTCGGCGCGGTGCTCGCCGGTGTGATCGTATCGGCGACGAACCCGGGCTGGGCGCTCGCAGTCGATGCCGCGACCTTCCTCGTTGCCGCCGTCTTGATGGCATCGATGCGTGGAATTGAGGCGGCCGCCACGGGGGAAAGCCACTTCCTCACCGATCTTCGAGATGGCTGGAGCGAATTCATCGCTCACCGCTGGCTCTGGACCATCGTCGCCCAGTTCTCCGTCATGCTGCTCGCCTACCTCGGCGCGTACCTCGTACTGGGGCCGGTCGTGGCGGAGCGCGATCTTTCTGGCGCGAGTTCGTGGGCGGCTATTCTGGGCGGCCAGTCCGCCGGACTGCTCTTCGGCGGATTGCTCGCCATGCGCTGGCGGCCCGCACGCCCTCTCTTAATCGCCACAATCGCCGTATTCGGCCACGCGCTGCCCATCGCCGCGCTGGCCATGGGCCTGCCGCTGGCCGTCATTGTCGGCGCCGCCGCCATCAACGGCGTAGGGGTCGAGCTCTTCTCTGTGTACTGGTACACGGCCTTGCACGAGAACGTCGCGCCCGAGGCGCTGGCCCGGGTCAGCTCATACGACGCGCTCGGTTCCATTGGCATCTCGCCGATCGGACTCGTAGCCGCCGGCCCGGTCTCAGACCTGATCGGGATAGACGCGACGCTCTGGATTGGCGTGATCCTGATCATCGTACCGACCGCGGCCGTCCTGTTCGTCCCGGAGGTCCGCAACCTTCGCTCCCGCGTCGATCCCGCAGAAGCGCTTCCCTGATACGCGCTGCGCCGCCCGCGAGCCATTCTTTACCGTTCTGTCATGTAGGCGGCTCGCGACACGCGGAACGCGTCTGAGGTGTCAGTCAGACAAGGCGCGGCCCTACGTCAATCAAGCTGCTCCACCATCAACACGTTTCCCTCGGCACCTGTGATGCGTAGGAATTCGGGGTCGGTAAGCGTCTCAACGATCTCGAAGCCGCAGCGCCGATACAGATGTTGGGCCGGATTCGTCGTGAGCGTATGGAGCGCGATGGAGCGGAATCCGCTGGCTCGCGCTTCTCGCTCGGCAAACGCGAGCAGCTCCGCACCAAACCCCCGGCCTCGGAACGCGGGCAGCACATGGACCTCGGATACCACATAGGCGTTCGGAGGCTTCTTGGGACTTACTCGCTTCTGCAGTCGAAGTCGGGACGGCAGCCGCAGAGATCTCACCGGTCCCAGTGCCAACAGAACGGCGAGCGCGACGCGCGGCGTCACGCGCGCGGACGACCGTTCCGTTTGCTGTGTCTGGACGACGCCGACTACGCGCTCACCATCTCGCGCGATTGTGCTCTCACGCCAGTTTCCGCCCGCGCGCCAGACAATCCTGAATACGGTCCGTGCATCTTCGATGCGCCGGAGGCCATACAGGCGCATGGCGACCCGCGTGCTCTCTTGGTTTGGCTCGCCAAGAACAAGATCCGCGAGCAGATCCGAGTCAGCGGCGGTCGACGGGGAGAAAGTCAGCTCCGTACTCATGACATGCCATACTAGGCCTCGTCTGTGAGGCCGAGCAATGTGCGGCACCTTGTGGAATTCGCAATCGCGAACGTCGATCCCGCAGAGGCACTTGCCTGATACGCGCTGCGCCGCCCGCGAGCCATTCTTTACCGTTCTGTCATGTAGGCGGCTGCCGCCATCTGGTACGATCGATGTTGGCAGGGTCATTGGAAGGACACATGGTCACAGCGCCCGACAAGGCCGAAGTCGCCCTCGGGAACCCAAGCTTCGTATGGCGGTTCGGACAGGACCGCCGGCTCAACCTCATCCGCCACTTCGCGCCGCTGGAAGGCGCGCGCATTCTCGATATCGGCTGCGGGCTGGGCGTCTACGTGCGGAAGTTCCGTGAGTTCAGCGACCGGGTCTACGGCATCGATATCGACGCGAAGCGCCTGCGTGAAGGCGCGCAAACGACGCCCGGCCTCATGCTCTCCACCAGCGAGACGCTGCCATTCCGGGATGAGGCGTTCGACGTCGTCGTGCTGAACGAGGTCATCGAGCACGTCCGCGACGACGCTGCGACGGTCGCCGAGGCGCTGCGCGTCATCCGGCCCGGCGGCCACATCGTCATCTATGCGCCGAACCGGCTCTACCCGTTCGAGACGCACGGCATCTACCTGGGCTCGAAGTTCGTCTTCGGCAACATCCCGTTCATCAACTGGCTGCCGGATCCGCTGCGGAACAAACTGGTGCCGCATGCTCGTGCGTACACCAAGGGAGGCATGCGCCGCACGTACCGGAACCTGCGGGCACGCGTGAACGTTGAGACATATGTGTACCCGGGCTTCGACAACATCATCGCCCGCCGCAAGTGGTTGGGGCGGGCTCTGCGTACGGGGCTGTACCGTGCCGAGCGCACGCCGCTGAGGGTCTTCGGACTCTCGCACTTCGTTGTGCTCGAGAAGCTACCGGCTGCGGACGCCGCGCCGGCCGAGGGGATCGGGAAGAGGTAGGAGGAAGCGTTGGCAGGGAACTCCGCCACCAAGCGCCTGTTAAGGAACCGGCTGCGCAGCCACAAGCGCGGCAACGGCAACGGCTCATCCACGCCCCGCTGGGCACAAATCATGCTCGGCCTCGCAGGCATCGGCATCATCGGGCTCGCCATCGCCGGTGCTACCGGATACGGCGTCTACCGCTCGTACGCCAGCGGGCTCGAGCCGCCAGATAGAGTGATCTCGCAGCAGCCTTCGGGCGGCGCCCAGATCTTCGACCGCAAAGGCAACCTTCTATATGAGTACGTCGACGACCGATCCGGACTGCGCTCGCCCGTGAGGCTCGACGAGATCTCGCCCTGGATGATCGCAGCCACTGTCTCGACAGAAGACGCGAGCTTCTGGTCGAACCCCGGCGTCAACACACGCGGCCTCGTGCGCGCCGGACTGGAAACGCTGCGCCTGCGCGACGCCGACGCCGCGAACACCACCGGCGGAAGCTCGATTACGCAGCAGCTCGTGCGCAACGTGTATATCCCGCCGGAGGAGCGCTACGAGCGCTCGTACAAGCGCAAGCTTAAGGAGACCGTCTACGCCATCGAACTCTCGGATCGCTACTCGAAGAACCAGATCCTCGAGTGGTACCTGAACCAGATCTCGTACGGCGGGCTCTACAACGGCGTCGAGGCGGCATCGATGGGCTACTTCGGCAAGCACGCGAAGGATCTGACGCTGCCAGAAGCCGCGATGCTCGCCGGCATCCCCGCCTGCCCGTCGTGCTACGACCCGGTCAACCATCCCGAAGCAGCGACCCAGCGCCGCGACGAAGTGCTGCGCCTGATGCGCACGCGTTCGCGCGTGGAAGTCGAGTCAGACGGCCAGAAGCTGCCGGCCTCGCGCTTTCAGGTCAACCAGGACGGCGCAACCGCCGATGCAACGGACACTGCCTTCTACATCTCGACCGCCACGACGCTGAACATCGTTGCACAGCGCTTCCCCGTCCGGGCGCCGCACTGGGTGTTCGAATACATCCAGCCGCAACTCGAGCGCCTTTACGGCGGAGAAGCGCTGTATCGCGGCGGGCTGCGCGTGACGACGACCATCGACCTCGAGCTGCAGGACCTCGCCCAGGAGTCGCTTGAGACCTGGATCGGCGAATTCGAGGATTCGTCCGACGCACACAACGGCGCGCTTGTCGCCATCGACCCGCGCACGTCGGAGATCCTGACGTACGTCGGATCGCGCGACTACTTCCGCGACGACATCGAGGGCCGCAACGACAACGCCAGTTCATTCAACTCTCCGGGGTCGACCCTCAAGCCGTTCACCTACATCGCCGCGTTCGAGCGCCTCGGCTGGGGCCCCGCCACGGAGATTCTCGACACGCCTGTGAGCTTCCCCGACCAGGACGACAAGACGTTTACGCCGCGCAACCCCAGCGGCGACTTCCACGGGCCGATCAGCGCGAAGGATGCGCTCGGCAACTCGCTGAACATTCCCGCCGTGAAGGTCGCGGCCAGCGTTGGCATCGACAACGTCGCGGCGGAGTACAAGAAGTTCGGCATCACGGGCCTCGACGGCCGCGGCTTCGGCCCGTCGATTACCGTCGGCGGCATCGACGTGAAGTTGGTGGATGTCGCGTACGCCTACAGCGTGCTCGCGGCGAACGGCGTCATGCGCGGCGTGCCGACATCCCTGACGCTCGACGAGGGCAACCGGAAACTCGATCCCGTCTCGATCCTCCAGATCACCCGACAGAATGGCGACGTTCTGTATCCGCAGACCGAGGACCACCGGGTCAAGGTGCAGGAAGAGAAGGTCGTCGAGCCGCAGAACGCGTACCAGATCACGAGCATCCTTTCCGACCCGAGCGCGTTCTGCATCACGTACGGCTGCGGCGCGCTGACCATTGGCCGGCCGTGGGGCGTCAAGACGGGAACGAGCGAGCCGTTCGAGGACAGCCGCGACATCGGCGAGACGTGGACGTACGGCTATACGCCCGATCTCGTCGTTGGCGTCTGGGCGGGGAACGCAGACAACTCGCCTGTGCACAACATCACGTCGACGTCGATCTCCTATCGCGCTGTGCGCGACTTCATGATCGCCGCGCTCGTCGATACACCCGCCACAGAATTCACGCGCCCGCCCGGCCTGTCGACCGTCGACACGTGTACGCCGTCCGGACTGAAGGCCAGCACAGTGTGCGGTCGCAAGGTGAAGAACTTGCTGCCCGACGCGACCGCGCCGAAGAAGGATGACGACTGGTGGCGGAAAGTGAAGGTCGATATCCGCGACGGCAAGATCGCCACGGAACTGACGCCATCGCAATTCGTGCAGGAGCGCTTTGGCCTCGCCATCCCAGACAGCGTGCAGGGATTCGTGCGCGTGCAGGACGAAGAGTGGGCGAAGTTCCTCAACCTCGGCACGTCGCCGACTGAGCGGAGCACGGGTGGGGCGCCCGTGCAGATCTCTTCGCCCAAACAGGGCGCGAAGCTGACCGACAAGTTCTACGTCTCGGTCACCGGACAGGCGACATCCACCGACTTCATCGCCTACCGCGTCGAATACGGGCTGGGGAACCCGCCGCTGGAGTGGAAGATGATCGTGCGCTCGGAGACGCCGCAGCCCAGCGGTGGGCTGGCGCTCTGGAACCTCGCCGGGCTGCCCGACGGCACGTACACGCTGCGTGTCGTCGTCGAAGACAAGGTCCGGGGCGAACTCTCGAACTTCATCGTCGTCACGGTGGGTAAGGGCGGATCGAAGACTCCAACGCCCGGACCGCCGACACCAACACCGACGCTCGACTTCGCCGGCGGCTTGTAGGAGCGACTCACGGAGGGGCGACTACCGCCCCTCCTACCGTTACGGAAAGGCGACGGGAGCCGGGGCGTTCGCACCGTCAAACGGATGCCGCAGATCTTCGACGTTCGTCACCGCCGCCATGATCGGCCGCCGCACGGGCAGCGCGTCCGCGGCGAGAGTCACGAGGCACGAGCCAGCATCGCCTGTAACGCACTGCGTCACGCGAAGCACGTCGTCCGGTGGCACGTCGGGCAACGCGGCGCCGTACCAGGCAACCGAGACCTTCGCGCCAACAACCGCATTCCCGGGCGCACTCGCCGTCACTGCCAGGTTCAGCACGCCGCCCGACTCCGACGGTGCGCCGATGGTCAGGCGAACGCCGTCGGCCGCCGGCGCGGTGTCCGCTCCGAGTTGTGGCGCCTGTTTCGTGGGGTTGAGATAGTCCTCGTACACGGCGGTCGCATACAACCAGATGCCGTCGTGGCCCAACGACGTGTTCCCGGCGCCGAGCGTATCGTCGTACACGAAGCCGCCGCGAAATCCGTTGACGATCGTCGCGAACGGCTTCGTGCGCCGCCATTCCCACGACGACCACGGCGCGACGGAGCGTCCGCCCAGCCCCGTGACGAACGACGCCGCCAGCAGCCGCAACGGCACATCGCCGCCGACGACACGCTCCGCCTGCACCCCGGGGTTCAGCCCGCCGACCCACGCCAGGCTGGCGGTCGCGGCCTTCTCCAACTCGACATCGCCGGTGATCTGCGCGAGGTACACGGCGTCTACCGCGCGCGCGAGGAACCAGTCGTTGCCGATCGACCCGTACGGCCCGTCGCCGGGAGGCGGCACCGTCCCCACCTGATCCCACTGAGCCGCAGCATCTGTACCCTGCTCCTCATCGGTGATGCCGGGCGGCAGAACCTGGAACGCGTTGCGCGCGATCATGTCCTTGTACTGCGCGGCGGCCTTGCCAGCGACCTCTTCCCAGAACGCGTGTTCCGGGTGCTGCCGCAAATCGCGCCACATGCGGTAGAGCGCCTCGAAGTGCGGGAGCGTGTCGTCGCTGCGGCGATCCATCGTCCGCAGGTCGTACGCGCCAACGGCGTCTCGCAGCGACGCCGCGGCCCGGTCGAGCGACGCGTCGTCGCCGAGTGCGACGTAGATGTCGTAGCTCACCACCGCGCGCATCGACGAAGGGTACGCGTCGGGCGCGTTGGCGTTGAGCCATTGCTCGGAGAGGCGCGCGCGGCGCAACGCGCGGTCTGCCTTCTCGGGCGCATCGTCCTGCGCCAGCGCGGCGTAATGCGCGAGTCCACGCAGTCCGGCGACCGTGGCCTCAGGCCCACCTTCGACGTACGGACGCGCAAGCGACTGGCCGACGAACTCACCGCTGCCGGCGTTGCTGAGCAGCAGCAGATAGTCGACGGCGCGGTCGATGGCGGCGCGCGTCTGCGTGCGCTGCGCCTCGGTCAGCGCGCCGCGGCGTCGGTCGAACGTCTCCAGCAGTCCGATAAGGAAGTCCGAGTGCGCCGACACCGTGCCGCTGCGTTCGTTGCTGTCGAGGAAGCCGTTGTCCTGCTCGATCGGCGCCGACCGCGCTGCGGCGTTACCGAGCGCGATCGATTTGAACGCCGCCTGGAACATCAGAAACTGCCCGATCGGAAACGCGTCCGTCGCGAGCTTCACGCTGGGCGCATCGACCACCAAGCGATACGCGCCGGGCTTCGTCACCTTCGAAAAGTCGGCCGCCCACACGGGAATGCCCCATCCCGTCCCGGCGTACACGGCGCGCCCAACCGCGGCCTCGGAGCCCTTCGCGTCGACCAGACGCCAGGCGAAGGCAAAGCCCTGGCTGGCCGCGACGGTCGTGTCGTTCTGGCGGATCAGCACGCGCTTCGTCGCCGCGCTCTCGTAGCCAATGGTGCTGTAGAGCAGCGTGTACGTCGGGTCGGCGGTGTGGTAGTCCGCCGGGATCACGACCTTCGTGCCGGCGCCTCCTATGAGGCCGCACGCGGACGTCGCCGCACCCGCGACGATGAGCGCCGCAAGAATCGCCGCCGCCACCGTTCGATGCATGCCCGATCCTCTCGCTGACGGCCGCGGCGCGCTCGCTGGCGCGACTCTCGCTGGCGCGACCATAGTACCGGGGAGGCGTGTTTTGCGGCGCGAGAAGTACCGACTATACTGCTGGTGCACTGGCGCTTACGCGACAGCTTGCGCCGAGGTGGTGGAATAGGCAGACACGCGGTCTTGAGGGGGCCGTGCCCGCAAGGGTGTAGGAGTTCAAATCTCCTCCTCGGCACCACATGCAGATTCGACCGCGTCCGCCCGAGTTCCGCCGGGCGGATTCGTATTCAAGCGGCCCGCGGAATAACGGCGACGTAGCCAAGTGGTAAGGCAGGGGTCTGCAAAACCCCCATCACCGGTTCGAATCCGGTCGTCGCCTCCATCGTTCCCAGATACGAAAGCCGCTCACTGTCGAGCGGCTTTCGTGCTTTATCGGCAGCCGATGCCATCACATTGCATGCAGGCGACCGCTTCGGCGATGATTTACGTGTGTTCGCGCGCGAACCCGATTCATGCGTCTCACCCAGGAGCACCCGTGACCGAGGCCTCGACCAACTGGCAGCAGTGGCACGCCGCGTACGATGATCCGGACTCGCGCCTGTCGGAGCGGCTGCGCGTTGTGCAGGCGCACGTGCGCGCGGCGCTGGACGTGCGCGCCACGCTGGCGGGGCCGATCCGCATCACCAGCATGTGCGCCGGGCAGGGGCGCGATGTGATCGGCGTGCTGGCCGAGCATCCGCGACGCCATGACGTCACCGCCGTGCTCGTCGAGCTGGACGACGCGCTGGCGGAAGCAGCGCGCACGAGCGCACGCGCAGCGGGACTCGACGGCGTGAGCGTGCGCTGCGCCGACGCGTCGACGACCGACAGCTACGCCGGAGTGCCGCCGGCCGACATCCTGCTGGCGTGCGGTATCTTCGGCAACATCAGCCACAAGGACATCGAGCGCACGATCAACCACCTGCCGATGTTGTGCGGGTCCGGAGCTACGGTGATCTGGACGCGCTACGGCAGGCCCGACGACGACCTGGCGCCGGAGATCTGCCGCTGGTTCATCGCACGCGGCTTCGAGGAGGCGCGCTTCGACGCATCCGACGAGCGCAGCTATCGCGTCGGGTCGCATCGCCTCACCGCCGAACCGCCGCCGTTCGAGGCGGGCGTGCGCTTCTTCCAGTTCCTGCGGTAGACGTCATGCCCCGCGACGCCGCCTGAGCCTGAACCAAAGCACGATCGCTCATCGATTTACGCACTACAGTCTTGCGTAATGTGATCGTAATGAAGTTATGTACGTTTCGACTTGCGAATCGTCGGCGATAGGTACTAGAAGTACCCATGCTCTCGTAGCGTTGCGTTCGGCAGCACGGACGCTCCCCGCCACGCTACGAGAGTTTTCTTGTTGCCCGAAAGGCAAGAAGGGGCGGTCGCACTTCAGGCCCCGCCTCCGTCAGTACGACCACCCCGCCACTGCGCCCTTAGGACGGGGCGCACGGCATTCTCAGTCCTTCGGTGTGCTCAATCAAGCGACCTATCGCTCAAGCGACCTCCCTTTAGCGCGCGAGTGCAACCCTTGTTGGTAGTCCAGATGCGAACACGCCTCGTGCGCGGCCCATACGGCCAACTCACGAGGCGTGTTCGACGCCGTTACAGGAACGCCTGCGTGTGCAGCGTCTACTTCCCGCTCCCCAAGACCACCTTGTCCGGCGACGTCAGGAAGGCATGGACGAAGCCTGCCGCCGACAGCACCGCGATCAGCGCCGCCGCGATGAAGCAGATCATCGCCGCAAGCCCGGCCTTGTCGCCGAAGATGCTGAATCCGTACGTCGTGAGGAGCAGGCCGCGGAGCGTCTCACCGGTCTGGAAGGTGCTCCGCAGGCCTGTGGCCGCATCGAGCTGCTTCTTGGCTTCGACGGTCGCTGGATCCGTAGCGCCCTTGTCCGCCAGCGCCGCGTCATAGGTCTTCTGTAGGGCGGTGCGCTTCGCGCCCATTGTCGCGTACGTGTCGTCGTTGTACGTTCCCGGAGGGTACGCCTCCTTCGCGGAATTCCGCATGTGAAGGGCGATGTAATAGCTGGCGTAGCACTCGGCCTGCTTGCCGGTTTCCATCAGCTTGCCCGCGTTCTCCGTCAGGCACTTCGATTCGGGCTTCCAGCTGATCTCATCGGGCTTGGGCTCTGCGGCGAACGTGATCTTCTGCGCCCCGAGTTCGGTTTTGACGTAGTCCTGGGCGAAATCGTACTGGTCCTGCATCACCAGCCCGAAGATGACGAGCAGCGCGGCAATCAGTAGCCCACCGCCGGCAAAGATGAAATCGAGTGTCCTTCGCTTCACGTAGGGTCCTCCATAACGAATCAGTTGTGCATGGTTAATCTTCCGGGGGCTCCGGTGGCCCTCGACGCGCTCATCATCTCGCCGTTCCGTTGCCGTTCATACACCCATTCGGCCCCCGAAGCGCGGGACGCATGGCCGTATTTCGGAATGACAGCCGGCTCCGGCAGATTCGACCTTTGTCCGCGACGGTCGAATTCGCCGACACCTCTATCCGCTCGGCGCGCCGCATCGGATCACTATGAGGTGAGGGAAGCAGACAGGCGGGCGGGAATTGCCAGCAACTTCGCCAGTCTGGCTATCGCGTCGGTTCGTGTCGGCTCGTCGCCGATCGGCCCGCCCTTCGCGGCGTAGTCGCAGTTCAATTCTGCCTTAGCTGCCGCAACGTGGGACATCACCTCATTGAGCGGCGTCGCATGTGTATCTTGAAACGCACAGCCGCACTCCCGCGCTCTGGAACGCCGCGACATCCTTCTGGCTTCCGAACGTGGCTGCCGCGGCTCGCGACTAGTTCGCCGAAAGGACGACCGCCGATGGCGAGACAAATCGACGTTGAGACATTGGATCGGCAAATAAGATCGCAAAGTGAAGCCGCGATGCCCACTGAAATCTCGCTGCTTGACGACTTACTACTTCATCTCAACCACGGAATGTCGCCCCTCGCAGGCCGAGCGCAGGACCGCGGGCTCAACTTCTTGGTGTCGCTTCTGCTTGTGCGGACCTTTAACTCTCTTTGGCGCGCCAGAGAAGACGCGCTCACGGGGTATCCAGTGCAGAGTCTCTCTCTTTGCCGCGGCGCTCTCGAAGACTGGGCTACGACTTGTCACGTAGAGGCTCGGCCTGATAGATGCGGCCGATGGCTCGCCGGCATTCTCCCAGAACACGAGAATGCCAAACCACCAATAGACTTCGAAACGATGTTCAAAGAAATCGGTGGCCTAGTCGGCGATAAGGCCCGCGAGACATATGCCGTACTAAGTAAATTCACGCACCCGAATGGTGGCGGGCTCCGGTGGCTGATGCATTGGGACCCAGAGACGACTTACCTCCACTTTGGAGGGTTTTTCGAGGAACGGGCGCTCCGGTTCTGTCTGTATTTCCTGCTAGTCCAGTCGCAGGTGTCTCTCGAGCGAGTCGCGCAATTGCAGCTCAGGGTATTGGGCAGCGTTGACGAGCCATGGCTGAGACGCGGAAACGACCTCACGGAACTGGTGACGGTTTTCGTTGACCAAGTTCACCGCGAGCTGGCCAACGCGCAGACAACATCGCAATAGACGGTGGAGGCGTGGCACCGCGCATTCAGTCGCTCGTGCAGAACAGACTTATGCCGACCTCTACTGGTGCTGGCGCGCCATCGGCATCTACGTAGCCGGCCAGCTGAATGTATGGAGCATTGCCGACGAAGCTTGATGGGAGATACGAGTGCCTAGGCGGCGTACTACCCGGATTCCACCCGTGACTCGCCATTCCGATTGAAGTCGAGATCGTCGTGGTGCCATCCAGCGACGCCCTCATCAAGACAGCCACAGTCTCAGTATTGCCTGCAAACGATCCCAACAATGTTGCATCGAACGACCAATAGAGATACTTGCAGTCCCTCACATCGATCCACCCGCTGATCAAGTCCGGATTGAGATTGTCGGCCGACGTCACGGTGAAAGCCGTGGTGACAGGTATGACTCGTGACATCCGCTTTACCGTCGCTACTACGACCCCCTGTTCATGCACCTTGATGTTGCCATTGGCGTCGAGGTTCTGCTCCGCGACGGGCCGCGCGACGTTCGGCACCGCTTGCCCGTAATAGCGAGCGGCCCCTGCCAAGTCGAGGATGCTGATCTGGCCATCGGCATCCACATCCGCGTCCTGGATGGTGACGGGCAGGCTCGGTGCCGCGTCGACTTGACGGAACTGGTAGATGCCGACACCGGCGACGACGCCGACGGCCAGAACGATCACGGCGAACATGGAACGACGAATCATGATGCCCCCCTCTGCGTTACACAACGTTGGAGCGATGATACGCGCGATTGCCCATCGCCGGACAAGTGCGCGCAACGAAAAAACCGGCTCGTTGAGCCGGCTTCGATCGATTCGCAGCGTTATGTCTGACCTACGGCGACTGGATCGACTCGATCCGCACGCGGAACGTGCCGGACGGCGCTTCTACTTCTACTTCTTCGCCGCTGCGGTGGCCGTAGACAGCCTTGCCTACTGGTGAGGCGATGGAGATCTTGCCGGCGCCAGAGCGCACTTCGTCGGAGTTGACGAGCGTGTAGCCCTTCTCCGAGCCGGTGCGCAGATCCTTGATCGTCACGAGGTCGCCGATCTGCGAGGCGTCGCCGGGATGCTCCGCTCCGTGGTCGAGCACGACGGCACGGCGCAGCGTCGCATCGATGTCCTTGATGCGCGCCTCCAGGTGGCCCTGCTCGTTGCGGGCGGCGTCCAGCGGCGCGTTCTCGCGGAAGTCCTTGTCGGCCATGGCGCGCGCCAAATCGGCCTGAATCAGGGGCCGGCGATCCTTCAGCGACTCGAACTCCTTGACGAGCGCATCGTGACCGTCGCGCGTCAGGTAGATCGGCTGCTCTTCCATCGTCTGCGCGTTGGAGCTGGACTTCGACGCCTTGCGCACACGCAGGTGCGTGCCGAGGTTCTCGCGCGTGATGCCCTTGTCTTTCGACCACTTCAAAAACGCACGGACAAAATCCGCGCGCTTGGCTGCATCAGAAACAGAGGGAGGGAAGTTCTCGGCGTACTGCGACACCTCATGGGCGCGCATAATCGAGAGGTCTTTTTCCGGGCCAACCCACCGGACGAACTTGAGCACTTCGGGCTGCGCTGCCTCTCGCGCTGCGGGCTTAAGCCCAGCGAGATATGTACGCGCGAGATCCTGCAACTCTACGGGCTCTGCGTCGACGGCGACTTCACCTACCATAAAGACCCCTCCTGCTGCTGATTGTAGGCGCGATCTTGAAGGGGCGTCAAACGCCGCTGCTATCATCCGACCATGGGCGACACGCTTTTGCACGGATCCGACGCTTACGGCGTCCGCCTGACCGATGCTCAACTGCGCCAGTTCGATGCCTACACGTCGCTGCTCGCGGAATGGTCGGATCGCATGAATCTCGTAGCTGACGCGACTCCAGCAGTCGTGGAACGCCGCCACATATTGGAGGCGATCGCGCTCGGTGCCGCGCTGCGCGAGCGTGAGGTGCTGCGCCCCGATTCGAGCGTGCTTGACGTCGGCGCCGGCGCCGGCTTTCCGGGCGCGGTCTGGAAGGTCGTTTGGCCCGGTATCCGGCTCTCGCTGCTGGAGGCGACGGCGAAGAAGGCGGACTTCCTCCGTGCCCTGGTCGAAACGCTCCCGCTCGCCGATACGCCCGTCCTCTGCGGACGCGCCGAGACCCTCGGCCACGACCCGAGCCTCCGCGGACGCTTCGACCTGGTGGTGGCCCGCGCCGTCGCGCCGCTGCCCGTGCTGCTCGAACTAACGCTGCCGTTCGCCCGCGTCGGCGGCCGCGTCGTCACGCCCAAGGGCTCACGGGCGGACGCCGAGATCGCCGCGTCGGCTCGCGCACTGTCCGTGCTGGGCGGGAAGGTGTTCACGGCGCCGCTCGCCATCCCCGGCCCGCCGCAAACGCTCGTCGCGGTCGTGAAGCAGCGCGAGACGCCCGCAGAGTACCCGCGCCGCCCCGGCGTTCCGGCGAAATCGCCGCTGTGAGCGCGCTGGCGGACTGGAGTCGCATCATCCGGCCGAGAATCCGAACCCACCGCCGAACCGACCCCAATCTCCAACCCCCAAACTCCAGCCTCCAACGCCCGGTCCCCCGGCCCAGTACTAGACAAGGATCCCGAAGTGTAGTAGAAGTGTTGTATTAGGTAGGCGTTTGATCGTTTGGAGGATCAGCGTTGTCCGGCCGGGACACGGCCGTCACAAGGAGGTGCAGGACCATGATGGAAAAAGCCGGGGGCATGGATGTCAACTCGCTGATGCAGAGGCTCCGCCGCCTCGCGATGCTCGATACGACCGTATTCGATGAGGTAAAAGGCGACAAGAACAGCACGATCCCCGCGATCGTGGTAGTCGTGGTAGCCACGTTTCTTGCCGGAATCGGCGGTTGGCTGTGGTACCTGATGCAGGACTACGCACCGGACACCGGCGACTTCCTGCTCAAGTCCGCCATCCTCGGAAGCATCCTCGCCATCATCGTGTGGGCGATCGGCTGGATGGGCGTCACCTACGTCATGCTGACGCAGATATTTCGCGCGCGCGCCGATGTCAACGAGCTGGTACGCGTGATGGGGTTCGCTACGGCGCCGCTGGCGTTGATGGTCGCGATGTTCATCCCCGGTCTCGACTACGGCATCGGCCTGGCCGCTCTGGGTCTGACGTTCGGCACGACGCAGATCGCGCTCCAGTCCGCTACTGACGCGCCGCCCGCGAAGGTGCTCATCGCGAACGCCGCTGGATTCGCCGTCTTTGCGATTGTGCTCCAGCTCTTCGTCGGCACAACGAACACGTACGCGCCGGGCGTGTTCATCTTCGCTCCGCGCTAGCACCAGCACGCACCGATATTGACATGAGGGGCTCCGCGGAGCCCCTCATGCGCTATCAGCCCCGCCATACGCCTCGATATACTCGCCCGTATGGATCTGCTCGCCCGCATCCGCGACGACATGGGGTACGAATCCAACGTCTGGAAGTCGTACGTCTACCGCTTCCTGATGGAGTTCCAGCTCTGGCTGCCCATCTGGGTCGTGTACCTGCAGGTGAAGCGCGGGCTCTCGCTCACCCAGATCACGGTGCTGGATACGCCGTTCTTCCTGCTGATGGTGTTCGCCGAGGTGCCGACGGGCGCCGTCGCCGACCGCTTCGGGCGCCGCTGGTCGCTGATGCTCGGAAGCTCGCTCTTCGCCCTGGCGCTGTTCATCTTCGCCATCGCGGACAACTACGCCATCATCCTGCTCTCCTACACCGCGTGGGGGCTCGCGCTCACGTTCCAATCGGGCTCCGACACCGCGCTGCTCTACGACAGCCTCAAGCAAGTCGACCGCGAGGAGGACTTCCAGCGCATCAATAGCCGCCTCTGGGCGCTACGATCCGGCGCAGCGCTGTGCGCGATCCTGCTGGGCGCGCCACTGGCGGAGCTCACCGACTACTCCTCCGTGATCATCGTGAGCGCCGTGATCGCGGCGATCGCCACGCCCATCGCGTTCTCGATGCACGAGCCAAGGCACGAGCAGGAGGAGACGCACGAGCGCTACTTCCAGACACTCTTCTCCGGCATCCACGACGCGTGGAAGCTGCCCTCGCTGCGGTACATCATCCTGTACAGCGGTGTGATCTCCGCGGCCGCCTTCGGGCCGATGGTGTTCCAGCAGCCCTTCCTCAGCGATCACGGCGTCACGACCGGCGACCTGGGACTGTGGCAAGCGCCGGTGCGCGGCGCGGGCATCGTCTCCGCGCTGCTGGCGCATCAGTTCCTGACGCGCGTCGGCCAGCGCAGCGCATTCTTCGCGATGCCGGTGCTGCTGATGCTGTGCAGCTTCGCGCTCGCCGGCATCGACCGCTCGTGGATCTTCGTCGCGTTCCTCGGCATGGGTGTGTCGGCCGGCATGCAAAACCCGCTGCTCGCGACGTACATCAACAAGCGCATCCCCAGCGAGCGCCGCGCGACGATTCTTTCCGTGCAAGCCGTCGTCGCGAACATCATCTTCGCCGGCGTCCAGCCGCTGGGCGGCATCGTCGCCGATGTTTGGGGCCTGCGCGCGGTCTTCCTCATGTTCGGAATACTCACCGCGGTGTTCGGGTTCGCCGCGCTCGCCCTCTGGAGCCGCGCCGAGGCGAATGAGCAAGAGGAGATCGACAAGCACGACCGTCCGTTCCCACGCCGCCCGGAGCCCGTCCGCGAGCGAGCCGCGGTCTCATGACGATCCCCCCGCGGCGCGCATGATCACAGTGCTGTGCGGCGGCGTCGGTGGATCGCGCTTCATGTGGGCACTGGCGAGCGTGCTGCCACCCGAGCGGTTGACGGCAATCATCAATACGGCCGACGACGAGTGGTTCCACGGGCTCTACGTGTCACCCGACCCCGACATCGTCACGTACGCGCTCGCGGGTGAAGTCGATGAGGAGCGCGGCTGGGGCCTTCGCGGCGATACCTTCCGCTGGCTCGAGTCGCTGCGCGGCTTCGGGCACGACGCCTGGTTCCAGATCGGCGACCGCGATCTGGCCACGCACCTGCACCGCACACGCCTGCTGCTCGAAGGCCGCACCCGCAGCGAAATCGTCGCTGAGATCGCGCGCTCATTCGGCGTGAAAGTGCGCCTGCTGCCGATGTCGGACGAGCCGGTACGTACCATAGTGCAGACAGACGGCGGCGACTTGCCGTTCCAGCAATACCTCGTGCAGCGCCACGCCCAGGATGCCGTGCGCGGCGTGCGGTTCGGTGGTATCGACACCGCCCGACCCGCGCCCGGTGTGCTCGAAGCGCTGCACGACGCCGAGGCGATCCTCATCGCACCCAGCAACCCGATCGGCAGCATTCTGCCGATCCTGTCGGTGCCGGGCGTGCGCGAAGCCGTCGCATCATCGCGCGCGCCACGCATCGCCGTCAGCCCGATTGTCGGCGGACGGTCGCTCCAGCCGCCCGCGGGCGAGATGCTGGCCGGCCTCGGCTATGCGGTCGACGTTGCGGGCGTGGCGGACGTGTATCGGGGCCTCATCGACACCCTCGTCATCGACGGGGCAGACTCCGCCGACGCAGAGCGCGTCGCTGCGATGGGCATCCGGCCCGTCATCACCCAGACGATCATGCTGGACGATGACGCCCGTCGCGCGCTGGCGGGGGCGGTGCTCGCCGCGGCCGGCGTGTCCCCGTAAGCCGCTGCCGCCGTATCCTGAGCGCGATGCCCACCACTGCCGCCACCCAACGCCGCATCATCCCGGCAGACATCGCAAGCCGCGCCGCGATGCTGTCGCTCGCATCGAACGCCGTGCTGATGGCGCTGAAGGTCGGGTTCGGCCTAGCGTTCGGCTCGATCGCGCTGCTCGGTGACGGCGTCGACAGCGCGGAGGATCTGCTGGCGTCGGCGCTCGCGTTCATCACCGTGCGGATGGCGCTCCAGCCAGCCGACGAGGAGCACCCATACGGCCACGGGAAGGCGGAGAGCCTCGCCGCCATCTCGCAGGCGGGGCTGATCGCAGCCGGCGCCGTGTTCATCGCCTTCGCAGCGATTCGGCGCGCGTTGGCGGACGACGTCGAGATCGTCGTCGTGCCGTCGCTCATTGCCATTGGCATCACTGCCGTCGTGAACCTCGGCGTCGCCGCCTATTCGCGCCGCGCCGCACGCATCAGCGGCTCGGTCGCTATCGCCGCCGACGCCCGGCACCTGATGACGAACGTCGTGCAGGCCGTCGCCATCGGCGCCGGACTGGTGCTCGTCGGCATCACCGGCAAGCACATCTTCGACCCGATCGTCGCGCTGCTGCTGGCGGCGTTCCTCACCTGGACAGCAGCGGCCATCGTGCGCAACGCGCTACGCGAACTCACTGACTCTGCGCTACCGGAAGCGACGGTCCGGCTCATCGAGGAATGCCTGTCGCATGAAGCGCACGGCATGCGCGGCTACCACGCACTGCGCACTCGCAAGTCTGGACGCGAGACCTACATTGACGTGCACGTACTCGTAGACCCGGCGCTCTCCGTGAGCGAAGCGCACTTGTTGGTCGAGCACTTCGAAGCGGACCTGCAATCAAGCGTGCCCGGCGCCACGATCAGCATCCACGTTGATCCGGATGAGCCCGGCATCATGGAGCGCGGCGGGGTCATCGTCCCGCCCGCCGACACCGGCCTTCACCTGCACTCGCACTAACTCGTACGTACGAACAAAGGAGCCCTCAATGTCGTCACTCCAAGGCAAGGTCGCGATCGTCAGCGGCGCAGCACGCTATCGCGGAATCGGCCGCGGTATCTCGCTGGCACTTGCCGCTCAAGGGGCTCGCGTCGTCGCGCTTGGGTCGCCGCGCGCACCAGAACAGTACCCGGACGACGAGAAAGCGATCGGCTGGCGCGGCGCCGGATCGGTCGCCACCGAGATCGAGGCCGCCAGCGGCGCCGCGATCGGCATCGATGCCGACCTGACGAACGCCGCGGATGTCGATCGCGTCGTCGCCGAAACGATGGCGAAGTTCGGCCGCATCGACATCGTCGTGAACAACGCCGGGCTTGCCTACTGCGGCGAGAAGAATCTCTGGGAGATCGACGACCGCGAATGGTACGAGGTGGTCGACGTGAACCTCAACGGCGTGTTTCTGCTTACCAGCCGCGCGATGCGCAAGATGGTCGAAGCCGGACGCGGTGGCCGAATCATCAACATCTCGTCAGCGGCGGGGCGAACGGCGTACCCGCAGTATGGCGCCTATTGCGCAACGAAATGGGGCGTCGTCGGCCTCACCCAGATGCTCGCACTCGAAGCGGCGCCGCATCAGATCACGGTGAACTGCATCGCACCGGGTTCCGTCGATACGGACATGATGGACGGCACGTTCGACCACATGGCAGCGCGCTTCCACGCCGATGCCGGCGCCCTGAAGAAGGCGGTCGTGCAGACGATCGCGCTGGGGCGTCAGGGCACGCCGGCGGATATCGCCGGGGCCGTGGCGTTCTTCGCGTCAAACGATGCCGCGTGGATTACCGGGCAGACACTGAACGTCACCGGCGGCACGCCCATGAGCTAGCTCAGGTCGTTTGGGCAACTCGCGTCAGGTTGCCGATACGACGTTGCCGGCCGAGAGGACAAACCCCTCGTAGCCGTTTGCCACGACCTCGGCGCATTTCTGCCCGTAGGTCCCGACGCCACCCACGTATGGCATGAAGACGCGCGGCTTGCCCGGAATGTTCGCGCCGATGTACCAGGAGTTGGCCTGGGGAAAGAGCGTGAAGTTGGCCACCTCGTTGACGTGATCAACCCACGCGTCCTGCGCCTCCACCGCTGGCTCGATCGATCGCAGTCCGTGTTCGCGCAAGTACGTCAGGCAGTCCGCGATCCAGTCGACGTGCTGCTCGATCGAGACGACCATGTTGCTGAGGACCGACGGACTGCCCGGCCCGGTAATGGTGAAGAGATTCGGGAACCCAGCAACCTGTAAGCCGAGGTAGCTGCGCGGCCCGGCCGCCCATGCGTCATTCAACGTCCGTCCCGCGCGCCCGCGGATGTCGATGCTCAGCAGCGCTCCGGTCATGGCATCGAAGCCCGTCGCGAACACGAGGCAGTCGAACGCGTACTCCTTGTCTCGCGTTCGCAGGCCCGCAGGCGTGATCTCCTCGATCGGCGAAGTCTTGACGTCCACCAGGGAGACGTTGTCGCGGTTGAAGGTCTCGAAGTAATTCGTGTCGACGCAGAGACGCTTGGTGGCGAACGGGTAGTCCTTCGGGCAGAGAAGTTCGGCCGTGGCCGGATCCTTCACCGTCGTGCGAATCTTCGCCCGGACGAATTCGGCGGCGGTGTCGTTCGCTTCGCTGTTGATGGCGAGGTCCGCGAACGCGCCCCCGAGCGCGAACCCACCCTGCTGCCACCTCGACTCAAACTCCTGCTGCCGCTCTTCCTCCGACGCTTCCAGCGCCGACTTCTCGTTCGGCAGCCGGGAGACGACACCGCCCGTCGTCTCCTCCCGGGCACGACGGCGGACTTCCGTGTGGTGCTCCGTCATCTGGCGCTCGTACTCGGGCTCGATAGGGCCGTTGTGCGCGGGTACGCTGAAGTTCGCCGTCCGTTGGAACACGGTGAGATGCACAGCCTGCGCTGCGATGATCGGGATCGACTGGATGGCGGACGACCCGGTGCCGATGATGCCGACCCGCTTCCCGGTAAAGTCGACTCCTTCGTGCGGCCAGTAGCCGGTGTGGTACCAATTGCCCTCGAACGAGTCGAGCCCCTTGAAGTCGGGGCGGCGCGGCGCGGA
The DNA here is from genome assembly GCA_031400455.1 of Chloroflexota bacterium. Taxonomy (GTDB): domain Bacteria; phylum Chloroflexota; class Dehalococcoidia; order DSTF01; family JACRBR01; genus JANXYW01. Next base: position 51,935 of record JANNPX010000029.1, on the reverse strand, counting down.
GAGGCAGCCGGTCGCCATGATGCAGTACGCCGCAGAAAGGCGTTCGCCGCGATCGGTCTCGATGTCCCAACGATCGTTCGATTCGTTGAAGTGGGCACTTGCGACACGCGTCTCGAACTGGATGTCGCGCCGCAGGTCGAGGCGGTCCGCGACGTGGTTGAGGTACCTGAGGATCTCCGGCTGCGAGGCGTAGCGCTCGGTCCACTTCCACTCGCGCGGGAGCTCATCCTCGAAGCCGTACTGGTACTCAAGGCTCTCGATGTCGCAGCGCGCTCCCGGATAGCGGTTCCAGTACCAGGTGCCGCCGACGCCGTCCGCCGCTTCGATCACCCGCGCCTTGAGCCCGAGTCCACGCAGCCGGTGCAGCATGTACAGCCCGGCAAATCCCGCGCCGACGATAACGGCGTCGAGGTTGGCCACGGTGGGCACCGCGCCGGTCGCGGCCCGAGGTCGTTCGATAGACATCTCTTATGACTCCCGCTGGCGGCGATGGATCTGCCGGTCGAGTAGAGTATGCGCCATTCGGCCCATACCGTCAGGCCGACCTCCGACAATGGGGACGCGGGAGCGCTCCGAGTGAGCAAACGTCTACGCGGCAATAACAGTCAGAACCCGAAAAATAGCGCCATTCGGCTGTAACCTAGACCCCCCTTGTCCGGATATCGTCTCTAGGATGGCTCGCCTGATACAGAACACACGCTGATGGGGGATCCCGCCATCTCGGCCGCTCGTCCGTACGAGAACGAGGAGGACCTGGCCACTGCTTTGGCCGCGCGTGACCAAACAGCCTGGCAGCAGTTGTTCGATGAGCAACACGAGCGGATCTTTCACTTCGCACTTCTTCGGATCGGTGACCGTGCCGACGCCGATGATCTCGCCTCGACGGTCTTCACGGAAGCAGTCAAAGGGATCGACTCGTTTCGGTATCGAGGACTGCCTGTGAGCGCATGGCTCTTCCGCATCGCGCGTAACGAAATCGCCGATCATATGAAACGCCGGGCCAGCCGTCCCGCCCACTCGCTCACGGATGAGCGCGTCGCGCAGACCCTGAGCGCGCGCGATGCGATCGCACCCGGCGATGACATGCGCGACGTCTCTCACGCCCTCGGCCAACTCAAGGACGAATACCGCGACGTCATCCTGCTCCGATTCGTGCACGGGCTTAACGTCGCTGAAACCGCCGCCGTTATGGATAAGAGTGAGGGAGCCGTGAAAGTCACACAGACGCGGGCGCTGCAGTCACTGCGGAGGGTCATCGATGGCTGACTCACCGCGCCCTCGCGACTCCTCCTTGGATGACGCCGTCGACGCCGCCGCTACTCGCATCGCTCGTGGCGAGTCCCTCGACAGCGTCCTCCGCGCGTACCCGCAACACGCGGACGCCATGCGCGCGCCGCTCTCGGCGCTCCAGCCAGTCCTCGCACTTCCGGGCACAGCCCCGTCGCCGCAGTCGCGGGCGAATGCAGCGCAGGCGATGTTCGCCGCGCTCGACGCTCCGACGCCGCAGCGCGCGTCGATGCTCGCCGGGTTCTGGACCGCGCTCGGCGCCCGTCACCTGCGGTTACAGGCTGCCGCCGCCGGCCTCGCCGTCCTGCTCTTCGGCGGCATCGGCTTCGCATCTGCTGCTGGCGACCGCAGCCCCGTCCCCGTACCGGGCTTCCTCCACGTCCTCGCGATTTCATCCGACAACGTTGTCGAGATCCGCGGCACGATAGTCGCACTCGAGGCCGACAGCCTCACACTTCGCACATCCAGCGCGGACGAAGTCGTCGTCATAGACACCACAACGGAGATCCGCATCGGCGAGGTACGCGCAGGCGTCGCCGATCTCGCGCTCGGCCAGACCGCCAGGGTGCGCGCGTCACGTGGCGTGGGCGGGACGCTGCGCGCCGCGCGCATCGTGGCCGTCGCACCGACTCCCGCCACTCTCGATCCAAACCTCGTGCCCGAACTAACACCCGGAACCGAGGATCGCACGCGCCCGACGAGCACCGACGATCGCGGCCACGACGGCGAGAATGCGCGCACGCCTGAACCGGACGAATCGGGGGACGACGGCAATGACGGCGCCACGCCTCAGTCCGACGACGGCAACAGCGACGATGACGGCCCTGATCACGACGGGCCATCGCCATCCGCCACCACTGACGACGGCGGAGCTCACGAAGACAGCACGAAGACGCCATCACCCGGCGACGATGCCGAGCCGGCCGCGCAGTCGACCGAATCACATTCGCTTGAGCCAACGGAAGCGCCAGAACCCACCGAGAAGCCCGAGCCTACCCAAAAGCCCGAGCCGACCGAAGACCACAACTAGCCCAGCGTAGACGCTCCGTGCGACCTGGCGACCACCCGGTCGCGCGCGCGTTCGGACAGCACGCCGAGATCTCGGCGTGCTGTCTTGTTGTTCACACATGCTGCGCTGCCGGCGTCCGACAGTTCCCTGACCATCCGCCGATACTTTCAGCGGGTGGTCAGGTCTCGATCTCGTCGCATTCGCACTGACGCGCGTCCTTTTCGCAGCGCGCCCGGCCGAAAATAACAGGGCATCCACCTGTTACTTGCGACGGTCAAGACCAGATAACGGTAGGCGAGGGGTTACGCCATGCCAGACCACATCGCAACGCTGCCGATCCCGACATCGTGGGGCGAACTGCAGATCGTCCGCCGCTTTCGCGTGATGAACACGCACATCGATCTCTACGCGATGCGCGCGGACGTCGCTCCGCTTCTCGCCGATGCCGAGCAGATGTTCCACGAAGTCGAATCGCGATTCACCCGATTCGCGCCGACGAGCGAACTCTCCTGCTTCAACGCGCGGCCCAACACCAGCTTCGAAGCCTCGCCCGCGTTCGTCGATCTCTTGCGCCGGTCAATCGAGATGCATCACCGGACGCGCGGCGTCTTCGAGTCTGCAATCCTCGACGATCTTGTTGCTGCCGGCTACGACCGCTCGTTCGAAGAAATGTCTCGTGATGACGCATCGCCCGCGGACGTGTGCACGCACGCGCGAGCATCGATCGCGGACATCACCATCGACGGCGCGCACGTTAGCGCACCCGCCGGCCTCACCATCGACTTCGGTGGGATAGGGAAAGGCTATGCGGTGGATTGCGCCATGACGCACCTGCGTGAGGCGCGCGATGTTCTTGTCTCTGCGGGCGGGGACATGCGCGCATCGGGCAGTGGGCCGAACGGTGACGGATGGCTCGTGAGCGTCGCGCCAGCCCCGGGCGATGCGCCGCTGGGCATCCTCCGCCTCCGCAACCAGGCGCTCGCCACATCGACAACGGCGACCCGCAACTGGCGACGCGCGGGCGTGCGGCTGCACCACATCATCGACCCGCGGACGCGACGGCCCGCGGACTCAGGCGTTCGCGCCGTATCCGTCGTCGCACCTACCACCGTCGAAGCGGACGTGTTCGCCAAGACCGCCCTCATCCTCGGCGTGGACGAAGGGCTCGCCTTCCTCGACGCGCAACGTACACCGGGATTCATCGTGCGGGACGACGGCAGCTGCGCGCAGAGCGCGGATTGGCCCGGACTCCCGGCGGGAAAGTGAGCACCACCATGCCTCGACGCGTCGCCCTCGCCCTCTCCCTCGCCTTCACCACGATTGTGACGTTCTCGCTCGTCGCGCTCGGCGTCAACGCCGGCTTCTTCAGCGACGCGAAGAAGTCTGCGACCACGCAAAGGGCGCAGGCTGCCGGACAACCGCCCCCTGGCGACGTCGATGCCGCGCTGCGCTATCTCGCCGCTGTGGCGGACCAGACCGCACAGGCTGGGACAAGCGCAAGCTCCCAGCCTTCGGGCCCGCGCGTGATCACAGAGTACGTCTACCTGTACGAGACGCCCGTGGCAGGCGCCCCTCGCCGTACCGGACCTGCGGCGCAGGCGGTGGGCGCACCTACCCAGGCCCCCGCGGCGGAGGCGCCTCGTTCCGAAAACGAGCCCGTCGATGAAGGCGATGACAAGCAGCCTACGGTGGGAGCACCGCCCCCCAAGGCGCCGACATCCGCTCCGAGCTCGGTCGCGCCGACATCAACGCCGAAGCCCGCGCCCTCGGCGACCCAGCCCGCCGCACCGCCAACGTCGGCGCCACCGGCTCCGCAGCCGACAGCGCCGCCCGCGCAGGCGGCTTGCAACGACGAGTTCGAATCGCTTGTGACGGCGATGGCGCCGATCAGTGGCGGAAAGCTTGTCACATGGTCGAACGGCGTCCAGACACGCGCCCTCGACTCGACGGCACACGCATCGGCGCTGCATGTTGGTGTGCGTGCGCATGTCCACACGACGCAGTCCGGCGGCTGCACGGTGACCGAGATCGAGTTGGACAACTAGGAGCGCTCGATGCAACTGATGACGAAGTTCTGGAAGACCAAACTCCTGACGGTCGCGTGCAGCGTTGTCCTGACGGCGCTGATCTGGAGCGCGTTCGCGTGGCCGGACATCAGCGCCTCCCGGGCGGCGTCCGCGAAGAAGCAGCAGGACGACTACGCGGCGGCTCTGCAATTCCTCGCGGCCGTCTCGGCACCACCGCCCGCGCCGACGACGGCTCCGCCGACGCCCGAACCGCCGCAGCAAACCATCATTCGGCAGGTCGTTGTCGTCACGAAGTACGTCAACACGGACACCCAGGCGCTGGCTGCCACTGATGACGCCGTCGTCGCCGACTCCGCGCCTGCGGCGTCCGCGCCAGGGACCACCACGCAGCAGCCGTCACCCTCCAAGTCATCGAAGCCGGGCGCATCAGATCCGGCACCACGAGCGCCATCCCAGCCCGCGCCCGGGGCGCCTGAGCTGCCACCACCTCCCGCGTCAGCCCCTCCGCCGAAGCCCGCCGATCCCGCGCCGCCGCCAACGGCCGCGCCGCCACCACCAGCCGCGCCGCCACCGGCGCCGCCACCGCCGCGGCCGACGCCGGTTCCACAGCCGACGCCTATCCCGTCGACCGGCTCGTAGACCGACACTTTCACTGTCTGAATCGACCCTCCGGGCCGCTCGTGCGGCCCGGAACGATGCAAGGAGTAGCCCGCGCTCATGTTCCCTGACGCTGTGATCCCTCCCGCGCTGCAGGCGCTCACGCCGGCCGCCGCGAGCGGACCGTGGGTCCACGTGTGGTGGTATCTGGGACGCTCGTCTGGCTTCACGGCCTTCTGGCTACTCTTCGCGTCCGTGGCCATGGGCCTGGCAGTCAGCTCCCGTGTCTTCGACGGCATGCTGGCGCGGCCGTGGGTCTTCGACGTTCACAAGTTCCTCTCGATCTTCGTCCTGCTCGCGATGGTCTTCCACGCCCTCATCATGATCCCCGACCCCTACGCCAAGTTCACCTTCAAGCAGATGCTCGTGCCATTCGAGTCAAACTACCGCACCAATGCCGTTGCGCTCGGCATCGTGACGTTCTACGCATCCATCTTCATTACCGTGTCGTTTTACGTGAAAGGCATGATCGGCCAGAACATGTGGCGCCTCATCCATTACGCCACCTTCGCGATCTTCGTTATGGCGCTGGCCCACGGCGCCTGGGCCGGCACGGACACGAAGAAGGCGTACGTTCAGTACTCCTATCTCGCCTCCGCCGCAGCCGTGCTCTTTCTCACGTTCTTCCGCATCCTCGCGTCCCGCTCAGTGGCGAAGCGCACACCGAAACTCGCGGCCGTACCCGCAACCGCCAAAGCTGCATGAACCGTCCGCGGAACTAGAGTCATCCCGTGACAACGCCGGGCGCGGGTAGCGCAACCGGTCGACGCGCTGAGGCTAGCCCAGCTCGCCCACCGACTGCATGATGAGCGTCGCGGCAACGAGTCCCGCCGTCTCGGAGCGCAGCACGCGATCGCCCAGCGTGACGATCTCCGCGCCCGCCGCCCGGGCGCGCTCGACCTCTCCGGGCTCGAAGCCGCCCTCCGGCCCGATCAATACGCTGACTTCCGCCAGGGCGAACACATCATCGACGCGCCGGTTCAGGATGTCGTTAATGTTCGGCGCGGCGTCACCCGCATCTTCATACGGCAGCACCAGCACGCCGCCCGCCGACTCAAGCGCCGCATCAAATGACTGCGGTACGCCGATCTGCGGCACGCTGCTGCGCTCACACTGCTCGGCCGCCTCGACGACGATACGGCGCCACCGCTCGGCGCGGTTGCCTTCTCCCGCAGTCTTGACGACAGCCCGAGCGGCAACCAGTGGCGTGATCCCGCTGACGCCCAATTCGGTCGCCTTCTCCAGCAGCCACTCAAAGCGATCGCCTTTCGTGATCGACTGATAGAGGTGCGCCTTGAGCCGCGGCTCACGCGGCCCTGGCCCGCGCGCGACCTCAACGGCCACCACACGCCGATCGCGCACGTCGTCGAGCCGCACCCGCACGTCCTCGCCGCTGCCGTCGAACAGGATCACCTCATCGCCAGCGCGCATTCGCAGCACCGTCGCCATGCGGTGCGCCAGTGCACCGTCGATCTCGATCGATGCGGCGTCCAGCGTCGGTGCGTCGATGTAGAAGCGGCGCGTCATGCGCGCACTGCCTCGATACAGCGCCAGTCGCCCATCACACGCACCGACTCGACGCGAGCACCAGCGGCAGCGAGCGCTTCACCCACTTCGATCTCGCGTTCGCCGATGATGCCCGACGCGATCAGTCGCCCGGCCGGCGCCAGAGCCGCGACGAGCGCGTCTGCCATCTCGATGATGATGCGCGCGATGATGTTCGCGACCACCACATCGAACCCCTCCGCAGGTGCGTCGAACGGCCACGATGAGCCCATGCTCCCGACCCCCACATGCAGCAAGTCCCCAACGCCGTTCATTGCGGCGTTCTCCTCCGTCACGCGCACGCAGTTCGGATCGACATCCACGGCGTACACCTCGCGCGCGCCCAGCTTCAGAGCCGCGATGCCCAGGATGCCCGAACCGCAGCCGACATCCAGCACCCGCACGTCAGGAAGCATCGCCGCCTCGAGCGCCTCAAGGCACATGCGCGTGGTCTCGTGTTGGCCCGTCCCGAACGCCATCCCCGGATCGAGCGTGAGGATCACATCGCGGGGCTGCGGCTCGTACGTGCGCCACGACGGCACCACGACGATGCGTGCACCAAACCGCTCGACATGGAAGTGCTCCTTCCATGACTCCGCCCAGTCCTCCTCCGCAACGTCGCGCTGGGCGATCTCCGCCTGCAGCCCCGCACGCGCGAAAGCCGCGCCTGTCGATGGGGCCAGCGCGCGCCCCGCATCATCCGCGGCAACATACGCGTGCAGCAGCGCCGTGCCGCCCGTGCTCAGCACGGCGTCCGACTCAAGATCTGCCTGCGTGAAGGGGATCTCGATCGATACGTCGAGCCCCGTGTGAGCGCGAAGCACCTCCGACGCGCGCTCTGCGTCTGCCGTTGGGACGGCGGCCGTGATCTCGATGTAGTGCATGTGGCGCCGCGCTACCCCGCGCCCGAGGCGGCCGACGCGCTTGCCTGCTCGGGGCTTCCGGCATCTGGCGGCGCGGGTCGGCGCCCCTGCTCGACGTCGCGCTGGCGCTCGTACTCGTGCCATTCAACGATCAGCTTCTTGCGGGCGTAGGTGTAACCGACGTTGTCGCCGATCCAGCCGCCCAGCAACCCGGCGAACACACGCCCGCCGACCATCAGCACCAGCGTCGCAAACGCCAGCCACCACAACGACTGGTCGAAACGGTAGACCGCGACGGCGACCAGCGCCGTGAACAGCACGACGCCCAGCCCAAGCCCTGCGAACGCGAACGAGTTGACGATCAGGCTCTCGCGCTTCCGCATGCGGCGGTACAGCGCGCCGAACTCCATCGGCAGCTTCTCGACCGGCGCGTAGTCGCTCGTCGAGGTGCCGCAGTGCCGGCACTCTTCGCGCTTCTTGCCCAGCGGCGTATAGCAGTGCCCGCAGAACCGCCCGACGTTCGGCGCGGTGCCCTTGATCATCGCCGCCATCAACTCGTCGAGGCGCGGCGAAAAGACCGGAATCTCGGATTGCTGCGCCGGTTGCTCCGCCGGCATCTGGCTCACGATGCCACCGGCTGACGCTCGAGCGACCGCACGAGCTCCCGCAACTCCACGAAGAACTTCAGCTTGTCGGCGCGCTGGTAAGCCGCCGCACGCGCGCTCGTCGATGGCATGACGTACACCTGCGCTGCGCCGATGCGTTCCGCCTGCAGTCCGAGATCGCAGGCGTGCCCGGCGAACACTTCATAGATGCGCTTGCCGTTGAAGCAGACGATTCTCGGCGCGTATCGCAGCAGCTTGCGCCGCAGTACGTGGGAACCGGCGCGCATCTCGTCGAGCGACAGATCGGTGATCGACGGCGAGGCGCGCGACACCATGTTGGTCAGGCCGATGCCCCACTCCAGCACGCGCGCATCCTCTCCGAAGCTCAGCGGCTCGGTGACGAGACCGGATTCGTGCAGAAGTGGCCAGAAGTGGTTACCGGGACCGGCATAGTGATGGCGAGCAGCGGCCGACTTCGTGCCGGGATTGATGCCGACGATCACGAGATCGAGTCCGGGACGCAGATAGTCTGGAAGCACGCTCACGGCGTACAGCCTATCACGGTGTTGTCTCCGATCGTCCTCCGGCGTCAACGTGCGGTGCGAGTGGCTGCTAGTCGTCGTCAACCGGAATCACGACGGTGGCCGGCTGCCGCACGCCGATGCCGGGCTCGCTCTTCGACGTCCGGTACCACGCGACCAATATTGCCACCACGAACAGTCCCAGGAACAGGAACTCAAACAACCTCACGAGCGTCTTCGTGTCGCTGAACTCCACACCCATGAGCCCCAGCAGCACTCCGAGCATCGTGAACCCGATCGCCCAGAGCGTGCCTCCCAGATAGTCCAGCGGCGCCCAGCGTCGGAACGGGATCCCGAACAGTCCGGCCGCCGCCGGACCCACCGCGCGCGAATACCCCGCCCAGTGGTATCCGAGAATGATCCAGACGTAATTTGTCTCCATCGCGCTGCGCAGGCGAGCCATAACCTCGCCGCCCGCGCCCTTCTCCAACGCCCTCGCCCACCCCATGCGGCCGATCACGTAGCTGATCGTGTCGCCCAGGATCGTGGCAGCGATGGCGAGCCCGAACACGAACCAGAGGTTGATGGAGCCGTTCTCCGCCGAGAGTCCAGCAAGGATCAGAATCACAGATCCTGGGACGAGGAACCCGAGGAACATCGCGTTCTCGAGGAACACGCCGAGAAAAACGACGTAGTAGCCGTAGTCCGCGAAGAGGTTCTCGAGCTTGCCGAGCATCCAGCGGCTGAGGCGCTGCGGCGAACTGAGGTAGTAATTCAAGCCCTCGAACGGGGAGACATGCGGCACGACGAAGAACGTCAGGCCGAAGGCGAGCGCCAGCCAGTTGACGTTACGCTTCACCCACGCGCCCACGGCGTCCGATTTCTCCGGGGTCTCGTTGTCCACATCACCTCAGGGGTACGGCGTGCGCAGCGTCAGGCTTGCGCGACGCCTTCGATCTCCACGGCAAGCGCGAAGTCCTTCTCCGTTATGCCGCCTTCGCTGTGCGTCGAGAGGGTGAGCTTGACGCGGTTGTACTTGATGCTGATATCCGGGTGGTGGTCGGCCGCTCGTGCCAGATCGGCCACGCGGTTCGCGAACGCCATGGACGCGTCGAAACCGTCGAACCGGAATTCCTTCTCAATCTCGTCGTCGTCCCGCTCCCAGCCTTCCAGCTCGTCGAGACGCGCCTCTACGTCCGCCTCGGACATCGCTGGCATGATCCACCACCTCTCGCTCTCATTCTCGGAGAGCAGCGCCCGCCCCGCAACCTGAAGTGCGCGATTTTCACAGACTCGCAACGAGTAGCACCTGTCAACAGGCGACGGCCCGCCGGTTCCGATAACGGGCGGGCATCCATATAGTGAGGCTCCTGAGACCCCCCGTCCCGAATCGCTGGAGTGATGACGATGCAGTGTTCGGCCTGCGGCCACGTGAACCCGACCGATGCGGACTTCTGTGAGGAGTGCGGAGGCGACCTCGTTCGCCCCTGCGCGGCCTGTGGCACGACCAACTCACCCACGGCCAAGTTCTGCAAACGATGCCGCGCGTCGCTGACGGCGGATGCGGCTGCCACGCTGTCCCAGCCCAAGCCTCCGGCCGCACGGCCCCTCCCCGCATCCTTTGGCGACGGCCGCTACACCGTGCAGTCCTTCCTGGGGGAAGGCGGCCGAAAGCGTGTCTACCTCGCTCACGACACGAAGCTCGACCGCGACGTCGCGTTCGCGGCGATCAAGACGGACGGCCTGGACGCGGACGGCGTGACGCGCATCCGGCGCGAGGCGCAGGCGATGGGCAAACTAGGCGACCATGCGAACATCGTCACCGTGTTCGACACGGGCGAGGAGACGGCCGCTGGCGGCGTGGTCGAGCCGTACATCGTCAGCCAGTACATGGCGGGCGGCGAACTCACCGGGCTGATCGACGCGGCGGAACGGCGGCGCGTGCCGATCACCGATGCGGTGCGGATCGCGTCGCAGGTCGCGCAGGGGCTGGAGCACGCGCACAAGCACGGCATCATCCATCGCGATCTGAAGCCCGGCAATGTTTGGCTCACCGACGCGGGCATCGTGAAGATCGGCGACTTCGGGCTGGCGGTGACGCTCGACAAGACACGCATGACGATGCAGGGCACCATGGTCGGCACGGCAGCGTACATGCCGCCGGAGCAGGCGATGGGCGGCGTCACCACCGACTCAAGCGACCTGTACGCCTTGGGCTGCGTGCTCTACGAGATGGTGACGGGCCGGCCGCCGTTCGTCGGCGACGACATCGTCGCCGTTATCTCGCAGCACGTCAATACGCCGCCTGTTGCGCCGACGTGGCACACGAGCGAGTGTCCGTCTGGACTCGAGGCGCTGATCCTGCGCCTGCTCGCCAAGGATCCGGCGCAGCGTCCGGCCAGCGCGACCGACGTCGTGCAGGCACTCGCTTCGATCGACGTGCAGTCCCCGACGACCGCAGCCGAGCCATCCGAAGATGCGGCGAGCGGGGCGATCTACCAGCGCACATTCGTCGGCCGCGAGGCCGAGCTGAAGCAGCTCCAGGCCGCGTTCGACGGCGCGCTCTCCGGCCAAGGCGCGCTGGTGATGGTCGTTGGCGAGCCCGGCATCGGCAAAACGACCGTTACGGAACAACTGCTGACGTACGTGGCGATGCGCGGCGGCCGGACGCTCGTAGGCCACTGCTACGAAGAGGGATCGCTGGCGCTGCCGTACCTTCCGTTCGTCGAGGCAATGCGATCGTACGCGCTGGTGCGCGAGAGCGATGCGCTGGAGGAAGAGCTCGGCACGGGAGCGGGCGAAGTGGCGCGCATCGTCTCGGAGATCCGCGATCGCGTGGCGGTCGAGCTGCCGCCGCCCGGCAACCCGGAGGAGGAGCGGTTCCGGCTCTTCCAGGCTGTGGCGACGTTCTTGCGCAACGCATCGAATGCCCAGGCGCTTTGCATCGTCCTCGAGGACTTGCAGGATGGCGACAAGGGGACGATGGAGTTGCTCGTGCATCTCGCGCGCAACCTCGCCGGCACGCGTCTCCTGATCGTCGGCACCTATCGCGATGTCGAAGTGGACCGAAAGCACCCGCTGTCGGCAGCGCTCGCCGATCTGCGGCGCGTCGAGAACTTCACGCGCATCGCCCTGCGCGGCCTCACACCCGACGAAGTGCAACGAATGCTCTCGAACATCGCCGGCCAGGACGTGCCGTACGTGCTCGCGGAGGCGATCTACCGACAGACGGAGGGCAACCCGCTCTTCATTCAGGAGGTGGCGCGCTACATCCTGGAATCCGGCCTGGCGCAGCGCGAAGGCGGCCAATGGGTGGCGAATGCGTCGCTGCTCACACAGATCCCGGAAGGCTTGCGCGACGTCATCGGCAAGCGGCTGTCGCGGCTCGGCGACGAGTGCAACCGCATCCTCAGCATCGCCGCGGTCATGGGGCGCGACTTCTCGCTCGATGTGCTGCGCGCCGTCGCAAACGTGCCGGAGGAGCAGTTGCTGAGCGCAATCGAAGAAGCGGTCGGCGTCTCGCTGCTTGAGGAGCACACGCAGGGGCGCGATGTCCGCTATCGCTTCACGCACGCGTACTTCCGCCAGACGCTGTACAGCGAGATGATCGCACCACGCCGCCTGCGCCTGCACAACGACGTCGCGAAGGCGCTGGAAACGCACTACGCGTCGCGCCTCGATGAGCACGCGGCGGAACTGGCGGAGCACTTCGCGCATTCATCGACCGAGGAAGACCTGCGCAAAGCCGTCCACTATGGCGAACTCGCAGCGACGCGTGCGGCGAGCGTCTACGCTCACGGCGAGGCGGCCCGCCTGCTGCAACAGGCACTGCAGGTGCAGGACGTGCTGGACCCGAACGATGGCGGGAGGCGCTACGAACTGCTGGAAGCGCTTGCCTACGCGCTGCTCTCAGCGGGCGAGCCGCAGCGCGTTTCGGATGAGATAGCGCCGGAGATGTATGCAACCGCCGAGCGCATGGGCGACGATCGGCGGGCAGCGATCGCCGCGCAGCGTGCAATCGATGGACTGATCTATTTTGGCGCAGGCCCTGTCTTCGGCAGCCCCGAGTACGCGCTCTGGGTCAAGCGCCAAAATGACCTTTCGACGCCGGGGAGCCCGGAGCGAGTCTCTGCGATCGTCGCCGAATCCTGGATCCACTATGCGCACGGGCGAGTCCGAGAAACCTTGGAATTGCAGAGGCGCGGGCTCGAACTCGCTAGGCAGATAGCCGACCCCGAAGCGCTCAACTGGGCAATGACAAGCTTCCTCGTCGGGCAGTTTCCGCCCGAGATTCACGACGAAACCGTCAGGGTTGCCGAGGAGTTTCTCAGCCTGCCGCGCGTTCGTCAGCGCCCGGGCTTTCTGGCCCAAAACCTCGCGATGTGTTTCCAGCGCCTCGTTGACGCGAAAGGGCAACCACTGCGCGAGGCGGCGTACCACGAACTGGAGGAGTACGCACACCGCGTGGGCGATCCGTACGTCAAGATATGGCTTATTGCGGCCCAGGCGAGCCGCCTCGTACGGGCCGGCGATCTGGAGAAACTTGTTCAGGTCGCATTGGATTTCGGCGATCAGGCCGAAGCGCTCGGAGTCGGCGTGTTCGGGCAGATCATGGCCCACGGGGCAGCCGCCCCGGCGCTCACGAGGCTCGGCCATTTTGACGAAGTCCTCGCTCGTCGCGAGTCCTTCCTGTCGTGGGTGACGGGTGAACCTACCCTCGCGCTCGTCCTGGCCGCGGCCGGTCAGCTCGACGAAGCGCGAAGCGAAGTTCGGCGCATCATTGCGGCGCGCGGCATCCAAGTCGAGGACGACTGGACGGACACTGGTTCGCTGGTCTATCTGCTCGCCGCATCTGTGATCGCGCGCGATGTTGAGTCAGCATCACTGCTGTCCCAACGCTTGGCCATAGCCGACCACCTGTATTCAATCGACTTCGTCGGCACAGTGGCGCGCCAACTCGGCCTCGCGGCGCTGCTGCTCGGCGATTTCGCCGCTGCACGAAAGCATTTCGCGACCTCGCTCGACGTGGCGGCCGGAGCTGACGATCGGCCGGAGATCGCGCTCACGCGCCTCGCCATCGCCCGCACCCTGTTCGAGCACTACCCGGACGAGCGCGCCGAGGCGGTCGAGCACCTGAACTTTGCGCTCGGCGAGTTTCAGGCGATGAAGATGCAGCCGGCGCTCGAAGAGGCGATGCGGCTGCGCATGCGCGATCAGGGCATCAGCACGATCACGACCGACATCTACACGTCGATCGCCGCGGTCGCCGATAGCGTCGAGCGCGAACGGCCGGAGATCGCGTCGCACGCGGCGCCGGACGGCACCGTCACGATCATGTTCAGCGACATCGAGGACTCGACCGTGCTCACCGAGCGCCTCGGCGACCAGGCGTGGCAGGATCTGCTCCGCAAACACAACGCCCTGATCCGCGCTCAGTTGCAGGCGCACGGCGGCTACGAAGTGAAGACGATGGGTGACGGCTTCATGGTCGCCTTCCAGTCCGCGAAGAAGGGCCTCGACTGCGCCATCGCGATCCAGCGTGCCTTCGACGGGCACAATGCTACGAACGGCGAGCACGTGAAGGTGCGCATCGGCCTCCACGCCGGCGAAGTCATCAAGGACGACGACGACTTCTACGGCAAGAACGTGATCATGGCATCCCGCGTCGCCGGCAAAGCCGTCGGCGGCGAGATCCTCGTGTCGTCGCTGTTGCGCGCTCTCGTCGAGAGCAGCGTCGGCGCGGCGATGTTCGGCGAGCCGCGCGAGGTGGAGTTGAAGGGCCTTTCGGGCGTGCACTCGATCTATGCGGTACGGGTGACAGAATGACTGATGGCATCGAGGCCATCGCGCAGGAACTGCCCGAAGGCACGGTCACCGTCCTCTTCAGTGACGTCGAAGGCTCGACCGACCTGACGAACCGCCTCGGCGACGGGCCCGCGCGCGACCTCCTCCGTTCCCTGCATGAACTCGTGCGCGAGCACGTGGCAAAGCACCGCGGCCATGAAGTGAAGGGTCTCGGCGATGGCATGATGGCGGCGTTCATCTCGGCGCGCCGCGCGGTGGCATGCGCGATCGATATCCAGCGCGCGCTCGCGCTCCGCATCCAGCAGGCGCCCTCGTCCGCGGCGCGGATGCGCATCGGTCTCAACACAGGCGAGGTGGTGCGCGAGGAAGCGGACCTCTTCGGGTCGACCGTCAACGCGGCGGCGCGGATCCAGTCCGCCGCTGAACCGGGCCAGATCCTCATCTCGGACGGACTCCGCATGCTTCTCGGCGCGGCGAGCAACATCGAGCTCAAGGACCGGGGTGAGTTCGCGCTGAAGGGCTTTTCGGACCCGTGGCATCTGTACGAGGTCGTGTGGGAAATGCCAGCAGCCCGGCCCGGCGCGCTGCCCGACCGCACGCCCTACGTCGGACGCGCGGACGAACTGTCGCAGCTCCGGCAGCTGATGGCGGCGGCCGTTCGTGGGCAGGGCGCGCTGGTCGTGATCGGCGGTGAGCCGGGCGTGGGTAAGACGCGCCTCGCCGAAGAGATCGCCGTCGAGGCGCAGCGTCTCGGCGCCGCCGTGCGGCTGGGCCACTGCTACGAGATGGAAGGCGCCGCTCCCTATACACCGCTCGTCGAGATGCTCGAAGCGTTTCTGCGCTCGGCGCCGAAGGAGACGTTTCGCGCGGCTCTCGGCGAGAACGCGGCCGAGGTCGCCCGCATCATGCCGGAGTTGCGCCACATCTTCGACGACATTCCGATGCCGGTGGAACTCCCTCCCGAGCAGGAGCGGCGATTCCTCCTGAACAGCCTGGGCGAATTCATCGGGCGCGCGAGCCGCGTCACGCCGCTGCTCCTCATCTTCGACGACCTCCACTGGGCCGACGACGCCACTCTCTTCGTGCTGGAACACCTCGCACAGCAGGTCGCGTCGATGCCTGTGCTGATGCTCGGCACGTATCGCGACGTCGACCTCGACGTGGGGCGGCCACTCGCCCGCTCGCTCGAGTCGCTGCTGCGGCGCAGGCTGGCACACCGCATTGCACTGCGGCGTCTGCCCGAGGCGGGCGTGCAGGCGATGCTGCAGGCGATGAGCGGACAGGCGCCGCCGCAGAAGCTCGTCGACGTGATCGAGAGCGAGACCGAGGGCAACCCCTTCTTCGTCGAAGAAGTCGTTCGTCATCTCGCGGAGGAAGGAAAGCTCTTCGACGACCAGGGCAACTGGAAGGCGAGCCTCGTCGTAGGCGAACTCGAGGTGCCGGAGGGTGTGCGCCTGGTCATTGGCCGCCGCCTGGAACGGTTGGGTGAAGACGCGAAGCGCGTACTCGGAAGCGCCGCCGTAATCGGGCGCGTCTTCCGCTTCGATCTGCTGGAGGCTGCAAGCGAAGACACCGCGGACGCCGTGCTGGACGCCATCGACGCAGCGCAGGCGGCACACATCGTGGGCTCCGCCGATGACGGACGCGATGCCACGATAGCGTTCGCGCACGAGTTGTTCCGCCAGACGTTGCTTAGCGGCCTTTCGATGCCGCGGCGCCAGCGGATCCATCTCCGCGTCGCCGACGCCATCGAGCGCGTGTACGCGCGGTCGCTCGACGAGCACGCGGCGGACCTCGCGCACCATCTCTTCCAGGCCGGCGCCGCGGCGGACCCGGAGAAGACGATGCTCTACATCGTTATGGCTGCCGGTCTCGCGCTGAAGGCCGCCGCGTTCGAGGACGCGCTGAAGCTCTGCGACAATGGCCTCTCCGTCGTCGATCCGGAAGACCGCAAGGCTCGCGCCGACCTCCTCAATACACGCGCCGGCGCGCTGCGCAGCCTCAACCGCCTGGATGATGCACTGAGCGACTGGGACGCGGCGATGGGGATCTACGAATCGCTCGGGCAAGGCGAGGCCGTCGGTAGGATCTGCGCCACAACGTCGATGGATCTGTTGTGGGCAGGACGCGCTGAACAAGCATTGCTTGTGGCCAGGCGCGGACTCGCCGCTCTCGGAGAGCACGTCAACGCTGACCGTTGCATTCTCCTCGCGGCAGAGGCTGGTATCTCGTGCTGGCTTCCAGGCGCAGACTACGCCGCCGCACAGGCGACATTTGGCGAGGCGCTCAAGCTCGCGGAGGAGCTGGGCGACCAACACGCGCTCGGGATGGTCCTGCTGTACAAGGCGGATAACGGCTCGCTGCTAGGGCGTCACGCCGAAGCATTCGACGACGGCCTGCGCGGAGGGCGGCTGTTGCTGGCAGCGGGCGCGCCGTACGACGCGACCACCGTGTTTCAGAACGTGCTCTTGGCCGCCGTCTCGATTGGACGGCTTGATGAAGCGGAGGAGATCGCGCGCGAAAACGAAAAGCTCGCGCCGTTTGGGAACGAAGGCTGCTGCCAGCTATCCGCAAATCTTGCGGGCCAGATACGTGTGATGCGTTCTGGCGACCTCGAGGCGTTCGCAGACACCTGCCAGGAGGCCCTTCGGGCCGCGGTCGCATCGAGCAACGCATTTAACATCGGCGCCTTCGACTTTGGGGTAGCGGTGGCGGAGTTCTGGCGCGGGCATTGGGGCAACGCCGAGGAACACCTGAGTCGGGTCGTTGAAGTAGACATTCCCGCAGTGGAGCTGCTGCAGGCCAGCGGCCGCTTCAAACTACGGGCGTATAGTGCCGCCAGGGACGAGGCGCTCGCGATTTGGAGGGAGCGACGGAGCGATCTGCCCGGCCTTGGTGCTCAGCTGGATTTCGCCTCCAGCGCGATGTACCTGGCGGCTATCGAAGGGCTGGCGCTCCTGAAGTGCTACGAGGAGGTCGCCGAGCTGTACCCATTCGCGGTGGAAACAATGGCGGCTGGAGCGGTCATTGACTGGCTGCCGTCACTGCTAGAGAAGTCGGCGGGGATTGCGGCTGCCTGCGGACACCAGTGGGCGGTGGCAGAGCAGCACTTCGACACGTCCCTGCGCCAGGCGCACGACCTGCCGCATCGCATCGAACAGCCCGAAGTGCGGCGCTGGTACGCCTGGATGCTGCTCGAACGCGACGCTCCCGGCGATCGCGAGCGTGCGCGCGTGCTCCTCAACGAGGCCATCGCAATGTATCGCGACATCGGCATGCCGAAGCACCTCGAGATCGCGGAAGTGTTGCTTGCGACGGCCGAAGCGACGAAGTGAGAAAGAAGCGCGCAATGCGCTCAGCCCACGCCGCGCGATGGACGCAATGACCCCGGGTGATGCCATGACCGACTCCCCATTCAAACCACATTTCTTCGAGCGCGCGGATGACTCGCCCGACGCGATGTTCTACGCCCAGCCGCGGCTGCTCGTCCACATCGACGACTACGCCATCGAAGCCGCCAGCCAACTCTACGGCGAGCTGCTGCCGCAACGCGGCGCGATCCTCGACCTCATGTCGAGCTACAAGTCGCATATGCCGCCCGAACTGGAGTGGAAGCGGCTCTGCGGCCTCGGCATGAACGACGAGGAGCTGCGCGCGAACGACCAACTCACGGAGTACCTCGTACACAACCTCAACACGAAACCGGCGATGCCCTTCGGCGATGACGAGTTCGACGGTGCGGTCGTGACCGTGTCCGTGCAGTACATGACGAAGCCGCTCGATACGTTCCGCGACGTCTGCCGCGTCCTGAAGCCCGGCGCCCCGTTCATCGTCACGTACAGCAACCGCATGTTCCCGACGAAGGCGGTCCGCATCTGGCGCTCGCTTGACGACCGCGAGCGCGCCGGCCTCATCATCTCGTACTTCAAGCACGCCGGCGGCTTCGAAGAGCCCACCGCCGAGAACCGCAGCATCGACAGCGGCGCACCCAACGATCCGCTGTTCGCCGTATGGGCGCGGAAGAGCGCCGACTAGCGCGGCCCTGCCGGTACAGTGCGGCGGACCGAGACGCGGCTGAGCGATCAGCCGCATGCAGCGTGGAGCATCGATGCCAGACTCATCATTCGTGACCAAGGACGAGCAGGCGGCGAAGATCTTCGACTGGGCAGCCGGCGCGGCCAGCCTGCGCATGGCGTACTACGGCATCAAGCTCGGCCTCTTCGAAAAGATCACCGCGCAGGATGACGGCCTGACGCTAGACGAACTCGTCGAGCAGACCGGGCTCGACGCACGCTACGTCCGCGCCTGGGCGCGCACCGCCGTCGCGGGCGAAGTGCTCGAGTACGACGCCGGGACGCAGCGGTTGATCATGGCGTCCTTCATGGAGGCGCTGCTCCTCGACGATACCGACTTCCAGTACCAGGCCGGTCTCGTCACGAACCACGCTGTCGAATCGCGGCTCGCCGATCGCGTCGGCGACTGCTTCACCAGCGGCGAAGGCATCCCGTTCGCCGAGTACGGGCAGGAGATGGTCGAGACCATCCACTCATTCAGCAAGGCCGCGTACGAGCTGTTCCTGCCCGCCGTGCTGCTGCCCGCCATGCCGGAGCTGGCGGAGCGCCTGACCGCCGGCGGCACGATCCTGGAGCTGGGCTGTGGCGCGGGCGCAGGACTCGTATCGCTCGCTCGCACGTTCCCCGCCTGCACCGTCACCGGTGTCGACCCCGACGCCGTCTCGATCGAACTGGCGCGCGCCCGCATCGAAGGGGCGGGCCTGGGAGAACACGTGCACGCGGAAGAAATGCGCGGCGAAGATCTCACCAGCGAAGACGCGTTTGACTTCATCTACGCCCAGATCTCCCTGCACGAGATGGACGACGCGCGCATCGTCCTCGCCAACGCCCGTCGCGCGCTGAAGGACGACGGCATCCTGCTCGTGACGGAGATCCGCGGCGCGGAAAACATCGAGGACTGCGTCGGACCCTACAACGCCGTGCTCTCGCACATCGACCTGTTCTACGAGATTCCACAGGCCGTCGCGAAGGGCGGCCACGCCGTCGGCTTCTTCTCGCGCGCGGAGTTCGAAGAGATGGCGACGGGCGCCGGCCTCACCGGCATACGCGAGTTGCATCTCGACCAGCCGCTGTACGCGGCCTTCGTCGCATACAAGTAGGAAGCCCTACAACAAGCACGTAGCACGGGCTTTCCAGCCCGCGCGGATCCCGCCGAGACACGTAGCTGACCAGCATCGGCGAGCCGCATCTCATCAACCGCCGTGCCGCATACAAGTAGGGGCGCACGGCTGTGCGCCCCTAGTGCGGCGCCCGCGTTCCGTGCGACGGCACACAACGGAGAAGGGCGCGTAGCGTGAAACGAATAACGGAGAAGGGCGCTCTACGGAGCGCCCCTACGCGCAATGACTCAGCGATCGGTCGTGGATGTTCGTGCGTTACGGCGCTTGCGGGTTGATCACGCGGTTCGGGATGAAGCCGAGCTCGTCGAACGGCCAGTACGACACCCACGCCTGGCCGATGATGTTCTCCTCCGGCACGAAGTCGCAGAGTTGCTGCGGAGTGCAGCTGTTGCCCCACGCGTGCGAGTCGAAGCTGTTGCGCCGGTTGTCGCCCAGCACGTAGTACATCCCCTCCGGCACCGTTTTCGGCGCGTAGGTGTAGTTCGGCTTGTCCTTGATGTAGTCCTCTTTCAGCGGGCTGCCGTTGATAAACACCGTCTCGTCGCGCACTTCGACGGTATCGCCCGGCACACCGATGACGCGCTTGATGAAGTCCCGGCTCGGATCGAGCGGGAACTTGAACACGACGATGTCGCCGCGGCGCGGAGCGCGGAATACATGGTGCTCGTCATCGTTTCCACCGGGCAGAAACGGCAGGAAATCGTGGATGCGGTCGAGGTTAACGCGAAGGTACAGCGCCTTGTTCACGAGCAGGTACTCGTTGTTGTGCATCGTCGGCTCCATGCTGGCGCCTTCGACGCGAAAGTTCTGAACGACAGCCTTCACGGCGAAGAAGATGAGCAGCGCCAGGATGACGGTCTCGGCCAGCTCCCGGCCGACCTTGCGCGCGCGGCTTCCGCTGCTGCGGCGCCTCTTCTTCTGGATCGCCTCGTACGAGTAGACCCGGTCATACGCCTTCGGGCTCAGTCCTATGTCAGCATCTGTGTACGAAAGCTCGAGCGACGCCGGCACATCGAGGTACGGGTCCACCGGCTCGGGCCGCGGCCAGGCCTCGACGAGCGGCGATTCACCGGCTTCGGGTGCCGCTTCGTCGACATCCGGCTCCGCTACTGATGACGCGTCCATTGCGGGCTCAGGTGGGGTGGCCGCGAAGATCGGCGACTCCGCCGGCGGTCGCGTGGATGCCGTGCCCTCGGAATCGGGCTGCTCCGCTACGGGTTCTATTGGTTGCGGGGAATGCCCTGACGGATCGTCCGGGCCGGTGGGATCGTTGGACATAAGCTCTGCATTCTAGCACGCGGCCGAGGGCGCACCGTCACACTCTGTTAGAATCTGCGCGATTGATAGGAAATCCTGCTCCGGGGCCCACCTCCAGCGATCCGGATGGCGAATCGGACGCGCTTCGCCTTGCCCGGGAAGGTGATCTCGACGCCTTCAACCGGCTCGTAGATCTCCACCAGCGTGCGGTCTACAACCTGTGTCTCCGTATGCTCGGCAGTCCGGCATCCGCCGAAGATGCGGCGCAGGACGCATTTCTGTCCGCGTACCGCAACATTCGCACCTTCAAGGGCGGCGCGTTTCGCCCGTGGCTGATGCGAATCGCGTCCAACGCCAGCATCGACGAACTGCGCCGCCGCGGCCGCCGGCCCGCCGTATCGCTGGACGCGCCGGCCCCTGGCAGCGACGACCCGATCGACGTTGCGGACGCCGCTGCCGGCCCGGAAACGGAGGCGCTTCGGAGCGAGCTGCACGACACCGTACAGCGTGCCCTGCTGCGATTGCCGGCGGATCAGCGCCTGGCCGTCGTGATGTGCGACATGCAAGGCTTCGCGTACGAGGAGATCGCCGCGACGATGCGGACGTCGGTCGGCACCGTCAAGTCTCGCATCGCGCGCGGGCGGGAGAAGCTGCGGCGCGAGCTTGGGCCGGGGGAACATTCGTGAGCGGTGCAGCGTCATATCATCAAGACCGTGATCAGCGTACGGCCTTGCCATGGGGTTACGTGTGAACAACCTGTTGCGATCCTTTCGTAGGCATCAGCCCGACGTCAACGCGCTGTCGGCGCAGCTTGACGGCATGCTCGATGCGCCCGCATCGGCACGCCTCGACGCGCACGTCGCGACTTGCGATGCCTGCGGCGCCCAGCTTGACGGCCTGCGCGCCACCCGCGCGGCCCTGCGCTCGATGCCGGAAGCGACGGCGCCGCGCTCATTCCGGCTGCGCGTTGCCGACACCGTGCCGGTCACCGCGCCGCGCTCGCCGATGCTGCGCTGGGCGCCCGCGGCAGGCGCATTCGCCAGCGTCGTCGTAGCAGTCGTCGTCGGCGCGTCACTCTATTCGGATGGCAGCTCCAGCAGCTCGCAAGAGTCGGCGAAGTCGCAGCACGGCTCGGAGGCCGTCGCTTCAGCGCCGGGCCCAACCGCTGCACTCGACGGTGCTGCGGGCGCCGCGCTCGACATGGGCAGCGGTGCCGCTGCCGATGCGAATGGGCCAAGCGCGCTGGATTCCCGCGAAATCGCGCCGTCCACGGGCGAGGTTGCACCGCCGGAAGCCGCAGTGCCATCCCTTCAACCAACTTCTGAAGCCGCTGGAGGCGCTGACGCGTCACTTCAGTACAGCACGACGAATATGTTCGCCTCCGACGCCGCCCGAGCTGTCGCCACGGCGGCCGTGCAGATTCAGGCGGCCGCCGCCGCTGCGCCGGAGGACGACGGGAACAAATCGACAGCGCTCATCGTCATACAGATAATCGGGGTCGCAGCCGCACTGATCGCGGCCGCCATTGCCATCCGTTGGTGGAGACACAGAGGAGAAGAAGCATTATGAATCGCAGGAAGCTAGGGGCAGTCGCCGGGTTGGGTGTGCTGTTAGCGCTGTCGATCGCGGCCGTTGGCTGCGGCGATGAGGTAACGAGTGTGGGAGCGCAAGATCAGTCCCAAAAGGGCATCAGCGTCAACGGCGAGGGGAAGGTCAGCGGCAAGCCGGACATCGCCAACCTGTCACTCGGCGTGATGGCGGAAGCGAGCACCGTGCAAGAAGCGCGTGACCAGGCAGCCACCTCGCTCGACGCGATAATTAAGTCGCTCAAGGCGAACGGCGTCGAGGACAAGGACGTCCAGACCCAGCAACTCAGCATCCAGCCACAGTACGACTACAACAACAACAAACAGGAGTTGCGCGGCTTCCAGGTGACAAATGTCCTCAGCGTCAAGCTGCGCGACATCAACAAGACCAGCCAAGTGGTCGACGACGCCGTCACTGCGGGCGGAAACAACACCACCATCCAGAATCTTGCGTTCACGATCGACAACCCGACCGAACTGCAGAAGCAGGCTCGGGAGGCCGCGGTGGCCGACGCCAAGGCGAAGGCGGAGACGCTGGCGAAGGCCGCAGGCGTGAACGTCGGCGAGGCGCTGTTCATCTCGGAGTCCAGCTACTCACCAGGCCCCTACTACTACGGGGCGAGCGCCGGCGCGGAGCTGAGCGCCCGCGATGCCGCACCGGAAACGCCCATTCAGGTCGGTGAGCTGGACGTCATCATCAACGTCTCGGTCACCTGGAACATCAACTAGCACGCCGGCTATCACCGGCCGAACGAGAGGGGCGCGCAGATCGCGCGTCCCTCTCGTCGTCCACGGCGAACCGACGCAATATCCGCGGGAGCCTGCCCTTCGCTACAATGGAGCACCAATACGGATCTGACGTATGCGGGGCGATACAGGCTAGATGGCTACAGAGCAAAAGCAAGACTACTACGATGTCCTCGGTGTGGCGCGCGGCGCCAGCGCCGAGGAGATGAAGAAGGCCTTCCGCAAGCTGGCGATGCAGTTCCACCCGGACCGCAACCAGGAAGCCGGCGCCGAGGCCAAGTTCAAAGAGGTCAGCGAGGCGTACGAAGTGCTCTCCGATCCGGAGAAGCGCGCCATGTACGACCGCTTCGGACACGCTGCGACGCAGCCCGGCGCCGACGGGTTTGCGCGCGGATTCGAAGGCTTCGGCTTCGGCGGCCTCGGCGACATCTTCGATGCCTTCTTCGGCGGCGCGGGCTCGCGCACGCAGCGCGGTCCGGCGCGTGGAGCGGATGCTCGTCGCTCGATAACGATCACCTTCGAGGAAGCCGTGTTCGGCGCCGAGAAGGAGTTCGAGATCCAGTCCGCAGAACTCTGCTCCGTCTGCAACGGCCTGCGCGCCGAGCCCGGCACGGAGCCGGAGCGCTGTGCGCAGTGCAATGGCAGCGGCGAAGTTCGTCGTGCGCAGCAGAGCATCTTCGGCCAGTTCGTCAACGTCGCCATGTGTGATCGCTGCCGGGGCGAAGGCCGTGTCGTCACGCACCCGTGCAAGAACTGCCGTGGCATCGGACGCGAGAAGCGCAAACGCCGCCTCTCGGTCAAGATCCCCGGCGGCGTCGACGACGGCTCGCAGATGCGCCTGAGCGGCGAAGGCGAACTCGGCAACCACGGCGGACCGCGCGGCAATCTCTACCTGCAGCTCAACGTCAAACCGCACGAAGTCTTCCGGCGCGACGAGGATGACCTGATCCTCGATCTCGACCTCAACTTCGCGCAGGTCGGCCTCGGCGACGAGGTCGAAGTGCCGACGATCGACGGAGACCCGCACGACCTGCGCATCCCCGCCGGCACACAGACCGGCGAGACGTTCATCGTGAAGTCGAAGGGTGTGCCGCACCTGCGTGGTGGTGGGCGCGGCGACATGATCGTCCACGTCAACGTCGTCACACCGAAGAGCCCCACCAAAGAGCAAAAAGAGTTGCTCAAGCAACTCGCCGCTTCGATGGGCACGACCGTGAAGCCGCAAGAAGACCGCGGCCTCATGGGCAAGCTCAAGGAGAAACTGAGCTAGCCGTCAGCCCGTCGAGTGTCTCGGGCCGCGGTCATTCAGAGCGAAGCGAAGAATCTTCTCCGGTCGGCGCGCGCCTCCCGCCGTCGGCGAGCCGCTCCGCTCCAGCCGTCGGGCGCACGCGCCGGGCCGCTCACCCGACCGTCGCGAGCCACACCGCGAACGCATCGACCGCCTCCGCCCATACGTCCTCGCGCGTGCGCCCGCTCGACTTCCGCACAGCAAAGCCATGATCGGCGCCCTCCAGCAGATGCACCTTCGAGCGCTTCACGTGCTTCGTGGCCGCGCGCAGTTCATCCGGCGAACCAAACGCGTCGTTCGTCCCGGACACGAACAGCGACGGCACCTTGATCGACGTGAAGTGCGCGACCCGCAATTGCTCCGGTTTGCCCGGCGGGTGCAGCGGATATGCGAAGAGCGCAATCGCGTCGGCCGTACCGTCCTCTGCAACGACCATCGAGCCGATCCGCCCACCCATCGAGCGCCCGCCAACGACGATCCGCGTCTTCGAATCGCGAGTGGAGTCGATGACGGCGCGCCACGTCGCTTCCAGAACGGCTGGCCGATCCGGGCTCTTGCGACCTGCCTCCATATACGGGAACTGGAAGCGCACCATCGTCACGCCCAGCGCCGACAGCGCCTGCGCGGCGTACGCCCCGAACGGATCGTGGATGTTCGACCCCGCGCCCGGCGCGTAAATGAACGTCCAGCGGGCATCCTTCGCGGTGATGCGCAGCGCGCTGACGCTGCCGCTACCCGGGACATCGACCGTCAGCGATCGTTCGGTCATCGGCCTACTGGTTCGCCGTAATCCGCTGCAGCACCAGATCAACGAGCGGCTTCAGCTCAGTCGTCGTTGGAATGGTCAACGGCGAGTAGGCGATGCCCACCACAGCCGATGTGTTGCCCTTTAGAAATGCGACGATGACGATCTGCAAGCCAACGACCGTACCGGCTGCGTTGATTTCGCCCGTCAGCGCCGTGGCAAACGACCCGTCGCCAACCGTCGGGTAGTCCACCGGCGTCACGACGACGGCATCCGGACTCACGAACACCGAGCCGAACGCGCGCGCCAGCGCGCCTGGCGCCGAGAACTTCGCTGCGCCCTCTGCCGAGCAATCCGCCGCACCCGCCGCCGTCGAGTACACCGTGAGTTGCGAGAAGGCGGTCACGATCGTGCCACCGAGGTACGCCGACACGGTATCCGCGGGCTGGTTCGTAACGAGACGCCCCGCCAGGCGTCCGCATCGCTCGATCGCCGCCGCCGACGATGGATCCGCAGCCGCCGCGGCTGCATTATCCAACGATGTATCGCTCATCACGGTCCAGTCGGAAGCGACATCGGTTGGCTTTAGGGACGCCGCCAATAGCAGTGCTGTGGCTTGCTCGGCCGTGTACGTCTTGCCGCTCGGCGGGGCTGCAGGAGCCGTCGCGGCGGGCGCGGGCGCCGTTGCCGCGGCCGTGCTCCCGGATGCCGCGGTCGCAGCCTTGGTTGCATTCGAGGTAGCACCCGCGGCCGGAGTCTTTGCCGCGGTGGTGGCAGCGCTGGTCTTCGCGGCGGTCGATTGCGCCGCCGGAGTAGCCGTGGCGTCTTTCTTGCTGTCGCCGCCACAAGCGGCAGCGATCAGCGCCGCGCACGCAAGGGCGGCGGCAACGAGGGTGATGGATCGGGGCACAGGACACCTCCGCGAGTAAACTGAGCGTCGTTCAGTCCACGTACCATCCGTCAACTGGGCCTAAC
Source organism: Chloroflexota bacterium (assembly GCA_031400455.1). Taxonomy (GTDB): domain Bacteria; phylum Chloroflexota; class Dehalococcoidia; order DSTF01; family JACRBR01; genus JANXYW01. The sequence goes on along the minus strand of JANNPX010000029.1, from coordinate 25,824 downwards.
GGTCAAGCCGCAAACGGAGCGCGGACGCCCCGCCCGCATCGTTGAAGCGCCCCGCCGACATCGTCGAAGCTGCACAACGGCCTCCGCTACTGTCCCGCGTCCTCTCGAAGCTGTAACCTGCCCAAACGGAGGAGATCATGGCGTTCGACCCCAAGCACAACTCTCGCACCATCACCGACGGCCCCACGCGCGCCGCCGCCCGAAGCTACTACTACAGCATCGGGTTCACGAAAGAAGACATCCAGAAGCCGATCATCGGCATCGCCAACACCTGGATCGGCACGATGCCGTGCAACTTCAACCTTCGCCTCCTTGCGGCGAAGGTCGCCGAGGGCGTGCGCAAGGCCGGTGGCACCCCCATGGAGTTCAACACCATCGCCATCAGCGACGGCATCACCATGGGCACCGAAGGCATGAAGACCTCCCTCATCTCGCGCGAACTGATAGCGGACTCCATCGAGCTTTGCACGCGCGGCTACATGTTCGACGCGCTCGTCTGCCTCGTCGGCTGCGACAAGACGATCCCGGCAGCGTCGATGGCGCTGGCGCGTCTCAACATCCCCGGCATCATCGTCTACGGCGGCACGATCCTGCCCGGCAACTACAAGGGCCGCGACGTCAACATCCAGGACGTCTTCGAGGGCGTCGGCCAGCACGCCGCCGGCACGATCTCGGACGAAGAGTTGGACGCGCTTGAGCATGCCGCCTGCCCGGGGCCCGGCGCGTGCGGCGGCCAGTTCACGGCCAACACGATGGCACTGGCGATGGAGTTCATCGGCCTCTCGCCGATGGGCAGCGCCAGCGTGCCAGCAGTCGATCCGCGCAAAGACGATGTCGGTGTGCGCGCCGGCGAGACCGTCATGGACGTCCTCCGCCGCAACCAGCGTCCGCTCGACATCCTCACGCGCAAGGCATTCGAGAACGCGATCGCGGGAGTGGCGGCCACGGGTGGGTCGACGAATGCGGTGCTCCACCTGCTTGCGCTGGCGCGCGAAGCGAATGTCCCGCTGACCATCGACGACTTCGACATCGTGAGCGAACACACGCCGCTCATCGCTGATCTCAAGCCCGGCGGCCAGTACCTCGCCGCTGATCTCGATAAGGCGGGCGGCGTGCAACTCGTCGCGAAGCGGCTGGTCGAAGGCGGCTTCCTCGACGCGGGGCAGGCCACGCCCGGCGGCCACACCATCGGCGACGAGGCAGCGCTCGCCGTCGAGACGCCGGGCCAGCACGTCGTGTCAACGCTCGAGAAGCCGTTCAAGAAGACCGGCGGCCTCGTCATTCTCAAGGGCAACCTCGCGCCGGAAGGCTGCGTCGTGAAGGTGGCGGGACACGAGCGTCTCGACCACCGCGGCCCGGCGCGCGTCTTCGATCGCGAGGAAGACGCGATGCTAGCCGTGACGGAGCATCGCATCAAGCCGGGGGATGTCGTCGTCATCCGCTACGAAGGCCCGAAGGGCGGTCCCGGCATGCGAGAGATGCTCGGTGTCACGTCGGCCATCGTCGGCGAAGGCATGGGTGAAACCGTCGCGCTGCTCACCGACGGCCGCTTCAGCGGCGCCACGCGCGGCCTCATGGCAGGGCACGTCGCCCCGGAGGCGTTCGTCGGCGGACCCATCGCCGCCATCCGCGAGGGCGACACGATCCACCTCGACATCACCAACCGCCGCCTCGACGTCGAGTTGACTGACGACGAGATCGCCGCCCGCCTCCGCGACTGGCGCGCGCCCGAACCCCGCTACAAGACCGGCGTCATGGCCAAGTACGCCGCGCTCGTCTCAAGCGCCAGCGAAGGCGCAATCACGCGCGCGGGGATCTAACCGGGAGATCCTCTACGGCGGGGTTCTGCGATATCAGAGATGCGATTCTGCGACGGCGCCCTAGGGCGCGTAGGCGGCCCGCAGCAGCGTGTCGCCGTTGAGCACGTACAGCAGGCCCTTCCCCTCGTCGACGGACACCGCGCGCAGGTCCGTAAACGACGGGCTGACGATCTGCTTGATGAACGCGCCGTCCTGCGACGCGATCACGATGCGCTTGTTGCCGCGGTCCGCCACGACGATGCGGTTCGAGCCCGGCAGCACTGCGATCGACGCAGGCGACACCAGCGGCGTATCGATGCCCGCGATCGGGAACGGCGTCTCGGCTTTGCCGCGGAAGCGCCGGATGCCCAGCTTGGTGTCCAGCACATACACATCCTCGCCGACTGCCAGTTCCGTCGCGTTGCTCAGATCCACCTGGTCGAGCAGCGCCGTGCGCTCACTGTCGAAACCGCCCTGTCCGGGCAGGTAGCGCCAGACCTGGTTCTCCTTGAGGTCCAGCACGTACAAGTTGCCGTTCGTGCCGGAGATCGCGTCGAACGAACCGATGCCGTCCACGCCGCGAACGGTCAGCGGCAGTGTCCCCTTGCTCGCCGGGAAGTAGCCAAACGCCTGCCGGTTCTCATCGACCATCACGAGCGCCTGCGTCTGCTCCGACCAGGCGATCTGCACGGGCCGCGCCGCCGTCACGAACCCGCCGAGCTGCCCCTCCTGCATGATCGTCTCGGGCGCCGTGCTGCCGTCGAGCGGCACGCGTAGCACGCGCTTCCCCTTCGCGTCCAGCACGTACGCCTGGTCCCCGCCGATCACCGCACGGAAAACGGAGAGCGAGCCCGTCACGAGCTGCGCTAAGTCGGCGACCGTCGTGAAATCCTTCACCTCCGACACGCTGTCCAGCAACTGCAGCGCGGAAGCGACATCGGCCTGCAACGAGACGACGTCAGGATCGTCCTTGTGGATCTTCGCGGCCACAACGAGCTCCGCCTGCGCGTCGTCGAGAAGCTGGCGCTTGAGCCCGCGATCGCTGGTCGCCTGTGCCCGCGCATTGTCTTCGCGAGCAGCAGCGACGGATGCGGTGAAGTCCGCTTCGCGATTCTCCTTCAGCGAGCCGGGAATATAGAGATAGGCCATCAGCCCCACGACCGCCAGCGCGAGCACCGCGAACACGGCCAAGCGCGGGATCTGAAACTGCGGCATCTGTAGCGGGCCGGTCGTCCGCTTGTAGCGTGAGATTGCGCTGTCGCCGCGCAGGCGGACACCCGTCGCCGGCGCCGGCGCCGTCGCATCCGTGATCTCCCGAACCTGCTCGTGAATCGGACGTGCTGGCGGCGACCAGCCTTCCATCGCGCCGGCGCCAAGCGATGCCTCCGCAACAGCCGGTCCGGCTCCCACCGGCGCTTCAACAAGCACGCTCCCTATGGCGGCAGGCGGTTCGTCGATGTTGCTCTTCGCCGCCTGCGCCGCGCTGTCGCCGTCGCGCGTCAGGAAGTCCGGGGGTTGTTCCGTCTGCTCTTCGAAGCACGAGAGCAGCACGAGCGCCATGTTCGGGCGATCCCGGCACAGCAGGTAGAACTCCGGCAGCGCTTCATCCGATCCGCGCGCGAGGATGCGCTCGATGTGCTCGCGCGGCGCGATCTCGTCGATCTGCGTCGACGCAACGAGCACGAGGTCGCCCGGATCGAGCTTGATCCGCGTGAGCTTCGAGTCGAAATCGGCCGCGACACCGAGCGCGTGATCGAAGTCGAGATCGTCCGCCTCGATGCGGCGTAGATCGCCGCTGGCGCTTCGGATGTATGCCACGCTCGGCCCTACCTGCGCGAGATACGCGTCCGGGCCTCGCAGCGCGAGACAGCTCGCACCGGCGCCCACCTGGTGTTCCGGCAGACTGCGCTGGTTCCATTCGCGCAGGTGATCGTGCGCAGCGCGAAGCGAGCGCGTAAGCGCGCCCGTGAGTGACAGCGGATCCTTGCTGTAGAGCTGCGAGATCACGTCGACCAATTGCGACGTGTACTCGGCGCTTGACGGCGAGGCCGGCTCGATGAGCACGTAAAGCTCGTCCGCCTCCTCGTCGGGGCGCTGCCGGATGAGCGAGCCGAGCCACGGCCCCTCTTCCTCGACGTGACCGTCGGCCACGCAGAAGCGCCCTACCCACGTACGAATGGCCATGTCCCTCCGGCGGGCCCGATCGCGGCAGCCCGCCGCGCGGTGCCCGTGCGTCGAGATGTCCGGTAAAAGTGAGATGTGAGACGAGGCTGCCACCGCCCCGGATCTGCGTCAGTATACGCAGGCCCGCCGCCAGGCGCACCCTCTACGTCAGGCGCGGACGTTATGTTTCGGCGTCGATCCCGAACGTATTCGGGCAACGCATGGATGGCGTTGCTCCAGTATTCCCACGACCGTACGATCAGTATATGCAGCGAATACGCACATGGCTCACCGCCGTCCGTCCGGTCTCATTCACGGCCTCGGTCATCCCCGTCCTCGTTGGGACGGCCATAGCTGCAGAGGACGAATTTCGTCCTCTACTCTTCGTGCTGGCGTTGCTCGGGTCGATCGCCATCCACGCCGGCACCAACCTGGTGAACGACTACTTCGACCACGCGAAGGGCACCGACAATGAGGAGTCGCTGGGGCAGAGCGGCGTGATCCAGCGCGGACTGCTCTCGGCTCGCTCCGTGCTCGCGGGTGGCATCGTAGCGTTCGCGATCGGCGCCGCGATCGGGCTGACGATCACAGCACAGACCGGATGGCCTGTGCTCGCGCTTGGACTGGCCAGCGTCGCGGCCGGCTACTTCTACACCGCCTCGCCGTTCTCGCTGGCATACCGCGGCCTCGGCGAAGTCGTCGTCTTCGTCTTCATGGGGCCGGTGATCGTCCTCGGCGCGTACTACGTGCAGACGGAAGCATGGAGCTGGGAAGCGTTCATTGCGTCGCTGCCCATCGCGCTGCTCGTCGCGGCAATCCTGCACGCCAACAACGTGCGGGACATCGAGAACGACCGCGAGCACCACAAGTGGACGCTTGCCGCGTTGGCAGGCCGGCCGCTCGCCGACTACGAATACGTGGTGCTGATGCTGAGCGGCTACGGCGTCGTGGTCGCCATGACGATCGCAGGAGCCGCACCGTGGCCCGTGCTGCTCACGCTGCTCACGCTGCCGCTCGCGCTCCGCATCGTCCGCTTCGAAGCGCAGCAGACATCGCCTCGCGCCTTGAACCTCGTGCTGGCGCAGACAGCCGGCCTGCACATGCTCTTCGGCTCGCTGTTAGCGTTCGGCTTCGCTCTCGCGGTATGGACGGGCGCCGGTCTCTAGCGTTGCGGGCTCGCGCCCTGCGTCCCTGTCGTCCAGAGCGAAGCGAAGGACCTTCTCCGTCCCGTACAAACCGTTCGACCCATACGAGATCGCCCCGCCCGTGAACGCCCTACGCCCGCGCGATCGCAGCAGCGTTGCGCGGCCGAATGCGGAACGTGCAACGCCCGTCACCGCGCAGCAGGCTCGTGCTCAGGCGCGCGTCGGTGCCCGCAAGCTGCCGCACGAACTCCACATCCAGCGCGCAGACGGCGCTGTTCTTGACGGCAACGTTCCAGAACGGACATGTGTATTTCTCGATCAGGTAGTCGTCGCCAGACCAGGACGACTCGGCCACGTTGCCGCGGTCCTCGACGATCTGCGACACCATCGCCAGCCGTTCGCCGGCGGGACGCCCTTCCAGGCGCGGTAGATACGGCGCGCTGAATCGCGCCGCCACCTTCTTCATCAGGCGCTGCAGCGCTTCCGGCCCGAGGAGATCCCGCACCTCCTCGATCAGGGCGTTTGCCAGTTCGTCGTACTTCTTGGGATAGAGCCCATCGCCGGCCGACGTCAGCCGATATACGAGAGCTGGCCGTCCGACGTGCCCGCGCTCCTCGCGCGCCTCAACGAGACCGTCGCGTTCGAGCACTGTCAAGTGCTGGCGGATCCCGGTGGCCGTGAGACCGAGGTGCTGGCCGAGGTCCTTGACGGTCGCTTCAGAGTGTCGGCGCAGGTAGTCGAGGATGTCCTGACGCGTGATCTGCATGGTGTACCAGCCTCGTTTGCCAATATAGCACAGCGCAAATCTGCCACGTGGCAAGACCGCGAACAAGGGCCATACGGGCCGGAGATAGGAGCGCCGACAATCGAGCGCGGGCTTTCAGCCGTGTCAGAGCCACCCGTCGCCCAGCCACACTGCTGCCCACGGCCAGTGGCGGCTCACTCCGCGCCCGGCAATACTCCATTCATGGAAGACTCCGCGCTCGACAGCACAAAGCTCCACCGCGACACGTTCATGGTCAAGCAGAAGCACCGCGCGTGGATGACGTCGAAGTACTACGTCTTCGACGAAGCGGGCGCGCCGCTGTTCTACGTCGAGCGCCCCGTGAAGCCGCTTCGCAAGGCCGACGTCATCATCTATGACGACGACACGAAGAGCCGTGCCCTGCTCAGGATCCGGCAGGAGCACGGGTACGCCGCGCTACACCGCATCTACACGCTGATCGACGAAGCCTCCGGCGAAACGCTTGCCGCGTTCGATCGAGACAACATCCGCTCGTGGCTTCGCCGCGCGTGGGCCATCGCGGACCCCAGCCGAAAGCCATAGCAGGAGCGCGGGAGGACACCGCAGTCATCGCGGCGTTTCGGCGCATCCTCGAGTTCGTGCCGTTCGTTTCGATCGTTGTCGGACTCGTCCGCACAAACTTCCATCTGCACGTCGTCGATGACTCCGGCGTGGAGCAGCAGGTCGGCACGTTCAACCGCAAGCTCAGCTTTGGCGACAAGTACAAGCTGGACCTCACCGCCGATCCGGATCGCCGGCTCGACCGGCGCATCGCGCTCGCCACGGGCATCCTCCTTGACACGGGCGAGGCCCGCTAACGCGCAATCCGCTCCTGGCACGGCATACACTCACCGCATGGCCGCCACGCTCACACGAGCAACCGCACCCGTCGATGCTGCCGAGATCGCAGACGCGTTCGCGCGCGACGGATTGAGGCCGGCGCGCTGGTCGAACGCACCAGGCGACGCCTACGCCGAGCACGCCCACACGTACCACAAGGTGCTGTTCTGCCTCAGCGGCTCGATCACATTCCAGCTGGTCGCTTCCGCCGAGTCGATCAAGCTCCGCCCCGGAGACCGGCTCGACATCGCGCCCAACACGGCGCACGCCGCCGTCGTCGGGCCGGACGGCGTCACCTGCATCGAAGCCGCAGTCCCCGCCTAGCGACAGATCCCGCCTGCCCAGCCGATGCTTCGATCAGGGTCGGTGGAGCGCGGCACCTGCTCGCGGCGCGCGCTCGTGTGAGGGGATTCCGTCGCGGCAACGCGACGTTCATCATGCAGCATCACCACATTGGCGTACGGCTTCACCTTCGTTTCGCGGTCGTCGTCACGATCGCGGCATGCGTGGCGCTCGTGCTGACCACAGGCATGTCGGAGGCGCGCCGCCGCAGGCCGCCTCGCATCGCAACGACCGGCGTGAGCGTCGTGGCACTGCCATCACTGCCGGCAGGATGGCCAGCGACGCTACAGATCGGCATGGCCGACGCACCCGGCGGCGCAGCGGCGATGAAGGGCACAGCGAACTTCGGCTTCCGCTATCAGTACCTCGCCGGCGGCGTCAACACCGGCAACGGCTGGGCGAACTGGAACACGAACGGAGCCTTCGCGACGTACTACATCCAGGACTCCGTCGCGAACAACATCCTGCCGGTCTTCACCTACTACCAGGTCCGCCAGTCGTCGCCCGGCGACGCACAGTACGAGCCGGACGGCGTGTACAACAACCTCCAGAACGCCGCGACGATGACGGCGTACTACAACGACCTCAAGCTCTTCTTCCAGCGCGCGGGCGCCTTCCCGAACAACAAGGTCGTGCTGCACGTCGAGCCCGACATGTGGGGATATATGCAGCAGCGCGCGACGAACGACAATGCTGCGACCGTGCCGGCGAAGGTGGCCGCGACCGGCATGGTCGAGTTGGCTGGATTGCCGAACACCGTCCCGGGATTCGCGCAGGCTGTGAAGAAGCTACGCGATACCTACGCACCGAACGTCGTGCTGGCGTATCACGTCAGCGTCTGGGGTACGAACTACGACATCATCTATGGCACGTGGACGGACGCGCAGGTCGACGCGCTTGGCGTGCGCTCCGGCAACTTCTACACGTCGCTCGGCACCAACTTCGACATCGCGTTCGTCGACCAGCTCGACCGCGACGCCGGCTTCAAACAGGCGATCGACGGCAATCCGAACGCCTGGTACGACGCCGCCGACTACGCCCACACTGTCCGCTACTACGCCGCGTTCACCGGAATCGCGCAGAAGCGCCTCGTCGTCTGGCAGATCCCGTACGGCAACACGAAGATGCGCGCGATGAACAACACATGGAACCACTACCAGGACAACCACGTCGAGTGGCTCCTCGATGATGCGACGCGAGCGCATCTGCAGGACTACGTGAACGCCGGCGTCGTCGCCTTCATGTTCGGCGGCGGTGCGTCCGGCACCACGTGCGCCTGTGACGCCGCGGGCGACGGCATCACGAACCCCGCGCCGATCAACGGCAACACGCTCGCATCGCTAAACGCCGACGATGACGGAGGCTTCTTCCGCCAGAAGGCCGCCGCGTACTACGCCACAGGCGCCCTTCCACTGACCGGAGCATCGCCAACCGCCACGGCAACTGCGACGCGCACGCCGACGCGGACGGCGACGCCAACGCCGACTCGTACACCGACGCCGAACGTCGGCATCCCTTCGGGTGAGACCGTCGTACCCCTATCGCCATGACCGCGTTGAGCGCTGTGGTTATGTCGCCTGTGGTATCTTGGAGTCCACACACCCCGCCCTGACGACGACCGGAACAGCCACCATGTGTAGAAGCATCAAGACCCTGCGAAGGGCCGAAGAGCCAGCCACCGACGACGAGATCCACGCTGCGGCGCTGCAATTCGTCCGCAAGGTGAGCGGCTACCGCACGCCATCGCAGCGCAACTCTGCCGCCTTCCAGGATGCGGTTGATGAGATCGCCGACGCCTCGCGCAAGCTCCTGGACGCCGTGGCGAAGCCGTAGGCTCGGCTCGTGTCCTACCCCGCCACCGGCTCCGCACGCTGGTACTGCTCCGCGAACTTGAAGTTCGCGTCGTGCGTTAGCTTGATGTAGCTGCCAAAGCGTTCGTCCGTGCCGTCCGCAAGGTCGAGCGGGTCGTAGTGGTCGTCCGGCTCGATGCCGAACTGCCGCTTGATGCCGTACAGCGTGTCGCGCTCGGCGGGAATTCTCCCCATCTCGCGGATCAGCGCGCGCATCTCGCGCGGCGCCATGCGCTGCCCGTAGATCGCGCCGGCCGACGTGCTGATGCTTTCGTTGATCAGCGTGCCCATGAAGTCGTTGCAGCCGGCGTCCAGCGCCATCTGCGCGAGCTTCGGCCCCTCCTTCACCCACGACGCCTGCAGGTTCGGGATCCAGTTGTTCAGCATGATGCGGGACACGGCGTACATCTTGATCACTTCCGCGCCGGTCGCGCCCGCACGCAGTCCCTCGACGAGGTTCTTGCTGTACATCGGCGATTCCGATGCGATGAAGCTCAGCGGCACGAACTCCGTGAAGCCGCCGGTGTCCTTCTGGATGTCGCGCAGCAGTCCGATGTGCGCCGCCACGTGCCGCGGCGTCTCGATGTGCCCGTACATGATCGTCGACGTCGTGCGGATGCCGACGCGGTGCGCAGTCGTCACGACATCGATCCACTGATCCTTCGTGATCCGCCCCACCGAGATCTTGTCGCGGATCTCCTGGTCCAGGATCTCCGCCGACGTGCCCGGCAGGCTGCCGACGCCGGCATCCTTCAGCGCGAGCAGATACTCCTCGATCGAGCACTTCGCGCGGATGGAGCCGTACAGCACCTCCTCGGGCGAGAAGCCGTGGATGTGCATGTCCGGCATGTCGGCCTTGATCGCCTTCGTCAGCTCGACGTAGTAGTAGCCGTCCATCTTCGGCGGCAGCCCCGCCTGCACGCACACCTCGCGCGCGCCCAGGTCGTACGCCTCCCGCGCGCGCCGCACGACCTCGTGCATCGGCAGGAAGTACCCCTCCTCCTCGCGATGGTCGCGCGAGAAGGCGCAGAAGCCGCAGTGCTTGATGCAGACGTTCGTGAAGTTGATGTTCCGGTTGAGCACGTACGTGACAACATCACCGACCGTCCGCCGCCGCAGCTCGTCCGCCGCCTGTATCGTCGCCGTCAGCGAAGGCCCGTGCGTCCCGAACAGCACGACAGCGTCATCGACGCTGATATCGTCGCCGTCCAGCGCGCGATCCAATATCCGCGCCACGTCCCGCTCGACCCGAAGCGGCCGCGACCACTCCACACGATCACCCGATTTCGTGCCGTCGACAAGCGCCCGCACGCTCGCGTCGTTGTGGTGTCCGTTCGTGTTAGTTGTCATCGTCGTGTCACTTTCGCAATTAACGTGTGCGCGGGCCGCCGCTATTCGAACAAGATTCCCATCTGAGCCGAAGGCCGGGGTGAGGCCTCATCACCATCGTTCTTCCTCGCGCTTCACCAGCCCGTCGCTGTCAGCAAGCCGCTCGATCTGCGCGCGCACGCCGTCCGAGATGAAGCCTTCGTATCCCGCATCCTCGCGCACGTACTCCGGGTACAGCCCCAGCCGCTCGCGCAGCTCGAAGCCCGCATCCGCGCACATCTCCTTGAGCTCGAGCAGGTTCGGCCACGGGCGCTCCGGGTTGATGTGATCGCGCGTCACGGGCGAGATGCCGCCCCAGTCGTTGATGCCAGCAAGCAAGTACATCCCATGCGCGTCCGGTGTCAGGTTCGGCGGCGCCTGGATGTTCATCTGCGGCCCGAGGATCAGCCGCGCCGTCGCGATCGTGCGCAGCATCTCGAAGACGCTTGGCTCGTCGCGGTGGCGCATGGCGATATCTTCCTTGACGCGGAAGTTCTGCACGATCACTTCCTGGATCTGCCGATGCTCGTCGTGCAGATCACGGATCGCGACCAGCGAGTCGACCCGCTCCTCGCGCGTCTCGCCGATGCCGATGAGAATGCCCGTCGTCCAGGCGATCTTCTCCTCGCCGGCCATGCGCATCGTGCGCAACCGCTCCTCGGGGATCTTCCCCGGGCAGTTCCAGTGCGCGCCGCCCTTCTCGTGCAGCCGCAGCGACACCGTTTCGAGCATCATGCCCATCGACGCGCTGACTTCGCGCAGCGACACCAACTCGTCGCGCTCCATCAGCCCCTGGTTGATGTGCGGCTGCAGCCCCGTCTCGCGCAGCACCAGCTCCGCCATCTCGCGCAGGTACGACGATGTCGTCGCGTGCCCGAACCCCGCCAGGTCGGCGCGGACGTTCTCGTAGATCTCTTCCGGCCGCTCGCCCAGCGAGAACAGCGCTTCCTTGCACCCCTGCCGTGCACCCGCACGAGCGACGGCCAGCACTTCGTCCGGCGACATCGTGTGCGCGATCGGATCACGCGGTCCGCGCGCGAACGTACAGTAGCCGCACTTCTGCCGGCACAGATTCGTCAGCGGAATGAAGACTTTGCGCGAGTACGTGACGACGCGCCCGTGCCCGCGGTCGCGCAGCTCCGACGCCGCCGCCATCATCGACGAGAGGTCGGTCGCGTCGGCGTGGATCAGCCGATAGCCGTCGTCCGCCATCAGGCGCTCGCCTGCAAGCGCGCGCTCCAGCACATCGGCGATGCTGCGTGTCGTCGTCGTAGCGATCATCGTTCCGTTACCAGAATCGAACCGTAGCGCGCGGGCGAGAAAAAAGCCGCGCCGCGAGCACGCAGATCTGCGCACACTTCGGCCCGGCGACTGGCTTGAACCGCCAGCAAGTATGACCGCCAGGTCATCTACTCAAGTCGTACCACGATCATAAGTACAGCGCCCCGCCCGCGTCAAGTGCGCCCTCCCGCTCTCCCCAGCCGTCCTCCCTCTCCGCCGGGCGGAGAGGGTCGGGGTGAGGTCACCAGCACCGCCCCACCGACGATTCCCGTAGCATTCCCAGCGTGAATCCCACAATCCGCGCCGCCCGCAAGTCCGAGCTGCCCGAAGTCTGCGACCTGCTCGCGCTCGCCTTCGACGAAGCCGCGCCCCAGATGTTCGTCAACCAGACGGAACGCGACTCGACGTTCCGCCTCCGCCACGCGCGTGTCGCCATCGTCGACGGCCGCGTCGCCGGCTACGTGCGCATCTTCGCCCGCACGATGCTCGTCCGCGGCGTACCGCTTGCCGCCGGCGGCATCGGCTCCGTCGCCACGCACGCGGACGCGCGTCACTCCGGCATCGCCACCGCACTCATGCGTGACGCCATCGAGCAGCTGCGCCGAGAAGGCATGACGATCTCGTTCCTCTTCACCGGCATCCCCGCCTTCTACGAGCGCCTCGGCTATCGCACCGTGCGCGAACCGTATTTCGAGGCCGACGCGAGCGAAGCCGCCGCCATCGCGGAGCCTAGTCTCTACGACATCCGCCCGATGACCGCAGCGGACGATCGCGCGATCATCCGGATCCGCACCCGCGCAATCGCCGGCACGACGGGCGCCGTCGTGCAGACGCTCCGCACCTTGCGAGACGCGCGCCACTGGCTCGACGAAGACGCGGACGGACGCTTCATCGCCGAACGCACCGGCCTCCCCGTCGCCTACCTCCGCTCGCGCTGCCGCCCATACGGCCACCAGATCCTCGAAGCCGAATGCCTCCCCGGCCACCAGGGGGCCATCGCGTCGCTGCTCGCGGCAACCGGCCGCCGCGCCCAGTCGCACGGCGAAAGCATCGTCGCGCTCTCGCCCGACGATCACCCGCTATCGACGGCTCTCCGCACCCTGCCTGCGACCGTCGAGCAGCCGACGTTCCGCTATCCGATGATGGTGCTGGTCTTCGGCGACGATCCGGCAATCGGGGTCGCATTCAAGGAAGAGCCGCTGCACTTCTGGAACACCGACCGGATCTAGAGCGACGCCCTCGGTGTTCTCCAGTGGTGTCCTGCGTCGTGCGCCCGACCGTCTCCCTGCAGCGCGGGGAGGGGTTCGTTGTTGGCCTCTCCCCTGCGCGCCCCGACGCCAGTCACGAGCAACCCGGTAACAGGTAACGTCCTACTTAGCCCATTGCGAAACTCCTAGGTCGGACAGTCGGGACCGGAATCGGTGACAACGATCGTCCGATCAGAGCCAAGTGCATCCCAGTCGCAATCATGGGGGCCGCTTGCGGTCTCTATGCTCAGACGATAGATGCCGTCGCCAAGGCATAAAATATGCTGACCATGAAGCTTCAGAGTCACCTGCGTAGTGGTGTTGGCGGGAACTGTTTCATTGTCCCAGCAGCCGATCCCATCGTCGCCAATTCCGACTTTGATGACTTGGGCGCTTCGATTCTCGATCGTGAGAGTGGTTTTAGTTCTCCAGATGTCTGTCCAGAGAAGAAGCGCGGCACCCGCCACCAGCATGGTAACTATGACGGCGAACCCGACCTGCGCCGATCGTGTCATGCCTTAGTATCGGCCAAAGGCCCCCTACTCGGGGGCCTCGAAGCTAGGAACGGGGAAACGGCTGGCTAGCTTCGTTTCGCTGTGCCTTGGGCGTCGTAGAGGCGGCATTAACCGGCCGAGCCGACGACGAGCCCCCGAATAGGGCAGGTGGCCGATAGAAGTTTCGCGTGGCAAGGCCGATAATCGGGGTGTGCCAAGATTCCTAAAGCCCAAGCCAGTTGCCTTCGCGGCGATGTTGTTCGCCGCCACTTGCGCGGTTGGCGTCTGCACCTGGTGGACCCATGTGACGGTAGAGAAGGCTGCGATTCGCAATGAATCCAGTCACAGCGTATCCGTCGGTTTCACCGGCAGCGAGGCGGACTGCCTAGACGAGATCGGCGCCCATTCGGCCGGGAGCTTTACACTGCCGCGCTGGTGCCGGTGGTGGTTCTCCGGCCATCGTTTCGCCATCATAAGAAGCGATAGCACCAGTGTCGATTGCAATTGGGACAGAGTAAAGCGCGACCAGCCTGTTGTTGTAACCGAAACCGGCGCCAGTTGTACGGCGGGGGAATTCCGTTAGGAGTTGCGCGACGGGCTACCAGCACTGATACCGACGAGGCCCCCGAATAGGGGGGCTTTTGGCCGATACTATTGCTGTGAAGTTCACACGGGCGGTTCTGCTAGGCATCGGATTGTTAGTGGCCGTTTCAGGCTGTGCCTCATCGCACTCAAATGCGACCAGCTATGTGGACGCCATACAGACACAATCAGCCGGAGATCCACGCACCAAGCTCGATACGACGGCGGCCACTTGCTCCGAGATCGTGGTAGCCATGCGAGAGGCTGCCCGAACGTGGCTCAAGGTTACGGCACCACCGGAAATCGCCGAGCTACACGTACAACTTGGCAACCAACTGGCTACCACGGCGGATCGTTTTGCCGAGGCAAGAGACATCTGTAGAACCGATGACGCCGTGCTGGCTGCGGCAGGCGTCTATAACAACAAATGGGCCGAGTGGTGCAGCGCCTTCCAGCAGCAGTTTCATGTTGACAGCTCGAAATGCCCCGGCTCGAACACCGGGCCTTAGACCAACTTTGGAGACCGAGTTTTGCAACGAGCTACGTCGAATCGTCGTTAACTCGCCCGTCTACGTTCAGGGGCATAGCTACGAGGCTATAACGCTACCGCAGGTTTAACCTCCCGATAACCTCCGTTCATCCGCCAATAACGACGCCCGCCTACTCTGCACCCATGAGCAACGGCGTACGGCTGGAGCGAGTGAGCAAGCGGACCTTCCGGGTACGCAGCCCTCAGCGCAGTGCTCAGAGTTCCGCTTCGGCGGATCTCCGACCGGCAACGCAGCGTCCTCCAACGGCGCCGCAACCATCCCGCTTCGCGATGTTCTCCCGGTTCGCGACGGGCGCCCAACGGCACGCGGTGCCACGGCGAGACGCCGGTCCCTAAGTCTCCCTCGGCCCGGTCCGCTGCGATGGCGGATCAACCCTCCCTCGAAGAGCCACGTGTGCCCGCGTGGCTCTTCCACTTTCTGCGCCGGAATCCCCACGCCGCCGCGCCGCGTAACATGTTTGAAGCACGATCACCTCGACCGAACCGACATACTGAGTGAGCACTGCAGCGACGGCCGGCAAACGGACCGACCCGCTGACTAGCTGACAGGCTGACTAGCTGACCGCTAACGGAGACCGTAAATGAAATCATTCACGACAGGACTGCTCGGCGTACTCGCCGGCGCCGCCATCGTCGGCGGCGTCGTCTGGGCCCGCGACGACGGCGGCAGCACGAACAGCGCAACCGTCGCGCCGGCCACCACCTCCGGCCAGGTGAACACCAGCGGATCGCCGGGCGCGCCGCTAACGTCCAACGACGACTTTACTGCGCTCTACGACAAGGTTCGCCCCTCCATCGTGCTCATCACGACCGGCAGCGCCGCCGGCTCTACCGTCCGCGGTCAGGGCGGCGGCCTCGGCTCCGGCATCGTGCTCGACAAGGAAGGCCACATCCTGACGAACTACCACGTCGTCAACGGCTTCGACACCGTCACCATCACCTTCTCGGACGGCAGCACCGCCAGCGCCGATGTCATCGGCAAGGATCCCGGTGACGATACCGCCGTCGTCAAGACCGACGCGGACGCGAGCCTGCTCCAACCCGCCACGCTCGGCGACTCCAGCCTCGTGAAGGTCGGTTCCGTCATCGCCGCCATCGGCAACCCGTTCGGCCTGGAAGGCACCTTCACGACCGGCGTCATCAGCGGCCTCGACCGCACGCTCACGTCGAGCGCCAACGGACGGCCACTGCGCGGCTTGCTGCAGGCCGACGCCGCCATCAACCCCGGCAACTCCGGCGGCGCGCTGATCAACATGCAGGGCGAAGTCATCGGCATCAACACCGCCATCGAGAATCCAAGCGGCGCCGACTCGTTCGCCGGCGTCGGGTACGCCGTGCCGATCAACACGCCGAAGCGCTACCTCACGCAGCTCACCGGCGGCGAGACGATCACCCACGCCCGCCTCGGCATCTCCGGCAAGACGCTGACGCCCGCGGAACTCAGGACGCTCGGCATCGAGCACGGCGTCGCCGTCGCGTCCGTCGATAGCGGCAGCGGCGCGGGCCAGGCCGGCATCCGCGGCGCTACCGACGGCACCGGCGACGTCATCGTCGCCCTCGACGGCAACACGACGAAGACCTTCGACGATCTCGCCGACTACATCGACACCAAAGCCGTCGGCGACAAGGTGATCATCACCATCCACCGGGACGGCGAAGATACAGAAGTAACCGCCACCCTGAAGTCCTGGGACTCCTCAGCGTGATCCCGCGCTCAAACACCGAGACGAACAGATGAGCCGAGATACGACGGGATAGCCGGAAACTCCGCGGATGGTGTGGCGGGTGGCGGTGCGGAACGCGGAGTAGAGGGAGGGTCGCAGCAATGCGGCCCTCCCCTCGTTGTGTGACGACGACTCGGATTGAGAGCGCGCTCCGACGCCGTCAACGACATGCTTCAATCGGGGCGTCTATTTCAAGTCGAGTCTCAGAGCGCAGTATTCTCAACAAGCCAATTGAGCCCCAGACCGACAGGAAGGGCCAAGACCACCAGGCCGAGAAGGGCGACCACCACTATCACAGCCATCTCCGCCTGCTTGGCTGTCGGCAGGCGCCGTTGCACGAGTAGGCTCCACCCTATTGCCAGTACGACCGGAGCTATTACGTAGATGATTGTGAATGCGATGCCGGCGCCCAAAGTGTATTCGGCGGATACGAGCCCGGGGACGACAAACAATCCAGCCTGACCAGCAACCATGATCCAGCCGGTCGTCGTGATGACTAGGAGCAGGGCTGCGACGAAACGCATCAGCAGCCCCTGATACCGGGCTGTGCACCGAAAAACCCGATATCACACTCGGCGACGACGCCCACGGCTTTGGCACTGACAGCCATGCCGACGCTCCCTTGGCATGACTTTGGCGCGGCAGATGCAAACATCATCATCACCATGAACCTGTGTTTGCGCCGCCAATCATAGAGTATCGAGTCGCGATATCCCGTCTGCGTGCGCCTTCCTAAACGAAGTGCGCTACGCCCCCGCCGTCGACGGTAGCAGCTCCGACCGCTTCGACTCGAACGCGTCGATTGCGTCGCCCTCCTGCAACGTCAGCCCGATCTCGTCGAGGCCGTTGAGCAGGCAGTGCTTCACGAAGGGGTCGACATCGAAGTGGCGCGACTTGCCGTTGCCGAGGCTCACGGTCTGCGTCTCCAGGTCGACCTCCATCTCGTAGCCAGGCGAGTCCTCCGCGCGGGCGATCAGCCGGTCGATGCTGTCCTGCGGCAGCTCGACGGTGAGCAGTCCGATCTTCGCGCAGTTGTTGCGGAAGATGTCCGCGAACGACGGCGCAACGATCGCCTTGAGCCCCATCTGCTGCAGCGCCCAGGGCGCATGCTCGCGCGACGACCCGCAGCCGAAGTTCGGGCCCGTCACCAGCACTTCCGCGCCGTCGTAGCGATCATCGTTCAGCACGAAATCCGGGTCCTTGCGCCACGCGTCGAACGCGAACTCGCCGAAGCCAGTACGCTCGATGCGCTTGAGGTACTTCGCTGGAATGATCTGGTCGGTGTCGACATCGGCGCGCGGAAGCGGCAGGATCTTGCCACGAACCTTCTTGAACGGCTCCATCAGTTTCGCCTCCACGATCGGATATCGACGAAGTGCCCGGCGATCGCCGCCGCGGCCGCCATCTGCGGACTGACGAGGTGCGTGCGCCCGCCCGGCCCCTGCCGCCCCTCGAAGTTGCGGTTCGAGGTCGAAGCGCAGCGCTCGCCCGGCAGCAGGATGTCGGGGTTCATCCCCAGGCACATCGAGCAGCCGGCGTCGCGCCAGTCGAAGCCCGCGTCCTTGAAGATCGCGTCCAGCCCCTCCTGCTCCGCCTGCGCCTTCACCAGCCCGGAGCCCGGTACCACCATCGCGTACACGTGGTCCGAAACCTTCTGCCCGCGCACGACTTCAGCCGCCGCGCGAAGATCCTCGATCCGCCCGTTCGTGCACGACCCGAGAAACACGCGGTCCAGCGTGATGTCCTCGATCGCCGTGCCCGGCTTGAGGTCCATATACGTCAGCGAACGCTCCGCCAGTTCGCGCACTCGCTCGTCGGAGAAGCTGTTCGGATCGGGGATGCGGCCCGTCACCGGCACACTCTGCGCGGGCGTTGTGCCCCACGTCACGCACGGCTCGATGTCTTCGCCCTTAAGCTCGATGTTCACGTCGAACGCCGCGCCCTCGTCGGTCGGCAGCGTGCGCCAGCCGTCGAGCGCGCGCTCCCAGTCGGCGCCCTTCGGCGCGAACGGCCGCCCCTCGACGTACGCGAACGTCGTGTCGTCCGGCGCAACCAAGCCCGCACGGGCGCCGCCTTCGATCGACATGTTGCAGACCGTCATGCGGCCTTCCATCGAGAACGACCGGATCACGTCCCCGCGATACTCGATCACGTGCCCGACGCCGCCTGCCACGCCGATCTTGCGAATGATTGCGAGAATCACGTCCTTCGACGTAACGCCGTCATGCAGCGTGCCATTCACTTCTACGGACATCGTCTTCGGCGTCGCCTGAGCCAGAGTCTGCGTCGCCAGCACATGTTCGACTTCCGACGTGCCGATGCCGAACGCCAGCGATCCGAACGCGCCGTGCGTCGACGTATGGCTATCGCCGCAGACGATCGTCATCCCTGGCTGCGTCAGCCCCTGCTCCGGCCCGATGATGTGCACGATCCCCTGCCGCCGGTCGTTCACGCCGAAGTACGGCACGCCGAACTCCTCGGCGTTCGTAGCGATCGTCTCGACCTGCTTCGTCGAAAGCGGATCTGCCCACGGCTTGTCGCGGTCGCGCGTCGGGACGTTGTGGTCCACCGTCGCCAGCGTCAGATCGGGCCGCCGAACTTTCCGCCCGGCCAGCCGCAACCCCTCGAACGCCTGCGCCGACGTCACTTCGTGCACCAGATGCAGATCGATGTACAGCAGGTCGGGCTTCCCCTCCTCGTGCCGCACAAGGTGTGCATCCCAGATCTTCTCGGACAGTGTCTTCGTCATTTCGGTCCCCGCCTGGTCAGTGCTGGTCGTCTCAGTTCTTCATCGTAGTCATCGAGGTGCACGTATTCGGGCAACGTTACGGGCCGGGAACTCGCCAACAACCGCGTGCCCGCCAGCGAATCGAGGTCCCGAAATCGCTTGTCGTTTCCGATGATCGCTTCGCAACCGTTCGCCGCGGCCGAAGCCACGACGATCGCATCGGGTGTCTTGAGCCGGGTGTGCGCACGAATCTCCGCCGCAAGGAACAGCACGGTCCGCGTCAGCTCGGTCGTCTGCACGCCGCCCGCACGCTCAGTGAGATCGACGATGATCTCGCGCTCTCGCGGATCGCGGCTGCGCATTGGATGCACCAACAACTCCATCTGCACCAAACGCGACAGCGAGATCGCGAGCCTGCGGGCATCCGCCCGCTCGAACAAGCTCCGTATCGGTGCCGTGAACGGCTCCGTCCGAGTGAGGAGGTAGATGCACGCGCACGAATCAAGGCTGATGTGCCTCAGTCCGCCGACCCGCTCCTCGAAGGCTTCGGTTCTGAATCCCACTCACGATCCCAACTGCCGCGCTCCTGGCGCACCCAGGTATGTATGCCCTCTTTGGTCTGCCACTCAGGCACATGACTGAGGGCGCCTTCCAGCCTGTCCAGGAGCGGCTTGCCTTGCAGCCGCCGCCGCAGCCGTATCTCTTCCCCGTCTATCATAAGGTCCACCTCGTCTCCGGCTCGCCACCCCAGCGTTCGTAGCATCGCCACCGGCAGCGTAATTTGATTCTTTCCGCTGAGCCGCGTAGCCCCGCGTCCGGCATCAGCGTCTTCCTCCGCATCCACCCGCCAGGCTATGGCCGCGTCTTGCAGAGCCCCGGTGGCCGCCTCTCCGCCAACTGCATATGTGACTTTCTTTCGTCGTGTGGCCATGGCACCTCCCAAATCGGAGGTTACCAAGTTCACTAAGTCTCTGTCAAGGCTTCGAGCAACGCCCTTTACCTCAGGCCGTGGCCCTTGGTCGCTACGGCTTCGTCGCCATTTCGGAATTCTGCCGCCGGTCCAACGCCAGCATGCGGTTGAGCGCGTTCATGTACGCCTTGGCCGAAGCCACGATCACGTCCGTGTCCGCACCGCGGCCCAGATAGCTGCGTCCGCCGCCCTCGATGCGAATCGTCACTTCACCCTGCGCGTCGATGCCTTCGGTGACGCTCTTGACGTGGAACTCCGTCAGCTCGTTCTCGACATCGACGATGCGGTTGATCGCGCGATACACCGCGTCGACCGGCCCCGTACCGAGCGCGGCGTCAGCCCGTACCGTCCCGTCAGGCGCGATCAGGCGTACCGTCGCCGTCGGCGTGGCGTGGTCGCCGCACGACACCTGCACGAAGTCGAGGTGGTAGATCTCGGTCTGGGTACGCAGCTTGTCGGCGACGATCGCCTCGAGGTCGCGGTCGTCGATCTCCGCCTTCTTGTCCGCCAGTTCCTTGAACGCCATGAAGGCGCGCGACAGCTCTTCCTCGGTGAGGTCGTACCCCAGCTCTTCCAGCCGCGACTTGAACCCGTGGCGCCCGGATACCTTGCCCAGCACGATCTCCGCGCCGCCGGACGGCCAGCCGATCTCCTTCGCGTCCATGATCTCGTACGTCTCGCGCATCTTCAGCACGCCGTCCTGGTGAATGCCGGACTGGTGGCGGAACGCGTTCGCGCCGACGATTGCCTTGTTCCACTGCATGCTCATGCCCGTGAGATCCGCGACCATGCGGCTCGTCCGGTAGAGCTCCTGCGTCTTGATGTTCGTCTCGACGTTCATAAAGTCGCGCCGCGTCTTGATCGCCATCACGACTTCTTCGAGCGCCGCATTCCCCGCCCGCTCGCCGATGCCGTTGATGCACGTCTCGATCTGCCGCGCGCCTACCGAGACTGCCGCCAGCGAGTTGGCTACCGCCAGACCCAGGTCGTTGTGGCAGTGCACGGAGATGCGAGCCTTGTGGATGTTCGGCACGTTCTCGTAGATGTCCTTGATAAACCCCGCGAACTCCTCCGGGATGGCGTAGCCCACCGTGTCCGGAATGTTCACCGTCGTCGCGCCTGCTTCGATGCACTGCTCCAGCATCCAGTAGACGAACTTGCGGTCGCTACGTGTCGCGTCCATCGGGCTAAATTCGACGTCGCTGCAGTAGCCCGCGGCGCGTGCCACCATCGTCCGCGCCATCTCGAGCACGGTCTCCTTGTCTTTCGCCAGCTGGTGCATGATGTGGATGTCGCTCGTCGACAGAAAGACGTGGATGCGCGGCTGAACACCGCCCTTCACCGCATCCCAGCACGCATCGACGGCCTCGGGGTTTGCGTGCGCGAGCCCTGCGATCTGCGCGCCCTTGATCTCGCGCGCGATCGCCTGCACCGCTTCGAAGTCGCCCGGCGACGTGCGCGGGAAGCCCGCCTCGATGATGTCCACGCCCAGCCGCTCGAGCTGGCGCGCGATCTGCATCTTGTCTTCTGCCGTCAGCGCGACGCCCGGCGACTGCTCGCCGTCGCGCAGTGTCGTATCGAAAATGATGACCTTGTCCATGACGATGTCCTCCGTTGCATTGTTTCACGTGAAACATTCGGCGCGGCGCGCGGCGCCCAACTCCGTGCCCTCCGATCCGCTCAGGCGGACGAGGGCTGTTGAAGTGTGAGGCCGAGCATCGTAGTCATCGTGAACTCGTTCATCATTACGTCAATCCGTTATGTCAGCGGCTCTTCTTCAACCACTGCATCATGCCGCGCAACTCCGCGCCCACTTCTTCGATCTGGTGCGAGGCGTTGATCCGCCGCAGCGCGTTGAAGCTCGGGCGCCCAGCCTGGTTCTCGAGGATCCATTCCTTCGCGAAGGTCCCGTCCTGGATCTGGCCCAGCACGCGCTTCATGTTCTCTTTGACGTGCGCATCGATCACTACCGGCCCGCGAGAGTAATCGCCGTACTCGGCCGTGTCGCTGATCGAGTAGCGCATGTACTCCATGCCGCCCTCGTACATCAGGTCGACGATCAGCTTCAGCTCGTGCATGCACTCGAAGTACGCCAGTTCCGGCTGGTACCCCGCCTCGCACAGCGTCTCGAACGCCGCCTTTACGAGCGCCGTCGTACCGCCGCAGAGAACGGCCTGCTCGCCGAAGAGGTCCGTCTCGGTCTCTTCTTTGAACGTCGTCTCCAGCACGCCGGCGCGCGTCGCGCCGATGCCCTTCGCGTATGCCAGCGCGATCTGCCGCGCCGACTCCGTAGCGTTCTGGTGTACGGCGAAGAGCGCCGGCACGCCGCCGCCCTCGGCGTACACGCGGCGTACGAGGTGCCCCGGCCCCTTCGGCGCGACCATCGTCACGTCGATATCGTCCGGCGTCTGCACCTGGTCGAAGTGCACGTTGAACCCGTGCGCCCACATCACCATGTTGCCCGGCTTCAAGCCGTCGGCGATATGGCTGTAGTACACGTCCTTCGCGACCTGGTCGGGCGCAAGGATCATGATGATGTCCGCCTCTTCGGCGACCTCGCGCACATTGCCGACGCGCAGCCCCGCCTCTTCGACCTTCGCCCACGACTTCGAGCCGGGGTAGAGGCCGACGATGACGTTGCAGCCGCTGTCCTTGAGGTTCAGCGCGTGGGCATGCCCCTGGCTGCCGAACCCGATCACGCCGATCGTCTTCCCCTTGAGCAGCGAAAGATCCGCGTCCTTGTCGTAGTACATCTGTGGCATTGCGTTGTTGTTCCTGTCTCGTTGATAGGCGCTCGCGCCGACTGACTGATGGCCCCGTCCGATTCCCGTCAGAGGCTCAGACCTCCAACTTCCAACCTCTAGATCAGGCTCCCCACCTTCGGCTTGCCTTCGCCGGCCGACCGGTACTTGTGATACACGCCGTTCGTCTCGAGGGACGGCGTCGGCGGCTGTGCCCCGCGCGTCATCGCCACGCGGCCCGTCCGCACCAACTCCTTCAGCCCGAACGGTGTCAGCATCGCGATCATCGCGTCGATCTTCTCTTCCGCGCCGGTCACTTCGATGACCAGCGAGTCGACCGCGACATCCACGATGTTCGCGCGGAACATGTTGACCACTTCGATCACGGCGCCGCGGTTGTCCTTCGTCGTCGCAACCTTCACGAGCGCGAGTTCCCGTGCGACGATGCGTTCCTCCGTGACGTCGGTGATCTTCACCACCTCGATCACTTTGTAGAGCTGCTTCGTCACCTGCTCGATGTCGTGCGCGATGCCGTCCACCGTGAATGTCATGCGCGACAGCCCCGGCAGTTCGCTCGGCCCGACGGTCAGGCTCTCGATGTTGAACGCGCGCTGGCGCCACTTGTTGGCGATCTTGTTGAGCACGCCGGGCCGGTTCTCCACCAGTGCGACGATCGTGTGCAGTCTGCCGCTCATCGCGCCCTCCCGCCGGCGGGCTCGCGCGTGGTCTCGCGCGGCCGCGTCTCGATCTTCGGCTGGTCGATGGTGTCCGACAGGCTGACGCCGGGCGGCATCATCGGATAGCAGTCCTCCGCCTCCTCGACCTCGAAGTCGAGCAACACGGCGCCCGGGTGCCGCAGCGCCGCCTCGATCGACGACTCCACCATCGACTTCTCGGTGACGCGGATGCCGGTGACACCCATCGCCTCAGCCAGCTTCACGAAGTCCGGCTGGAACATCCGCACCGACTGCTTGTTGCCGTCGTAGAACGTGTCCTGCCACTGCCGCACCATGCCCAGATAGTGGTTGTTGATGATGGCGAACTTGATCGGCAGTTCGTACTCCGCGCAGAGCGACAGCTCCTGCATCGTCATCTGGAAGCCACCGTCGCCGCAGAACGCCCACACGGTGTCGTGCGGCCGCGCGAACTGCACGCCGATCGCCGCCGGCACCTCGAACCCCATCGTTCCGAGGCCACCCGACGTCACGAACGAGTACGGGTTGTCGCCCCAGAAGTACTGCGCCGCCCACATCTGATGCTGCCCGACGCCCGTCGCGTAGTACGCCTTCGGGCCGGACATTTCGTAGATCTTCTTGATCACGTACTGCGGCAGGATCTTATCGCTCTCCGGGATCGCGATCGACGGGTGCTTCGCCCGCATGTCGGCGAACCACGCGCGCCACGCATCGTGTCGCATCGGCTCGACCTGCGGCAGCAGCTGCTTCAGCACCGCCTTCACGTCGCCGACGATCGGCACCATCGTCTTGACGTTCTTGCCGATCTCCGCCGGGTCGATGTCGATGTGGATGATCTTCGCGTTCGGCGCGAAGTCCTTCAGCGCACCCGTCACGCGGTCATCGAAGCGCATGCCGATACCGATGACGAGATCAGCTTCCTGGATGCCCATGTTGTTCCAATACATGCCGTGCATGCCCGGCATCCCCATGTTCAGCTCGTGCGATCCCGCCATGCCGCCCAGTCCGAGCAGCGTCGTGATCACGGGGATCTGCGCCTTCTCCGCCAGCTCCGTCAGCTCCTCCGCCGCGCGAGCGATGACGACGCCGTGCCCCGCGAGGATCAGCGGCTTCTCCGACTCGGCGATGAGCTGCGCCGCCTTCTTCACCTGACCCGGATGCCCCATCACCGTCGGCTGATAGCCCGGCAGGCTCACCTTCTCCGGATAGTTGAACTCGCACAGCGCTTGCTGCACGTCGCGCGGGATATCGACCAGCACCGGCCCCGGCCGCCCCGTCGTTGCGATGTGGAACGCCTCGGCGATAGCAGGCGCGATGTCCTCGACGTCCAGCACGAGCACGTTGTGCTTGACGATCGGGATCGTGATGCCGGTGATGTCCGCTTCCTGGAATCCATCGCGGCCGAGCAGCCACGAGACGACCTGGCCTGTGATGCACACCAGCGGCACGGAATCCATCCACGCGTTGGCGATGCCCGTGACGAGGTTCGTCGCGCCGGGGCCGGACGTCGCCCAGCAGACGCCTGCCTTGCCGGAGACGCGCGCGTACGCGTCGGCGGCATGCGCCGCCGCCTGCTCGTGGCGCACGAGCACGTGCTTGATGTCGGGGTACTTCTTCAGCGCGTCGTACATCGGGAGGTTGGCGCCGCCGGGGTAGCCGAAGATGATCTCGACCCCCTCCTTGCGGAGGCACTCCATGATGATCTCTGCGCCCTTGATCTTTGTCATTGCTGCTTCTCCTGCGACTCGTCCGCACGATGCGGCATCCGTCGTTGTCGTTGGTGTTCCCACCCTGGTGGGCATCGTCCCCTGCAATCCGCGTGCGGCGCGAGGACGACTAAAGGAGGAGTCCGAGTAGCGCGAGCGTGTTCTGCTCGCCGGATACCCCGGACAAGAGGCGTACTACATCGCGGTCACGGCGTGCCAACTGGCTGGACGCCGAGACCGGGGTACCCTCCGGAGAAGCGATCTGCTTGTTCATCATTCCCTGTTTTCGGCACATCATGTGCCTCTTCCTGCTTCGGCCGCCGCCGGGTATCAAAAAACCCGTCCACTAAAGGGACGGGTACAAGGCCCGCGGTGCCACCCTTCTTCCAATCCGCCCTGGCGGACAGGCTCTCGGAGCGCTCTAACGGTCGCTACCCGGCCCGGGCTGGCCCTTCAGCTCACCCCGGCAGCTCCACGCTGAGTTCGATTCGCCCGCTACCGCCGGTCTCACACCAACACCGGCTCGCTCAGGCCGTCGCGAATCTACTGCTGCGCTTCAAAGCCCGCTATGTGCGCGGAGTATACAGATTCGATAACGCAGGTGTCAACCTGATGGCCGACCTGTAGATGGGCACTGATTCTTGAAGCGAACCTCAGGATATACCGGCGGCGCCGCGCCGACGGCGCGGTGCAACTTTTCGTGCCTTCTACGCCGAAGAATTGCACATCACCACGAGTTTTGTTGATCGGTTTGTTGCATACGTACTGAGCGAGCGTGCTTGAAACTTGAACGACGAGCAGGAACATGATCAAAC